>JBBQCM010000015.1:0-72187 GCA_038318725.1 Chthoniobacterales bacterium
TCCCACCGCTCAGATCGCCTCCCCACTTTCCTCCACAACTACAACTGGCATCGTCCTCATCACTCCCTCAATCTCCTCGCCCCTATCTCCAGGCTCCGCCAACCACTGAACAACCTGTTGAGCCTCCACACCTAGGCAGCCAGCGAATCGTCGAGCGCGGCGATCAGTTCGGCGATGGTCGCACGCGTTTCGTCGCCCATGTTGGAAAGGCGGAAGGTCTTGCCCTTCAGCTTCCCGTAGCCGCCGTCGATGATCATGCTGTGCCGCAACTTCATGTTCGCGGCCAGTGCCGACACGTCGAGGTTCAGCTTGTTCGCCACGCAGGTCAGCGACTTCGAGCGATAGCCTTCTGGCGCGAAGAACCCGAGCCCGCGGCGCACCACCCAGTCCGCGACCATCGCGTTCAGTTCCGCGTGCCGCGCGTGGCGGGCGGCCACGCCTTCGGTGAAAATGTCGTCGAGCTTCGAGCGCAGCGCGAAGATGTGCGAAATGCTCGGCGTGCTCGGTGTCATGTCCTCGGCCTGATTTTTCGCGAACTCCAAGAAGTCGAAATAGTAGCCGCGCCCCTGCACCGTCGCCGCGCGCTCCATCGCCTTCTTGCTCGTGGAGAAAAGGGCGAGTCCGGGCGGCATCGCGAGCGCTTTCTGCGAGCCGGTAAGGAGCACGTCGATGCCCAGTTCATCCATCGGCAGCGGCACCACGCTGAAGGACGAAACGCTGTCCACGATCAGGCACACGTCGGGAAATTCGCGCACCGCCGCGGCGACTTCCGCGATGTCGCTCATCACGCCGGTCGAGGTCTCATTGTGAATCACCGTCACCGCGTCGAAACCGCCCGCCTTCAACTGCCCGCGAATCTGCTCCCCGCGGATTGGCCGGCCCCATTCCACCTGCAAGCCGACCGCGTCCTTCCCGCACTTCCTGGAAACGTCCAGCCACTTGTCGGAAAACGCGCCGCACATGCAATTCAGCACTTTGCCCGCACCGACGAGATTGCGGATCGAGCCCTCCATCACGCCCCACGCACTCGACGTGGAGAGAAACACCGGCTGCACCGTGCCGAAAAGCTCTTGGAGACGCGGATGGATCGACGCGTAGAGCTTCTTAAAATCTCCGCTGCGGTGGCCAATCATCGGCTGCGTCATGGCGGCGAATGTTTTTGCGGAAACCTCGACGGGGCCGGGGATGAAGAGCTTGGCGGACATGGACGATGAGTGGATGGTTGGTTTTCGAGGTAAAGACAGCGCGACCACGAAGCCGCAGGCGCGCGAAAGGGCGGACGTTCTAATGCCTCCCGGCAAAATCTGAAACCCAAATTTCATTTTCCAAAGTGCCGCTGCGATTTGCTACCATGGCGCGCATGAAAATGCTGTCCCTCCCCGGCCCGGTCGCCCTCTTCGCCGCGCTGGCGCTTTCCGCTTCCGCCGCCAACTGGCCCGCGTGGCGCGGCCCGACGGGCGACGGCGTCTGCACGGAGACCGGCCTGCCGCTCACCTGGTCTCCGACCGAGAATGTGAAATGGAAAGCGCCCCTGCCCGAGCGCGGCAATTCGACGCCGATCCTCTGGGGTGACCGCGTCTTTGTCACCCAGGCGATCAACAAAGACATGAAGCGCCTGCTGCTCTGCTTTGATCGGACGACGGGCAGGGAGCTCTGGCGCGTGGGCACCACTGGGGAAAAGGAACTCACCCACGACACCAACCCCTACTGCTCCGCATCACCGGCGACCGACGGCGAGCGCATCGTCGTGTCGTTCGGGAGCGCGGGAGTTTTTTGCTACGATTTCGCCGGGAAGGAACTTTGGAAACGCGACCTTGGTGTGCAGCGGCACATCTGGGGCAACGCCTCGTCCCCCGTCCTCGCGGGCGATTTGTGCTACCTCAACTTCGGCCCCGGCGAGCGCACCTTTCTCATCGCACTCGACAAAAAAACCGGCACGACTGTCTGGCAGCACGACGAACCCGGTGGCGCGTCCGGCGAGGTCAAACCCGCGGACCCGAAGAAGCCGGCCTGGATTGGCGCATGGAGTGACCCGCTCGTTCGCCGTGTCGGCGAGCGCGGCGAACTCATCATGACCTATCCCGGCCGCGTCTGTGCCTTTGATCCTGCATCGGGCAGGGAGCTTTGGACCTGCGCCGGCCTCAGCCCGCTCGTCTATGCTTCACCGATCTTCGCCGTGGGCATCGCCGTCGGCATGAGCGGCTTCGGCGGCTCCGCACTCGCCGTCCGCGCCGGCGGCAGCGGCGAGGTCACCGCCACGCATCGGCTCTGGCAGCATCCGCGCGAAAAACAGCGCATCGGCAGCGGGGTCATTGGCGATGACCACATCTACATCCTCGACGACCCCGGCGTCGCTGAGTGTATCGAGTTGAAAACGGGCAGGGTGGTGTGGGAGCAGCGGCTCAAGGGACTGGGACCGAGCGGGACAAACTGGTCGTCGCTCGTCCTGGCGGAAGGCCGGTGCTACGGGATGACGCAGGGCGGCGATGCGTTCGTGTTCAAAGCGAGTCCGACGTTCGAGTTGCTGGCGACGAACTCGCTCGGCGAGATGACGAACTCGTCGTTCGCAGTTTCCGACGGGGAGATTTTTATTCGCACGCACAAGAATCTGTGGTGCATCGCGACGAAGTAACGCGCGACAATTTCACGCGCGCTTGCGTGGAGGGTTCTGCGCCGCATACTGGCGGGATGAGTGCGTCGAGTTTTCCTCCACCGCCTGATCTCCCGCCGCTCGCGGGGCTGGCCACCTTTGCCGAAGCGCAGAAACCAGGGCTCTCCGTCGGGGAGTGTGTGCGGCGGTTGAAGCGGTATCATTATGCGTTCAGGCGCCTGCACGAGATCTTCCTCGCACGCCTGACGGCCGAGCCGATCTACGAATTGAAAATGGCCTTCTCGCTCCACGCGCACTATTGCGCGGAACATGTGGCCGCGCTGCGCCAGCGGGTGGGGGAAATGCGGGAGCCGCCGCTCGGCCTGGACGCGGTGCCGAATGAAATCCTCGCGATCTATTTCGATGAAATCCAAGCCGCGCCGACGACGGAGGAACTGGTTGCGGGGGTTTATGAGAAGGCGGTGCCCGCACTGATCGCTGCGCTGGAGCGACATCGTGCGGAGACCAACCCGCTGGTGGATCAGCCGTCCCTGCGGCTGGCAAAATTCGCGCTGCTCGAACTGGGGGAGATGGCGGACTACGGCGTAAAGGCTGTCGAGGCATTGCGCAGCGCGAACGCCCAACTCTCAACGGAGTGGTTCACGCTGCTCGACGATTGTCTTGCGACGGCGGGTGGGCTCGATGGCACAGGTGCGCCAGTTTCCAAGCAACTCACGAGGCGCTACTCGGCTACGCCTTTCACTTACGACAAAGTCCCGCGGCGCGACGCACGGTTTCCCGATCCCTACAACATGGGCGTGAACGCGGAAGCCTTTCTCTACGATGCTTCCCAGCCGCCGGAGCCAAAGGTGTTGATGATGTTTTACAAGCGGCTCCGCGAGATCGACGTGCCGGAGATGATGGCCTCGATCATGACCGAAACGAAGGGCAAGCCGTGGGGCTATTACCGTGACATGACGCGCCAGCTTTGGGATGAGGCGCGGCACGCGATGATGGGCGAGGCTGGGTTTCTGTCGCTCGGCGTGGACTGGACGAAGGTGATGGTGAATTTCACCTGGTCGCTCGGACTGAACACGCAACTCACGGCGAAGGAGCGGCATGGCGTGCTCTATTTCATCGAGCAGGGGCTGATGCCAAAGACGGGGAAGCGCTTCGAGTGGGAGACGGCGCAGGCCGCGCAGAATGCGCTCTCGGCGCTGTTTCAGGATTACGACTGGGCGGACGAAGTCTTGCACGCGCGCGTGGGGCGGGACTGGTATGTGTCGCAGTTCGAGAGCCCGAAAGAGGCCGTCGAGTGGGGCGACCGTGCGTGGTCGAAAGTGCTCGTGGGCTGGCGGCAGTGGCGCGACGAAGGGTTGACCGAGCATCGCAACTGGTGGCCCGACGTGTATCTCGACTGGTGCCGCGTGCAGAACCTCGCGCCGGATGAAAGGGTGCTCGCCTTCGCCACGACCTACGAGACCCAGCGCGCGGATTTGAAGACGTTCGCGGGCTCCGCCTAGTTGCGCCTGCGCGCCGGCCTGCCCCCAAGAAGACCAACCGCCCCCATGACCAGCAGGGCGCAAGACCCCGGCTCAGGCATCGCTTGCAGATAGACGCCATTGCTGTCCACGCTCCCGACGAGCAGCGAGAGACTGTCATCGGGCGAGATCACTCGATCCGAAAAACCATCGTTGGCAGTCGGCCATTTCCAGTTGGAGGCAGTCGAGGTAAAGATGGCCTGCTGCGTTGCCGAAGTGGGGGAACTGGTCGAGTCGAAAGCCCAGATATAGATGGAATTGTTCGTCGGTGCAGATGGTAAGACGAAGGTCGGGCTGGTCCCCTCCACGCTCGCGGTCGTCACAAAGGTAAAGTAACCCGGTGCGCCGCCCACGCCATCCGGATCACCGCCCACGCCTTGTCCGACAGCACCGCCCAGTCCAAAAGAGATAAACTTACTCTCCAACAAACTTGAGTCGTGCTGGTTGGCGATAACTTGGGCGTCGGTGAGGCCGAAGAAGTAGCCCACCCAGATTTTACTCCCGGCCAGCACCGGCGTATCGGCGGTGGCCCGGCGCAGTTGGCGTTGGCCGGTGCCATCGACAGTGACGGTCGCCGCGAGACAGTTTGCAGCGACAGCGCTGAAGAGGGTTACAAGGAGAGAGATGGTCTTCATGGAAGGTTATGGATGTGAGCTGTTAGAAAGGCTGGGGCATGGTCCAGCCAAAGGGCGGACGGTTGGTTTTTCTGATCACGAAGATCGAGGAGCTGGCCGGCACAACGGTCATGCTCGCGTCGATTAAGGCGTTGGTCGTATCTCTCCAGCCTGTTCCGCCAAAGCCGCCCGTCTTGTAGAAGTAGGTGCGGAACGCCGTCCCGTCGAAGATGCGGACTTCATCGGCCGTCGAGACACTCGATCCTCCGGCAATCCCGGTAGTGTCATCGCTGGAACGCAGGCCCGAGTTACCCAATGTCAGAGTTCCCGCCGGATAGACATTGGCGACAAGGTTTGTGCCTGTTCCAACAGGAACCACCGTCGGGCCAGTCTTAACCGCGCCTTTCAAAACCAGTTTGGATGCGCCGGGCGTCTTGCGCTTGATGATCACACCTTGATCCGGATAGAGCTTGCTGCCGGAAGCATCTGTGACTGCATCGGTGGTTGCTCTCCATCCAAGTCCGCCAAACCCACCTGTCTTATAGTAATAGGTGATGAATGTTTGTGTCACCGGATTGAACACTCTGATTTCATCAGCGCCGGAAACGGTGGCCCCACCATTCATGCCCGCCTCATTGTTCCTTCCAAAAATATCCCCCAACGTCCGGTGCTTCCGAATCCGGTAATTTTCACCGCCGGCCAGAAGTGACGACAGGTCATCATCTGTGATTAGCGTTTTGGCATAGGCATTAGTTTCCACGATGTCTGCGGTGACGCCAGCGTTGGGGCCGGAGACAATCTCAATATAGAACTCTCCATTGACTCCGTTGAATTGATGGTCCGCCCATCCGGCCAGCGGATCACTGATTGTCCGGGTCTGCGACACACCCACCGTGCCCTCATAACTCACCGCCTCCATCATCGTGATGCCGATGTAGGAGAACGCTGGGGACTGACTCAACGTGGCACCGGCAATCTGAACGGTGGTGAATCCCGCCGGGGCGCTGATGCCGTTGACATCCGATACGCGGTAAAATCTCCGGCCAAGATCGCTGATGGCCTGATCAGTGAGGACCATTGGGCCGCTCGTGTTCGTGAAGGTGCTCAACAATGTCCAAGTCACCATGTCGCTCGATGCATAGAGACTGCTGACGGCGCCCAGATCGCCCTTCACCGTAAGTTGAAAGACGCCATAGGGCAGATATTCCACCGTCCGGATACTGGGTGCTCGTGGGACCGCCTGCGGCGTGACGGTGACACTGACCGGCGCACTGTCGGTTGACACACCTTGATTGTCGAAAGCGCGGGCGCTGAGACTGTAACTGCCGGGTGCCACTCCGCTCCAGGTGAAGGTGTAAGGACTGCTGCTGTCTTCGCCGAGTTTTGTGGTGCCGCTGTAAAATTCGACCCGGCCAATCGAGCCATCACCGTCGCTGGCGATTGCATTCAGGGTGAGGCTGGCCGGCGCACTCCAACTACTACCGCTGCCCGGGCTGGTGAGGCTGACCGTCGGAGCTTGATTGCCAGCGACCGTGAATGACACCTCGCTCGACGGCGCGCTTTCCAAGGCCGCCATGTTGTACGTAGTGACCACGAAAAAATACGTGTTACCGGCCACAAGATTCGAAACGGTGGCCGTAGTCGCTCCTCCGACTTCGAGCGTCTGAACGTAGTTTCCGCTGGATGTCCCATACTTCAGCCGATAACCGGCAATGTCGGGCTCAGAGTTGGCATCCCAAGCCAGCGTCACGTTTTGTACGGCCTGAAGGGAGGAAATCGATCCGAGGCAAATCGCCAGAAAGCGCACCCATAACTTCATCCATCGTGGGGAGACAATATGGAGATTATGAAACATGCACTGGTTTTAGCAAAGTCCGTGCCTAATCGCCATTGCTCCCCTATGCGGCCCAAAATCGTCTCGCCGGTCGGGCAGACCTCGCCAAACCCGACAATCATGCCGCGCAGGATTTCAATTCATCCACGATCTGACCGCGGGGATTTCAGCACCCAGTCGCGCTTCGCCTAGATTCGGCGGTCCCCAACGCCGTCCCTGCGGGAGTTGGGATTCCTATTTTTTTTCCGAAGCAGTAAAGATGGGTTGCTGTCCGAATGAACAGATGTTCCTGCGAAACAGCGATGGACGCCTGGATTTTTTCTTCAAGCGGATTGCGCGCGAGCACTTGGAACTGCGGGCCTGCCGCGATGACCGTAGTCACACCTTCGTCCGACAAAAAATAGATGCGGCCTCCCGCCGTGACCGGCGACGCCGAAAAATTTCCGCCCACGCGTTCCTGCCACACGATTTCGCCCGTGTCCTCCTTCATACAGGTGGCGATGCCGCCGCGTTGCTCCACGGGAAAATGACACCGAAGGCATGGCTTCAAACAGATCATCGACGGCACCTTGGGCATTCCTTTGCGCTGTTCCCACACGAGGTTGGTTTCCTTGAGATCGCTTTTGCCGCCCGTTTTGAAAGACTTGATCGTTTCCCCCGCCGCCCCAACCGCCGGAGGTAATACCAAACACAGTTGAAAACCGACACCTTCCAAAGTCCGAGAACCGAAGGAAATCGCGCAACGCACCGATTCGTATCGTCCAGTCTTCAACTGAGTTTGGTATAAAGGCGAAACCATCGCCGAGCACGAGTGTCGCCAGCCCGGAAATCCTGCAGAGAAGAGGGTCCGGGTTCCGTCGCGTTTTCATTTTGCGAAAGGTCTCCATTGCGCCCGGCTGCCGTCCATGGCGCAGCCGAAGCGGGTCACTTCCACGAGCCGCGCATCGGTGGCGTCGGGGTGGACGTTCCATCATCGGGACGCGCCTTGCTTGTCCCGAGTGAGGCGCAATTCCACTTCGCGCTCGACGTATTTCCATTCTTCGGACGCACGGAGGCGGGCGAGCAGCTTGTCGAAATCCGCCGTGTCTTTTTTTGCAAACTCGAACCACGTCAGAAAATCGACCGGCTCTGGTCCGGCCAAATCGCGGCAGTGATGAAGCCGCCGCGCGATGGAGGGAAGATACTCCAGGCCGATTTGGGTGTGATGCGATTGCTCCTCGAAAATCCGTCTCCGGTCATCCTGCGTCATGGTCCACCACAGCGCGCTTTTCCGAATCGGGATGAGGACCGCGCAGTCCGCTTCCGCGCGATCGAGGCCCTGTTGTGTGGCGAGCAGTTGATCCTTCTCCGGACGCGTGACGTAACGTTCGTTGCTGGTCACGCCAGGCAACACCCAGCCGGCATCCGCCGTCGGCGCAGAGAGGTCGTCGCCGACGAGGTTTAGCCGCTCTGTGGCTGGCAGCGCCTCTCCCGCGATGGCGCGTGTGTCGAGAATTTTCCAGGGGCCTTCACGCCCACCGACAAACGAAAAGAGCCGAGGATTGAGATTCATAATCTTGCTTCCCGATAATGGGGTACGGGCTTGCGTGCGGGCAAATGGAGAGTGGGTCCATGGCCGCGTTTATTAAGGTTTCCAGCGGTAGATGAGCGACTTCGCTTTGTAGTTTTCCTCGACGAAAACGAGGTATTCGCCGGCGCTCCGTTTGAAGGCGGTGATACCGGTGAGGAGATCAATCCAGCCGGACGTGCCGACACGCAGACCTCCGGGAAAGGAATTGCCCACTCAGCTGGTGGAAAATTGAAGAGACGAGTCCGCACCCGCGGGAGGTACCAGAAACAGCGCAGGAAAGGGTGGCAATGGTCAGAAGTTTCACGAATGACGGGCGTGGTGTTGGGAATGGTTTCTGTAGCAATGCACGTTTCACGGTTTCATGGTATCCAGCCACGCTTTGAGTTCGGCGACTTCCTTAGGTTTGAGACGGCGATTGGGAGGCATATATCCGTAGTCCACAAGAACTCTGATGGAATGAGCATGGGCCTTGAACAGCGGGGCGCGGTCCGCATCGGCAGCATGGCACTTGGTGCAGGCTTCGAGCGCCAGAGGCTCGCCGTAGGCGGGGACCGGATCATGCGCAGGATAGTGCATCCGGGAGAGCGGCTGATCCTCAATATGCTGGTTGAAGGCGGCTAACAATGAGGGGTCATCGATGAGGTCTTCGCGGGCGGGGTGAATCGCCAGCGGACCATTGGCATGGCATTTATAGCAACTTACCGCCTCCAGTTTGACCTTCTCATTTTTGATCTCGGCAAAGTAGTTCAGCGGAGGATCGGTCGTGCGGTCCTGCACGATTGAAAACGTGCCCCAGGTGGCCGCTTCGACCGGTTTTTGCACCAATAAATAGACATGGGCCACCTCATTGGAAAAGGCAGACACATGATTGAACATGGGGCGGCGGATGACATCTTCCTGAGTGCTGATCAGACCGACATCGGAAATGGGAACGGCCTTACCGTTTTCAAAAAGGTCCCGCGCCTGGAGCATGTAGTTTTTAACCTCCTGCTCGTTGAGCCCGTGAACTTGCTCCCTCCCGTGCGGCGGGAGTGCTGGAATGGCAGTGGTCCAGGTTTTATTGATCTTCCCTGCACCTACGCTGGCACTGACGCGCACAAATTCTTCACGGGTGAAGGCGGATAAATCCACGGGTGGTTCGAGCAACAATCCAGACGCGGTGGATCTGACGGGCTTCTTGAATGCGGGGGAGGCTGGTTCGTAAAGCTGCTGCGATTTCGTCGTGCGGAAGAATTCATTTTCCATTGCCTGCACATCGTTGCTCCCGCGCGGCACCGTGAGGCCGAGTTTGTCGTAGTCTTCGACCGCAGTGAGGCAGCCGGGCGCGAACAGTTGGAACAGCCATGCGCCATCGCCCCACTGGTTGGCTTTGCCGAGGCCGCTCACGGCATACTCGCGCAGGAAATCGCAGAGCGGGTTCTTCGGCAGCTCCTGGAAGCGCTCCACCGGCCACACGCTTACTTCCTTCCAGAAATAGCCGCGCGCCCAGTTCACGAACCGGAAGTGCCGCATCGTGATGTCCCACGCCCACCCGTCCGAGCCGTTGTAGCCGCCGCCATCAACCTGAAACACGATGACGCGATTCGTGATCGAGGGCTCGGTGAGAAACGCGCTGGCGATGGTCGTGCAGGAACCGCCGACAAACACCAACAACGGCTTGTCCGGCGTGGCTTTCATCGCTTCCGCAATAATGAGCGCGCTGCCTGCCGTGCGTTCGAACACCGTATCTTCCATTCTGCCGCTGGCCGGTTTGCGGAGGGCGACCGTCGAGCCGATGACCGGGTCCGGGATGTTCTTCAATCCACTCTCCCGCGCGAGGCGCAGCAATCGCGCCGCCTCGTCCGTCTGCTTTTTGAGATCGTGTGCATACTTTTTCTCCCAGCCAAAGGCACAGCGCGTGACGATGTTCCCGACCAGCTTCGCCTCGCCGAGACTGGCCTTGGCCCAGACATAGGCCGCGTCCGGCACGTCGGTCCAAAAATCATTGTCGTAGAGTATCGGATTGTCCGGCCCGACCCCAACAAGTTGGACCGCGCCGTTCGTGACGGTGTGTTCGGGCACGACGGCGTGGACCACGGACGCAACCAGCCCCAGGCAACCCAGCAGGCCAAGGCTGTATTTGAAGCGGGCGTATCGGACGATCGAGGCACGGAGAGTGTTTTTCATGGCTTCCAGCGGTAGATGAGCGACTTGGCTTTGTAGTTTTCCTCGACGAACACTAGATATTCGCCGGTGCTGCGCTTGAAAGCGGTGAGGCCCGTGAGCAGGTCGATCCAGCCGGTATTTTTCACGCCTCCCGCAGTTTCGCCGGGCTCGAAGGTGCCGACTTCCGTGCCGTCGCTCAGCCGGTTGACCCATACTTTCGCGCGGGCCTCCCAGCCGCCGGTGAAGGCGTAGTCACCCGCGGCTGTCACGCACGCGGCTTCCTTGCCCGCGCCGGGGATGAAGGAGACGGTTTCGCGATTTCCGGCGAGGTAGTTTTTGCAAATGAAAACGCGGCGGATGTGCCGCATATCGCTGCCTTCCTCGCCGAGGATGAGCGTGTCGGAATCGTCGAGATAGCAGACGCGCGCGACTTTGTTCACGCCTTTTGGCTTATCGAGCACGGTCACTTTGTCCGCCAAGTAGATGGGATTGCCTCGCGCATCCAGCCCCTGGAAGTCGTAGCGGAAGAATCCGTAGGCCATCCAGATGTTGCCCTTCTTATCCACCCAAAACGGGCCGGGCTTCACGCGCTCGGTGTTCGGTGAAAACTCGTCCGCCTCGTAGTCGCCATTGCCGTTCGCATCGCGCCAGATCGAGACACGCGGCGGCTTGTGCGGCGGCCATTTCAGGTCGGTGTTAAAAAGGTCGTGCCCCCACTGGAGGATGAGTCCCGATGGCACCGCGATCTCGCCGTCGAAGCGGAAGATGTTGATGAAATTGCTGGCAAACATTCCGCCGGTGAACATGAAACGCTTGCCTGCCAAATAGACGATTTGCGGCGAGGTGATGCCGTGCTCGCCCTGCTGTTTGACGAACATCAACCCGCGCGGATCTTGCGGATATTTGTGCCGATCGAGGGTGTAGCCCACCCACTTCGAGTCGCGCCCCGGCGGCTGCGACCAGTCCATCGCGAATCGCTCCTGAATGCCCCACACGTCCGCCGCGTCGTTGGACGGATCGGCCACCGCGACATCGCAGAAAAACGCGCCGTGCAATTCCCAACGCAGCTTTCCGTCCGGCGTGAACGAGCGCAGCACCGCGCCCATTTCGCTCATCGCGACATAGATGTTTCCCTCCGCATCCATGCCTGTCCCGCGAATGCCCCAAAACTTCGTCGGCGTGATTTCACCCGCCTTGCCGGAAGCGATGCCGCCGCGCTCGCCAAAAGCGCGCGTGAGCTTCGGTTTTTGCGGATTGGCGATGTCGTAAAAAAGAATCTGCTGCCGCGAACCGGTCAGCGAATCCGCGACCATCAGTTGCCCGTCATTCGCCAGCGCCAGCGCGGTCGGCTGTTCGAGTTCGGGAAACGTCACCGCCTTCCCATCGCACTCGATCCCGCGCGGCACGAAGTCCCATTCGTTGTGCTTCGGGTCCGTGTAATCCACGACGAGGTTCCAGCGTTGCCCTGCCTTGTCCGCGACCTCCAGACTGTTCGCCTTCACGTCCTGATTCCCGATCACGTCGCCGTCTTTATACACGCCGAATTTCTTCCCGCCCTCATCCCAATGGCTCCATGTATTCACCGTGCCGTCGGGTTGCACTTTCGTGTGGATGAAAAAGTTCTGCACCCACTTGTTGCTCGCGTCGGAGAAGGAGTTGCCGACCCAGGAGACGGAGTAATCCAGTGGCGCGGCCTCACTCAGCGGAGCGGCCACAATTCCCACCAGTAGATAGCTCAGGGAAAATTGTTTCATGGCAAGGTTTCGGTTCACTCCAATCACCACCACGACGGCTTTTTGAATTCCGCGCCCTTCTCCACCACGATGGCGGTGTAGCGCACCTTGAGCGGCAGGTAGAGCGAGAGATCCGGGCTGCCCTCGAATTTGTTGTTCCCCTGCTCGACGCGCCGATGGACGATGGCTCCGCGCTGATCCGTGACGGCGAGTTGCATGGCGAAGAGCGGCTGGTCGAAACGAAACTTGCTGTCGCGAATGAACGGACGGTTGCCCACCACCGCTTGCTCGAAGTGATGGACGCCCGGTTCGCGAAACGCGACCACGCCGTGCCCGAACCACACGTTGTGCGTTCCCTCGAATTCCCCGGTCGTGACGCGGCAGAGCAGGCTGGTGACGATGTTGGTGTTGGGCTTCTCCATCACCTCGACGCGGTAATGGATCTTCCCGTCGTAATAGTTCACTGGCGCGAGCCAACTGTCGGGAATCTCCGGCGATCGGTATTGCCGGGTGCCGTTGAAGTGCGAGTCGTTCGTGGGCGTGAACACCGTGCGGAAACCATCGTCGGGAAAGTTGATGGCGGAGTCCTTGAACTTGCCCTTCCATTCCAGAACCAGCGGATCGTCCGCGCCCGGAAACTTTTCCTCCAGGCGTGCGGCGGGCACAAAGCGAATGAGCGTGTCGATAAGCACGAATTGGCTCGATGAATCGACGTGCGGCGATTGGCTGGTGGCCGCGGCGGCAGCCTCGAAGGGCGAGGCGATTTCGGCGGCGGTGAGCTGGCCCGCGCCGAGCGATAGGGCGGCGATGGCAAGAACGTGGGCGAGATTGAACTGAGATGGGAATGGTTTCATGGAATTTGTCCTGAGCGTTCGCTTCACGGCTGCGTGGAGTTTGCGCTGGAGAGTTCGAGGATTTCTTTTTCGTTGAGGGAGCGATTGAACAGGCGCACCTCGTCAATCAAGCCGTGGAAGCAATCGACCCACTTCTTGCCCTGCGTGTTGGTGTTGCCGCCGATGATGAGCGGGTTTGTGTCGGCGAACTGGAACGGCACGGCGCACGGCGCGGATTTCACAAGCCGCCCGTTGACGTAGAGTTTGAATTCCTGGTTGTCATAGGTGCCGGCGAGATGAATCCACTCGCCCGGCGGCATGTCTTCGTCGCTCTTGATGTTTTTGTAGTGCGCGCCGTCGCCATCCACGGAGAACAACGCCTTGTTCTTCACGACGGCGAGGCCGAAGTATTCGGAATGGCCGTCTTTGATTTCGCGGGAGACGATCATATTCCATGTCGCGTCGGCGTCGCGCTTCACCCACGCGGAAACTGTGAGACCGTTCTTAAAGTCATCCAGCGCGGCGGCGTGGGGCACTTCGACCAAGGTGTCCTGCTTGCACGCGATGGCACCGCTGAATTTGCCCGGCGCGTGAACCGCTCCGAGCAGCTTGCCGTCATGGTTGCCGCCGGAACTGTCGGCGGCCGCCGCGCCGGTGGTTTCGTCGAATTTCCAATGACCGACAAGCCCCGGTGAAGAGGTGTTCGCTGCCGCTGCGCGCGAACCGTTGCCGACGCAGAACAAAGTCTTCTCCGTGCGAACAAACAACTGCCCCTGCGAGGCGGCCATCGACGCCTGCACTTTTTCGCCGAGTGGGTTCTTCGCCAGCACTTTGAACTCCGGCCCAGCTTCGATGACGGTGGTCTCACCGTTGTCGCCGAGGAAATAGATCCGCCCCTCCGCCGCCACCGGCGTCGCGGAGAAATTGCCGCCCACGCGTTCCTGCCAGACCACTTCGCCCGAGTCCGCCTTCATGCAGGTCGCCACGCCACCGTCGGTGATGGCGAAGAGATGCGGCTTGACGTAAAGCATCGAAGGCACCTTGGGCATGCCCTTCCTCTGCTCCCACACGAGCCGCGCTTCCTTCTGGTCGCCTTGGCCGCCGAGCCTGAAGGCTTTGATGGTTTCCTTGCCGCCCCAGCCGCCGCAGGTGAAGACCAGCCCATCGCCAATCACCGTGGAAGGAACCTTGCCTTCGCCAATGACTTCGTTTGACCAAAGTCGCTCGCCGGTCACCACGTCGAAACCCTGCACCACATCGCCGGCCTCGCTGACAATCTCGGCCTTACCGTCGTGTTCCCAAATCGTCGGCGCACCGTGCGAAATTCGAGAAAGGCCGCGCTTACCCTGCCAGCGTTCCTTGCCGGTTATTGTATCCAGCGCGATGACGCGAGACTGATCCCAAGGAATTTGCCAGCCGCGTTTCTTGTCGTCACCCTCGCTGCTACCATCGCGCGCCATAATGAGCAGGCCGCGATACAGAATCGGCGACGATCCCAGCCCGTGCTCGCCGTAGAATTTGTAATCGCGATTCGTCCAAACGATTTCTCCGGCGAAGTTCACCGCCGCAAAACTGCCGTCGCCGAAGCACGCATAGACGCGCTCGCCATCCGTCGCGGGAGTTGGCGTGGCGAAGGTGTTGCGCTGCTGTTTGTGGCGCGGCACCTGTTGAAAGACTTCCTTGTCCCAGAGAGTTTTTCCCGTCCGGCGATCCAATGAGAGGACGCGGCACGATTCGCCATTGTCGGTCGCCGTCGTCACAAACACGCGCTCGCCCCAGACGATGGGCGATGACCACGACTCACCGGGAATGGCCGTCTTCCACGCGACATTCTCGGTCGCGCTCCATTTCAGTGGCAGGTTCTTTTCAGTCGAGAGACCCTGGCCAGCGGGTCCGCGAAACTGAGGCCAGTCTTCGGCCTTGAGCGCGCCTGTAATGACCAACAGAGCTGTGGCAACGGTGATGCCGGTAAAAGATGTTTTCATAAATCCAGTGCGGTCATTTCAGGACACAATGGGCCACTTGAAGGTGGAGGTGAGCGCGATGCGTTTTCCCGTGGCGGACGATTCGCGTGCAGCGGTGATGATCTCCAGGACATGCAACGCCTGTTCCGGGGTCACGAGCAGTTCCTTGCCAGTGACAAGGCATTCCGCCGCGAGCACCGCGCCTTGCTGCCAGACGTAGCCCTGTGCGTCGGTGGCTTGCCGCACCACCTGCGGCGCATCCTTCGTCGCGAAGTCCACGCCCAGCGGTTCCCAGTCGTATCCCACCAGGCCCAGGAAGCCGGTCGAGCCGACGATGCTGATCGTGTGCCGCGTCTCCTTGCTGCCGTCGTGGCCGTTCGGATTGAAGAAATTGAAGCCCGACTGTATGTGCGAAATGATTCCCTGGCCGTGGTCGAGCAACACCATGGCGTTGTCTTCCTCGGTAACCTTTATCCTGCCTTTATCGCGGATGTCGCGCTCCGGGGTGACGATGCTCAACATCGCGCTGACGTGCTTCGCGGGGCCGAGCAAGCCGGTGATTGAAGTCAGATTGTAAACCGCGAGGTCGGGCATCGAGCCACCGCCCTTCTCGTAAAAGAAGGAAGACCAGTTCGGTCCCTCGTGCCCGTAGTCCGCGTGCGCCGCCGCGACACGACCGAGCTTGCCCGCCGCAAGCTGCTTCGCCATGAATGCGAACTGCGGACTTTGCACCGTGATGGGCGCGCCCCACAGTCGCAGTTTTTTCTTAACCGCCTCTTGCAGGAGTTCCTGCCCGGCGGCCAGCGAGTTGGCGATCGGCTTCTCACTCCAGACATGCTTCCCGGCTTCGAGCGCACGGCGATTGATCTTCTCGTGCTCCTGCATGTCCGTGGTATCGACGAGGAAATCGAACGGCACGCCCGCGAGCATCGCGTCGATGTTCGGGTAAGTGTTCGCCACCTTGAATCGCTCGCCCTGCTTCTGCGCGCGGTCGTAGCGGATGTCGCACAAGCTCACGACTTCCACGAACGCCGACTGGGTGAGTTGCGGCAGATACTGATTTGAAACACTGCCGCACCCAATCAGCCCGGTGCGAATGCGTTTCGGCAGAGTGTCCGCGGCGAAGGTGGTGAGCGCGCCCGTCGCAAGGGTCGCGCCCGCGAGTAGCGAGGTCTTCGTGAAGTCACGACGGTTCATGTTTGGAGATGATGAATTCATGATGTTTTTGTTTTGGATGGTTGCAGTTGCAATTGCTTCAACGGGGAGGGATCCGAGAGTTTACTTATCGTTCGTCTTTGGAGTGAGAGTGGTTGACGTGGACATGCAAACGCCGGTGGGACACCAGCGCGTCATCATGATGTTTGCCCAGGCGGCGTTCTCAAACAGGACGACATACTCCCCGTTTTTTCTCAGGGTCACCGTCATTCCGTAAGCCGCATCCACCTGACCGTCGCTGCCCTTCCATCCGTTTACGTTCTGTTGCAGCGTCCCGACCAACTTTCCATCGTCCTTGTTCAATATGCGGACGTGACCCATTCCGTATCCGATGAAGATATAGTCGCCCGCCACCGAAAGGGTGATCGGGTCGCCGCCGCCGTAGTTGCTATTGCCCGCATACTCCTTGTCACGATAAGGCAGCTCGGCGGTGAAAACGGGATTGCGGTTGCCCTTGGACCAATCGGTGAACTTCTTCACGCGCAGGAAGGATCCCCAGTTCCCGTCCTTCACATCGCCCGCCAGATACATCGTATCCGAATCGGAATCATAAATCACCCGGCGCACCGGTTTGAACGCGGAGACAACCTCCGCTGTGGCGTTAGTCGCGTCCCACAGCGGGTTGCTGTTCTCATCAAGACCTCCGTATTTGTAATGGATGATCGTTTGCGGATCGCCAATGGTGAACAGGTCGCCGTTCTTCGCGATGTTCCAGTATTGGTTGTAGATCCCATCCTTCTTTGGCTTTTGATCCCACGACTTGCTCTGCGGGTTGTAGAAGTGGTTGAACTTGTCGCCCCCGGCACCCACCCGAAATGACGGCACCAACACCTCGCCATCGGTGGCCGTTTCCTGGCGATATAGTTCGAGCCGATAGCCTTCCTGACTGCTGCGACCAACGAACAGTTTGCCGCCAATCCTCCAAGCCCCGGCACCTAAAGCCCGCGAACCCACGTCCGAGTTCTGGTCAATTCGCGGGTCGTTCGGATACTTGAACCGATCCACCGTGAGTCCCTTCAGCGACCATTCGGTGCCTGGAACGGTTTTGGAGTAATCCAGCGAGTAGTGGTGATACTTGGAATAGACCTCAGTGTCGTCGTCCGGATCGAGGCCTGCGCTGTCCAGAGATGTGCCGGCAAACAGCCGCCACTGGAGAACGCCGGTCGGGTTCCATTTTTCAATGCAGTTGCCCCAGAAGGTTCCATAGGTGCAGCCGGTAAAAATATTGTCACTGGCATCGACCGCGATGGCTTTGATCCAGTGCAGTTTTGCTGCATTGGTAAACGCGCCGGAAATGCCCGAAAAGATTCCGTCTTGGGCACCAAACGTCCCCACCTTGGAGGGCGCTCCCTTGATGGCGTAGATCCAAATCTGCGAGTGTTGATTCAAGCCGCCGACCAGCAGTTGGCCACTGTTATTCACCACCAGAGCCAGGGGCTTTTCAAAGTCTGTGATCTCAGGCCCCGGGGTGCCGGTCGAAGAAAACGAGACGATTTTCTCGCCCCACCACATTGAGCCGGCCTGCGGTTTCTGGGTACTGGCGCTGTTCCATTTGATGACCCACACGTTCCCCGCTTGATCCACCGTCAGCCGGGTCGGGTCGGGACACGGCCAACTGCGGTCTTCCGACATCGTGGCAATGTCATACACATGAATCTTCCCATCGGAGAAATTGCTGACGAAGAGTTTGCCGTCCCTGACGAACAGGCCGGTGATGATTTTCCCGGGCAGAAAAGTGGTGTAGGCACCGGCACCACCGCCGCCATGTCCAGACCTCAAGAGCCCTTTGCCCGGGGTTCCCCAAAAGACAAAGTTTGTGTCGGCGGCCACGGCTTTGACCGGATCGCCAAAACCCGATTCAAACCGGTCGTATCTGGCGATGAAAGCTCCATCGTTCGCATGGTATTCAGCACCACCGCCCCCCGTCTCGGCATAGCCGGCGGTAAAGAGTTTGCCAGCGGGGCTAACGCACATGTCGGCCAGTTCTTCGGTGACATTCTTGTGCCCCTTCGCATCCATGTAGGTGTTCCCCAACCAAGAACTGGAATACGACCCCGGAGGATCGAAGGGCACCTCGCCCTTGGCGGCTTGCCCAAACAGAACCAGCAAACTCGCGGCTCGTAACACGGCGATTCGGCTGAATGTTTTTTTCATTTAATCGGTGAGAAATCTGTCGGCCTTCATCTCCGTAATCCGCCGGTTACGAATGAGTGGATCGTCCGCAGCCACTAGCGAACTCATCGAGGCGAAGAGAATGAGTCCGATACGTAGCGTGCTCATCACGGATTGACTGGCTTCGCACCGGGTTCAGGAAAATTCTTCGCCGTATCATCGAGCACCAGCACCCAATCGAGCGCTTCACCCGGATTCGGCGGGGTGAACTCGCGCTCGCCTTTGTTTTCAAACTCGCCGATCGCCGCCGCGCTGCCGTCGCGCGGATTGAACCACCACGCCTTCACTTTCGCGCCGGTGATTTTATCCATCCGCACTTTGAAGGCGCGGCCCACGGGCGCATAGACCATCGCGTAACTGCCGGCGGAATCGCGCGTCGCCACGAAGCGCCGCGTGCCGGCGCCCGGCATCGCCGTGGGGATTTTCGTTTCCACGATCACGGAGTCGTCAGGCACACGGGTCAGGAAAGGGCGCGATTCGAGAAGGTGCCGGGCATGCTGCATCTGCGCCGCGCCGGGTTCGTTGATGGCCTCGCTCCACGGCATCAGCGGGTTGTTGATCGGGCCGCGCTGCGGCGTCCACATTTGCCACACGGAATGGTGCCCGTAAGTGTGGCCGCACGCTCCCGTGAAGAGATCCCAATACAACGGGCGTCGCACATCTGCCGCGATCGAGTGGCCGAGTTCCTTTGCTTTGAACGAAACCGGATGGCCTTCGTAAATCGGTTCGCCGTCGATCACCGGCTTCACCGGCGTGCGGTCGTAATCCTTGCGCGTGCTGTCATAGCGGCCGGTGAATTCGGCGACGTGGCCATTCTGCCGCATGTTGAAATCGAGCCACTCGTCGTCATGAAACCATTGCGAGGAACCGCCGCCACCGGGCGGGTGGAGGGTCATCAGATGCGTGCCGCCGTCGCCTTTGCGCAGACCACGCGCCATCGCGCGGATGATTTCCTTTTGCTCGTCATTATCCACGCCGCGATCACCGCCGAGAATCCAGATCAGGCCAGCGTCCTTGTAACGGCGGCCCAGCCACTCGCCATAGACTTCCGCACTCGCGACCGTGAAGAGCGGCTTGCGCCCGTCATTTTTGTCGTGCCAGAAGCGGCCCCATGTCGGCAGGAAGCCGATATAAAAGCCGCGCTTGTTCGCCTCCGTCACGATGAAATCCACATGGTCCCAGTAGTCATTCGCCGGCCCGTCCTGCACCGCGGGCTTGGTCACATCGAGATCGACGAAAGGCAGGTGCCCGTAAGCATTCGGGTCGGTGTGCCCGTCGAGTTCCGCGATGGCGACGGACTGCAGCACGTTGAAGTTCAGCTTCGCGCGATTGTCGAGAAACTGGATCGCCTCCTCCCGGTTCAGGCGATGGAACAATTCCCACGTTGTGTCGCCGAGGTAGAAAAACGGCGCGCCCGTTTCCGTGACGAGGAATCGTTTGTTCTCGCTCACCTTCAGCCGCGGCGTCGCGGCGAGCGCGACAGAGCAACCGATGAGCAAGGCGGCAAGCGAGATGGCGAGTGAGCGGGGAGGTTTCATCGGGCTGTTCATGGCGGAATCTGCGGTCTTTCGCCTAGAAGACTCCGCGCAATCTTTTGGACGATTCTGCACGCCACGCGGACAGGAGTGTCAGCCCTGCCGCGTCGCGCGCAATTGCGCCCGCCAGGCACTGGGCGTCATCGTTTTGCGGGCGAGGAATTCGCGGTTGAAGTGCGAGGTGTGGTGGTAGCCGCAGGCGGTGGCGATTTCGTTCACGCTCTGGTTCGTTTCCATCAGCAGGCGGCAGGCCCGGCCGGTGCGGAGTTCGTTGAGATAGGCGGGGAAAGTGAGACCGACGCGGGCGGTGAAGAAGCGGCTGAAGGCGCCTTCGCTCAGGCCAATGAGGCGCGCGACTTCGGGGCGGGCGATGTCGCGGTGCAGGTTGGTGTTGAGGTGGCGGAAAACGATGCTCAGGCGGTCTTCCTCGCCGGCGTCAAATCCGGAAGCGTAGTGCATGCTGGCGAGCGGCGTGACTTCACGCGTGCGAGTGAAAAGCTCAAGCAGGCGCAGCAGCGCGATGAGGCGCTGGAGGCCGGTGGCGGCGTTCATTTCGCGCATGAGCGCGGCGCCTTCGCGGGCGGTCGAGCCGGTGAACCGCAGGCCGCGGCGCGCGCGCTGAAAAAGGTCGCGGAGCGGATCGACTTCCGGGCGGCGGAGAAATTCCTCGCCGAGAAAATCGTCCGCAAAGTTCACCACGATGCCGTGGTGCGCAGGGCCGAGTTCATCCCGCCACATGTGCGGCAGGAACGGGCCGATCATCACGAGATCGCCCCTGCGATAGGTCCCCACGTGATCGCCGATGAAACGCTGCCCGCGCCCATTCACGATGAGCGTTATCTGCCAACCGGCGTGGTAGTTCAGCAGTGTGCTGCCGCCGGGCGTGCGCACTTCGCAGACAGCGAAGGACTCGCCGGGCATCACGGTGATGGGAACGAAGACGGGCTTCATGAAAGGGCGCACGAATGTGCCGGAGCCCGGGCCTTCTCCAAGGCCGAAAATAGCTACTTGCGGGGCAGCTACGAAAGAAAACAGCACGAAAGTGCGCGTCGGCGCGCGGATTCGCGGGGTAAAGCGGCGCGGCTTTCACGCAACCACTATCAGACGGATGGTGGAGCGGTCATATCATCCAACAAGATGCGCCATTTGACCTTCGCACTGCTGCTCAGCCTGCTTCCGTTTTCTGCCCGCGCGGTGGAAACGAATCAGGTGGATTTCGTGCGCGACATCCAACCGCTGTTCGAAACGAAGTGCAACACGTGCCACGGGCCGTTGCGGAAAAAGGGCGGGCTGCGGCTCGATGCGGGTGTGCTGGCGCTGAAGGGCGGGAAGGATGGCGAGGTGATCAAGCCGGGAGATGCGGACGGGAGCGATCTGCTGGTGCGCGTGCTGTCGCACGAGGAGGACGAGAAGATGCCGCCGGAGGGCAAGCCGATCGGCGAGCGCGAGGTCGATTTGCTGAAACGCTGGATCGCGCAGGGCGCGACGGTGCCACCGAATGAAGAGATTCCCGCGGGGCCGGATCAGCATTGGTTTTTCCAAAAACCGGTGAAGGCGGAACCGCCTGCGAGCGAATCGCTAACGCATCCGATCGACCGCTTCGTCGCGGCGGAATGGGCAAAGCACGGACTCACGCCGCAGGCTGCGGCTGACCAGGCGACGCTGCTGCGCCGCGTGACGCTCGATCTCATCGGCGTGCCGCCGAGCGAGGAGGAGACGGTCGCGTTTGAAAATGACGCTGCACCCGATGCCTACGAACGCGTGGTGGACCGGCTGCTGGCGAACGAGCAGCACGGCGTGCGCTGGGGCCGACACTTCATGGATGTGTGGCGCTACTCGGATGAGGTGGCGGACTCGTGCAATGCGAAGGAGACGATGCTCGGCGAATTTCACCTTTGGCGCTGGCGCGACTGGATTGTGAACGCGCTGAACGCGGACAAACCGTATGATCGGATGATTCAGGAAATGCTCGCGGGCGATGAACTCGCGCCGGAAGACCCGCAGGTGCTCGCGGCGACCGGCTTCATCGTGCGGAACTACACCACGCTCGGCAGTCGCGATCTGTGGCTCGGCGATACGGTGGAGCACACGGCGCAGGCATTCCTCGGCGTTACCATGAAGTGCGCGCGCTGCCACGATCACAAATACGACCCGATCCCACAGGCGGACTATTACCGGCTGCGCGCGGTCTTCGAGCCGATCCAAAAACGCATCGACCTCGTGCCGGGCGTGAGCGATCCGTTGAAGGCCGGAATCCCGCGCATCTACGACTCCGATCTTTCGGCAAAGACACGTCTTTTCAAAAACGGAAACCCGCAGCAACCGGACGAGAAAACGCAAATCGAGCCGGCTGCGCCATCGCTGCTGAGGCTCGCGGGCTTCTCGCCAAAGGATGTGTCGCTGCCGCGCGAGGCGTATCGTCCGGGCACGCGCCAATTCGTCCGCGGAGACCGGCTCGCAGCAGTTGATGCGGTGTTGAAAATGGCGCGGACGGAGCAGGAAAATCTACCCGCGAAAGCGGAACCGACACCGCTCGAGCAAGCCGCGCTCGATGCCGCAAACGCAAGGATCGCCAGAGGCGAGGCGGAACTCGCCGCCGTCCGCGCGTGCATTGCCACGGACGATGCGCTCGCGGAAAACGACGCGAGCGACGAAGCCAAACAGCTCTCCGCCACCGCCACGGAAGCGCGCCGCACTTTCGCTAAAACCGAGCTGGAACTCACTCTTGCCGAAGCCCTCCACGAACGTGAGAAGGCTCGGGAAAAAAAAGACGAAGGGCAAATCGCGGCGGGTGAGGAAAAGGTGATCAAGAGCAGGGAAGCGATCGCCAAACTGGAAGCCGAGCACGCTAAACCCGCAGACAAATACGAGAGCCTCTGGCCGCGCTACAGCGACCACAGCACCGGACGACGCCTCGCGCTCGCGCAATGGATGACGCAGCGCGACAACCCCGCGACCGCGCGCGTGCTGGTTAATCACGTTTGGCTCCGCCATTTCGGCGCGCCGCTCGTCGCGACCGTTTTCGATTTCGGCATGCACGGCGCGAAGCCGCAGAACCAGGCGCTGCTCGACTGGCTCGCCGTCGATTTAATGGAGAACGGCTGGAGCCTGCGGCATTTGCACCGGCTCATCGTCACGTCGCAGGCGTATCGCCTGATTTCCGCGCGGCAACCGGGCAGCGAAAACGAAAAGCGCGATCCGGAGAATCGCTGGCTCTGGCGCATGAATTCGCAGCGGATGCAAGCGGAGCAGGTGCGCGATTCCATCCTCGCCCTCTCGGGCCGACTCGATCCCGCGCTCGGCGGCCCGCCTCTCGATCCGAAGCGGGCCGACCGCGCGTTTCGCCGCAGCATTTACTTTCGCCACACGCCGGGCCTCGCCGATCCGATGATGAATGTCTTCGACGGCGCAGACCCGAACGAATGCTACCGCCGCCAGGAAAGCATCGTGCCGCAGCAGGCGCTCGCGCTGGCGAACAGCCGTCTGCTTTTCGAGCAATCGCGCATCATCGCACAACAGATCGCCGCACCGGGAAATGATGCGTTTGTGGAAAGTGCTTATCGCCGCGTGCTCGGCCGCCCGCCGTGCGATCGCGAGCGCGCGGCCAGCCTCCGCTTTCTCGAAAACACCGCGCCCGTCACCGACGTGCTGCTCGCCGAGGAAAAGGAGCCGCTCGTTTCGCCTTCCACCGATGTGGCCACGCGCCACCGCGAGCAACTCGTCCAGGTTCTTCTCAACCACACCGACTTCGTCACCATCCGCTAAACACCATGAACCTTCCGATTCAAAAAACTCCGTTCGGCACGCGTGCCGTTTCGCGGCGGGAATTTCTGCAACGCACCGGCTTTGGCTTCGGGGGGCTCGCCGCGAGTGCGCTGTTGGGCCGCAACACCGCGCGGGCCGAGCTCGAGCGCGCGCTGGGACCGCACATTCCGCCGCATGCGAAGAGCGTGATCTTCCTTTTCATGGTCGGCGGCGTGAGCCATCTCGAGTCGTTCGATCCGAAACCGGCGCTGAACAAATACGCGGGGATGAAAATCACCGAGACGCCTTACGCCGATGGCATCAACAAGAATCCGGCGCTCGCGAATCTCGATCGCGGGCTGGATCGCAAAATTTTGCAGGGGCTGTATCCGCTGCAAACCGGCTTCAAAAAATACGGACGCGCCGGCATCGAGGTCAGCGACTGGTTTCCGCACATCGGATCGTGCATCGACGACATCGCGGTGGTGCGTTCGATGTGGACGACGGACAATAACCATCAGGCGCAATATCAATTCCTCACCGGGCGTAATATGGCGGAGGGCAATTTTCCGTCGCTCGGTTCGTGGGTGCATTACGGCCTCGGCACGTTGAACGAAAATCTCCCGCAATACATTGTCTTCGGCGATCCCATCGGCTCGTGCTGCGGCAGCGCGATGGGCCACGGCGCGGACTATCTCGGGCCGCAGCACGCGGGCGTCCTGCTCGATACCAATGGCGATTCGCCGCTCGCCTTTGCAAAACCGCAGGGCGCGATTTCGCGCGCCGAACAACGCGCTTCATTCGATCTCCTCGCCGAGCTGAATCGCGCCACGCAGGAACGCTACCCCGATGACTCTGCGACCGAGGCGCGCATCAAGAGCTACGAACTCGCCTTCCGCATGCAGATGGCCGTCCCAGAAGTGATGAGTCTCGACGCCGAAAACGACACGACGCGTGCACTCTACGGTCTCGACCGGCTCAAGGACGACGAGGCGCGTTTCGCACGCCAGTGCCTGCTCGCGCGGCGCTTTGTCGAAAAGGGAACGCGCTTCATCCAAATCCATCACGGTGCCGGCGGCGCAGGCGCGTGGGATTCGCACAGCGAATTGAAAAAGAATCACTCACGGCTCGCCAATCAAGTGGATCAGCCGATTGCCGGATTGTTGCAGGATTTGAAACAGCGCGGTTTGCTCGAATCGACGCTGGTGGTTTTTGCGAGCGAATTTGGCCGCACGCCGGGACTTGAAACCGCGGAAATCCAGGCGAACACGCGCGAGGGCCGTGATCATCATCCGTTCGGCTTCAGCGTGTGGATGGCGGGCGGCGGCATCAAGGGCGGCCTCGTCCACGGCGCGACCGACGAGCTGGGATTTCACGCGGTCGAAAATCGCCACTACGTCACCGACATTCACGCCACGATCCTGCATCAACTCGGCCTTGAATCTGATCGCCTCGATGTGCCTGGTCACAAACGCATCGAGAAGGACTACGGCCACGTCATCCGCGAAATCATCGCATGAGATTCGCCGCGCTCGCATTCATCTGCGGCGCCGCGACGAGCGCGACTGAGCAACCGATGAGCAAGGCGGCAAGCGAGATGACGCGTGAGCGGGGAGGTTTCATCGGGCTGTTCATGGCGGAGTTTGTGGTCTTTCGCCTAGAAGACTCCGCGCAATCTTTTGGACGATTTTTCACCCCGCCTCGGGGCGGATTCTCCGCCGACCGAGCTTCGCGAGCATTTGATTCCGCGCGCTGTCGAGGAGGACAGCCAGGAAGATGATCGCGCTGATGATGAGCGGGTAGAGATACGGGTCGGCGTTGAGGATCACGAGGCCGTTCTCGACGGTCTGGATGAGCAGCGCACCGAGGAGGGTGCCGGGGAAAACACGGCCGCGTCCGCCAAACAAGCTGGTTCCACCTAGCACCGCGGCGGCGATCGCGGTGAACTCGCGGTTCTCGCCGAACTTCGGCGACACCGCCCCGATCTGCGCGAGCGAGATGAGGCCGCCCAACGCCGCGCACAGGCCGCAGATGAGATAGACGCCGAGGAGAATGCGCCCGGTGTCGAGGCCGGCCTTGCGCGCTGCTTCCGGGTCGGCACCGACGGCGTAAATTTGCCGGCCAAACGGCGTGCGTGTGAGGGTCGCGTGCGCCAGCGCGAGGACCACTGCGAGGAGCACGATCGGCAGCGGCACGCCCGCGAGCTTCGCCGCCCCGAGTTGGAGGAACGATTCGGGCAGATTCATCGCGCGCGTTTGCGTAATCCACAAAGCCAGGCCGCGGCCGATGTAGAGCGTGGCGAGCGTGACCACAAAAGGCATGATGCCGAGGCGAGTGATGAGCAGGGCGTTCAACGCGCCACCCGCCGCGCCGACGCCAAGCAGCGCGGCCAGTGCGAGCGCGAACGGTTGGCCGGCGAGGACCAGCTTTCCCGCGACCGCCGCGCCGATAAACATGATGGCCCCGACTGACAAATCCACGCCCGCGGTCAGCAGGACGAAGGTCATGCCAATGGCGACGATGGCCGTCGAAGACGCCTGGAGGTTGATATTCGTGAGGTTTGGCCCGGTGAAAAACTGTGGGGCCAGCAGACCGAAGACAGCCAGCACCGCGGCGAAGAGGACGAGCGGCGCGTGATTGAGCAGCGCGGCTATCCCCCGTCGCGCCACGTCCCCGCTGCGAACCGTAACGTCCGCGGCATTTCGCGGTGCATGCAGGGCCGCCCGCAGGATGCGCTCGCGGTCAAAGTCCGGACGCGCGATTTCGTCGCGCAGTTCGCCACGGTTCAGAACGAGGATGCGGTCGCAGATGCCGGTGAGTTCCTCGATTTCGGACGAGATGACGAGCACGCCGGCGCCGCGCGCGACGAGGTCGTTGATGAGTGCGTAGATTTCCGTCTTCGCGCCGACATCGATGCCGCGCGTCGGTTCATCGAGGATGAAGACCGTCGGCTCGGTGAGCAGCCATTTCGCGAGCACGACCTTCTGCTGGTTGCCACCGCTCAGGCTTTTCACGGGCTGCGTGTCGCGCGCGGATCTGTTCAGCCGCACGGCGTCGCGAATCCCGGCCGCGCGGTCGCGCACGCTCGCCAGGTCGAGCCAGCCGACCGGTCCGCGGGCTTGTGCCGGGAGCGCGACGAGAACGAGATTGTCGGCGATGGAGGCTTCGAGGCACAGGCCCTCCGCGCGGCGGTCTTCGGTGAGAAAGGCCACCTGCCGGCGGATGCACTCCCGCGGCGAACGCGGGACCAGCGACCGTCCATGCACCCGCACCTCGCCGTGCGCGCACGGATCGAGTCCGAAAAGGATGCGCGCCAGCTCCGAGCGACCCGAACCCATGAGACCCGCGAGACCGAGCACTTCGCCACGCCGCAGCACGAAGCTAATGTCATGCACGATGCCCGCCTCGGTGAGGCCAACGGCTTCCAGCACCACCTCCGCCGAGGGCGCGCTGGAGCGCCTTGGGAAGAACTGCTGGATGCTGCGCCCGACCATCAGCGTGACCAGGCGCTCATTGGTGAATTCCTCGCGCGGGCCGCTGGCCACGAGTTCGCCGTCGCGCAGGACCGCGAGGTCGTCGCAGAGCCGGAGCACGTCATCGAGGACATGCGAGATGTAGATCATCGCGAGGCCCCTTGCCCGCAGCCGCGTCATGAGCGCGAAGAGCCGCTCAGTTTCGCGCGAGGTCAGCGAAGTCGTCGGCTCGTCGAAAATGATCAGCCGCGCGTCGAGGCTGAGCGCCTTGGCGACCTCGACAAGCTGTCGTTCGCCGGCGGACAGATGTTCGACGAGCATTTCCGGCGGCGCGCTCAGCCCAACCTCCGCGAGCAGCGCGCGGGTGCGTTCGCGCATGGGTCCCGTGGCGATGAACGGCGAACCGGCGTGGCGCGGAAACGCTGTGAGAAAAAGGTTCTCCGCGATGCTGAGATTCGGAAAAAGATTCAGCTCCTGATGGATGAAGGCGACGCCCGCCGCCGCTGCCTCGTGCGGGTCGCGCGGCTCGAACGCGACGCCATCGAGCAGCAGCGCGCCGCCGTCGGGCCGATGATTCCCGCCGAGCATATTCATCAGAGTGGACTTGCCCGCGCCATTCTCCCCGACCAGTCCGACAGTGCGACCAGCTCCCACGGTGAAACTCACGCCGCGCAACACCGGCACGCCGAAAAAGCCTTTGCGAATGTCGCGGAACTCAAGCATCGGCCCGCCTCCCCGCGAGTTGATGCCGCGCGGCATCGAGCACCGCCGCGAGCAAGATGACCGCGCCTTTGACCATCATGATGGTGAAGTGCGAGAGGTTCTGCAGGTTCAGCGTGTTGTCGATCAGCGTGAGAAAAAGCACACCGAAAACCGTCCACAGCACCTTGCCTTTGCCCCCGTAGAGACTCGTGCCGCCGATGACTGTCGCGCCGATGACATCGAGCAGGATGCGCGCGCCCATGGTTGGCGAGCCCGTCTCCAGCCGACCGGTGTAAAGCACTGACGCCACCGCCGCGCACAGCCCGCAGACCACGTAGGCACTGAGCGTGACCCGCGCGACGGGCACGCCGGAGACGTGCGCCGCACGCTCGTTGAGCCCGACCGCGTAGAGCCAGCGGCCAAAAAGCGTGCGGCTGAGCGCGAGATGCGAGATCACCGCTACACCGAGCGTGACCGCGAGCGCCAGCAGGGTGTGGGCACCGATGGCATTGAAGGCGGCGGGCAGGCCGAAAATGTTCCGCGATTTCGTCAACCAGATCGCGAGGCCGCTGACGAACATCATCGTCGTCAGCGTGACGATAAACGGTGGCATCTGCAGCCGCGTGATGGCCACGCCATTCGCCGCGCCGAGCGCCGCACCCACCGCAAGCATCGCTGCGATTCCACCCGGCACTGCGAGTGCGCTGCCGCGCAGCCAACCGGTGTCTGCATTCATGGCGAGTGCTCCGACGACGCTCGCGAGCCCAATGGTCGAAGTAACGGACAGATCAATCCCGCGCGAAATGAGCACAAACATCTGCCCCAGCGCGACGACCAGCAGCGGCAGCAACGCCGCGAGGATGTTCGCGAGATTCTCCGGCGCAGCCAGCCCCGGGGTGAACGGCCACATTATCACGAAGTATCCCGCGCTCAGCAGCAGCACGAGGTACTCGGAAAGCAGCCACCGGCGAATCATGCGCGGCTACTTCTTCACCTGCGCGCCCCACATCCGCGGAGCCTTCTCCGCGAGGTTGCTCTGCGTGATGACAAAGCCGGGGTCTGGGATCAGCTCAGGCACCGGCTTGTCCGCGCGCAAATCGACAAGCGCCTGCACCGCGGCCTGCGCCTCAAAGTACACGTCCTGCACGCCGGTCGCGTCGAGGTAGCCGTCTTTGAGCATCGCATAGGCAGTCGCGTCGCCATCGAAGCCGCCGAGGATGACGTGCCCTTCCTCGCCGACCTTCTTGTATTTTCCCGCCGTCTTCAGCGCGGAAACGATCGAGGGGAAAAGAAAGTCCGACGAGGTGAAGATGAAGCTGATGTCCGGGTTCGCTTGCAGGGCATTGACGACGCCGGCTTGGGCCTTTTCCTGGTTCCATTCCGACGGCACCCGTGCGACGACCTCGACCAAATCCTCGTGACCTTTCACCGCCGCGTCGAAGCCGTCGCGCCGCCCGATCGCATTGATGTCGCCGAGATCGCCGAGAACGACCATCGCCTTGTGCTTGCGTCCGGTTTTACGCGCCTGCTCGACCATGAAGGCAACCGTCTCCCGCGTGAGCTGCACATTGTCCGCGACGACCGCCACAGACTTCGCATCGCTCTTATCCGCCGGCCGATTGAAGAGCACGATGGGGATGCCCGCGGCGTTCGCCGCCTTGATCGCGGGGATGCACGTCTTCGCATCCTTCGGCACGAGAATGATGCCGTCCACCTTGCGCGCGATGAAGTTCTTCACCTGCTGGAGCTGCCGGTTCGCGTCCTGATCGGCGATGGCTTCGAGCACCTGCATGTCACGCTTCGCCAACTCGGCTTTGATCGCCTCGAAGCCGGCGACCCAGTATTCGGTTTGCAGCGTCTCGAAGGCGACGCCGATGGTGAGCTTGTCCTTCGCGGGGGAACCGGCCGGCTTGTCACAGGCTGCAAGGAGCAAGACGGGGAGCAGCGTAAGAAAGGTGCGAAGTGGGAGGTTCATGGCAGGGATTCAGCGGAAGTGGGGTTGCAAATACGCGAGGCTCTGGCCGGCCCACGTTGCCTCCTTGGCAATGGTTTCGGCAAGCTGTGGTTCGGGCGGTGTCCAAAGTTCCAGAATGGCGGAGTGACAGCGCTGGAAAGTTGCGAGTTGGGCGAGCAGCGCGGGCACATTGACAAAACCGCGGCCCGCCGGGCGACCGGTGACGCTGAAACCCATAAGGTGCGGCAGGCGCTCAACGTGGAAATCCTTGATGTGCAAATTCACGGCCAGCGGGGCGAGTTGCGCGGTCACGGTTTCGAGCCCCTCGCCGGCTCCGAGCGAGTTGGCGGTGTCGAGACAAACGCCGATCTGGCCGCAGCCCGCGCCCTCAATGATCTCGCGCAGGGTGCGCGCGGCGAAGCGGTCGTGGTTCTCGATGCCGAGCGTGAGTCCGTCGAGGATCGGCGCAGCTTTGCGTAAAATCGCGGCCACCGCTTCGGGTGTGGGATGATAGTCCGCATCGTCAATGACGAAGCGGATGAGCGTTGCATCAAGCCGGCGCGCGAGCGCCACGTAAATCGCGATCCGCTCGTGGGTCAGACGGCGCGCACCGATTTCGAGCTGCACGCCCTCGTCCGCAGCGCGCGCGGCGAGCTGATTCAGGCGCTCTTCGTCGAAGCTCTCGACCGGCAGATTGTCGCCGATCTGGAGCAGCTTCACGCCGTGCTCCCGCGCGTGATCGAGCAGCCCGTGTTCGTCGAGCGGACGTGCCGGCGGGTGCCCGCGCACGCCGACGGCCCAGCCGTAGGTATAGCTGCTGAGCCCAAGCTTCATGCCGCGGGTTTGGTCTGGCTCGTGATGTCTTTCACCTGCTCGCGGATGTCGTCCATTTCAAAAATTTGCTGCCAGCCTTCGCGAAAAATGATCGGCCGGGCGCGGGCGCTGATCTTGTAGGCGGCGTCGGAGAAAGTGCCGTTCACTTCGCCGAAAAGCACCGCAATCTGGATGCGCAGATGCCCGAGCACGAAGTCGCGTGCGGCGGCCGCCGGCACGCCACGCTGCACAATGTTGTCGTAGCCCTCCTTGACCACTTCGATGCACGACTGCGCGAGCGTTTCGACGAGCGCCGGTTCGAGCATCGCCATTTGTTCGAGGGTCACGCGATGGACGGCACTGACCGGTGCGTAAATGGCGCGCGTCACTTCCACACCGGCCTCGTAGTAATGCTCGCCGCCGCTCATCAGCGTGCAGACCGCCGCCTGCTTCGCTGAGATACCGCCGTAAAAATCGCGAAAAGCCTGCTCGGTCGGCTCCCAATTGAAGACCGACGGATGGCACGGATGCGCGATGAAATAGCCGAGGTCATCGCGGTGCGCGACCTTGCCATCGAGCGGCGCGGCGGGATCGAGCGTGAGCACAAGCGCGCCCGGCTTGAGCTGCGGAATGATTTCGTTCGAGACCGCTTCGATCGCGACATCCGGCACCGCGAGGATGACCACATCCGCGCCCGGCAGCGCGTCGGCTGGCGCGGAAGTCTCCACGCCTCGCTCGCGCAACCGCCCGATGCCGGCAGGGCTGACTTCGAGATAATGCACGCGATCCGCGCTGCTTTTGATGTTGTCGGTGATGCGGCAGCCCATTTTTCCTCCGGCGCCGACGAGTGCGATAGTTCTCATTGGGTATTGGTTGTTGATGAAAGTTCCACGACGCGCCGTTCGCGCGCCGATTCGTAGGCGGCGAAGACGAGTTCCAGCGTGCGGAGATTGTCCGCCGCGTGCGTCTCCGCGAGGCCGCCGGTTTGCAGCGCGAGGAGCAGGTCCGCGTGGCACGCCACGATACTCGAATGGACGAGCGCATAGCGCGCATCCGCCCATGCGTAATGCGGCGGAGGGACCCGCCGCGCGGTCGTGCCACTCGCCGTGGTGACCCGCAGCCAGTGATCGGGCGCGAGTTCCGCGGACCCGGCGCTGCCTTCGACGAAGACAAACGTCTCGGGAAAGCGGTCGTGCTCGACACGGCTCGCGTAGCTCATGTTGCACGTCACCGCCGCGCCGCCCATCTCCAGCATCACCGTCGCCACGTCCTCGCCCCGGATGTCCGGGTGGATGCGCGCCGTCTGGCAGAAAAGCCGTGAGGCTTCGCCAAAAAGAAATCGCGCCGTGTCGAGGAGGTGGCTCCCGATGTCGGTGAGGATGAACTGCTCCAGCTCCCGCAGAAACGGCTGGTTGTCGAAGACGGGAAAGCTGTTTGCATAATCCACACGCGCCCGGAACACGCGCCCGATCACCCCGGATTCCAGCACGCGCTTCAGTTCGCGGAACGGATGCTGCCACCGCCAGTTTTCATGCACGAAAAGCGGCACGCCCGCCTGCGCACACACCGCAATCATTTCGCGCGCTGTCGCGAGATTCGGTGCCAGCGGTTTCTGGCAGATGACCGGCACGCCCTGCGCCGCCGCGAGCTGCACGAACCGCGCATGCGTCGCCACATCCGTGATGACATCCACAAAATCCGGCCGCACCTCGCGCAACATTTTCTCCGCATCGTCAAACACCGCGGTCATCTCAAACTCGGCCGCCAGCGCCTCCGCCTTGGCCCGCGTCCGATTGCAGGCTGCCACGCACCGAACCCCAGGCACTTCGCGCCAGGCCGCGAGCTGGTAGTGCGACCAGAAGCCGGAGCCGATGACGGCGAAGCGAAGTTCTTTCATGCGGGAAATCGGCGCGCAACCTAGTCGCCCTCGCGTCCCGCGAGCTAGGACACTCCAAGCAAACTTTTGGACGTTTTTCCACCCGCCGCTCCACGCTTCTCGCGGAAGTCGCGCGGGGACTGGCCGTAGGATTTTTTGAAACGCTTGTCGAAATAGCTCTGGTCCGCGAAGCCCGCGCTGGCCGCTATTTCGGCAATGGTGCCGCCGGTCTCCAGCAGGAGACGCTGGCCGTGTGCAAGCCGCAGGTGCGTGAGATAGGCGACGAAGGTCAGGCCGGCGACGCTCTTGAAGAGACGCGCGAACTGTGCGGGCGACATCCTGGCGATGGCGGCGGCATCGCCGAGCGTGATGCGCTCCGCAAAATGCGCGCGGAGGTGATCGAAGACACCCTTGAGCCGGAGCGAGCGTTCCTGCTGGCGCAGGAATTCCCACTTCATGAGCTTCGAGCCGCGGAAATGGCGGGCGAGATGGTAGAGGATTTCGAGCATGAACGCCTTGCATCCGGCTTCGCAAAACTGCCGGTCGTCGCGCGCAAAGTAGCACGGGAGCAGCTTCGCTAGAGCGCTGGCGACGGTGGGTGCGAGGGCCTCACCCGCGCGGAGGATATGCGGGTGGCGATCGACCTTGGAATAGAACGGCAGCAGGAAGGCGTAGTCGTGCGACGGCGAACCGAGGCTATAGACGAACTCCGGCAGGAAGCTGATGACGATGACGCGCGTGTCGAAACCGGGGAAATCTTCGACGTGATGGAGCTTCAGATTATCGACTACCAGGAGATCACCGGCGGCGAGATCGACCACATCGTCGCCCATGCGGAGCCGCGCGGAGCCGTCGAGCGGGAGGAAAAGTTCGAGCCGTTCGTGCCAGGTCGCGCCCCGGGTGTGGCGGCGTGAAGTGTAATGAAAGAGTTTGATGAGAAACGGAAACTCGCGGTCGAACGGCTCGCGGTAGCGCCCGGTCCCGTCCAGAAGATGCGCGATATTGTGGGGCGCGAATTTCAACCCCGCCGCGGCCTCGGGCAGGGTCATGCCGGCGGGGCTCAGGGACTTGGCCTTTGGTTTCGATTTGGGCGGTGGCATGCGAATCAGACGGTGCTCTCACTCCTGCTCACAGTGCCTTGACCTCGATCCAGGTGGTCACGCTTTCGCCGTCGTCACCCGCCCGCGCGGTGATGGTGTGGCGTCCCGCGCGGAGCCCGGCACGGCTGCCCTCGATGGGCAGGGAATCGCTCGACCAGGTGACCGCGTCGCCGGCTGCCGCGCGCAGCGGTATCCGCTGGCTGTGCTGCGGGAGATCGGGGTCGAGAAAGTAGGTTGCGCCCGGCGGTGGCTGGAGGATGCGGAGCGGACGCGCCTCGGGGCTGGCGCTGACGAGCGTGCCGAGGCTGTTTTGCGCACTGGCGAGCCAGGGGAAATACTCGGGCGGCAGGCGAACGGCACCGGCGGTGTCATAGTCGGAGGCGCGCTCGGGTTCGGGTGCGCGGAGGAATTTCTCGACGACCGCGCCGGGTCGGTCGGGTGAAACCCGATGGCCGGTGAGCGGGTGGACGGCGTAGTTTTGGATGTCGGTCGGCGTGGCGAACCAGGTCGTGCCGGCGGTGCGGCGGAGTTGCTGGAAAATCTCGTGCATCACCGGAGCCGCGCCGGTCACGCCGGTGATGCCGTGCATCGGCTGGCCGTTGGGATTGCCGACCCACACGGCAACGGTGAATTCCGGCGTGTAGCCGACGCTCCAGTTGTCGCGGTAGTCCGAGCTGGTGCCGGTTTTGCAGGCGACGGGAAAGTCGAACGCGAGGTGAGAGGTGAGACCGAAGGAGGCGGCGCGGGCGGAGTTGTCGGCGAGCATGTCGGCGAGGAGGAACGCGGCGCGTGAGTCGAAGACGCGGCGGCCTGGTTCGAGCGCGCCGCCGTCGCGGAGCAGCAGGCGGTATGGGCGGAAAACGCCGAGTCGCGCCAGCGTGGCGTAGGCGTTGGCGAGTTCGAGCAGGCGGACCTCGCCGTTGCCGAGGGTGAGGCCGAGTCCGTAATACTCGGCGGGATGATCGAGCGTGGTGATGCCGCATTGCCGCAGCGCGCGGTGCAGCTCGGCGGGACCGCCTGCAAGTTCCAGCGTGCGGATCGCCGCGACGTTCAGCGAATTGCCGAGCGCGCTGCGCAGGCTGACCGGGCCGTAAAAGCGATGGTTGTAATTGTTCGGGCGGTAAAGGCCGTCAGGCGTGGTGAAAGAAGTCGGCACATCGGGCACGATGGTCGCCGGCTCCGCACCGCTCTCGAGGGCGAGGAGGTAAGTAAAAGGTTTCACCGCCGAGCCCGGCGAACGCACCATCCAAGCGCCGTTGATCTGCCCGTCACCGGCCTGGAAATAATCGCCGGAACCGGCAAGCGCGAGCACGTCACCGGTGGCATTGTCGATGACGACCGCCGCGCCGCTGCCCGCGTTCTTGTCGGCGATCTTCGCGAGGTTTTCCGTGAGGCACTGCTCGACGAACCGGTTGAGTTTCAGGTCCAGCGTCGTGCGAATTTCCGCGCCGCCGGGCGCAACCAGGCCGCGGCGCTGGAGCAGCAGATCGACAAAGTGCGGCGCTGCAAACGTGCGCCCCGCCGGGCGCAACGCGATCGGCTCCGCCTCGGCACGGGCGAACGCCTCGGGATCGAGCGCGCCATTCACCGCCATCCGCCGCAGCACCCACTGCTGCCGCGCCTGCGCCGCGGTGAAATTATCCCGCGGATTCAGCCTCCCCGGCGCCCGCGGCAGCGCCGCGAGAAACGCCGCTTCCGCGGCGCTGAGATCGGACGGCGGCTTGCCAAAGTAGTGCCGGCTCGCCGCGGCGATGCCGGTCTGGAGATTGCCGTATTCCAGCCGGTTCAGATATTCGGTGAGGATGCGGTCCTTGCTCCAACGCTGCTCCAGACAAAGCGCCAGCCAGATTTCCGTCAGCTTGTGCGGGATGGTGCGCGGCGCGGGCGCGGCGAGTTTGATGAGCTGCTGGCTGATCGTCGAAGCGCCCGACGCCGGCGCCTTACCCAGCGCCGCATTGCACAGTGCGCGGCCCGTCGCGAGCAAATCCACGCCGCCGTGCTGGCGAAAGCGTTTGTCCTCCGCGCTCAGCGTCGCGTCGATGAGCGCGGGAGAGATCTCCGCGAGCGTGCAGCGCTGCGCGTAACGCTGCTCCTCCACCAGCATCAGCCGCAGCGGACGTCCCGTGCGGTCGAGAAATTCCGCGCTCACCGGCATACCGCTTTCCAGCGACGCCGGCAGCGGCGTGAGCCGCAGCGCGAGAAAGACGGCCGAACCGCCGAGCCCGATGGCCCACGCGGTGCGGCGCAGACGGCGCTGCCAGTTCGTCTTCATCATTTCGCTGGGCGGCTGACGAGCCGGGCCGTCTCGCTGAGGCCGAAGCGCTCGGGCCGGTACATCTCTTCCACTTTCGTCGCTGGAGCCATGACGGTGCCTGCCGTCCGCACGCGCGCGAGGTAGCTGAAAGTGTAGGCGCCCGCCGGCAGATGATCGCAGAAGTAGAGCACGCGATCCGCGCGGACTTCGCGGTAATCCGACTGCCAGAAATCCTCCGTTTTCGCGCCCGCCTGCTGCGTGCGGAACTCGGGATTCACCGCTTCCAAAATCGCCGGCAGCGGGTCGTCGATCGCCACGAAGTGTCCGGGCCGCGGCGTCTCCACGCGCAGCGTCACGACCACGCGGTCCCCGACCTGCAAGTCCGCCGCATCCGCGAGCGCGCCATCCGCGCCGACTTTGCGATAGCTCCGCGAAACGGCGTATCCGCGATCCTGCCGCGGCTGCTCGGCAACCGGCGGACGCGCCACAAAGCGGGCTTCGCCATAAAGCGGCGCGCGTGTCGGATTCCCCACGGTGAGCGGGCCGGGCGGACGGCTGGGATCGAAGGCCACGCGCGTCGTTTCGGTGAGCTTCTTTTTCGTGAGCTGGAAAGGCACGGCGCGCTCCTTTTCCACGAGCGTACCGCTGACCGGCTTCACCTCGCGCTCGACGAGCGTGAAGTAACGCGAGAGCGCGAGCAACGCCCACGCGTTTTCCTGCGTGGTCCGCCAGTGGCCGTTCGTACGCGAAGCCAGCAGCTCTTTGGTCAGCCGCCCGACTTCCTTGGCTTTGGGTTGACAGCGTGTCCACGCCAGCAGCCCGACCGCGCGTTCCCGCGTGGCGCTGCCAAACCACGAGGTGCCGGCCGGGGCCGGTAAATCGGGATTGAGCAGCGCTTCGGCCAAGGCGGACGACCCCTTCGATTCGAGGACGGCCAGCGCGAGCAGGGCGCGGCCTTCGTGGGTCAGCTCGCCGCGGCGGGCGGCGAGTTTTTCATAGTAGGCCGGTTCCTCGCGGCCCGCGCTGGCGAGCGCAAAGACGGCCAGCGCCCGCTGATCGAGCGAGACGTCGTCGCGCAGTTTGTCGAGGCCGCGGAGTTCTTCGCTGAGGTAATCGAGCAGCTTTTCCCAGCCGGACGGCAGCGGAACATCCTGCTTCGCGAGTTCCGCAAACGCGACGGCCGCCCACGCGCTGGCGAAGACGCTGGGCTCCCGCCCGCCCGGCCAGTAGGCCAGTCCGCCCGAAGGCGTTTGCAGCGCGAAGACCTTGTCCACGCCGGCCTCGATGGCCTTGCGGACCTGCTCCGGGTCTTTCCCAATGTCGCCGAGCACGGGGCCGAGATTGCGCGTGACGATCCACGGAATGAGCCCGGAGACAAGCTGCTCGGCGCAGCCGTACGGATATTCGAGAAGCTGGTTCGCGCTCTCGCCGAGGCTTGCGAGTCGCGTGTTGGCGAGCGTGACGGTGACCGCGCCGTCGCCTTCGAGCACCTGCGGATTCACGGCCGCGAGCAGGTCGTTCGTTTTGTCGCTCAGCTCGGTGAGATAGGTTTCGCGCAGCACCGGCACCGGTGAGCCGACCTTGAGCGTGGTCTGGAGACGGTCATCAAAAGTCTCGCCGTTCGCCGGCATGCTCACGGACCATTTCCAGTTGGCGGTGCCCATCGCCACCAGCTTCACGGGGAAATCCACGGTGCGCGCCTCGCCTTTGGCCAGCGGGATCGAGGCGGTCAGCGCGCCCTTCACCGGCTGCGCCGTGGCGTCGAGTTCGAGCGCGATGTCCGCGGTGCCTGCACTGCCGGTTTCATTGCGGATGACGGCGCGCGCGACGATCTCGTCACCCACATTGGCCACCTGCCCGAGCGCGGAGAGCAGCATCAGCGGCTGCCGAATCGCGACCGCCGATTCCGCGGAGCCAAAGCGGTCGGCGCCCGCGTGGACCACGGCCACGAGCCGGTAGCGGGTGAGCGCGTCGGGCGCGGTGAAGCGCGGTTTCACGCGCCCTTCCTTGTCCGTCCGCAATGCGGGAAACCAGCACGCCGTGCCGGGAAAATCGTGCCGCAGCTTCAGCCCCGGACCTTCGATCCCGCCGCCGCCGATGAGGTAGCCCTTGTTGGCAAACGTAAGGTCGGATGGGTCTTCGGGGAGCAGACCGAAAAGCGTGAGCCCAGTGCGGACATTGAGCGGAAACAGCTCGTCGAAAACCTTGTTCGGTTGCGGGCGCTCGTAACCGGTCAGCGCGAGGATGCCGTCGTCCGCGGCCCAGAACGTGACCTCCGCATCAGCCACGGGCGCACCTTTCGCATCAAGCACGCGGACTTCCGTCTCGACCTCCTGGCCGGGCTGCACGTCGAGCCGCGCGGGCGTGACTGCGACTTGCAGGCGCGTCATCGGATCAGCCACGCGCAGCCGGCAGACGCCGTAGCGGAAGTCCGCCGTCTTGAATTTTCGCGTGCTCTGCTCCGCGCCGCGGATGAGCACCACGGAAACAAACACGTTCGGCGCGTCGCCCGCTTCGAGCGGGATTTCCAAAGTCGGCGCATTCCCTTCCAGCTTCACGCGCCGCGTGCGCAGGACGCTGTCGCCACGCTCCACGCTGACCCACGCTTCGCCGGAGATCGGCGTTTTCAAAAGGAGGCGCGCGGTTTCGCCCGCGCGGTATTCCGTCTTGTCGGTGACGAGATCGATCTGCGCCGGGTTGCGGTAATCCCACGCGATCGGCTCACTGCCGGAGACGGTAAAACTGTAACTCGCGCGCACCTCGTGGCCTGCGCCATCCTGTGCAGTCAGCCGCAGCCGGTATTCGCCCGCCGCGCCGGGCTTGAAGCGCGCAGTCACGCCGTCAGGCGCGCGCGAGTCGTCGCCGTCGCGAACCGGCACTAGGGTTTTGCCCTCCGCCGTGGCGACGACCTTCTCGCGCGTCTCGGTGTGAAACGCCACCGCTTTGCCCGCGGCCTGCACGCGCACGGTGTCGTATTCCACGCGGATCAACTCGGCTTTCACTGCGACGGGCGCAGGCATCGGGGTGCCATCGGCCTTTACAGCCACGGCACTCGCGGTGAACTCCTCCGCGTGCCCGATGACGTGACGTTCGTCGGCGGCGATGCCGAGATAGAACTCCGCGGCCTCGCGGGAAAACCCGCGGCTTTCAGTGACCGTCTGCTGGTTCTGATCCGTGACCTCGACCGTAAGCAGCCCGCGAAACCGCTCGCCCACCATGCCCGGTAACTGCGGCTCGATGGCGAGCGCCTTCACCAGCTTGCCCTCGCCGCGCAGCGTCAGGCTCTTGTGCTCGGTTTCATCGTTGTCGCCGAAGATGAAACCGGAGAAGCCGTCGGGCGCGAAAGTTTCCGGCGCATATTGCAGCGTCCACTGCACGCGCGCGTCGCTGACCGGCGCGCCGAAAAAGTAGCTCGCGGAAACTTCCGCAGCGATCTTCTGGTCGGCCGTGAAACGCTCCGGCATGGCGATGCGCGACTCAAAGGCGTTCGGCTGGAATTCCTGCACCTGAAATTCGTCCTGCAGCACCCAGCGCACTTCCTCGCCTTTGCCGGTCTCGAAACCGAACTGCTGGCGGAAGTTCCCGACCTTCCCCGGAGGCAGCACGAACGAAGCGTCGAAGGCCCCGCGCTCATCGACCTTCACGTCCATCCGCTCCTCGCCGCCACCCCGCGGATAGCTCAGCGTGAGCACGCCCTTCTTCGCCTCGGCGAGTTTCACGCCGCCGTTTTCGGCCAGACGGAGCAGGCCTTTCACGCGCACCGTTTCGCCGGGGCGATAGAGCGGACGGTCGGTGAAAAGGAGCCCGCGCAGGGGTGGCGGTTCCGCTGGTTCAGCGCCCCAGCCGGAATAGAAAATCGGCAGGTTGAAGCGCGCCATCGGCAGCGTCTCGGCTTCTTCGCCCATGCGCAACGCGTTCACGTCGTCGCCCTGCCGGACGACGAGCCAGCCCATGTCGGCCTTTACCGGGAGCGAGACGAGGCCCTCCGCGTCGGTCATCGCGGAGGCGAGCACGGCGGTGAAATCCTTCTTCAGCAGCGCTGCGCTCGCACCCGCGAGGGCCTGGCCTGTCGCCATCGAAAAGACCGTCGTCCGCAGTTGCCCGCCGACTTTTTTCCACAGCACGCCGAAATCGGTGAGCTGGATGAGCGCCTGCGCCGTGGGCCGCATCTGGACGCCGCGGGCCGGCGCGAGCGGCTGGCCTTCCACGGTCAGGAAAATCACGCCCGCCTTTTGGCCACCGAGCAGTTCCGTCCAGTCCACGACCGTCTCCTGCCGCGTATCGAGCGCCGCGATCGGGAGCTCGATGGTGCGGTCAGCCAGCAGCGTTCCCTTGATCAGGCCGGCGGGAAGCGGTTGGTAGGGCTCGTGCGGCCCGTCCTCTTCCGGCTCGGGCTTCTCGTATTTTTTGAAAGCCTCAATCGCCCGCGCCGCCGCTTCCGGCGCGATGAGTTGCGCGGTGATGCGCACGCTCTTGAGGTTCACCCCGCGGATCGGAAATTTACGATCGCCACCACGCAGTTGGTCGGCGGTTATCGCCGGCAGATAGACGCGCGGCTTCACCGGCTCGAAGCGGAACGTGCGCACGCGCTCGCCGCTGAACGGCTGCCCCGAGATGGCGAGCAGCGAGGGGTCGATCTCGAGTTTGTAGTCCGTGCCGCGCGCAAAATCGCCGCGAATGGCGAACTCCTCCCAGCTCTCCTCAAAGCGCAGATTCGGCGGCACGGGGGTGATGCGGAAAAACTTCCCCGCTGTTTCCGCCTTCACATCCGGCCCGAGTTCCTCAGAAAATTTCAGCACCACGCTGCGCCCGGAATTGAGATAGCTCGCCACCTCCAGCGCCTTCAGCGTGAACGGCGTCACCCGCCCGAGCACCATCGCGCGCCGCTCCGCGATCCTGAGCCCGCCTGCACTCGACTCGATCCCCGCCCTCATCTCCAGCCGCCAGAGCGGGCCCGGCGCGAGCGTCGTCACCGGTTTCACGATCAGCCGGTTTGGCCGCGGGGTCTCGTCCTCGCGGTCCTCGTCGTCCGTATTGTCCACCACCCCCGGACGGTGGGCGCGCTCCCACCTTTCGCCCCAATCCTCCGCTTCCGCCGGGATGGAAAAATAATCCCCTCGCGTCGCGTAGCGCACCTCGGCCGCGACCTTGCGGCCATCGTCGGCCACAAACTCAAACGCCTTTGCCGCGCTCTCCAGCTTCACGTTCAGATTGAAAGCGACCTTCAGCTCCGGCAGCGGCGAGGTGTTCTCACTTTTTTCATCCGCAACCATGCCGTCCGAAACCTGAAACGGCGGCGTCTTCAGCACCTTGGCTAAAGCCCCCTCGACCGCCTTTCCGCCCGCGTCCGCCAGACCGACGCGCAGCGTCACCTTGTAGCCCGTTCCTAGCAACGGCGGAGCCGACGGCGCATACACCCCGCTCCGTGTGCTCAGCCAGGTGAACCGCCCCGGCAGCACCGGCGTAAAAACCACCGGCGAATCCTTCACCGGCACGCCCACCTGCTCCGCCGCCACCATCGCCCGCGCGAACCGCACCTCCACCGTGCTCGTCGGCTGCAGCGCCTCGCCTTCCACGAACAGCTCCACCTCCGCCGGTTTCGCCGCGAAGGTCGCAGTGGCCAGACCAACAATGAACCCCAGCATCGAAAGCGTTTTCATGCGGAACCCCTAAGACGCCGGGGCTCGGAACTCCACTCAGAATGACCCGGTTTTTTGAATTGCGTCGATTCGCCGGACTCCCAGCGGAGGTCTATTTCAAGACGATGCGCGGCTCGACCCAGGTGGCCCAGGCGAACTGGCTGCGGTCAAGCGGGTCGATGAGGAAGTCGAAGGTGACTTCTTTCCCGGCCCAAGGCGCGAGGTCGATCTCGGCCCGCTCGGATGCTTGGCCGGCGAGTTTCTTGTCGAAGACGGTCTGGCCGTCGATCTTCACGGCGAAGCCTGCGCCCTTGCTTTCGGCGTGGTTGAGCAATGCCGTGAAACGCAGGATACACGGCTTTTCCGCAGGAACGGCGACGCGCCAGGTCGCGCGGCTGAGGCCGCGCGGATTCGGGTGCTGCTGGATGGCGGCCGCCGTCAAACCAGCGTCGCGGGGGATGCGTTTGTGCTCGAAGGCGAGGGTGTTTTCCAATTGTGCATCCCCGCGGCGGGCGACGAAATCGAACGCAACGCGGTCGGGTGGAGAACGGTCCATCTCGGTGCTGACGGGGTGCGACCAATCCTCACGTCCGACGATGGGCAGCGCAAAAGCGAAGGCGGCGTCCTCCTCAGCAGTCCCGGCCTGGCGGACGACGTCCCAGATTTTCCGGGCGCGTCCCATGCCGCTTTTGTTCGGACTGCCATCGTGCTCGCGCAGGCCGCAGCGGAGGCCGTCTTCGTCGGGGTGATCGACGTGGCGGTGGTAGTGAAAGCACTCGATGCCGGGCAGCGCCTGGACCTTTTTCCAAGCGAGCGCGTAGGCGGCGGCCTGCGCCATTTCGCCCTCGGGGCCAGACGGACAGTGAAAGCCTTGCTCGGTCAGCGCGATCCGTCGCAGGCTGCCGGCATAAAGAAAGCGCGCCTGGCTGAGGTAGGCGGGGAGGACTTCGAGATTGTGAAAGGTGACACGCGGCGCGTCGAAGCGCAGCGGGGCGGTTTTGTCGTCCCAGAAGCGCGGGTTGCCGAGATTTTCCGGGTAGGGATGAAAGGCAACATTCCACGGAAAATCGCCCTCGCGGCGGCTGCGGGTGCCGAGTTCGTCGAGCACTTCGACACCGCTGAAGCCTTTGCGCACATCCTCGGAGGCGGGCATGGCCCAGTGATGATCGAGCGAGAGGTAAATGGGAAAGTCCGCATGCACGCTGCGGGTCGCGAGGTCGGCGACCCGCAGGGCGGTGGCGTATTCGCGGAGCAGTACCGCGGGCTCGACCGCGCCGAGGTGATACCAACTCCAGTGGCTCTGCACTTCATTGCCGATAATGATTCCGGCGAGCCGGCCGTGCGCGGCATCGTCGCGGGTGTAGCGCTCGGCCAGCCAGTGGAGAATCGCGCGGTAATAGAAAAGGCCGTCGGCGGTGGCCGTGTTGAAAGCAGAGACGACGCCCGTCGATCCCGCCGCGGCGGTCAGCGGATGAACGAGCGGTGAGACCTTGGCCGTCTCCTTGCGCGTGTAATTGAGAAAAATGCCGGTGGTGCGCAGTCCGGCTCGATGCAGGGATTGCAGCCCCGCGTCGAGCGCGGCGACCGGGCCGGGATGGAGGCCGACCTTCCGGCCTTCAAACTCGAAGCTCATCCCCGGCTCGGCGCTCTGCCAGTCGAGTAACGCGCCGAGGTTGATGTTTTGATTCGCCTGGCCGATGCCGAGCGCGAGGCAGTCCGGCACATCGACCTGGCAACTGATCCCTTTCTTGCTCGTGTTGGAACCCAGCGTTTGCGTGCGGCGCGGGAGCGCCTCGAAATCGGTGACGTGCTGCGCGTCGCCGAGTGGCTGGTGAGTCGCGGCGTCGGTGAGTTGAAACTTCGCGTAGAGCCGGTCGCGTGCGCCGTCGAAGCGCGGCACCTCCGCCGTACCCGCCGCGGCCTCGACCACGGTGAGCGTGCGGATTTCGCGCGCCAGATCAGCGCCCGTGTGCAGCGGCAGCTCGCGGATTTCCACGCGCCCGGCTTTCGGCTGCGCCCAGTGGAAACGCACGGTCTGTTCGGTGATGCTGACCTGCAAACCCGAGTCTGCGGCATTCGCGGAAACGATGGCAGACAATGTGATGAGGAGCAGTGGGAAAAGGCGCACGGCTGGAATGAACAGCGGCGGAAGCAGCGAGGAAAGAACCGCTTTTCTGGCCGTGCCTTGGCCCGATTACGAGTTGCAGAGCGTGCGGAACTGCTCCGCGGGCGTCCTCTTCTTCAGCCGATCGAGATTGATGCCGAGCTTGTTGATCGTCTCGTCCGCCGAATGCACCGCGCGGAAGCGCATCGTGAAACGCGGAGCGCACTCTGCATGGAAGCCGGAGCTTCAACCGCCTTGCATCGTCTTCGCCAACTTGCCGAACACCGGGCCGATGTCCTCCGCGCTCTTGCCCGCGTTGGCAAACTCCTGCTGCAACACGACGAGGTCGGCCACGGCGATGCCCGTGTCCGCCGAGAAATCGTTGAGTTGCCCGCCGACATCGAGCGTCTGTTTGAACGCACCGCGCGGAAACGCTCTCGATGAACTGCGGAGCGCACCGCATAGCCGCCGGAGCGGCCAATGATCGAACCCGGCCGTCACCACACCGGCCACCGCGCGAAGGGCGATGAACGCCGCCGCAAACTTGGCGATGCGCGATTGCAGCGCGAGCATCCGGCCGTTGATGCGCGCCAGCGCGCTGCTCAGGCGGCTGTCATCGGCATCAAATAATGCGGTGGCTTTCGGCATGACCACCGCGCCGCGTCAGCGGCTTGCCGCGCCAGCATCGCTGTGCCACGCTTGTCCGCATGACCGCCATATCCATTCACGAGCTGCACGAGAACACCGCGCTCTGGGTCAGCAAGGCCACCGAGCAGGAGCCCATCGTCCTCACCGACAAAGGCCAGCCCGTCGCGAAGATCGTGCCGCTGCCCGTCGCGAAAGCGGAGAACCCTTTCCTCACGCGCAAGCTGCTGCCGGGGTATGAGGCCATCATGCACAAGCGTTACGCGGGGCAGGAATCCACGGAAATCGTCTCCGAAATGCGCGACGGGCGATGAAATGGCTTCGTGGAATTGCCGGCTTGAGCCTCGCGAAAATTGCGCCATAATTCAGCCATGACCGCTGACGAAGTGATCGCAACCGTAGCCGCAATGCCGAGTGCAGACTGGCTCAAAATTCAGGCCGGCCTCGCCGAAATGGTCGCGTCTCGATTCTCCGGCGACGAGGTTTCCGAAATTCACGCGGCGCTCGCCGAAGCCGATGCGGAGTTTGCGCGCGGCGAGGCGATGAGTGGCGCGGAAGTCCGGCGGCAACTCGGCCTCGCGTGAGGTTTCGCGTCGAATACGCCCCGCGAAGCACGCGGGATTTGGCCAAAATCCGCGACTACATCATCAAAGAATCCCGTAGCCGCGAAACGGCGGATCGCTATATCACCCGGCTCCTCGATGCGTGCGAGACGCTGGACACCTTGCCCGAGCGATACCCGCGATACCCGTTCGCTCGGGATTGGAGGATGATGCCTTTCGGAAATTACCTCGTCTTTTTTCGCACCCACGAAAACGCCGTCCGCATCGGCCACATCCGCCACGCTGCAAGGACGCCCTTTCGTGGCTGAAAGTGACACCGCGCGCCCCGCACTCCCGTCCACAGTCTTCCTCCGCGCCGCCGCCGCGCTTCATCTCGCCTGCGCGGCCGAGGAAAGATGCGCCGCCATCCACACCAGCGACCGCCACATGATCGCCGCCGCGCCCGCGATTGGGCTGCAAGCGGTGACTTTGTAGATTTGCTCGCTACCCAGCGAGGCAGACGCCGTCGACTGCATTCGTGCGCCGGCTTGGATTGATCGATGCACCCGGCGAATTGGCGGAAGTTGTCGGCATCGTGCGCGGTTTCCTCAAACCCGTCATCAGTGCGCTTGCGGCAGAAAAGAACTTTGCGGGTAGTGCTCGTCATCAGGCAAATGGAAGCGCAGTTCGCCACGCTCAAAGTGACGATTCAAGAACGTCAATCGAGGTCTGCCGCTGATGATGAACACCGCCGAAGATCGAGACTGAGTATCCTCGTTTTGAAGGCATCGTCGGGGATCGAGTCGTAGCGCGTGATTTGGATGCCGGCAGTCACATCCAGGGAAAGGTTCTCGACGTTCCAAAGTTCCCATCGCTCACTCGCTGAACTACCGCGATTACATCGACTATGCTCCTCGAGTTCTCGTCGTGTGAGGTCAACGACTTGGGCCGTCTGCATGTGAGCTTTAAGCTCAATCAGCAGGCATTCGCCGCCTTTGGTCGCACACAGATCGAATCCAGGGTTGAACTGAGACATCTGCTCAACTCGATAACCTCGCGATTCGAGCCATCGAGCGGCAGATGCTCGTCCACGTTTTTCGACCTCAATTCTTTGCTCATCCGACAAAGGCCAACCCGGCCCGCTGCCGCCGCCGCCACCTCCCCCACCGCCTGGAGGGGCAACCGCTTGTCCGCGAGAGACGGTGGGTTCGTCAATGTTGACATTCTTCAGACGGATGGCAGGTGCCGGCTTCGGCGGGTCTTCGCTTGGCGGGGAATCGGGCTGTGGCGGTTCTGTTGCCGGTGGGAGGTCAGCAGGCGGTACGGAAGGCGGAGCTTGCGTGGCCGGCACTTGGGTTACATCGGGCTTAACCGGGGTGGTTACAACGGGTGGCGGGGGTTGCTCAGCGGCGCCCGAATACTCTTCCAAGAGCTGATGAACCTGTTCGCTTGAGCAATTGCTTGTGCGGATTTTCTTCTCGCGTTCAGCGTGGCTCTCGCACCGCATCAGGTTCTCGAAAAAATGTGCGTCGGCAGCACTTCCGACAGACTGCGCAAGACCTTGTGCGAGCAGTGACAGGGTATCACCACCGCGCTGAATGAGGATGGTTCCGTCAACGAATGCGACCTGACGCTCAATCGTTCGCTCAACGGCTCCGAGTTTGGCAGTCGCCACGATTTGGTTTGCCTCACAAACGCGTAGCCGTCGCAATTTTTCCCGCAAGCTGTCGCGATTGTCGTTGGTGTGCGAGCACCGCCAGACAAATACAAATGCTTTCACCGCATCCAATCGGGTCTGTAGCTCGGGCGATTCGTCGGCTGCTGAGAAACTCCAGGGCGTGATGGATGTTTCGCTCATCAGTGACCGGAGACCGAAGATTCTCGCAGCATCGCCATGCAACCTCTGGATGAATTCGATCATCCATCGATCCGTGCGGAATGCAGGCGCGAGTTCGGCGTCATCGGCAAGCAGCACCTCACTTGTGCGTTTGTAGGCCCATTGCTCTCCTTTGCGACATAGCAGCTTTGCCGACGGCAGCGTCGGCGACTCGTCCTGATCCTTGAGTGCATCGAGAGCCGCCTCATACCACTTGCGAACCCGGTTCCGCTGCACGTCATCCGTCGCGGCCGCTTCGGGAACGATTTCAGGGATTCGACTCTCCAGCCACGCTTTCCACTCGATGAGACTGACATCGGCTGTTCGCGTGCGCACTCGAACCTCGTCGCGAAGCCACTTGGAAACTAATTCTTTATCCTCGCCAAACGCTTCAATGTCGATTGTCGGAAGCAACTCGCCAACGGCTCGAACGGTGTCTCGATCCGGCAGCCAGCAATCCGTGAGCACAGCCGGCGTTGCGTGGTTGACGGTCTGCGGGAGAATCAGCCGCTCGCGCAATTCGATCCACCATTTCGCATCCACGTCTTCAGACCTCGCTGATCGATAAAAGTAGCGAACGCGAACCTGCTTGTGCTGCCGATAGCGCGCCCAGTGCCGGGCCAATAGGCGGATTAGGATCACAGACGAACCCGCGTCCAAACGCGCGACTTCCGTGTGCTGCAGCATGAGCGATGGTGGCAATTCCTCAATCCGCGTGCAGTCCTTCAGAGCGCGCGACATTCTGTATCGTTCACGCTCAGTTTCATCGGTCGTGAGGCTGGAACGTGGGACGAGTCGCGGATACTCAACGACTCCCAGCCATTCAAGAAGCGCAGCATATTGTTCCGCGTCTGCGTCGATAACGGGGCGGTGAACCCAATCAATTCCCTGCGCGGCGCGGAATAATTCGTCGAGGAGCAACTTGTTCCACTCACGTCCAAAATACGATTCATCGGCCCGCGCCCATCTGTTTTCCCTGCCACTTTCGATGCGCACCGATACCGGACAGGCGGCGAATCCTGCAGGGCGCTCGCCCTTTTCGTGAAGACCTAGATTGCGAATAAGACAAAGGAATCGGCCTGGCTCACCACTCCTGTCTTTCCAGTAACCTGTGATCGAGCGCGTCAGCGCATCCACGACGACATTTTTTTGCGGGTTCTTGATGCCGACTTCGCCCTGCAGCCTCCAGAGCGGATCGTCGGTCGAAATCGCGCTCATTTGATCCCGGAACCAATCATCCACAAAGCGCAGCGGCAGCCAGTCCGGGAGCGAGACGCCGAGTTCTGGCGTCCGCCATGTCAATGTGCCGTCGTCGAGTTCATCAAAGCAGACAATGCTTCCTCCAACCGGCAGAATCGGCAGCGCCCTGAGCCGTTTGCTTCGCTTCTCGGCGTTGTCCTTTTCGGTGTAATCGCGCTTTCGATTCTCAGGCACCCATTGTGCGACCCAGCACCAGCAGAGCCACAATTGCTCGTGCTCGGCTGCCAGTCCCAGGCCCTCGCTTCTGATCAACTCGAAAGTCTTCTCGTCGTCCAAGCGGGTGCAATCGAGTTCACGCATCACCGCACGAGCATCGTTGTCGGCTTCGAGCGATTCGTGAACCAATCGGTTGTTGCACTCTGCTCGTGCGAACATCTGACGCGCCAAGCTGCGAGCGGCGGTCGTCGAGACAAAACACGCTTCCGCACATCGCAGTGCCCGATGTCCTGTCGTGTCCGGTAAGCGCAGGGTTCGCTTCGCGTGTTCTATCATTCGCTGCCACAGATGCCGCCCAACGCTTTCGGACTCAGCCCGCGATTGCAAACGGAGAAGGCGCAGACTCGCCGCCGGCTCAGCATCCGTATGCCATTTATCGACACAGCAGACGATGTGTTCGGCGAGTTTGTCGCTCAGCCACTCGTTAAACCGGCTCTTCTCAGGCGGGATAATGTCGGAGCGATCACTCTTCACGACGAAATCCGCGTGCAACAGCATCCGTAGTGGTGACGCGTTTTCCGTTGCGTAATAGACGTGCAACGGCAACCCGGACGGTGCCGGTTGCACGACTCCCGCATCGCTCACCGGAACCGCAACCAGCAATGAGACATCGCTTGATCGCTCACGATCTTCAGTTCGCTCAAACTCAGCAAGAATGTCCGGCGGAGGGGAAACGATAAGTTTCGAGCGCCGCCATCGCTGCTCTGCCGACGTTCCGCTGTCTCGCACATTCCATTCCGTCGCCTCTCCCTGCAACGGCTCAACTTCAAGGATTCGGCGCGAATCGTCGAAGAGAATTTCGATCCGCCGAAGGTGCCGGAACATCAGAAGTGAACAAGCGGAGAAACACTCAAGCGCGACTTTGATTTCCTCCGCTTTGATCGTTGGCAGAAGCGGCAGCTTGACAACCGTTTTCGCCGCAAGTGCAGCGAGCACAGGATCGGCGCTCATCTCGACCTCGCGAGACGTCCAACACGGCAGCCATTGATAGGGCACGTCTCGCGTATCGAGGCCGTTGCCGCGCATCCAATCTTCTGCGTGCCGCATCGAAAAGATAATCCCGTCTCCATTAGAATAGACGTGAGGCGTGTGGCTGATCGCGTAAACCGATTTGAATCCGAGCCCCTTGTGTCCAATCATTGTTGCCGGCTTGTCCGAGAGGTGGGTGCCGCTCAGCGACTTTATCTTTTTCAGCGGGTCCGATGTCAGCCCGCATCCGTCGTCCCCGAAGTAGAGGCAATCGCTTGTCGCTCGGACGATCAACGTCGGTGACTCGGCGTCATCCGCGTTTTGGATAAGCTCGTAAAACCATCTTCCCAAGTGATCCTGCGTCGTGGCCGCTGCACTTCGCGCGTCCTGCCTCATGCGGTCTGGATCGTCCCGATATGTTTTCAGCCGCGTGCTGAGTATTTCATCTATCGCTTGCTTGATCGGCGAAGCTGCGGCGTTGTCAGGAAGCTCTTCCATGAGGCGTGCAATGTTCTGGAGGTTTTGCAGCAGGTCGAGCAATTCGACCGGAGCCTGCTTGCCGGAGAGCGCGTGTCAAAAGGAACTCCGCGCGGCGCTGCATCTTCTTCCCCTGGATGTTGATGGCCGACTGGATGCGCCGGTCGTAGCTCTCGACGTTGGTGACGTATTCCACCGCGTTAGTGAGGATGTTGCGGAAAACGCGGAACGTGTTGATGACCGCCGCCGAACTGCCCTTGGAACCTTGGCGTGCGACCCACGCGGGCAACTTCACGCCGGCTTTTGCGCGCCTGGGTTCCAGCCGGCGGCGAGTTCACCGACGCGCTTGCGGGCCGGACCAACGCGTTCACCTATTGAATGATCGGCGTCGCGCCTTTCAGCATCTTCAGCGCGAAGAGCAGCCCGCCGACCACGAGTTCATAGAGCGCGTGGTCGTGGAAGAGGATGTAGTACTGCCGCCACTCGTAGGCGCAGAGCCCGGCGACGAGCGCGCCGAGCACGAGCGACTGGCGCGGGCCGCAGCGCTGGGTGAGCTGCGCGAGTTGGGCGAAGGCGAGCAGGCGCAGGGGCATGTCCCAGATGGTGGTGTAGCGGAGGTTCATGCCGTATTTCACATTGCACATGAGCACGTAGCTGGCGGCGATGAAGGCGGTGATGTAAAGCAGCGGCCGGCTTTCGTGGGCGGTGGAAAAGATCGCGCCAATCGCGAGGATGAGCACGATCGGGCTGACGAGCATGTAGTCGATGAAGTAGCGGTACCACGGGCCGTCGCCGGTGCGGATGGCGTACTCGAGCGTCTGCGCCTTGGTCACAAGGATCTTGTAGATCTGAATGAAATTCTCCGTTCCGCCGGCGAGGGTGATGAGCAGGGTGAGGCCGACGAGTGGCCCGGCGATCATGCACAGGAGAAGTTTCGGCGTGACCGTGCCCCATTTTCCCCAGCGGTTCAGAACGATGAGGCCCCCGAGCGCCAGGAAGACGAAGAAGGCGTTTTCTTTCGTCATCACCATGGCGGCGAGACAGGCGGCAAGAGCGGCCAGCCAGCCCGCGTGGTTCGGGGTACGGAGATTTTCCCAGAGCAGCCAGAGACTCATCAGCGCCCAAAAGGCGAAGAAGCCGTCGATCATCCGGTGCTGTGCGAGATGGATCTGAATGGGGGCAAAACACATCAGCGCAAGCGTGCCGAGCATCGCGCCATCGCCCTTCAGCCTCCGGGCGAAAAGCGCGGACGGGATGAGCGTAAGGATGGCGAAAAAACAGGAGACCGCTTTGAGTGCGGAGAGCGCGGCGGCATTGCTCGCGGGTCCCGGCTGGTCGAGGCCGCCGGGGCCAAAGAGCTGGCTCCAGACGCTGCCGCAGAAGATGTAGAGGAAACGCGTGGGCGGCAGCTCGCAGATGCCGCCCTTGTTTTGCTCGTGGATGAAGTAGTCGCAGATCGCCGGATATGCGCTGAGGCCCTTGGCATTGAGGAGCACGACATAGCGCTGATAGAGGTGCTCATCAAAACCGACGCCGGTGAAGCCGGCGGTGGGATAGATGCGGAGGAACGCGCCGAGCGCCAACAGGAGCATGGCCACGAGCCAGACGCGCGCTTGAGTTCGGGACGAGCGCGCGCTCGGAGCGGTTCGCGAACCCTCGCGAACGGACGTCGAAGGGTCGGGCGCGAGGGTAAGGTTCAGGGCTGTCTCAGACATGAGATGAATTCCTAAAGCAAGGCGCGGGCCGCATTGGCCGGCGGTGTGGCACGGCATTTTCTCTTCATCCGACGTTCACTCCCGTCCACCTCCGCCGACTGTGCCTCAATCCATCCGCCAACTTTTTCCAAGCATGCTGTTGGCGGGAATTGCCGGGCGCGCCCGCGGCCGGCCAGTCTTCACGCTCCTCGCGGTCGCCATTGCGGCTGCGCTCGCGAGCTGTTTCCCGGTGGTCTTTGGCGGAAAAAGCTTCGTCTCACCGAGCAACGGCGCGCGCTGTCTGTACGCATCCTTTCCGACGCTCCCGGGGTCGGCGCCGGAGAAAGTTGAGAATCCAAAGATGTCCGATGTCGGTGCGATGATGTGGGCGCACCTGCCCTACTCCGTGCTCGAACACCGCGCGATTTTCCGCGACGGCGAGCTGCCGCTGCGCAATCGCGCCAACTCCTGCGGCGTGCCGCTGCTCGGCCAGGGGCAGTCGATGCTCGGCGATCCGCTGCACTGGATTCCGATCTGCGCGGGCGGCGCGGCGTGGGCGTGGGACGTGAAGTTTGTCCTCGCGAAAATCCTCTTTGCCTTCGGCATCGGGCTGCTTGTGCGCGCCGCGGTGGGGCGGCTCGGAGTGGCGGTGCTGCTCGCGGCATCTTCGGCTTTCATCGGATTCTTTGCCTACCGTTTTACGCACGCGGCGTTTTTCAGCCTTTGCTACGCGCCGTGGATTCTCCTGGCGTGGGTGGAAATCGCGCGCGCTCCGGCGTGGCGCGCGGCGGTGCGCTGGGCTGCACTGCTCCTCGCGGCGAACTGGATCGAGCTGAACAGCGGCACCGCCAAGGAAGCGAGCATGCTCATCGCAGGACTCAATTTTGCCGGCTGCGCCGCGCTCCTGCTCGCCCGCGAAGCCTGGCCCGTCCGTGCGCGGAAGCTCGCGCTGACCGCGTACGCCCTCCTCGCCTTTCTCCTTCTTAGCGCACCCTGCTGGCTCGTCTTCCTTGACGCGCTGAGCCGCGCGTGGACGACCTACAACGTTCCACGCGCCTACCAGATTCAGCCGGCCCTGTTCATCGGCTTGTTCGACGATCTCTTCTACCGCCAGACCATGCCGCGGGAAATCCACGCGAATCCCTCGGCGAATTTCCTCGTGCTTAGCGGTGTGCTCTGGGCGCTGGTGCGCGTGCGGTCGCTGGCGGCAAACCGCACTTTTCTGGCGCTCGCGCTGGCCGCGCTCCCGGTGGGCGCGCTCGTTTTCGGCGTGATCCCGCCTGCGCTTCTCGTGCGGCTGCCTTTCGTGGGCCAGATCACGCACGTCGATAACACCTTTTCCTGCGTGCTCATCGTGCTGCTTTTCCCGCTCGCGGGCTTCGGTCTTCAAGCCTGCCGCGAGCGCATGGCTGCGCCGGGCTGGCGTGGCGATTGGGCGATGACGCTGCTGCTTCTGGGTGTCCTTGCCGCGGCGTTCTTTGGCTCCACGCAGGTCGAAGCGCGTACCGCCAATTCGCTCCTCCGTGAAACCGGCGCGCTTTCGAAGAGCCCGTTTTTCATCGGCTACGCGACCGCGCTTTTCCTCGCGGTGATGCTCCTGCCCGACCTCACGCGCCGCCTGCTCCAGCGGAGTCCGGGTGCACTCATCAGCACGCTGCTCGTGGCGTTCGGACTCTCCGCGATCCACTTCCGCCACGCCATGTATGACGCGACCACGTTTGACGATTACGTGATGAACCCGAAGGAGCGCGCGGATTTCTGGGTGGCTTCGCCGGCTGTCGAGTCGGTGAAAAGCCGTCTTTCCGACCCGGCGCGCGTCGCCGGTTTCGGCGAAGTGCTCAGCCCCGGCTTCAACGCTGTGCTGGGTTTGGAAGCCATCGCCGGCCCGGACGCGCTGCTCAGCCCGTATCTCCGCGAATTGATCGAGGCCGCGCGTCTGCCGGTCATCTGGGAGTGGCGCGTGTTTTTTCGCAAAGAGACAACGGGGATGCTGCTGCCTTTCTACGACGCCCTCAATGTCCGTTACTACCTCGGCACGCCGGGCGCGGGTCCGCCCGCAGTGCCGGGTTTGCAGGCCGTCGGCACGGGCGATCTCGATCTCTACGAAAGCCCGACCGTCTGGCCGCGCGCCTTTTTCACCAGCGCGCTCGGGCATTACCGGACGGCGGACGAATTCACGCGGATGATCTGGGAGGCTGATCGCCGCCCGCTGGCCGCCGTCCAGGAAGGCGCGGCGTTCGTGGGCAATCTTCCTGCCGATCTCACGGTGCGCACCGTCGTCGCGGCGACCGGCTATCGGCTGACCGGCAATACCACCACCTTCACGCTCGATGCGCCGTCTGCCGGTGTGGCGGTACTCGCGGAGACCTTCGAGGAGGGGAATTTTCGCGTCACCCTCAACGGCACGTCGGTCCCGTATTTCCGGGTCAATCACACCTTCTGCGGCGTGGCGATTCCGCAGGCCGGGCGCTTCATCGTGCGCTTCGAATACTGGCCGCGCCGGCTTACCCTCGCACTCTGGCTGGCCGCCGCAGGCGGCGTCCTGCTGGCCACCGCAGCCGCCTGGCTGCGGCATCCCCGACCCGCCGCGGCGACTGGCACAATTCCGGCTAAACCAGAAGTGCGAGCATGCCTCACCACCAACCCATGAACGACGGCTCCCACACCCGCACCGACTGTCCGCTCTGCTCCGGCTCGCGCCTGCGCTACACCTTTTCCCACGAAGGCTACCGCATCGTCCGCTGCGCCGATTGCGCGCTGATGTTTACCAATCCGCAGCCGAGCGACACCGAGCTTTCCGCGATCTACAGCGCCGATTACTTCCTTGGCGCGGAGAGCGAGGAAGGCCGCGCCTCGACGCGGGAAATGAAACGTGCCACCGCGCGGCAGTACCTTTCCGAAATCCAGCGCTACGTCGGCGATGCCAGCGGGCGGCTGTTGGAAATAGGCTGCGGCGACGGCGACTTTCTCGTCGAAGCCGAGGCCGCCGGGTTCCACGTCACCGGCGTGGAGTACGCACCCGCCGCCTGCGAACAGGCGCGGGCCCGGCTCGAGGGCGGCGAGATCATTTGTGGCGAACTCGAAAAAGCCGGGCTCGAGGATGCGCAGTTCGACCTCTGCGTGCTCTCAGACGTTATCGAGCACGTTCGCGACCCGCTCGCTTTCCTCCGCGAAATCCATCACCTGGTGAAACCTGGCGGCGCGATCTTCATCGCCACGCCCTCGCTCGCGTCGTGGTCAGCCAAGCTGCTTAAGCAAAACTGGATGGAGTTCAAACCCGAGCATCTCACCTACTTCGAGCCGAAGACCCTCGAGACTGCGCTTTTCCGCACCGGCTACCATCAGGTCATCGTGCAGCCCGGCTGGAAGGTGCTGACCTTTGACTACGTCGCCAAGCACTTCGAGCGCTTCCCCGTCCCAGTCCTCACGCCACTCGTGAACCTCGTTTCCAGGCTGCTTCCCGAGGGGATGCGGAAAAGATACCGCCGCGTGGTCGCGAGCGGCATGATGGTCTTTGCGCGCAAAACCGAGCTGCCGGAAAAGCGCAAGGTTTCAGTCGTCATCCCGGCCTTCAATGAGGCGGCGACCTTTCAGCCGCTCCTCGATTCCGTCCTCGCCAAGCAATTGCCGAATCTCGATGTCGAGGTCGTCCTCGTCGAAAGCAACTCCACCGACGGCACCCGCGAGCTGGCGTTGAAATATCAGGATCATCCGCGTGTGCGGCTCGTGCTCGAAGACCGCCCGCAGGGGAAAGGTCACGCCGTTCGCACCGGGCTCGCGCACGCCAGTGGCGACTTCATTCTCATCCAGGATGCCGATCTCGAGTACGACCTCGAAGACTACGACGCGCTACTCGAACCGCTCGTCTCCGGCCGCGAGGCTTTCACCCTCGGCGCACGCCACGGCGGCGGCGCGTGGAAGATGCGCGAATTCACCGGCCAGCGCCTGCTCAGCACCGCGCTGAACGCGGGGCACCTGTTTTTCACCACGCTCGTCAATGTGCTCTTTCTCCAGCGGCTCAAAGACCCATTCACGATGTTCAAGGTCTTCCGCCGCGACTGCCTCTTCGGCCTGCGCTTCGAGTGCAATCGCTTCGATTTCGACTACGAACTGCTCGTGAAGCTCATTCGCAAAGGCTACCAGCCGGTCGAGCTGCCGGTGAACTACCGCTCGCGGTCGTTCAAGGAGGGCAAAAAAGTGTCGCTCTTCGGCGATCCGCTCTCGTGGGTGAAAGCCTGCCTGAAGCTCCGCGTCACGCGCATCGATCCGATGGCCGAAATCGTCCGCTCCCGCAAAGCCGCGCCAGCATCGGACGCCATGGTGGAAGCGTGATGATGCGCGCCTTCGTCACCGGCGGGGCCGGCTTCATCGGCAGCAGTCTCGTGGATCGGCTGCTCGCCGACGGCTGCGAGGTCGTGGCGTGGGACAATTTCTCCACCGGCCAGGAGCGCTTTTTAGCAAAGGCGCGGACGCATCCCGCCTTCCAACTCGTCCGCGGCGACAATCTCGACGCCTCCGCGCTGACCCGGGCGATGGCCGACTGCGACATCGTCTTCCACTTCGCCGCCAACGCCGACGTGCGCTTCGGCCTCGAACATCCGGGGCGCGACTTGCAGCAAAACACCGTCGCCACTTTCAACGTCCTCGAAGCGATGCGGACGAACGGAATCCAGCGCATCGCCTTTTCCTCGACGGGCTCCGTTTATGGCGAGGCCGAAACCATCCCGACGCCGGAGAACGCGCCCTTCCCCGTCCAGACTTCGCTCTACGGCGCGTCGAAACTCGCGGGCGAAAGCATGATCGCCGCGTATTGCGAGGGCTTCGGCTGCGAGGCTTACATCTTCCGTTTCGTCTCCATCCTCGGCGAACGTTATACCCACGGCCACGTCTTCGATTTCTACAAGCAGCTCCTCGTCCATCCCGACCACCTCGACGTGCTCGGAGATGGCGCGCAGCGGAAGTCGTATCTCTACATCGGCGACTGCCTCGACGCGGTGCTCCACGTCATCCGCGCCGGCACCGCGCGCGAAGCGAAACACCGCGTGCAGATCTACAATCTCGGCACCTTCGACTACTGCCATGTGAAGAACTCGATCGTTTGGATTTGCGAACGACTGGGTTTGAAACCCGAGCTGCGCTTCGCCGGCGGCGAGCGCGGCTGGGTGGGTGACAACCCGTTCATCTTCCTCGACACCGCCAAGATTCGCGCGACCGGCTGGCAGCCTAAACTGAGCATCCAGCAGGGCATCGTGCGCACTGTCGAGTGGCTCACGGAAAATCAGTGGGTGCTCGAAAAGCGATGACCGCAACCGTTCCACGACCGGCCTCCTCCGCGGCGCATCTGCCGACGACCGCCTGCGGGGTCTGCGGCGCGGCGACGGAGAGCGCGGGGCAAAGGGTCGGCAAGTTTGCCGGGCGTGGCTTTCACTTCCGCCATTGCCGCGCGTGCCGCTTCTCCTTCGTCGAAGATCCGTGGACGGACTACGCCGCGATCTACGACGAACGCTACTACCGGGGCGAAGGCGCGGACCCGTATGTCGATTACTACTTTGAACTCGAGCACCCGGAGGAGACGGTGCGGCGCTACGAGTGGGACGGCATTCTCGCCGCCGTTTCCGCGTTGTGCCCGGTCGATGCAGACACGCGCTGGCTGGACTTTGGCTGCGGTCATGGCGGGCTTGTGCGGCACGTCGCCGCGCGCACCGGCTGCCAAATCGGCGGCACAGACACAGGCGGCATCGTGGAGCCTGCGCGGGAAAAGGGCGTGAACATTCTCGACGAGCAGGAACTCGGCGCGTGGACGGGAAAGTGCGACGTGGTCACCGCCATCGAAGTCCTCGAACACCTGCCCGATCCCATCGCCGTGCTGCGGCGGATTAGGACGCTGCTCAAGCCCGGCGGACTCTTCTTCTACACCACCGGCAACGCGCGCCCGTTTCGTGGCCAGCTCACCACCTGGAGTTACGCGCTCCCGGAAATTCATGTCAGCTTTTTCGAACCAGAGACATTGGCGACGGCGCTGCGGGCGGCCGGTTTCCGGCCCGAGTTTTGCCCGCCGTTTCCGGGACTGAATCAAATCGTTCGGTTCAAGACTCTGAAACGCCTGGGCTTTCGCCGCCGCTCATGGGTCGAGCGGATGCTGCCGTGGCCGGTGCTGCTCCCGCTGCTGCGGCGGAAGTTGGAAATTGGCGCACATCCCATCGGCTGGGCCGTCTAGGTCATGCGCCTCGTCATCACCGGCACGAGTTCGGGCATCGGGCGGCACCTCGCAGAACAATTGGCTGCGCAGGGGCATGAAATCTGGGGCCTGGCGCGCTCGGCGCAAAACGCGGTCTCTCCCACTTCGGTGTGCGACGTGGCGGATTGGGCGCAGGTGGAAACAGCCCGCGATGCCGTGGCGGAGGCGTGGCCGCAGGTCGATGCGCTCATCTGCGCGGCGGCAATTCAGGGTGCAGTCGGCCCGGCGATGCAGGCCGACCCGCAGGCGTGGAGCAAGACCGTGCGGGTGAATCTCGACGGGACGTTTTTCACGATCCGCGCGTTTTGGGATCTGCTCGGCGCGGGCGCCCGACGGGCGAAGGTCATCTGCTTTTCCGGCGGCGGCGCGACGAAGGCCCGCGCGAATTTTTCGGCGTATGCCGCTTCGAAAACCGGCGTCGTGCGGCTGGTCGAAAACCTCGCTGTGGAATGGACCGGACTGCCGGTGGACATCAACGCCATCGCGCCTGGAGCGATCAACACGGCGATGACGCAGGAAACCATCCGCCTCGGGCCGGAACGCGCTGGACCGACCGAGTTTGCCGCCGCGCAGCGCCAGCTCGAAAGCGGCGGGCAACCGATCGAGAAGGCACTCGGGCTCGTGGAATTTTTTCTGTCCGAAAAGTCTGACGGGATCACCGGCCGTTTGCTGAGCGCGCAATGGGACGACTGGCCTAACCTCGCCGTCCATACCGCCACCCTCGCCCCCAGCGAAATCTACCAACTCCGCCGCCGCCTCCCGGAAGAGCGCGGCGCGAAATTCTGATGCACCCCAGCCCCGTCATCCTGAGAGACTGCATAAAATGTCGGCAGGCCGGGCGCGCAGGAGCGCTTGGCTCTGAGTACGCCGGCGGAGCCGAGCGCTCCTGCGCGTCCACGACGCGCTCCTGCGCCTGGACTTATTTCACAGTCATTCAGAATAACGGGGTTGGGGACGCGCGCTCACTGATATGAAGACACTTCCCGACATCGCCATCGTCGGCTGCGGCCTCATCGGTCGGAAGCGCGCCACGCAGCTCGCGGGCGGGCGGCTCGTGATGGCCTGCGACATCAACCAATCCCGTGCGGAGGGGCTCGCTGTCTTGGTTCCTGATTGCCGGGCCACGACCGATCTCGCCGAGGCGCTCCGCTCTTCCGTGCAGGTCGTCATCGTCGCGACCGCCAACCACGCGCTCGCGCCGCTCGCGCTCGAAGCGATCCGCGCCGGCAAGCATGTGCTCATCGAGAAGCCGGGTGCGATCCGCGCGAGCGAGCTCGAAACACTCGCCACCGAAGCCGAGGCGCGGGGCGTGTGCGTGCGCATCGGCTACAACCACCGCTTTCACCCTGCCCTGCGCAAGGCGCGCGAACTTATCGACGCGGGTGCCATCGGCGAGCTGATGTTTCTCCGCGGGCGTTACGGCCACGGCGGACGGCTCGGTTACGAAAAGGAATGGCGCTCCGATCCGAAGCTCTCTGGCGGTGGCGAACTCATCGATCAGGGCGTACATCTCATCGACCTCGCGCAGTGGTTCCTCGGCGACTTCGCGAGCGTCGAGGGGCACGCCACGACTTCGTTTTGGCAGATGCCGGTGGACGACAATGCCTTTCTCAGCCTCCGCACTGCTGCCGGTCAAACCGCGTGGTTGCAGGTGAGTTGTACGGAATGGAAAAATCTCTTCTCGCTCGAAATTTACGGGCGCACCGGGAAGTTGCAGCTCGAAGGACTCGGCGGCAGCTACGGTGTCGAGCGACTGGCCTTTTACAAGATGCTGCCGGAGATGGGGCCGCCGGACACGACCACTTTTGAATACCCGCGCGGCGATGATTCGTGGCGGCTGGAGATGGCGGAGTTCTTCGACGACATCCGCCTGCAGCGCACGCCGCGCCCCGGCTTGCGCGAAGGGCTTGCCACGCTCCGCGTCGTGGAAACGATCTATCGGAACAGCGGCTACCTATGATCATCACGCGCTCTCCCCTTCGCATCTCCCTTGGCGGCGGCGGCACCGACCTGCCGTCCTACTACGAGGAGCACGGCGGCTTCCTCGTCGCCGCGGCGATTGATCAGCACGTCTATATCAATGTCCACCGGCGCTTCGAGGAGGGCTTCGTCCTGAAGTATTCACGGCTCGAGGAAGTGCCGTCGGTCGATGAAATCCAGCATCCAATCATTCGCGAAGCGCTCAAACTCGTCGGTGTGACCGAGCGCAATCTGGAAATCTCCTCAATGGCCGACATCCCCGCCGGCACTGGGCTGGGCTCGTCCGGCAGCTTCACCACCGCGCTGCTCAAGGCGCTGCACACGATGCGCAAGAACATCGTGCGACCGGCGGAACTCGCCGCGCAGGCCTGCCAGATCGAGTTGGAGAAACTGCACGAACCCATTGGCAAACAAGACCAATACATCGCGGCCGTCGGCGGGATCACATCGTTCCATTTTCTTCCGAGCGGAAAGGTGGAGGTGCTGCCCGTCGAACTGGACGAAGAGACGCTCTTCAACCTTCAGGACAATCTGCTGCTTTTTTTTACCGGCTACACGCGCTCGGCGTCGAAGATTTTGAAGGAGCAGAACGACAAGACCAAGAGCCTCGACAAGTCGATGGTCGAGAACCTGCATTTTGTGAAAGAGCTCGGGGTGCAGAGCAAGGAGGCGCTGGAAACCGGCAACCTCCGTGATTTCGCACGGCTCATGGACGTGCATTGGCAGCGCAAAAAGGAGCGTTCCGGCGGGATGAGCAACGCGCAGATCAATGGGTGGTATGACTTCGCCATGGCCAACGGCGCGCTCGGCGGGAAGCTCATTGGCGCAGGCGGCGGCGGCTTCCTCATGTTTTACACCGAGCAGAGCACGCGGCTGCGGCGGGCGTTGCGCGAGCAGGGGTTGCGCGAGGTCCGCTTCCGGTTCGATTTCGAGGGGACGAAAATCGTGGCGCAGGACTGAGGGCAAACGATGAAGGCGTGTGGATTTTTTCAACGCGGAGACGCAGAGACGCAGAGGTCGCAGAGATTTGAGAAGAAACTTGCTGCCAGTTCCACTGCGTCTCTGCGTCTCTGCGTTGAAATCCCACCGTCATTCCGCGGATGAACGTCGATCCGATGCCGGTGGCGATACTCGCGGGCGGACTGGCGACGCGCTTGCGGCCGATTACGGAGAAGATTCCGAAGGCGCTCGTTTTGGTCGCGGGAGAGCCGTTCCTTGCGCACCAATTGCGGCTGCTGCGCTCACGCGGTTTGCAGCGGGCAGTGCTGTGCGTCGGCTATCTCGGGGAGATGATCGAAGGGGAGTTTGGCGATGGCTCGGCGTTTGGGATGGAGCTGCATTATTCGTTCGACGGGCCCGTGCTGCTCGGGACCGGCGGCGCGCTGCGGCAGGCGCTGCCGCTGCTCGGAGAAGAGTTTTTTACGCTCTACGGCGACTCGTATCTGCCCATCGACTACGCAGCGATTGCGTCGGCCTTTCGCGCGAGCGGACAACCGGGGCTGATGACGGTTTTCAAAAACGAAGGCGCTTGGGACACGAGCAACGTGGAGTTCGAGGGCGGGCGCATCGTGCGCTACGACAAGCGCGAACGCACTCCGGCGATGCGGCATATTGACTACGGGCTCGGCGCGTTTCGCGCGTCGGTTTTCGCGGAGCGGCCTGTGGGCACGGCCTTCGATCTGGCGGAGATGCAGCGCGGATTGGTTGCCAAGGACGCGCTCGCTGGGCATGAAGTTTTCCAGCGCTTTTACGAGAACGGCTCGCGTGCCGGTCTCGCCGAACTCGAAGCCCTCCTCACCCAAAACCCCACGCCATGAGCTACGCCGCCCAACACCTCGCCGAAACCCGCGACATCGTCGCCGCCCTTGATCCCGCCTTGATGGAGCGCATCGTCGAGGGTCTCGCCGCGGTGCGCGAGCGCAGCGGGCGGCTGTTCATCCTCGGCGTCGGTGGCAGCGCGGCAAACGCCTCGCACGCGGTGAATGATTTCCGCAAGATCTGCGGCTTCGAGTGCTATGCGCCGACCGACAACGTCTCCGAACTCACCGCGCGCACGAACGACGAAGGCTGGGCCACGGTCTTCGCCGAATGGCTGCGCGGCAGCCGCCTGAACGCGAAGGATGGGGTGCTCGTCTTTTCCGTCGGCGGCGGGAGTCTGGAAAAGAACGTCAGCCCGAATCTTGTCGAGGCGGTGAAGCTGGCGAAAACCGTGGGCGCAGCGGTCTTCGGTATCTGTGGCAAGGACGGCGGCTACACCGCGCAGGTCGCGGATGCGTGCGTCATCATCCCGACGGTCAACCCGGCAAACATCACGCCGCATTCCGAGGCGTTTCAGGGCGTGGTCTGGCATCTCTTCGTCTCGCATCCGCGGCTCAAAGTGGCGCAGACGAAGTGGGAGAGTGTGAAATGAATTTCAGATTTGAGCCGCGATGAAGCGCGCGGTTTTTCTCGACCGCGATGGGGTGATCAACCGGGCCGTGGTGCGCGCGGGAAAACCGTATCCGCCGGCCTCGGTCGCGGAGTTTGAGCTGCTGCCGGGCGTGGTCGAGGCGTGCGCGGAGTTGAAGGCGGCGGGTTTTCTCCTCGTCGTCGCCACGAACCAGCCGGACGTGGGCCGCGGCACGCAGCGGCGCGAAGACGTGGAGGCCATGCACGCGAAGATGTGCGCTGTGCTGCCGCTTGATCGAGTGGAGGTTTGCTACGAACCCGGCCAAGGCCAGCCCTCAGAGTTTCGCAAACCCGCGCCCGGCATGCTCCTGCGGGCGGCGCGCGAACTGAACATCGATCTCGCGCAGAGCTGGATGGTCGGCGATCGCTGGCGCGACATCGACTGCGGGGCCGCTGCCGGCTGCCGCACGGTTTTCATCGACTACCGCTACGATGAACCACTCCGCACGGAACCGGACTTCCGGGCCGCGAGTTTGCAGGTGGCCGTGCCGATGATGCTCGGTGCGGATTGAGGAGGGAGCGCGCCGACGGGGGAGATTGGACTGAAGTCCAAGCTACTTTCTGCGCGGCTTACTTCGGCGGAGATTCGGGGGCCTTTTCCGGCGGGGCCGGTTTGTCTGCGGCGGGGGCCGGTTTGGCGTCGGGGACGGGAACCGGGGCGGGATCGGTGGGCTTGACGGGTGGGGATGCCACTTCGGGCGGCACGGTAGTTCCATCCGCAGGCTTCGCGTCCCCCTTTTTCTCCTCAAGGGCCTTCTGGATGGCCTCCTGCACCTGCTTCATATCCGCGTCGGCTGGCGCGGGAGTGACCGCGGCGGGTACACTCAGCAACTGTTTCTGAATGCTGCTCTTATTCTTTTGCACGGCCCTTTGCACGTAGAGCCAGGAGAGGCCAATCGAGAGGACGAAGAAGATGACGCCGCACCAGCGGGTAATCGTCTGAAGCACGTTGGTGGTCTGCGCGCCGAAAAGGTTTTCCGTCATGCCGCCGCCAAAAGCCGCACCGAGGCCTTCGGTTTTCGGACGCTGCATCAGGACGAGCAAAATGATGAGCAGCGAAACCAGGATATACACCGCGAGAAGAAGATTGATGACAATGGACAGCATGATGGGGCGCGGAATATGGAGGAAAGCCCCCAGCCTGTAAAATGGAAGTTTCGCGCCCTGCCGGCCTTCGGAAAACGCGCGGTTTGACCGGCTTGCGACGCTATTTTTCCACGGCTTGCAGCGTCTCCAGCCAGCGGGCCCAGAGCCAGCAGAGATCGGAGAGGCGGTTGAGGTAGCGGAGGATTTCGCGGTTCACAGGCGTGCCCGCTTCGGCAAGGAGGGCGATGTGGCGCTCGGCGCGGCGGCAGACGGTGCGGGCGACATCGAGCGTGGCGGAGCCGAGGGTCGCGCCGGGAGTGGCCCAACCGTGGTAGCTGATGCGGTGGTTTTTTTCGAGATCATCGATGCGCGCAGTGAGTGCATCGACCATCGCTGGCCCGACGAAGTGGAAGCCGCCGGCGGCATAGCGCTCGCGATCCTCGGGGAGGACGGCGAGTTCGCCCATGAGGAGGACGAGCTCTTTCTGGATGGCGAGAACGGCGTCGGTGACGAAGGGCTCGGCGACGGTGGCGCGGACCATGCCGAGGGCGGCGTTGAGTTCATCGACCGCACCATTGGCGGCGATGCGGGCATCGGTCTTGGACACACGGCGGCCATACATCAGGCCGGTAGTGCCGTCGTCTCCGGTCTTGGTGGCGATGGACACGGGGATGGTTCAGCCGCGGCTGCCGGCGAGGTAACGGTAATAGACCTCGAGCATGAGGACGCAGAGGGTGTTGCGATAGACTTGGGCGTCGATCGTTTTCCCGACTCCATTCTCTAGCTGGCCGTTGCCGCCGCGGGTCTCGGGCCAGGAACCATCGTCGGCCTGCTTGCCCACGATTTGCGGCATGACCTGCCGGTTCCATTTCTGCCAGGCACTGCCGCTTTGCTGGAAACACGCCTGGGCACCGTAATACCACGAGTAAAGATTGGCGTCGTCAGCCTCGTAGTCGAACTTCGGCGCGTCGCGGCCGTCGAAGTAGAAGTCGAGGGCCTGACGGACGGCTTGGCCGCGCTCGTGTTTGACGATCTGCAAGACCAGGATGCCCACCGGGGTGAGCGAGGGTTTGTCCTCGGGGCCGCGGTAGCCGAAGCCGCCTTTGGGGCCGCGGCAGCGCATGATGTTGCCCACGGATTTGTCCATGGCCTGCTCGACGCCGGGGAGGCTCAGGCCGCTGAGGTGGGCGGTCTTGAGCGCCTGGACCTGCCAGCCGGAGACGGAGGTGTCGCTCGGGAGAGCTTTGTTGAGCTCGTACATCCAGCCGCCGTCCGTGCCCTGGCCCTGCACAATCAGGTCGATCGCCTTTTTGAAAACGTCCGCGATCTTGGGATCCTTGGTCAGGATGTACGCTTCGCCCAGCGCGTACGTGGCGATGCCGTGCTCGTAGGCCCAGGCGTTGCCGCCGATCAGCGAGACTCTGCCGCCCTTTTCCTTGCCGGCGCGGAGGAGGAAGTCGATCGACTTGCGGACGGCGTCACCAAAGTCTTTGGAAGTGGGTCTTTCGCAATGACCCAGAAAGCTGAGCAGAGCGAGCCCGGTCATGGCGCACTTAAATTCCTGGCCAAAGGAGCCGTCGGGATTCTGGTGACCCTTGAGCCATCGCAGGCCCTTGAGGATGGCCTCCTCGCTCTTCGGATCGCCGCCGCTGGCCTTCATGGCGGCAGCGCGGGAAGCGGCGCTGCAGCGGTCGTTCATCACGTTGGGAAGCGAGAAACCGCCCCCACCGCCGCCACTGCCCATCCCGCCGATGCCCCCCGGTCCGATACCCGTGCCGGTGCCGCCGATGCCGCCCATGCGATTCGGGATGACTTGGCTGGCGTTGGGCATGGTGACGATTTCCGGGAGCGCGATTTTCGAGAGGCCGGCGGTAGTGATGCGCCTGGCCTGCGCCGGAGCGCTCATGGTGTTCTTTTTCTTGGCCATGGAAACCTTGTGCTCGAGCGCGCGGCTGCTCGGATTGATCGCCTGCGGGCCGCCTTGGAAAGAGAGTTTGCGGCCCGCTTGGTAACGCTGGACGACATAGACGGCAGCTCCGGCTCCGAAGAGGAGATGGACGATGATGCTGACGAGAAGAAACTTGCTTGCGAGAATCTTCTGCCAGGTCGTAAAGCGCGGCTTCGGCGGGGGCGCGGAGGGACTCGCAAAGTTCATATTTATTGGAGGGACGACGCGGCTAGTATGAATCGGGACTTAGATTAGTCGCGCACTTTTTCCAGCGGCGCGTCGGTCAGTCGAGCACGTCCTGGACGCTGCGACCGAAGCAGAAGGCGTCGAGGCCGGTCGTCGTGGAAACACCGGACTTTTTCTTTTGCAACACGATGCCGAATTTCGACGGCAGGACGGCCTCGCGCACCGTCGTGCTGAGCAGCGGCGGCGGCCGCCTGGCGGCAAAGGCGGCGAGCACCGGGTTGGCCCACAGTTCCACGGCGAGGTCGTATTTGCCGGCAGCGGCGGGCGTCGCTTTGACGCGCGCGACAAGCCGCTTCGGTTCCTCCGGCGGACCCGGCAGCGCCACAGCGGCCGGGCCAGGCTCGACCGCGAGAGTCAGGCCGAAGCCATTTTCGAGGACGGTCAGGTGCAGGAGATCGGACATCTGCGTCTCGGAAAAAAAATTGACCTCCAACGCGCCGCCCTTCGCCCCGCCGGCAGCGGAGGCGTGCGCCACGATGAAGCTGAACCACCACGTTCCGCCTTTGGCGTCATCCACAAAAGCGGCGCGCGCCCCGAGTGCGCGGTGGAGGGTGATTTCGTCGGCGGAAATGAACTCCGCGTGGCAGCTCGTCCCACTGACCTCGCCGCGTCCGCCGCGGAGCGAGCCGGCGCGCAGGGTGATCCGCGGGGCATTCCAAGAGCTGGTCCAGCCGACGCCGCCTTTCTGCTTATCCAGCGGACTGCCCGCGGTATAGGCCATGCGATCCGTGGCGATGAGCCCCTTTGCAGCGGGCCCAGCCGCGGGCGCGGCGGCGACTTTGGCAGCCACCGGTTTGGCGACGGGCTTGGGCGTGTTGAGCGGCTCGGTGGGATAAAGCGCGGGTGCCGGCACTGGCGAGATCGGAGCCGCCGCAACCGGAGCCGGTGCGGCGGCGGCCGGCGCGGGCGGCCGGTGGAGGAAAGGCCACGCGGCTCCAAAGCCTGCGAGGAACACCAGCACGGCACCTCCCACCAGGAGCCAGGGACTGCGGCGGACGACACCGTCGGCAGCGGGCGGCGTGGCAGAAGTAACGGCGGGCGTTTCCACCAGCACTGGCTCCACCACGCGCGGTGCGGCGACGGTGCGCGTCGCGGGCGGTCTGGCCGGGCGGGCCGGCGTAATCACCGTGGAGTTCGGCGCTTTCGGGCGCGGGCGGAAAATCTCCGGCAGGATCGGCGGTGCGGGTGGTTGCAGCGGCACCAGCGCCGCACGGGCCTGCGCCACCGTCGCGAAGCGCGCCTTCGGATTTACCTCGAGCAGCCCCGCCACCCATTTGGTGAACTTCGGCGGCAGATCCGGTCGCACCTGGCGCAGCGCGTCGGCGGGAAACTGCCGCCACGCCGCGGAGAGTTGCTCGCGAGTTGCGCCGGCCACGGGCACTTTGCCGGTGAGCAGCCAGCAGAGGCATGCGCCCATGGCGAAAAGATCGCCTGCCGTCGAAGCGGGGCCGAAGGCCAGTTGCTCGGGGGCCATCCAGAGGAGCGCGTCGGGCGGCGGCGCGGGTCGGTAGCGGGAGAGCCCCCAGTCCAGCACCCAGACAAAGAGCCGTCCGCCGGGTAGTTCGCCGAGGACGAGATTCGCCGGCTTCAGCTCGCCGTGGGGTACTTTGATCGCCTCGCCGACGGCCAGCGCGCTGAGGAACTGGGCGGCCACGTCCAGCGCTTGCACGGAGTCGAGCCGGCGCGCGGCGGCGGCTTCGACCCAGCTCGGCCCGTCCGCGTATTCCGACACGAGGACCACGCCAGCCTCGTCGTCGATGACTTCCAGAATCTGCGCGATGTTATTGCCCGCCGTGCGCCGCACGCGCGCGGCATCGCGGACCAGCGCCGGGCCATCGAGCGGGTGCGCGAGGTCTTCGTTGAGCAGCTTGAGAGCGACGCGCCGACGGGTCGCAGCGTCGATGCCGCGATAGACAATCCCGGCGTTGCCCACCGCAAGGCGCGTCTGGAGTTCAAAGCGCTCGGTGATCTGGCTCATCGCGGGATGAGAATGGGACGGGGCCGCCTTACACCTTCACCGGATCGAGCTTCCAGATTTCGCGGGCGTACTCGGCAATGGTCCGGTCGCTGGAGAATTTGCCGACCCGCGCGGTGTTCAAAATCGCCATCCGCGCCCAGGTGGCGCGGTCTTTGAAAGTGGCATCCACTTTCGCATGCGCGTCGCTGTACGATCGAAAATCCGCCAGGCAGAGATAGGGGTCGTGATGCAGCAGCGAGTCGCGGAGCAGGTTCAGGCAGCCCAGTTCGTCAGGCGTGAAGTAATTGCTGCCCACCCAATCGACGCAGGCGCGCAGCTCTTCGTCGGCGTCGTAAAACTCGTGAGGTTTGTAGCCCTTTTTCACGAGCGCGGCGACTTCCTCGACCTTCATGCCGAAGATGAAGATATTCTCCGCGCCGACCTCCTCGAGGATCTCCACGTTCGCGCCATCGAGCGTGCCGATGGTTAGCGCGCCGTTGAGCGAGAGCTTCATATTGCCGGTGCCGCTGGCTTCCTTGCCCGCGGTGGAAATCTGCTCGCTGAGATCAGCAGCGGGGACGATGCGCTGGGCGAGCGATACGCGGTAGTTGGGCAGAAAGACAACCTTCAGCTTGTCGTTGATGCGCGTGTCCGCGTTGATCACCGCGGCCACGGAGTTGATCGCCTTGATGATGCACTTCGCGAGGTCGTAGCCAGGCGCGGCTTTCGCCGCAAAGACGAAGACGCGCGGCGCGATGTCGAGGCCGGGATTTTGCAGCAACCGGCGGTAAAGCGCGAGGATGTGGAGCAGATTGAGATGCTGCCGCTTGTATTCGTGCAGTCGCTTGATCTGCACGTCGAAAAGCGCCGCCGGGTTCACGATCACGCCCGTGTATTGCTTGATCAGCCGGGCGAGGGCGATCTTGTTGGCGTGCTTCACGGCCATGAAGTCGCTTTGAAACTGCGCATCCGTGGCGAAAGGTTCCAACGCCCGCAGCCGATCCAAGTCGCGCGCCCAGCCTTCGCCGATCTTGCTGGTGATGAGCTGGCTGAGGCGCGGATTGCAGGCCAGCAGCCAGCGGCGCGGGGTGATGCCGTTGGTCTTGTTATTAAACTTGCCCGGATAGAACGCATGAAACTCCGGGAAGAGATCGCTCTTGATGAGCTGCGAGTGCAGCGCCGCCACGCCATTGACCGAGAAGCTCCCAACGACCGAGAGATTCGCCATGCGGACGTGCTGCACATGGCCCTCCTCGATGATCGACATCGCGCGCTTCTTCGCCGAGTCGCCCGGATAGGCCGCCTCGACCTGCTCGATGAACCGCTTGTTGATCTCAAAAATGATCTGCAGATGCCGCGGCAGCACCTTCTGGAAAAGCGGCACGCTCCACCGTTCCAGCGCCTCGGGAAGCAGCGTGTGATTGGTGTAGGCAAACGTCCGCGTCACGATCCCCCAGGCCTTCTCCCAAGTCATTCCATGCACATCGTGAAATAGCCGCATCAGCTCCACGATCGCCACCGCCGGGTGCGTGTCATTGAGCTGGATGGCCACCTTCTCGGGGAAATCTCCCCAGTCTTCGTTGTCCTTGCGGAAGCGGCGAAAAATGTCGTGCAGCGAGCAGGCCACAAAGAAGTATTGCTGCACGAGGCGCAGTTCCTTGCCGAAGTCGTTCTTGTCATTCGGGTAGAGGACTTTTGAAACCGTCTCGCTGATGCTCTTCTCCTGCACCGCCTCGACGTAGCCGCCGCGGTTGAAAGCTTCGAAGTCAAACTCTGCGCCCGCCTTCGACTCCCAGAGCCGCAGATAGTTCACTGTCCCCGTCCCATAGCCCGGCACCGGGATATCGTAGGGGATGCCGATGAGCTTTTTCGTCCCCGTCCACTTCGGCAGATAGCTCCCGCGGTCATCGAAGATATTCTCCACATGCCCGTAGAGCTCCACCTCCGTGGTGTGTTCCGGGCGGACGATCTCCCACGGCGTGCCAAACTTCATCCACTCATCCGGCAGCTCGATCTGGTGGCCATTGCGAAACTCCTGCTTGAAGAGCCCGTACTGGTAATGGATGCCGTAGCCGATGGCTGGCAGATCGAGCGTCGCCAGCGAATCGAGGAAGCAGGCGGCCAGCCGCCCCAGGCCGCCATTGCCCAGGGCCATGTCGTATTCCTCCAGCCGCAGCACATCGACGTCATAGCCCAGCTCCTGGAGAGCGTGCTCCATCTCTTCGAAGACGCCGGCCGAATACAGGCTGTTGGAAAAAAGCCGCCCCATGAGGAATTCCAGCGAGAGATAATAGACCCGCTTCACATTCAGCCGGTGATGCACGCCCTGCGTGGCGATCATCCGCTCGATGATGATGCTCTGCACCGCCTTGGAAGTCGCCAGCCACCAGTCCCGCTTCGACGCCGTTTGGGCATCGCGGGCGAGGCTGAACTTCAAGTGATTCTGGACGAGAGCCTTGAGCCCTGACACCGATTTATCCATCCCGGATTGAAACGAAATTGGTTCAGACATGAGGTTAGCTGTGTCTCGGGAACCGCCCGTGAACTCAAGTAAAAATCAGCCTCCGTGCCATTCCTTCTTGCCGGGCCGCCCCTTTTCCATCGCGGCGACCCCGCGCTTCCGCTACCAAGCCGCGCCGCATGGAAACCGCACACCCGAACCGCTCCGCTCTCCTCCTCGTGCTGCTCGCGCTCGTGCCGGTGGTGCTCTGGCCTGGCGATGTCTCATGGCTGATCGACGAGTCGCGCCTCCTCGCGGCGGCGTGGCACGCGAACCACGACGGGCAACTCGCCGACGGCGGACTCTACGGGAACTTCGGCATCCGCTACGGCCCGCTGCCGACGCAGACCTACCAGGCGCTGCTGCTCCTCACACACGATCCGCTCACGCTCGTGGTCCTGCGCGGGCTGCTTTGCGCGGGCGTGACCGCAGGCGCGCTGCTCTGGCTCGCGCGCAGCCTCGCGCTGCCGGCGTGGTTTGCCGCGGCGGTGCTCGTCTCGCCGTATGTCACGGCCTTTCATCGCGTGCTGTGGGACGCGAGTTTCGCGGTTCCGCTCGGCACGCTGGCCTTCGCGGCGTTCGCCGATTTTCTCAAGACGCGGCGGCCCGGCGCGCTACGGGTGTGCGTGGTGACGGGCGTGCTGCTGCCGCTCATTCATCCGCAGGCGCTCGCGCTCGCGGCACCGATCCTCGGCTGGCTGGGCTGGCGCGAGCGTGCCGCGCTGTGGCGCGACCGGCGGGCGCTGGCCTGGCTCGGGGCGGTCGTCTTTGCGCTCCACGCCGTCTATTTTTTCCAAGTGGCTGGCCAGCTCTCCGCGCGGTTTTCCGGCTCGGTGGAAAAGGGCTACCCCGGCGGCGGTTCGCGGGCGCTGAGTGCACTCGCGCCCTTGCTCGGCGGACGGCTGCTGTGCGGCGCGGATTATCTCGAATGCCTCGCTACGCCGGCCGGCCCCCACTGGCTGCGCGCGGCGGCGCAGTGGTCGGCGCGGCTCATTTATCCGCTCATCTGGCTCGGCATCGTGCTGAGCGTGCGGCGGGTCTTTCTCGCCTGGCGGCGCGAACCGGTGTCGCCGCGCGCCGCCGTCACCGTTGTCGCACTGGCCGGGCTCCTCGGCCAGGCACTGCTCGCCGGGGCCATGCGCATCCCGGCGCTGCCGCAGTATTTTTTCGGAACCTTCGTAATGCATGTTTTCATGGCGTGGCTGGCCGTGGAAGCGCTCGGCCGCTGGCGCGCGGGAGCCGTGCCCGGCCTTCTTTACACCGCGGGCGGTGCCGTGCTTACGGTGACCGCGCTGATCGTCATCCACGCCCGCGGCTTCGAGCGCCCCGGCTGGCCGACGCTGGGAAACAGTGTCGCCGTCGCGCACGAGTTGAACCGCTTCACCGACCCGACGGTGCAAACCGACGTCGTCTTGCTGCAAAGGAACCCGCAAATCCTCCGCACGCTCCGGCTCCTCCTCCCGCCCGCGCCCGGTGCGGTGCAGAGCGAAAGCGGACGCCTGTTCATCAGCGCTGCCGCCGGCCGAATTTCGCTGATGGAACTGCCCCCCGGCACCGCACTGCCACCGGGCAGCCATCCGCTCGACGTCACGCCGCTGCCGCGAAACTGGGTGCCCGATCCCGGCACCTGGTAGGGATCCGCAGGCTGGCGCCTGGCATTGTGGCGAGAGTTTGTTCTCAGCGTTCGATGAAACGGGCGAAACGGTCTATCGCAGCCGACAGGAGTTTCGTGTGCAGGTGCGTTTCATGATGCGCGAGGCGGAGTCGCGCCTGCCAGATACTTGGCCAGATGCGTGAGGCCGGAAAGGAAGGTGCGTAAGACGCGGCCCGGCTTCGCCGCATCCATCTCACGGCCTCGGGCGTGAAAGCGCAGACGGGGAGAAAGGCGGCGAGCCTCATGGTCCTTTTTGGGAGAGAGCCGTCGCGGAACCTGCGCGGCGAGCGGCAACTACTGCCAGACCTCGCGCCGCGCGCGTTGGCAGATCGCGCCAGACCGTCCAGCCAGCCGCGCAATCCAGTGTCGTTGCACGTCTCCGCGATGGACTTGCCTTTGTGTTTTCCGAAGGCGATGCGCGACGGATACCATTCCTCGGCGGCATAAGCCTCGAGCTGCTCCCAGGTCGCCAGCCCACGCTGCTCCGCGATCGGGCGCAGCACCTTCGCGAAAAGATCGGCCACGGTGAAGACATCGCCCAGCGCCGTGTGCGCGCCGCGTTCCGGCAGGCGGAGGCGCAGGGTTTGCAACTTGCAGTTCCCGGCGGGCATCGAGAAGCGGCTGCACCAGCCTTCCAACGAGTTGTGCTCGCGGGCTACGTCCGTCCTGATTAAACACCGGGCGTCTCCGTCGTCCCAATCCCACTTTGAGAGCGAGATTCCAGCTTTGACTCCGACGCAAATGACATCCCGGCCCTGCCGACCGATGCTGTCCGCTCACGCGCCACCCAGATGCCGCCGGATGAACTCCTCCGGCGTGATCGGTTGCGGTTTGTAGCCAGCGGTTTTCAGCGCACCGAAATGCCGGTCGGAGGTAATGAGGCAGTGCGCACCCGCCGCGATGGCACAGTCGGCAAAGGCATCGTCATCAGGATCGCCCGTGATCGTGTGAAAGCGGTAGCTCGGGCCGATGCGATGGATGGTGCCGTGGAGCAGGTCGATGAGCTTCAGAAAGCTCCACACATCCTCCCAGCGCGCCCGGTCGGC
>JBBQCM010000016.1:0-69781 GCA_038318725.1 Chthoniobacterales bacterium
CAGTGGGCCGCCGAGGCCCTGCGCCCCCTCTGGGAAGACCCCGGAGAAGTTCGCTCCCTCATCGGTCACGGCTGGCTACCCCTTCAAGTCAACGCTTCCTCCAAAATAGAATAGTCCAGATTACAACTTAGTTTGGTATAAAGTGAGATCCCGCGCCAACTCAGCTTCCCGCCGCCGCATCGAGCATCCGCAACATCTTGCCTACTCTCGCCGCAGCGCGATTGCCGCCAGGTCATCATCGAAAGCCTGCGCCCCGGATCGCTGGACGAGTTGTGCGATCAATCGCGGGAGCAAATCCGCACCTCCGTCGATCTGGGCGAAGACGTCCGTGACGGTCTTGCTCGTGAAGCGCTCACCGTCGTTTGATTTCAAGCTGTGCAGCCCGTCGGTGTAGAGGAGCGCTACGTCCCCGGACGCGAGGGTTGTGACCGTTTCGCCAAGATCCACCGCTGGGTCTATGCCCATAATGGTGTTGGGGGACAGCAGCGTCTCGATGGCGCCGTCGCTCCGCCGAATGAGGAGCGGCGGGTGGCCGGCGCCGGCGAAGGTCAGCCGGCCGTCGGCTTCGATGACGGCACAACACGCGGTCATGAAAGAACGTCCGTGGAGCACGCTGTAAAACTCGGTATTCACGCGCGTCAGTATTCCGCGCGCCGTCCGGGACGCGGCGCTGGCGTGGTTGAAAAGCCAGGCGACCAAGGTCGTGAAGAGGGCCGCGGCCACGCCGTGACCAGTGGCATCGGCGAGCCAAAAAAGCCAGACCCCATGGTCCAACTGCCGCCAGCCATACACATCGCCACCCACCTGAATCAGCGGCGTATAAACCGCCTCCACCTGCCAGCCGTCGGGCCGCGGCAGCGCGGAAGTGACAATGGCCTGCTGGGTGGTGCGGGCGACATCGAGGTCGGCTTCCTGCACCTCGCGCCAGCGGGCCATCTCGCCGTTGCGCACCTGTAACTGCGCGAAGAGTTGGGTCTCGCGGTCGCGCGCACGTTTTTTCTCCAGGCACGCGCCGATGCGGGCTTTGAGCAGGGTCGGGTTGAAGGGCTTGGGCAGGTAATCCTCGGCACCCAACTCGATGCAACGCACCACCGAGTCCAATTCGCTCAGCGCTGAAATCATAATGACCGGGATGTGGCGCAGTGTCTCATCGGCCTTGAGACGTTGCAGCACTTCGTAGCCATCCATCTCCGGCATCATGATGTCGAGTAAGACGAGGTCAAAGGTGTTCGCGCTCAGCCTTTCCAGCGCGTGCCGTCCGTTTTCGGCCGTGGCGACGGCGTAGCCCTGACGCTCCAGCCGGCGGGAGAGCACTTCGCGGTTGGCTTCGATGTCGTCCACGACCAGCACGAAGCCCTGCGCAGAGACGGAGGTAGCTTCCCCTGCCGCTAAGTCGTCCGCTGCGGCATCTGGTTCCGGTTCGATGCGGGGGTCATCCTGCGCGGCAATTGCAACCGGCGTTTCCGGAAGGCCGATCGGATCAAAGTTGTCGTTGATGAGCACCAGCAGTTGCTTGCCGGCATCAAGGGTTTTCTGCAAATCCGGCACGAAGCCGTGCGGGCCTTGCTCCTGCGCCTGCTCGAGCAGCATTTCGGAGTAGCCGATGATCTGATTGAGCGGCGTGCGCAAATCATGGATCAGGCCGGAGGGCAGCGCGTGCCGGGCCGCTTGGCTGGCGGGAGGTTGCGGTTCGGTCATGTTGTTAGTTCGTCCGCGGAAGCCATCTGGCCGCCGCGCAAGAGCGCCTCGATTTTGCCGAGCAGACGAGGCAGCTCGACGGGCTTGGTGTCATAGTCGTCGCAGCCGGCTTCGAGGGCTTTTTCGCGATCACCGGACATCGCGTGCGCGGTGAGTCCGATGACGGGAATGTGCTGCGTCGCGGCCTCCGCCTTGAGCCGGCGCGTGGCTTCCCAGCCGTCGAGTACCGGCAGGCTCATGTCCATCAGGACCAAGTCCGGCGCATGGGTCGCGGCCATCGCCACGCCGCTCTGGCCGTCCACCGCGAGCACGACTTCGTAGCCTTTGCGCTGGAGCCGGCGCGAGAGCATGTCGCGGTTCATCTCGTTGTCTTCGACCAGGAGGATTTTGGGCATGGGTTCAAAGAGCACTCGTGCGCGGCGCGGCGCAAGCGTCGAGCAAGTCGCGCAACTGGTGCAGCAGCGCCTCGTGTGAGCCGCCGGCCTTTTGGAGAATATTCTCGACGTAGCCATTGAGCCGCCGCCGCTCGTCGGCGCTGATGTCCTTGGCCGTCAGCACGACGATGGGAATCGAGCGCCACTCCGCGCGCCCGCGCATCTCGGCGGCAAATTCGAAGCCGTCCATTTCGGGCATCATCAGGTCCAGCAAAATCACGCTGGGGCGCTCGCGTTCCAGGCACTCGAGAGCCACGCGTCCGTTTTCGGCTTCGATGACCGCCCAGCCTTCCTTTTCCAAAAACGCGCGCATCAGCCCGCGAGCCGCCGCATCGTCATCGACCAGGAGCACCGGGCACGGCGGGTGCGGACAGGTGTATTTTTTGAGAAGCTGCGCCAGGCGCGTGCGGTCCACCGGCTTGGTGGCATATTCGGCGGCACCCAGCGTGAAGCCGCGTTCGGGATCGTCCACCATCGTGAGCATGATGACGGGAATGTCGCGCAAATCGTCGTCTGCCTTGAGCGCCGCGAGCACGCTCCAGCCATCCATGTCGGGCATCATCACGTCGAGGGTGATCGCCACCGGGCGCAACTGCAGCGCCAGCCGCAGCCCGGCCTCGCCCCCGGCGGCGGTGCGCACGCAAAAGCCTTCCTTGCCCAGAAACCGCTCGATCAAATCGCGCTGCACCGGGTCGTCATCAATGACCAGCACGCAGCTCGCGGGCGGGAGTGATTCGGGGCTGTCTCCGTCGATGATTTCTACGGAAGCACTGGCGCCCTCGCCAGCCTCCAGGGTCGCTTCGGACTCCACCTCGCTGACCACGGCCGGCAGCTTAATGGTGAAGACGCTGCCTTCGTCCGGCGCGCTATGCACGGTCACATCGCCACCCATGAGCTGGCAGAAGCGGCGCGTGAGGGCCAGGCCAAGGCCGGTGCCGCCGAACTTACGCGTGGTCGAGGCATCGGCCTGGGTGAAGTCGCGGAAGAGTTTGACGATTTGCTCGGGACTGAGGCCGATGCCGGTGTCCGTCACGCGAAACACGATCCACTCTCTCCCATTCATGCTTTGACGGCCGGCTTCGAGGGTGATGTTGCCGTTACTGGTGAACTTGGCGGCGTTGGACAGGAGATTGAACAGTGCCTGGCGCACCTTGATCTGGTCGGCGTGCATCACGCCCAAGTCCGGCGCGCGCTGAATGTGTAGCGCGTTGGCATTTTTCGCGACGATGGGCCGGATGGTGGAAGCCACCTCGTCAATCATCTTGTCCAGGTCGAAGTTTTCCAAAAACAACTCCATCTTGCCGGCTTCGATTTTCGACAAATCGAGAATGTCATTGATGAGTGCCAGGAGGTGCTTGCCGGCGGCATTGATCTTTCCGAGGTCGGTGCCGAACTCATCCAGTCCCCGCTCCACAGCCTCCTCATGCAGCATCTCGGAGTAACCCAGAATGGCGTTCAGCGGCGTGCGCAGCTCGTGGCTCATCGTAGCCAGGAAGGTGCTCTTGGCGCGGTTGGCTTGCTGCAACGATTCCTCGTAGCGTTTGCGCTCCGTCACATCGCGGGCCGCGGCGAAGACGCCCTGCAGCTTGCGGTCGCGGTCGTAGAAAGTCGTCGCATTGTAGGAGACCACGGTTTCCTGGCCATTCCGGGCGCGCGCGGTGAGTTCGTAGTCGGTGACTTTCCTTTCGCCCAGCACCAGCTTGATGCCGGCATCGGCCCGCTCCGGGTCGGTGAAGCAGTCCTTGAAAGGCGCACCGATCAGCTCGTCGCGCGTGCAACCCGTGAGCGCCTCCATTTGCTTGTTCACGTCGGTAATGATGCCGCGGGGGTCGGTGGTGATGAGCGCATCGATGTTCGATTCAATCAGCGAGCGGGTGTAGAACTGCTGATCGCGGACGCGCTGATCGAGCAGCAGGCGCTCGGCTTCCACCTGCTTGCGCGCGGTGTTGTCTGTGCCGATGAGCAGATAGCCGATGATCGCCTTTTGCGCGTCGCGCAGCGCCGTGACGGACACGACCGCCGGGAAACGGCTGCCGTCCTTGCGAATGTAAGTCAGCTCGTAGATGTCCTCGATCCCGCGCGAGGCCTTGAAGACGAGGGCCTCGAAGCCCGGCGTGATCGGGGTTCCAAGTTCGACGCTCAACGCCTTGGCCCGCGCGATTACTTCCTGCGGATCGGAGATGTCGGCCGGGGTGATCTTATTCATCACGTCGGCGGCGGCATAGCCGAGCATGCGCTCGGCGCCGACGTTGAAGATCTGGATTACGCCCTTCGCGTCGGTGGCGATGCTCGAGAAATTGGCGCTGTTGAAAATCGCGCTCTGGAGAGCTCCGGCTTCGAGCAGCGCTTCTTCCGCCCGCTTGCGCGCGGTCACGTCTTCCATCGCCAGCACCAGCAACTCACCGTGATGCCCCGCCTGCAGCTTGCGAGCATTGAGCAGCATGACCCGCCGTCCGATGACCGGGAAGTCATGTTCCAACTGAAAGTCACTAAAGACCGAACTCTTGGGCACAATGTCTTCGAGGAGAGTTCGTAAGTCGGGAATGTCCCACTGACCGTTGCCTAACTCGTAAATAAGTCGGTTCTCGGTTTCTTCGGAAGAGACGCGAAACGTCTGATAGAAAGCGCGGTTGCCAGATCGCACGCGCAAGGTCGTATCGAGAATCAGGAGCGGCTCCCGCACGGTATCCACGATATTCTGGGCATACGTTTCGATGGCCTTCAAGTCCGCCTCGGAGCGCCGCCGCTCCGTCACGTCTTCCATGGCCAGCACCAGCAACTCGGAATGGCTGCCCGCGCGCAGTTTGCGACCATTGAGCAGCATCACGCGTCGCCCGATGATCGGGAAGGTATGCTCCAACTCGAAGTCATTGAAGACCGAGCTCGTGGGAATCACGTCTTCGAGCAGGGTTCGCAGCGCTGGAATGTCCCACTGGCCATTGCCCAGCTCGTAAATCAGGCGGTTCTCGGTTTCTTCGGATGAGACTTGAAAGGTCTGATAAAAGGCGCGGTTGGCGGAGCGCACCCGCAAGGTGGTATCCAGCATCAGCAGGGGCTCACGCACCGTGTCCACGATGTCCTGGGCGTACGTTTCGATGTCTTCAACCAACGGTTTCATCACAGGAAAAGGTGTCAGGAAATATTTCTGTGGGTGACTCGGGCGCGCGTGACGCGGGATACATTCATAGGAGAGCCCATGTGCCGTTGCGCGGCGAGTCATTTGAGCGGCTCTTTTGCGCTCTACAACACCTTCGACGCCCCGACCGGTGAAGCCTGCATCGCCCGCCGCGACCTCTCCAACACCCCGCTCCAAGCCCTCGCCCTGCTCAACGAGGTCGTCCCTCGAAGCCGCGCAAAGCGGCACCCTCGAAGACCGCATCCGCCTCGCCTTCCGCCGCCTCCTCAGCCGCCCGCCCGCCGCCGAGGAAACCGCGCTCCTCGCCCGCTTTTTCACCGCGCAAAAAGCCCGCTTCACCACTGGCGAACTCGACCCCAAAACGCTCGCCCCCGAAGGCTCCGGCGACCCCGCCGACCGCGCCCACGCGATCTTCAATCTCGACGAAGCTGTGACGCGGAGTTGACGCGCGGCTGCGCCCAGCGTGGGAGTGAAAGCGGTAGTCCTCTTGTGCCACGCCGCCTTTGCCGAGCAGGAGAAAGTCCGGTTACAGCGACTTGTCGAGTTCGGCGAACTTTTCAGCCCGGAGGGCTGACGGAAATTAGCCAGTGGTGAAGCGCAGCGAGAACCACCGGTCACTCCATCAACTCGGCATCCGCCCCGGCGGGGCGGCGGAACCATGTTCAAAGATTTCCCGCCACCCGATGAGCCGCGCGAGGAGTTGCAACGGGTGCATGCGCTGATCGAGGCGGAGTTTTCGCGGGTGGATGCGGAGGGCTGGTAGTGCTGCTGGATACAAATGCGGTTTCCGCATGGGCGGAGCAGGAGGCGGGAGTCCTCCGGATGCTGCGATCCGACCGTCCATGGTATTTGCCGAGCATCGCCCTCGGTGAATGCTCGCGCCTGATGCCGTCACCGCACGCCACTATGCCACGCTGCACGACGCGCTCCGCCGGGCGAACACGCCCATTCCTTACCACGACATCTGGATCGGGCGCTCGCGGAACAGCACAATCTCGAAGTGGTGACGCGCGACGCGCATTTCGATCACGTCCCCGGCATCCGGCGCATCGGCTGGTTGGCCAGCCGTAGGTTCCCGCCCCTAGCGCCGCTTCACCCACTCGCCGATCGCCTGGGACATCCGGCCAATGAGCGCTTCGCCGCCGACCGGCTTCGTTTCTTCACCGGCGGCAATGACCGGCACGAGGATGAAGCGCGTGCCGCTGGCCGCGGAATCATCGACGCACGCGACTTCGAGCGCGTAGTTGGAAATAACGCCGCACTTGTGGAAAAAGCGCGCCTGCGGAAAGACCGCCTCGAGGCCGTTTTTCCACGCCGCCGGGCCGCTGCTCTCGGCGCGCGTTTCGAGGCCGGTCAGGCCGGCGGCGCCGTGGCGGAGGAATTCGAGCTGGTCGGGGGTCAGCCGGTAGCGGTCGCCTGCCGGCAGGTGCTCGGTGAAAAGCACCCGCCGCAGGCACTCGGCGAGTTCGCGGGGACTGGTCACATTTCCCGTGCGCGCGTCGATGACCGAGCAGCCGCGCTCCTCGGCGTAAAAGCGTCCGCTCCAGGTGTGCTCGAATGTGGCCGTGCGGCCGTCGGCGGCGCGCAGCGTGATGCGCTGGGGCTCCTCGCGCACGTAGCCCCAGGGGCGTCCGAGCACGTAGCCGCGCATCAGCGCGGAATGGGGAAAGCCGCGCTCGGGAATGAGGAACTGGGTGTTGATGCGGTCGAGGCCGGAGAGGCGCAGGAGCAGCGTGTAGTCTTCGTTGGAGGAGCGCCGGAAGACTTCGCTGAGCATCTCGCGCATGGTGCGCGCGCAATCCAGCACCCACGTTTCATCCCGCTCGCGGTGCTCGAAACTGACGACGGCATCGAGTGCAAAGCCGCGTTCGTTGAGCAGTTCGAGCGCGGCCACGGCGGCGTAGAGTTTGATCGCGCTGGCGGGCCAGAAATCCGTGGCCTGGCCGCTGTCCGCGTAGTCGTGCCAGTCGAAGCGCGGCACGCCGCCGGCTTGGGAAGTGATGACGCAGACGGTCGCCCATTTCTTAATGCCGGGCGCGACGGCCTCGAGCGCGGCGTCCAGTTCCGCGGGACCGGCCAGGGCGGCACAGCGCGCCAGGACGGCGAAGGCCAGCAAACTGGTGAGGCGATGCATCGGCCCCGACACTCGAAAATTTCCGCCGCCGTGGCAAACCCGAACGCCGCCGTCCGGCGGGATTTCCTGCGGAGAATCACGCGTGATTGTCCGGCGTGTTGCTGCGTTCATCTGGGTTCGTCTTTAAGGCCAAAAGCAGGAGCATTAGCGAGACGGCGAGAAGTTCGACAACATTCGGGAGGGTTGTAGGGTTCACCTCCTCAGCCGCCATGTCGCCATTCCACGCCCACTGTCAGCACGTCACCCGCCGCCATTTTCTCCGCGACTGCGGCGTAGGGCTTGGGAAAATGGCGCTCGCGGGGTTGCTTACGGAAGCATTTTCACCCGCGGCGCGCGCGGCGAATCTCCTCGCACCGAAAGCGCCGCATTTTCCGGCGAAGGCGAAGCGGGTGATCCACCTGTTCATGGCCGGCGCGCCGAGCCAGCTCGATCTTTTCGACTACAAGCCGGAGCTGACGAAGCTGGAGGGGAAGCCGCTGCCGGCGTCGGTCATCGGCGGGCAGCGCTATGCGTTCATCCGGCCGGATGCGGCGGTGCTGGGGCCGCGGTTCGCTTTTCAAAAGCACGGGCGGAGCGGGGCGGAACTGAGCGAGATGCTCCCGCATTTGGCGAAGATCGTGGACGAGATCTGCCTCATCAAGTCGGTGAGCACGGATCAGTTCAACCACGCGCCCGCGCAGCTTTTCTTCAACACGGGCTTTCAGCAGCCGGGCCGCCCGTGCCTCGGCTCCTGGGCGCTCTACGGACTCGGCGCGGAGACGCAGGAGCTGCCGGCTTTTGCGGTGATGAGCACGGCAGGCGGGATCAGCGGCGGCGCGGCGAACTGGTCGAGCGGCTTCCTGCCCACGCTCTACAACGGCGTGCGCCTGCGCACCTCGGGCGACGCCATCCTCGATGTCTCCAGCCCCGCGGGCATCGACGCGAAGCTCCAGCGCGACACGCTCGATCTCGTCGCCACGCTCAACCAGCAGCGTTTCGCGCGCGACGGCGACCCGGAGATCGCCACGCGCCTCGCGAACTACGAGATGGCTTTCAAACTCCAGACCTCCGCGCCGGAGCTGATGGACCTGAAAAGCGAAAGCAAGGCGACGCTCGAACTCTACGGCTGCGATCCCGACAAGCCGTCCTTCGCCCGCGCCTGCCTGCTCGCGCGGCGGATGATTGAGCGCGGCGTGCGTTTCGTGAACATTTACCACGAAGGCTGGGACGCGCATTCCGACGTGGCCGGCAACCTCCGCGACAACTGCGGTAAGACCGACCAGGCCAGCGCCGCGCTCGTGCTTGATCTAAAACAGCGCGGTCTGCTTGACGACACGCTGGTCATCTGGGGTGGCGAATTTGGCCGCACCCCGATGGTCGAGACCAACCCCGCGCTCGGCCGCGCCATGGGCCGCGACCATCATCCGCAAGCCTTCACCATGTGGATGGCCGGCGGCGGCATCCGGCCCGGCCTGACCTACGGCGCGACCGACGACCTCGGCTTCCACGTCGTCGAAAATCCGCTCCACGTTCACGACGTCCAGGCCACGATCCTCCACCTCCTCGGCTTCGACCACGAGCGCCTCACCTACCGCTTCCAAGGCCGCGACTTCCGCCTCACGGATGTGCATGGGAAAGTGGCGAAGGCGCTATTGGCCTAGAGTCTAAGCCGGATTGTCGCGAACGATTTGCGGCTGATCGCGCACGACGGATGCAAAGCGAAAACTGTTTGCCTGCGACCCGCTGAGGACGACAATCGCCTTGCACTCGCAAAGTGCTCTGCCTCCCCCCGGCTGAATGGAATGGACCCCCAAGGTTTTCCGAAACCATCAACCATTACCAACAGATGAACATTCGCTCCTTCTCCCCATCGCGCTGCGTTTTCGCGATTCTTTCTGCGGTCGCCGTGCTCTGCGCCGCCGCCTGGCTGCGCGCGAATCCCGAAGACAATCTCCCCGTCGCCATCACGCGTGCGCAGCGGCCCCTCGGCCCCGTCGCGGTGCTCTCGTGGAGCAGCACGCCGGGCGCGAGCTACAAGGTGCAGTTCCGCACCGCGCTCAGCGGTGCGGCGGCGTGGCAGGATTTCGATGTCGTTACGGCGACGGGTGCGACGAGCAGCGCGGAGGTGCCGCTTTCGCTGCTGGGTACGAGTAATCCGAGTCAGGGATTTTTCCGGCTCGTGCTGCCACAGCCGGCGATCGCGACCATCGAGCCTGCGCTGCTGAGCACGGCCGGGGGTGAACTTTATGTCGGCGGGCAATGTTTCGCGCCGGGCGATCTTGTGCGCATCGGTGGCGTGGACTATGTGCCGATGCTGATCGGGCACACGCTGGCGCGCGTGTTTCTGCCCGCGGGGCTCGCCGCCGGGAGCTATCTCATCGCGATCGTGCGCGGAGGCGATGTGATCGCGACGCTCGATCATGCGCTGACGATCACGAACGGGCTCGCGCTGGAGACGCTCGATCCGCCGAGCCTGCCGCCGGGCGCGCCGGTGATTACGAGATCCGGGATGCTCCCTGAGGGCAACTACGAGATCTCCGTCCTGCCCAGCACCGGCGAGGTGGCTGGCGGGAGCGTCGGTCTGCGCGTCCCCGGACGCGGCCTCGATTTCATCTGGGCCACGACCTATCGCTCGCGCAACGGCGAGACGACGGCGATGGGCAACAACTGGGCGCACAGCTACAATATCCGGTGCTCGGTGAACGGCTCCGACTTGGATGTGCGCGATGGCACGGGGCGGCACGACACGTATTTCCTCCAGCCCGACGGCTCGTTTTCCAAGCGCGGATTTTTCCGGCGCGGCACGCTCGCGGGCAATGTCTTCACGCTCGAATTCGCGGACAAAGGCCGCTGGATTTTTCGCCCGCTCGACGGCACGGCAGCGGCGGGAAAGATCGCGCAGAGCATCGACCGCAACGGCAACGCGATGCAGTTCCTCTACGATGGCGCGGGCCGGATCGCGCAGATTTTCGACACGCTGGGGCGCACCTATCAGGTGCAATACAATGCTGGCGGGCGCATCGCCGCGGTGATCGACTTCACCGGGCGCGCGGTGACCTACACCTATTACGGGCCGGGCGATCCGAACGGGCCGAATGGCGCGCTGCACACGATCACCACGCCGGCGGTGAATGGCACGCCGACCGGCAACGATTTTCCCGCGGGCAAGACGACGACGTTCACGTATTCGACCGGCCTCCCCGACGCGCGGCTCAACAACAACCTGCTCACGGTGACCGATCCGAAAGGGCAGACGTCGCAACGCTTCGTTTATTCGGGATCGAACAATCCGTTCGACGTGGATTTCGACCGCGTCGTCTCGGTGCAGCGCGGCAACCCGGCGGACGCGATCGACCGGCCGGCGATGTTCACCTGGCTCGCTCAGACGCCCGCGCCGGGCAACGGATTCGCCGCGTTGAAGCTCATCGCCAACGACCCGGTCGGCAACGTGAGCGAGCATTTCTACGACTCGCGCAACCGGCTTGTGACGCAGCTCGACTACACCGGCCGTTCGGCCGCCGGCGTGGCCGTCACCGAGGCCGCCAATCGCCCCGCGGGCAAGCTGCGCGCAGCGGATCCGGATTTTTTCACGACCACAGCGACGTGGAATCTGGACTCGCGGCCCACTCGCGTGACGCTGCCGCGCGGCAACGGGGTCGGGTTCGCCTATGAGCGGGATTTCAACCCAACGACAAGCCCGCGCGAAGCCGCGAACCTCCGCACGGTAAGCGAGATCGGCACCGGCGGCGAAGCGCTGACGTGGCGGATGGCGCATGAGCCGGGATTCGGGACTACGGAATGTGGACCATCGACCGCACCCTCGCCACCATGTTACTCGCCGACGCATGAGCCGACAGGGGGGCAACTTCTCCATAATGCCAGCGTCGCGCCGGCCTCAGCAAGAGGGCGCGGAGTGCGGCACTACGTGCCGATTGACGGTGATTACAATAACGACGGCTGCGATACCATCGGTCTCTATGTTCCTCCCGAACTGGAAGGCGACCCGGATCGGCCGATCGTGATTGGGTCGGTCTTCATGGGGATCGACAGTATCTCGCCAGTCGGGGGCAGGGCGCTCGCGAATTGCGGCGTCTTCATGGGGATCGACAGTATCCCGCCACCCACAAATGGAAGCGTGAATTTCGTGGAAGTAGAGGGTGACCCAGATCAGCCAATCATCATCGGTTCCGTCTTCAACATTTCGCCATTCGATCTGTTTCCGAGCAGCTTCACCGATCCGCTCGGCCGCACGACGACCTTCACCCGGGATGTGGCGGGAAATCTCACGCGCGCGCAATCGCCGCTCGCGGCCACGGCGCACGATTTCACCTACAACGCCTTCGGCCAGATCACCTCGCATCTGCATCCCGCCAATGGCAGCGGCTCGCAGCGCAACGACACTTTCACCTACTACAACGCCGGGCCGCAGAACGGCTGGCTCGACACGGCCGTCGCCGATGCGGCCGGGCTCGCGCTCACCGCGCACTTTGAATACGACGCCGCGGGAAATGTGACGCGGGCGGTCGATCCGAATGGCAACGACACGCTGTTCGCGCGCAATGCGCTCAACCAGGTCGTGCGCATCAGCTCCGCGTTCGTGAACGGCGCGCGCAACGAGCGCGATTTCATCTACGATGCCAACGACTGCATCGCCCGCATCGACGTGCAGAACCGCGACGAGAACGGGCTGCTCGGCGCGAACACGCATTTCAGCCGGACGTGGAGCTACGACTTCCGCAACGCGCCGACGCAGCGGGTGGATGAAATTGATGCGGGCGATTCGCGGACGACGCAGTTTGCCTATGACGGCAACCGCAGTCTCACGCAGCTCACGCTGCCCGAAGCGGCGAACGGTAACGACACGGCCAACGTGGTGCGTTTTGATCCCGACGAACGCCGGCTGCCCTTCCGCACCGTGCGCGCGCCAGGCGCGCCGGGGCAAACGACGACGCAATTCGATTACGGCCTCAATGGCCGGCTCACCGCGTACTGGCAGGGGCTCGAGAGCGCGCCGCGCCTGACGCAGTATCAACACGACGGGCTCGACCGGCTCGTGCGCGCCATCGACGCGGGTGGCAACGAACGCGCGCTGACGCTCGACGATTCCGGCAACGTCACGCGCGCAACCGGCACCGGCAACGCGCAGATCGGCGGCCCGCCCGTGCTGCTTTCCGCGACGGATTTTTCCTACAACGCGCTGAACCTGCTCACGCAATCGCGCGTGTCGTTCTTCGATCCGGTGAGCGGCGTGCCTTTCGGCGATGGCAAACGGACGACGACGCTCTCGCGCGCACCGAACCAGCAGGTGACAGGCGTGACGGACGACAACGGCCACACGACGAGCTTCAACCACGACACGGCGAACCGGCTCGCGCGCGTGACCGATGCGCGCGGGAACCGGCGCGACTTCACGCGCGATGCGAACGGCAATCGCGTCGGCGTGCTGCTCACCGACAAGCGCGACAGCGGCGCGGCGGACGAGCAGTTCCAAACGACATCCGCCTACGACGCGCTGGACCGACTCACGAGCGCGCAGGACAACGTGGGCAACACCAGCAGCTTCGCCTACGACTCGCGCGGCAACGTCACGCGCGCGACCGATGCGCGCGGCAACATCGCGCTTTCCACCTACGACGGCCTCAGCCGCCTCACGCGGCGCGTCGAGGACATGGACGGCACCGGCACCGAAACCGCGCCGGACATTGCGCACGCCTACGAATACGACCACGACTCGCGCCTCACGCGCACGACGGACGACAACGGCAACATCACCACCCACGCCTACGACTCCCTCAACCGCCCCGTCGCCACGCAGCGCGCGGACGGCACCCAGCATGGCTCGACCTACGACGTGCATCACAACGTCGTCAGCTCGCTCGATGCGAACGGCACCGCGATCGCCTTCACCTACGACCTGCTGAACCGGCTCACGCGAAAGGATGTCACGCCCGGCGGCGGCGTGTCGGCGGCGACCACGTTCGAGCAGTTTTCCTACGACGGCATGAGCCGCACGCTGCGCGCGGTGAACGACGCGGCGACCGTGGATTTCACCTACGACTCGCTCTCGCATCGGCGCAGCGAAACCACCAGCGGGCTGACGACTGCATCGACCTACGACGCCGTGGGCCGCCGCCTCTCGCTCACGTATCCCGGCGGGCGCGTGCTCACCTACGCGCACGATGTGATCGACCGCGTGACCGCCGTGAACGAAGGCGCGGCCACGCTTTCTGCGACGCTCTACGCCGGGCGCGACCGCATCGAGCGCGTGGACTATGGAAACGGCACACGCCTCGGCATCGCCTACGACGGCGCGATCGGCGCGCCGGGTATCCCCGGCGATTTTGGCTGGCGGAAGCCGGCGAGCCTCACGCACTCGAAGATCGCGGGCGGCGCGGTGATCTACGACCGCTCGATGCGCTGGGATCGCAGCCAAAATAAGATCGCGCGCGACCAGCTCACTCCATTCACGCCGGGCGGGCAGACGCAAGCGCGCACGTTCGACTACGACGCGGACGACCGGCTCATCCACTCGCACGTCGCGCTCGGCGGCGTGCCCGTGCTCGATACGCAGTATCAGCTCGATGGCGAAGGCAACCGCGCGCAGGTCATCGGCGGGCTGAACCCCGGCGCTTACACGCGCGACGCCACCGCGCCCGTGCCGGCGGACGCGCAGGTGAATCAATACACGCAGACGCCCTTCGACCTGCGGCAGTATGACGACAATGGCAACGCGCGCCTCACGCAACCCACCACGCCGAACGGCACGCTCCGCTTCCTCGCCTACGACTACGCGAATCGTCTCGTGAGCGCGCAACTCGGCGGCGGACTCTTCGTGCAATACAGCTACGACGCGCTCGGCCGCCGCATCAGCAAAGTCGTGCAGCCGCCCGGTCCGCCGATCATCGTGACGACACGCTTCGTCCACAATGGCGGCAGTGTCATTGAGGAGCGCGACGCGGGCGGGGCCGTGCAGGCGGTGATGGTCCAGGTTCCGTATTCGGGCCAGCTCGCCGAAAGCGGCGAACTCGTGAACGGGCAAAAGCAGATGACTGTCGCGCTGCGCCGCGGCGGACAGGACTACTGGCTGCACGCCGACGACACGGGCACCGTCTTCGCCCTCACCGACGCCAGCGGCGCGGTGGTCGAGCGCTACGACTACGACAACTTCGGCGAAGTGCAGTTCCTCGACCCAGCCGGCGCGCCCATCCCCGGCGCGACGCAATCGACGGCCGGCAACCCGTATCTTTTCCATGCGGCGCGCTGGGAACCCGAGGTTCGGTTCTACAACATTGGCGGCGCATTCTATGATGATCAGGCCGGCCGGAAGATTTGCGTGTCGATCGATTTCTCTTGCTGGGACTGGCTGTTCGGGGGGGACGACCCGATTCCGATGGGCCCGCCCATGCCTCCGGATGAGGAGAGGGAAGCCTTCGAAAAAGTGATGGGCACCCAGAAAAAGCTCCCGCCCCTAGTATCGCCGCCCGCGCCGCCACCGCCCTGCCCGCCCGACCCAGATGGCAACCTGGGCCAGGAGTTGTTGCCCATTAGCCCTAAAGCCATTGTCGTTTTCTTGGTAAAGGAAGTCGCACTCAGCTGGTGGGAGTCCGTCTGGAACGATGCGAAGGCCATATACAAAGGGGGACCGGGACCCAGCGCCGACCCGCGCGACCGGTAGCGCGGACGCGCGGAGCGGAAACGCGGGCACCTTTCTCATTATCGCGAGGACCAGACTAAGGGACGGGGAAGAACGGAAGGGGTCAGGAGAATATTTTCGCATTGGTGGCATCTCCGCGTGCGGTCGGATCGTCTTGTAGCGGACCGCTTCGCGCGCGGAACGGTCTGATACCAAACACAGTTGAAAACCGACACCTTCCAAAGTCCGAGAACCGAAGGAAATCGCGCAACGCACCGATTCGTATCGTCCAGTCTTCAACTGAGTTTGGTATGATACGATTTGCAGACGGTGCCAATGGCCTTGCAGGGCCCGTGTCTCGCGCGCCGCTCCGCCGCTCAAGCATTTTTTGCGTCGCGTTCCCAAGTTCCACTTGGGAACGCGCGTTTCCCCGAAGCTGTGCTTCGCCCCCCGCTCCGCGCCGCCGAAGTGCAACTTCGCCACCAACAGCATTCCCAAGTTCCACTTGGGAACGAGCGGCGCAAAAGTAGTCTGCGACTTTAGTCGGCAAAACCGCCCGCACTCGCCGCCAGTGTTCCTTTTCAGGACGTGCCGGTTTGGAAGCTGGACGGTTCTCTGCGTTCGCACGTCGTGCCGACTAAAGTCGCGGACTACATTGCCCGCATCGCACGAAAACTGTAATCCCCACGCACGGATGCTGAGTGAATCTCCAGTGACCCTTTCCACCGAACCGCCGACGCATTGCCGCCGTTGCGCCTCGCCGCTGCACGCAGGCTGGGCCTCGCCATCGAGCCCGCGCTGCCTGGTTTGCATCGCACAGGGCGACTGGCACCTGTGGGACGGTTTGGGGTAGTTTGAAAAAGGCCGCGTCCCTGCTGGCAAATCGAACGCGGGGAATTAACTTCTGTCTGCTTCCTCCCACTTCCACATCACTCGTGAAAATTCGCATCCTCGCCCTCATCACCACCACTCTGGCCGCGCTTGCGCTGGTCAGCCAATCCGCCGACAAACCGAAATCCATGCCCACCTCCGAACCTGCTCCCGGTCTTGAACGCGCCGTCCTTGGCGGTGGTTGTTTCTGGTGTCTCGAAGCCGTCTTTGAGCGGCTCGATGGCGTGAAGGACGTGACTTCCGGTTACGCTGGCGGCCGCACGGAAAACCCGACCTACGAGGAAGTCTGCTCGCACACCACCGGTCACGCCGAGGTCGTGCAGATCGACTTCGATCCGAAAAAACTCAGCTACGAAAAACTGCTCGACGTTTTCTGGCATGCCCATGATCCCACGACGCTGAACCGTCAGGGTGGCGATGTCGGTGATAGCTACAGATCGGTGATCCTTTATCGGGGTAACGCGCAGAAGGCGGTGGCGGAAAAATCGAAGGCGGAAGATCAGAAGAATTGGAAGAGTCCGATCGTCACGCAGCTCGCGCCGCTCACGGTTTTTTACAAGGCGGAGGTCAGCCATCAGGATTACTACCGGCTGAACGGCAACCGGAATCCCTACTGCCAGGCGGTCATCCGCCCGAAGGTCGAGAAGCTGGAGAGCAAGGGGATCATCCCGAAGCAGTAAGCCGCGCTCGTTGGCGCAGCACATGGCGCGCAGACTCGCAGATATGTCCACGTCCCTGACCGGCGCTGAGAAGCGCACTCTGAAAGCCCGCGCGCAGCGGATCGAACCCATCGTGAAACTCGGCCACGCTGGGATGAGCGAGGGCTTTCTCAAGAGCCTCGACGAGGCGCTGACCCAGCACGGGTTGGTGAAAATGAAGTTCACGGACTTCAAGGAGGAGCGGAAGACGATGGTGCCTGAGATTGCGGAAAAGACTGGCAGTGCGCTGGTCATGCAGGTTGGCAATGTGGCGGTTTTTTTCCGGGCGAAGCCGGACGCGGCGTAGGCGGGGAAACAGGCGCCTTTCCCTCGCCGGACTGCGACGGTAGCGTGGCCGCATGTTGCCCCGCATTTCATCATCCGCCGCCGCCTTTTTCTTTCTGAGCACCGCGGTTTTCGCCGGCAATTGGCCGGCGTGGCGCGGGCCGCAAGGCACCGGGGTGACGGGCGAGACGGTACTGCCACTGACGTGGAGCGCGACGGAGAATGTGCGCTGGAAAATCGCGCTGCCCGAGCCGGGAAACTCTTCGCCGATCGTCTGGGGCGACCGCGTTTTCCTCACGCAAGCGGTGGGCGAGCGGCGCTTGGTCATGGCCTTCGATCGAAACGATGGCAAGCTGCTCTGGGAGGCCGGGCCGGTGTGGAAACAAAAGGAACCGACTCACCCCACGAATCCGCTTTGTTCGGCGTCGCCCGTGACGGACGGGGAGCGGGTTGTGGCGTCATTCGGAAGTGCGGGATTGTACGCGTTCGACTTGGCGGGGAAGGAACTGTGGCGGGCGGACTTGGGAAAAGTCGATCACGAGTGGGGTTACGCGATCTCCCCGGTGCTCCACGGCGGGCTCTGCTTTATGGCGCAAGGTGCGGGCACCAACCACTGGCTCGCGGCCTTTGACAAGGTGACGGGCAAAGAGGTCTGGCGGGTGAAGGCACCACCGGTTGAGGCCACGGAAAGGACCGATGGCTTCGCGGGGAAAAGCGATGGGATGGTCGGCTCATGGAGCACGCCCATCATCGTGCAAGCGGGCGGGCGCGATGAACTCGTGATGACCTGGCCGGAAAAAATGGCGGGCTATGATCCGGCGACGGGCCGCGAACTCTGGCGCGCCAGCGGGATGAACCCACTGCTTTACAGCTCGCCGATGTTTGGTGAAGGCGTAGTCATCGGCAGCGGCGGCTTTGGCGGCACGACCGTCGCGCTGCGGCCCGGTGGATCCGGGGATGTGACGGCGCAGCGGCTCTGGCAGAAGGTGCGCGACAAGCAGCGCATCGGCTCAGGCGTCATCACCGGCGGACATCTTTACATTCTCAACACGCCGGGCACCGCTCAGTGCATCGACCTCGCAACCGGGGCGCAGGTCTGGGAAGAGCGCGTGGGAACGGCCGGAAAATCACAGTCCTGGTGCTCAATGGTGCTCAGCGGAGAGCGCATCTACGTGCTCAATCAGAACAGCGACACGGTTGTCCTCAAAGCCAGTCCGAAGTTTGAATTGCTCGCGGTCAACGCGCTCAGTGACGGGCTGACGAATGCGTCGCACGCGGTCAGCGACGGCGAGATTTTTATCCGCACGCACAAGCATTTGTGGTGCATCGGCATGGCGAAATAGTTCGCCGATTCCGTTCGCCCCGCCGGTGCGGGCGGGCTAAAAGCCCGGATGCAGAAGAAACTTTTTTCCGAACTCGGCCTCTCGCCGGAAAGCCTGAAGGCGGTGGCGAAGATGGGTTTTGAGGAGGCGTCGCCGATTCAGTCGGAGACCATTCCCAAGCTGCTCGCCGGCTCCGATGTCGTCGGCCTTTCGCAGACGGGATCGGGCAAGACGGCGGCCTTTGCGCTCCCAGCGATCGAGCGGGTGGATGTGAATGTCCGCGGGCCGCAGGTGCTGATCCTCTGCCCGACGCGCGAGTTGGCGATGCAGGTGGCGGAGGAGGTGGCGAAGCTGGCGCAGTTCAAACGCGGGGTGCGCGAGCTGCCGATCTACGGAGGGCAATCCTACGACCGCCAGCTCCGCGGGCTGCGCGAGGGCGCGCAGATCATCATCGGCACGCCGGGCCGGGTGATGGACCACCTCGAACGCAAGACGCTGAAGCTCGAGCAGGTCGTGATGGTCATCCTCGACGAGGCGGATCGCATGCTCGACATGGGCTTCCGCGAAGACATTGAGACGATCCTCAAGCAGGCTCCTGTCGAGCGACAAACGGTTTTCTTTTCCGCGACGATCCCGCCGCCGATCCGGCATCTGATCAAAAACTACACCCGCGATCCGGTGAACGTGCGCATCGAGGCGCAGGAGATGACGGTGCCGGCGATCGAGCAGGTTTATTACGAAGTGGACCGCCGCTCGAAACTGGAAGTCCTCTGCCGGCTGATCGATCTTCAGGACATCAAATACGGGATCATTTTCTGCGGGACGAAGATGATGTGCGACGAACTCGCCGACCATCTCAAGGCCCGCGGCTACAGCGCGGACAAGCTGCACGGCGACATCTCGCAGCAGATGCGCGAGCGCGTAGTCGCGAAGTTTCGCAAGCGCGGCTTTGAATTCCTCGTGGCGACGGACGTGGCGGCGCGCGGGCTGGACGTGGACGACATCGAGGTGGTCTTCAACTATGACCTGCCGCAGGACGCCGAGGATTACGTCCATCGCATCGGGCGCACGGGACGTGCGGGCAAGACGGGGCGGGCCGTCACGTTCGTCGCGGGTCGGGAGATTTGGAAGATGCAGCAGATCATTCGCTTCACGAAAGGGAAGGTCCGGCGCGAGAAGGTGCCCTCGGCGGAAGAGGTCGAGGAGAAACGGACAAACGCCTTTCTCGAAACGCTGCGCGAGACTTTGGAGAAGGGCGACTACAAGCGGCAGGACGCGGTTATCGACCAATTGCTCAATCAGGGGCACTCGCCGACGGACATCGCCAGCGCGCTCATCCACCTGCTCGGCGGGGACAAGCCGGCGGTGCAGCCGATCATCGAAGAGCAGGCCCCGCGGCGGGAGTTCCGGGAACCCCGCGGCGGGCGCGAATACGAGCCGCGCGCCCCGCGCGACTATCCGAAATACGAGCCGCTGAAAACGCGCGAGGCCAGACCCGAGAAGCGTGAACCGCGCCCCGCCGCCCCCCCGTCCCGTCGCCACGATCCTTCGCCTGTCTCCCGCGAGTCCGGCATGGTGAGGCTCGCTTTCAACCTCGGCAATGCGCAGGGCGTCGCTCCTGGCGATTTCGTCGGCGTAATCGCCGGCACCACCCGGCTCCCGAAGGAAGTCGTCGGACGCATCGACATCGGCGACCGCCAGACCTTTGTGGATGTCTCCGACGAGAGCGCGACCTTCATTTTGAAAAAGCTCAACGGCATCAAATTCAAAGGTCACAAACTCGCCATCTCCGTCGCCCGCTGAAGACTCGGAACCTTGTCCGCAGTGAGGGGCAGCGAGTTCTAGGTTTCCTTACTCGAGAAGGTGCGACGAATGCCCCACCCAGCGACCAAGCTCAAGGCACTGCCCAGCAGGATGAAGGTCGAGCCATTGTCCGGAACCGCGATCGGGACAGCGCCTTCCCGCACCCATCGACCGGTCCCAGAAGCCGTGTAGTCCATCCCTCCCACCTGATAGCTGCCGTGCCAGACCGCGATACCATCCAAGCCGGTCACAAAATTGGCAGAGATCAGTCCGCCGTAAGGAATGGCAAAGGGTTGCACGAGGCTGCCATTGGCATAAAGCGTCTCTCTGCTGTCTGAAAGAGTGAAACCAAAGCCATAAATGTCGAGGTAGGACCGCCAGCCGAGCGCCGTATTGAAGCCGAAAATGAAAGGGGAGTTATCCCTGGGAAAGGGAATCCAGCCATAGCCTAACTCATCTTCGCGCAGGCTGACCGGAGCGCGCCCTTCGGCGTAATCCCCTGACAAACTGATGAAATTGTATGGAATCGCTTGAGAGAACGGGACTGCCGCCACCGCCGCCGCGGACACTAAGATGGCTTGTATGGTTCTCGTCATGGAATATCCGCTATCTCGCTTCGGCTGGCATTTCCGTCAACAGATTTGGGCGGGCTGGTGTGGGAGTCTGGTCGAAGGATGAGGCTCGCCTTCCTTCGGGCGTGGCGAGATATTTTGTCCTATGAAATCCGTGTCCCTCCTCTGCCTCGCGCTTCTCTGCACTGCACTCACCCGCGCGACCGAACCCGCCGACAGGCATCTCCTTTACCTCGCTACGCCCGACGGCGCGCAGCCCGGCGGCTCCGGCCAGGGCGTTCTTATCTTCGATATTGATGACGGGCACAAATTCGTGCGCCGGATCGACGTGCCCGTTTTCAAGGAAGGCATCCGCGGCTTCTGCCCAAACGCCAAGACCCACCGCGCCTTCTACACCACGACTAATCACACCCTCGGCTGCCTCGATCTCGAAACGGACAAAATCGTCTGGGAGAAGAAGTATCCCAGCGGCTGCGACCGGGCCGCGGTGACGCCTGATGGACGGAAAATCTACGTGCCCACGGGTTGGTGGGTCGGCGACGGAGCGAGCGAGTGGTTCGTCGTCGATGCCGGGACGGGCGAAGTCACCAAGCACCTGCCCGTGCGCAGCCATTCGCACAACACGCTCATGGGGCTCGACGGGCAATACGTCTATGGCGGGTCCGAGACTACGCTCCATGTTTTCCGCACAAGCGATGACTCCGTGGTGAAGGAAATCGCACCCATTGGCGAGAGCGGCGTCTTTCCTTTCACCGTGAACAGCCGGGGGACGCTGGCCTACGTCTGCCTCGGCCAACATGTGGGCTTCGATGTCGCCGACCTCACCTCCGGCAAGGTTCTCCACCGAGTCTTCGCTGGCGACGGCCAGCTCACGCGCCGCACCCACGGCGCGGGCCTCACGCCTGACGAAAAGGAACTCTGGATCAGCGACCAGGGCGGCAACCGGCTTTACATTTTCGACACCACGCAAATGCCGCCGAGGGAAACCGGTCACGTCGATCTTAGCCTCGGCGGCCACGGCTGGATCACTTTCTCCCTCGATGGCCGCCATGCGTGGTGCCACACCCCTGACGTGATCGACACGAAAACCAGGCAGATTGTGGCCACACTAAAAGACGATCAAGGCAGGCCGGTGAGCAGCTCGAAATTTTTCGAAGCGGATTTCCGTGACGGGAAAGTGACTGCCGTCAGCGACCAGTTTGGCGTTGGGCGCGCTCCGGTTGGTCAATGAAGCTGGCGAGGAGCGTGAGCAGGCCACACCGGTTAGGGCCGCAAACGAACCGATGACCTGGAGAGCCGCTATGTTTTGCACCGGCCGCCATTCGACCCATTAGCGGTTTTTCTCCACCGCTGCTGCTTCACGTTTTACCAATGCTGAGACGCGGTGTCTGATGAGATAGACTTGGGCGAGGCTGACGCGGAGTTCGGCGGCGACCTTGGCGGCGGGCCATTGCTTGACGATGAGGCAGTCGAAAATCTGGTAGTGCTTGGCGTCGATCTTGCGCTTCACGCGCTCGAGGGCGGCGGCGAGGACGTTGCGCTGCCACTCCTCCTCCCAGGTGGCGTCGAGGTCGAAGCCGTCCGGGATGCGGTCTATCGTGGCGGTGGCGCGGCGGCTGTCGTCGCGGGCCGGACGCGGTTTGTCGGCGGGGGAGCGCCGGCGGAACTGGTCGGCGATGCGCCAGCGGGTGATGTGCAGCAGCCAGCCTTTGAAGGAGCCGGCCTCGCGTTCGTATTTAGTGATATTTTTCGCCACGGTGATGACCGTCTCCTGAACGACATCCTGGGCCTCGGCGTCGCTCAGTCCGCCCTTGCGCGCGACACCGTAGATGAGCCGCCAGTAGGTTTCAAAAAACTCCTGCCACTTCCGCTGATCCCCCAAATCCGTGAGCCGCTCGATGAGGCTGCGGCGAGTGGCGAGCAGGCGTCCGACTTTGGTCGCAGAGCTCTGAGGTTTCATTGATGGCGACATTGGCAAATGGGCCGTCCGATGTTGTTCGGGAAAATCCCCGTAACGTCGCGAACCAGTCGGACCTTTTAGAAGAATGACACCGTGCGCACTCCCGCGGCGCCTGTGGCGTTGAGGACATCCATCAGGCGTTCGTGGCGGGTCGTGGCGGCGGGACGGATGATGACTGAGTCGTCGGTGCCGAAGCGTTCACGGGTGGCTTTGAGCCAGGCACGCAACTTCGCAAGCTGCCGGTCATCGGCTTCCCCGAACGCTTCGTCGTTCAGCATGACGCGCCCGTCCTGGGTGATGTCGAGGGTGACCGCGGTTGGCGCACCCTTGCCGGGCGCGGGGAGAAAGGTTTGGAGTTCCCGTTCTTTCATCGGCCAGCCAGCGCTCGCCATGAAGAACAGCAGCAGGACGAAAACGACATCCACCATTGGGGCGACTTGGAAGCCGATATCACCGTCGAGGGTTCCGGGGGAGGAGGCCATGGATTTTGGGCCGAAGCGGCGATTTAGCTGAAAGACAGGTTTTTCACGCCGGCGGCGGCAGCGGCGTTGAGGACGTCGATGATGCGTTCGTGCCGGGTGTCGGGGCTCGGCCGGATGATCACGGGGTCTTCTCCGCCAAATTGTTCGATGGCGTTCTTCAACCAGTCCTGAAGGGGTTTGAGGGCTTTGTCGGCAGGCGTGCCAAAGGAAGTCTGGTTCATCGTCACCTGTCCTTCGGCGGAGATTTCGATGATGATGGGCGTTCTCTCGGTTTTCTGGCCGGTCGCGCCGCTGGGCAGGCTGATGTTCAGCTCCTGCTCGACAATCTGCTGGCCCGCGCTGGCCATGAAAAAGAGCATGAGCACGAAAACCACATCGACCATCGGGGCGATTTGAAAGCCGATGTCGCCATCTTCGGAACCTACGGAAGCCATGTTAGGAGAAAGTTGAGGGGTGAGGGTTGCAAGGCATCTCTGAATCAGGGAGTCGGCGCGGGCGCGGGTGCGGCACCGTCATCTTTATCGACGACGGAAAAAGTCACCTTTCCGACTCCGGCCTTGCCGGCGACGGCCATGACCGAGCGCAGGTAGTCGTAGCGCACATTGCGGTCGGCGCGGATGAGAATGCGGGTTTCAGGGTTGGCCTGGACGGCGGCGGTCAGGATGCCGGCGATTTGATCCGCCTGGTTGTAGAGGACATCAGCGACCTCGATCCCGCCGACGTTATTGATCGGATTCCAGAGGATGTTGACGATCACTTCGCCCCTTTTGTTTGGCTCTCGCGGGCTCGCGTCTTTCGCCACCGGCAGGATCACGCCCTCGCTGACCTGGAGGATTTCCGAGGTGCTGATCGCCATGAAGAAAACGAGCAGCACGAGGAGGATGTCGATCATCGGAGCGATCTGAAACTCCGGATCTTCCTCGGGCACGAGCCGGGTCAGCTTGCGCGCATTCTTGGCGTGGCTGGCGTGGTGGGCCATCGCGGGAAAGAATCAGGCGGCCCAGTCGAGCGTGGCACCGCAGTGCGGGCACGGATTCACGCCGGGGGTGACCACGCCGTTGCAGACGGGGCAGGCAGTGGTCAGAGCCATCGAGACTTTGCGGGCACCGCCGGCAAAATCGTGCATGGGTGCGCCAGCATCAAAGGTTTCCCCGATCTGGACGCCCGCGAGTTCGTCGTAGGGGACGTCGAGCAGCAGAGTATTGACGACGTCATCCGCGTGGACGATGCACATCTGCGAGAGGTTGCGGAAGACGTAGTAGGCGACGAAGGCCGGGATGGCGATGAAAAGGCCGCTCGCCGTGGCGAGTAGCACTTCGCCGATTTTTCCGGCGAGTGCGCCGGGATCCTTCATGCCGCTGCTGCCGAGCACCGCGAACGCCCCCATCATGCCGATAACCGTGCCGAGCAGCCCGATCATGGGGCTGATAACTCCGATGACCGAGAGGTAGCTGTTGCGGGTGCGGAGCATGGTGGCCTCGCGCAGGCCGTGTTCGGCGACGGCATTTTCGACCGCTTCCTTGCCGCGACCCAGCCGGGTGAGGCCGGCTCGGAGGACATTGGCCAGGTAGTTTTTGTTCGCCGCGCAGGTGGCCCAGGCTTCCTGGTAATTGCCCGCACCGAGAGTCTGCTCGAGCGCCTGGATGAGCGGCGGCGGCGCCAGCTTGTTCTTTCGCAGGGACATGGCGTTTTGGATGATGAGCGTGACCATCGTCACCGAGGTGCCGACGATACAGACCCAGATGAACATGATGAGCGGGCCACCCCCCATAATGACGTGGAAGACGCTCTGCTGCTTAACCCCCTCCCCGCCGGCGACCGCATCCTCGGCAAAAGAGGTGCCGTAACCGAGGGCGGCGACGGCGAGGAAAATCGCAGGAAGGAGGAAGCGGCGGAGTTTGGCTGGGATCATTGGGTGGTTTGGAAAAGGAGGTGCGGAGTCAGGGAACGGCGATTTCTTGGTGCTGGCTGCGGAGCGCATCGGCATGTTCCTGCGCCACGCCGACCGCAGCGCGATCATGGTAGAAGAGGGTCACGGTGCGCAAATAGTCTTCGAGTGCGCCGCTGAAGTTTCCCTCCGCCTCCTTCACCTGGCCGCTGACCAGAAAGGCCTGACTGTAGGCGAGCGCATTGCCGCTGCTCGGCACCTTCTCTTTCAAGGCTGCTTCGGTGATGGGCCCGAGTTTCTGTTTCGCCACGGCGAACTCCTTTTTCGAGGCGGCGATGCGCGCCGCAAGGACGTCCGCCTGAAGCGTTCCGCCCGCCGGATAGGCTTTGACGAAGGCCGCGTAGTCCGCGTCCGCCTTGGCGGCGTCGTTCAGCGCGAGGTCGATATCGACCAGCATGCCCGAAGCCTGCTGCGCCCACGCTGTGGGCATGCCGCGGAAGCGGTCCACCACGCTTTTGAAAAGCGGGAGTGCCTTTGCGTACTCCTTTGCCTGATAGGCCTGGAACGCCTGCGCCAACTCCGGCGGCTGGGCCATGCGCACCTCCTGGATGCGCGCGAGCGGCAGACCCTGCTCGCCGAATTCCGTCTTCACCATGAGCGAAGCTCCGCTGACGCCGATGACCTTCATCCGCTGCGCCTGGCCTGCAATGATGACATCCGCGTCCTGCTGCGCCATCGCCGCAGAACCTAGCAGCAAAGCGCATCCTGCGGCAAAAAGGAGTTGCTGTAAATGAGGGGGGAAACGTAGGTTCATCGACTCGGCGGGCGGCAAGCTAGAGACGCCACCGAGCGAAATCAACCCCGAAACTCAACCTCATGGTCACCCACTTTTTCCGCCGCTATCAGCAGCCGTTGCTCATCATTTTCACGATCGTGATCATCATCAGTTTCGTCGGCTTTTTCAATGGCGGCTTCCTCGATAAAACGGGCGGTGGCGGCCCTGCGGCGACGATCTACGGGCACCCCGTCACCCAAGTGGCAATGCTGCGCGAGGGACGCAAATTTGAGCTCGCGCGCGACCTCGGCATGCAGGAGTTGCTCATGACCCTCGCGGGTCGCGCACAGTCCATGGATGAAGCCACCGAAAACTTCACCTGGAACGGACTCGTGCTGCGCCACGAAGCCGAGGCCCTCGGCATCGGCGCGACCGACGAGGAGGTGCTCGCCGCCATTCAGGCGATGCCCGTTTTTCAAACGAACGGGGCTTTCGATTCGGCGAAGTATGCCATGATTTTTCAAAACGCGCTCCAGCCCCGCGGCTTTGGCAAAGATCAGCTCGAGGAACTCGTGCGCGACCAGCTCCGGCTGAACAAGATCAAGACGCTCCTCGGCGCGACGACGGCCCCCGGCCCGGCCGAGGTGCGTGCCGCCTACGACCAGCGCAACCAACAGATCGAGTCGTCGGTCGTGCGGTTGAAACTCGACGACTTTCTCGCCACCGCGACCGCGCCGGATGAGGAGGTGCAGAAGCTCTTCGAGGCGCGCAAAACGAAGCTCAAGTCCGACGAGCGGCGCAAGGTGCGGTTCGCCGCATTCATCCTGCCGACGACCGACAAGCCGCTCGAAGGCAAGCCGCGCGCGGAAGAGCTGGCCAAGCTGGGGAAGGCGGCCGAGGACTTTAGCGTCGCCATGACGGAGAAGGACGCCGCTTTCGACACCGCCGCCTCCAAGCTCGGCGTGAAAGCCGAGGAGACGCCGGAATTCTCCCGCGTCGCACCCCCGCCCACTTTGGCCACCGCGCCCGCCGTCGTCGCCGAGGCCTTCAAGCTGACCGTGAAGGAACCGAACAGCGATGTCCTCACCACCGACCGCGGCTACTACGTGCTCCAGCTCGCGGGCATCACCGAGGCCCGCCCCCTGACTTTCGAGGAGGCCCAGCCGGCGCTCACCGAGCAGCTCAAACGCGAGCGCGCGACGGAAGCGCTCAACCTCAAAGCCGCGGAAATCCGCGGCAAAATCGACACCGAGTTGAAAGCCGGCAAATCCTTCGCCGACGCCGCGCAGACCGCCGGGGTCAAGGCCGAGCCCTTCGGCGTGTTCTCGCCGACCGCGCCAAAATTCGACGCGCCCGACGCGCAGGAGGTGATGATCGCCGCCTTCCAGATGAAGGAAGGCGAGCTCAGCCAGGCCACGCCGACCACCACCGGGGCCATCCTCATCCATGTGGACAAACGCCCGCCCGTCGATGACGCGAAATTTGCCACCGAGCAAGCCCCCATTGCCACAGGTCTCGCCCGCGACCTTCGCGAGGCGCTCTTCGCCGAATGGCTGAAGCTGCGCCGTGCGGACGCCCGCGTCACCACCGCCCGCCGCGGCTAATCGCGAGCCTGTTTTCACGAGCCGGAATGGACGCGCCACCCGAGGTCGAGGAACTCTTCGACGACGCCAACGGCGACCTCGCTCTCGGTGACCTCGAAGCCGCCGTTGGTAAATACGCCCGCTGCACCGAACTCGCGCCGGACTTCTCCGACGGCTGGCACGCCCTCGGCATGGCGCAGATGAAACTCGGACGCTACCCGGAGGCCATCGCCGCCGGCCTCCGCACCGTCGCCCTCCGCCCGAACGACCAGCTCGCCTGGTCCAGCCTTTCGCTTTTCTACGTCCGTGCCGGGATGATCCCCGAAGCCGAGTCCGCCGGAGCGAAAGCGAAGATTCTCGGCTGGGGCGGGAAGCTCAAAAAGACTGACGCGTGATGGAGGCGGAAATGTGGCAACTCAGCGCTCCTTGGTGGCAGTTCGTCCTGCGCGGCCTCGCCATCTTCGGCATCGTGCTCGTCTTCCTTCGCGTCTCCGGCAAGCGCCAAATCGGGCAAATGACTCCCTTCGATCTTGTCCTGCTCTTGCTCATCAGCAACGCCGTGCAGAACTCCATGAACGGCGGCGACAACTCCATCACCGCCGGGATCATCCTCGCCGCCACGCTGATCCTGGCCGATGTCGGCCTCGCCGCGCTCACCCGTCGCAACCGCAAGCTGGAGACGCTCATCGAAGGCCGGGCCGAGATCCTCGTCCACAACGGCCACATTCGGGAAGACGCCCTGAACAAGTCCGGCATCACCCAGCACGACCTGCTCGCTGCGATCCGCGAAGCCGACTGCGCCAATATCACCGAAGTCCACGCCGCCATCCTCGAAACCAACGGCCGCATCTCCGTTCTCACGCGCAAGGAACGAAAGCAGGACTAGGAGCGGCGGTCTAAACTTGTGGGGCTACCGCTCCGGTTGCCGCGGCAGGCGGAGCGCCTGCCCCGCAAATTCTCCGCGAGTTGCCATCCGCGCGGGCTTCCCTCACATTGCGCGCCCGCCTTATGGCCGACACTTTCTTCATCACCACCGCCATCGACTACACCAACGGCGCTCCGCACATCGGGCACGCCTACGAAAAGGTCCTCGCCGATGTCCTCGCGCGTTATCACCGGCTGAAAGGCGACGAGGTTTTCTATCTCACCGGCGTCGATCAGCACGGGCAGAAGGTCCAGCAATCCGCCGAAAAGCAGGGCATCGCGCCGCAGGATTTCGTCGATGGCCTCACCGCGAAATTCGTCGCGCTGTGGGACAAGCTCGACGTCCGCTACGACGGTTGGGCCGCCACCACCGACGAGCTCCACAAGCAGTGCGTCCGCGCCAATCTCCAGATGCTCTGGGACGATCAAGACCCTGCCACCGGCGAAAGCCGCTGGATCTACAAGAAGAGCGAAGGCGGCTACTACAGCGTCCGCCAGGAGCAATTCCTCACCGACAAAGAGCGCGGCGCAGACGGCGAATTCGGCCCCGAGTGGGGGCAGGTCGAATTCCGCGAAGAGGAAAACTTCTACTTCCGCCTCAAGGAGCACAAACCGTGGCTCCTCGATTTCATCAACAAGCGCAGCGCCGAGGGAAACCCCTTCGTCGTCCCCGAATTCCGCGTCCCCGAGCTGCGCAACGCCGTCGAAAAACTCGACGGCGACCTCTGCATCTCGCGGCCCGCCGCGCGGCTCCAGTGGGGCATCCCGTTTCCCGAGAGCTGGGGCGCGGGCTTCGTCACCTTCGTCTGGTTCGACGCCCTCGTGAACTACATCAGCTTCGCCCCCGGCCACGACCCGGCTTACGCCGAAAGGATGAAGGATGAGGGCGGAAGGATGAAGAGTCGTGTGGAGGATCAGAACGATGCTCCGCCCTCGTCCCCGGCCGCCGCAGGCCCATCTTCTTCATCCTTCATCCCTCGTCCTTCATCCTTCGCGGCGCTCTGGCCGCCCCTCCACGTCATCGGCAAGGACATCATGATCCCCGCGCACGGCGTCTATTGGCCCATCATGCTCAAAGCCCTCGGCTTCCCGGACGACGAAATGCCCACGCTGCTCGTCCACGGCTTTTGGAATGTTCGCAGCAGGGAGGGCTTGAGCGAAAAGATGAGCAAGACCACCGGCAACGTCATCGATCCCGACAAATATGCCGACAAGTACGGCGCCGAAGCCGTGCGCTATTACCTGATGAGCGACATCGCCACCGGGAAAGACGCCGACTTTTCCGAAGAACGCCTCATCCAGTGCTACAATACCGACCTCGCCAACAGCCTCGGCAACCTACTCAACCGGTCGCTGAGCATGGCGGCGAAATATCGGAGCGGCACTCTGAGCAAGGATAGCTTCTTCAATGATCCACAAGTTGCTTCCTTTTATGCTGTGGAAAAGCCGGAAGGAGCTGTTCCTGAGAAACTCGCCGGAGTAGGTGCCGAGTTTTGGGCGCGAGTCGGACCGTTCGAACATAACCATGCCCCCCGCACGACGCGGATGAATCGGAAGTGGTTTGATCACCATCAAGTCTCGTCCGCTCTGGAATTCGGCATCGCGTTTGCGACTGAGCTTAATGCTTTCATCGAAGCAACAGCGCCTTGGAAACTCGCCAAAGGGCCCGCCTACGCCGACCGCCTCGACGCCGTCCTTTACACCCTGGCCGAGTCCCTCCGCATCATCGCCATTCTCCTCTCGCCCGTGTTGCCGAAGGCGGCGCAGGGCATCTTCGACCAACTGAACTGGAAGATGGAAGAGCAGGGGCAGGAGACGCGCTTCAAGCTCACCGACGCGCAGTGGGGCGGTCTGCCCGACGGCCACCAACTCGGCCAGCCCACCCCGCTCTTCCCGCGCATCGAAGCGCCGGCCCTGTAAGTTGCCCGATCCAAAGCGTACGCCCCGCTCCTCGCGAAGCTCCCCAAAACCCGCCGTCATTCTGAACGGAGCCTTTGGAGGCTTTGCGACAATGGCGGAGTGAAGAATCGCTGACAGTCCGCGGGCGGAGGCGGAGGGAGGGAAAGCCGTCGCATCCCATCAGACCGCCTCCGCCCATTACTGTCAGCGATCCTACACTGTGTCCCCGGCCGCCTTCGCCCGCCGAGGACTCCGCTCAGGATGACTGCTGTTTCTTTCGACCCCTTCGCGCGATGTTGCCGTGTTCCATCGCCGCTCCGCCCGCGGCGAATCTCCTTTCCACATGACCGCGTGGATTCACACCAGAGCTGCTCGATTCCCAAAAAAGAACCCGCCGGTCAGTGGCGCTCGCGCGCACGGACCGGCGGGTTGGCTGAAAAGTTCTGCTTAGACCGGACCGCCGTCGGTCACGGCGGCGGGCTCGACAGGCACCGGCGGCGCCTGCGGCTGCTGGACCTGCACCACTTGGAAGTTCTGCGTGGTCTGGGCGAGGAGCTGGGCGAGGCGGACGACGCCCGACGGGGTCATGGCGATGCGCGTGTGGATCGGCATGATCGAGACGCCGGGCCGGTCGGCCACGATGCCGGAGGTGAAGTCGATATAGACCTCCTCGGCGCCCACGCTGACGAGGGCGTGGTTGGCGTACCGGGCGGTAAAGTTTTCGTATTTGATCTGAAGAGATTGCTGGGGATTTTGTGGTTCGTTGGGCATAGGGCCGTCTGCTTTAGCAGCCCGCCGCGGCTTTGCAATCGCGCACCGTGGCGGCGGGAAATTATTTCAACCGGGCTTTGCCTAACAAACAATCCGGCGTTTGCTTACCCCGCCGTGTCTCCGTCCCTCCGTCATTCCCTCGCGCTCTGCGCCACGCTCCTCGGCTGCGCCGGGCCGGTGCGGGCGGAGGAAGGGATCGAGTTTTATGAAAAGCGGGTGCGCCCGGTTTTCGCCGAGCACTGCGCGAAGTGTCACGCGGCGGACTCGGAGAAGATCAAGGGCGGGCTGCTGCTCGACTCGCGGGAGGGCTGGCTGAAAGGTGGCGAATCCGGCCCCGCGCTGGTGCCGGGTGATCCAGAGAACAGCCTGCTCATCAAGGCAGTGCGGCACACGGACAAGGATTTGAAAATGCCGTCGAAGGACAAGCGGCTGCCGGATGCGGTGATCGCCGATCTGGCGAAGTGGGTGCAGATGGGCGCGCCGGCACCGGAGGAAAAGGCCGCGGTCGTCGCGGCGAAGTCCGAGGCGAAGTCCGAGGCGAAGGCCATCGACTACGAGGCGGCGCGGAAGCAGTGGGCCTTTCGGAAGCCGGAACCGCCGGTGTTGCCGCCGGGAGCGGGGCTGCCGATCGACCGCTTCATCGCCGCAAAGCTCGCCGAGAAAGGGTTGACGCTCGCCCCGCCCGCCGAGCCGCGAACGCTCATCCGCCGCATCACTTTCGACCTTACGGGCCTGCCACCGACGCCGGAGGAAGTGGCCGCCTTTGAAAAGGCCGCGGCCGATAATCGCGACGCCGCGGTGAGCGCGCTCATCGACCGGCTGCTCGCCTCGCCGCACTACGGCGAGCAGTGGGGCCGGCACTGGCTCGACACCGTGCGCTATGCCGACTCGCTCGACGCCCGCGGGCTCGGCAAAGACGGCGACATCCTCGACGCGTGGCGCTACCGCGATTGGGTGGTCTCGGCTTTCAACAAGGATCTGCCGTACGACCAGTTCGTCACCCACCAAATCGCGGGCGACATCCTCGCGGCGCGCGACTGGGACGCGGCGAAAGTGACCGCGACCGGGATGTATGCCATTGGCAATTGGGGCAACGGCGACGCCGACAAGGAGAAGCTCTACACCGACATCGTGGACGACCAGATCGACGTGACCGGCCGCGCGTTTCTCGGCCTCACGCTGGCCTGCGCACGCTGCCACGATCACAAATTCGACCCGCTCACGGCGCGCGACTACTACGGGCTGGCCGGCATCTTTTTCAGCAGCCGCATCCTGCCAAAGTTCCAAAGCAAAGGCGAAGGCGAGAAGCTCGCCCGCTGGCCGCTGCTCTCGCCCGCGCAAGCCGCGGAGCGCGCGGTCGCGCAAAAGCGGCTCGGCGAAATCGAGGCCGCGCTCGCCGGTGGCTTGCAGCCGCTGACCGAGGTGAAGCGCGACATTCTCGGCAAGCCCGGCCTGCACGCGTGGAGCCCAAAAGGCGCGGACAATCCCTCCCTCGTCATCAACACGACCGACACCGAGCAAAGCTTCATCACGATCAAGCTCCCCGCCAAATCCATCGCCCTCCACCCCGGCCCGAAGACCGCCGCGACCGTGGCCTGGCGCAGTCCGCTGACCGGCACCGTGCGCGTGAGCGCGCAGCTCCGCGACGCGGACCCGACCTGCGGCGACGGGATCGCGTGGGAAGTGCGTCGCGCCGGCGAGAAGCTCGGCAGCGGCACGATGGACAACGGCGGCGTGGCGGAAGTTGCCGAACGTGATGTCGCCGTGAAAACCGGCGAACTCGTGCAACTCCTCATCCGCCCGCGCGGCGAATACACCTGCGATTCCACGCAAACCGATTTCCTCATCCGCGGCGCGGATGGCACGCAGTGGGATCTCCGCGACACGCTTGTCCACGGAGCCGAGCAGGGGCACGACGGCGTCTGGTGGATCTGCGCCGGCGAAGGCGCGCAGTTGGGCAACGAAGTCGCCGGCCGCCCCGCGCTGGAGGAGGAAAAGAAAACGCTCACCGCGCAGATTGCTCGGGCCGAGTTTGTGCAAGGCTTGCAGGAAGGCGGCATCCCCGCCACCGGCTACGAAGGTTTCCACGACGCCCGCATCCACGCCCGCGGACGTTATGACCGGCTCGGCGACAGCGTCCCCCGCAGCTTCCCCGCGCTGTTGACCCGCGAGCAGCCGCCCATCGCCGCCGGGAGCGGCCGCCTCGAACTCGCCCGCTGGATCGCCAGCACTGAAAACCCGCTCACCGCCCGCGTCATGGTCAACCGCATCTGGCAGCACCACTTCGGCGAAGGCATCGTGCGGACGCCGAATAACTTCGGCAAACTCGGCACCGCGCCCACGCACCCCGAACTGCTCGACTGGCTCGCCACGGAGTTTGTGAAAAGCGGCTGGAGCGTGAAAGCGATGCACCGGCTGATCCTCGCGAGCGCCGCGTACCAGCAGTCCTCCTCGCCCACCGCCGCGGCGCGGAAAGCCGACGCGGAGAACCAACTCTTCAGCTGCCAGAACCGCCGCCGCCTCAGCGCCGAGGAACTGCGCGACTCCCTCCTCGCCGCCAGCGGCAATCTCGACCGCGCCGCCGGCGGGGCCTCGCTCAACGATCTCAACGCCCCGCGCCGCACGCTCTACATCACGACGATCCGCAGCGACCGCGCGACCTACCAGATGCTCTTCGACGGCGCCGATCCGAACGCGATCGTCGAAAAGCGCACCGACAGCGTCATCGCCCCGCAAGCCCTCTGGCTCCTCAACCATCCCTTCGCCCTCGCGCAGACCAAAGCCCTTACCACCCGCCTGCTCCGCGACACGCCCGACGACGACACCGCCCGCCTCGACTGGCTCTACACCCGCCTTTTCGCCCGCCCGCCAACTGCCGAGGAAAAGCCTATCGCCCTGGCCGCCCTCGCCCTCGCCCGCAGCGTAAACCCCGCGCCCGCCGCGTGGGAGCAGCTTTGCCAGGTGCTGCTCTGCGCGAATGAGTTCATCTACGTGGATTGAAACCTGTGGACAATCTGCCCATCGTCTCCGCATGACCGCCGCCGAAGCATTCGATTCTGTGACCAGCGGAGGCGCGGGAGATTTCGCCGAAGTCGTGCGCTTGCTGGCCCGACATCAGCCGTGGTGCTTGATTGGCGGGCTGGCGGTGAATTGCTACGTCGAGCCAGTTTACACACTCGACGCTGACATCGTGGTGGTCGCCGATCAACTGCCCGTGATCGAGGCTGAGTTGCAGGCGGCGGGTTTCGCGACGCGCAGATTCGAGCATTCGATCAACGCATGCATGGGTGACAGCCAGCTCAGCATCCAGCTTTCCACAGATCCGCGTTATCAGAGCTTTTTGGGCGAAGTCGAAGAGCGGGAGGTCTTCGGCATCCGGGTGCCGGTGGCAGTGCTGGCCAATCTCATTCGCGGCAAGACATGGGCGTGGCGCGATCCGGCGCGACGAGCGAGCAAACGGAAAAAGGATGAACTCGATCTACTCCGCATCGCGGAAGCGTATCCCGAACTCCGCGCGTCCATCCCGGCGGAGATCGTCGCGCAATTGTGAGCCCGACTATGAATTCTCCGCTCTCCCGCCGCCAAATGCTCAGCCGCTTCGCGAGTGGCTTTGGCACGCTCGGCCTCGCGGGCTTGTTCGCCGAGGAATTCATCGCGCGGGCTGTCGCTGGCGACGCGGCGAATCCGCTCGCGCTCAAGCCGGCGATGTTTCCGGCGAAGGCGAAGCGGGTGATTTTTCTGTTCATGTCCGGCGGGCCGTCGCACGTCGATCTCTTCGACCCGAAGCCGCGGCTCGTCACCGACCAGGGCAAGCCGCTGCCTTTCGCCAAACCGAAGCTCGAACGCACGCGAACGGGCAATCTGCTGGCGTCGCCTTGGAAGTTTCAAAAGCACGGCGCGTCGGGCATTGAAATGAGCGAGCTGCTGCCGAATCTCGCGGGCTGCGCGGACGACCTGTGCGTGATCCGCTCGATGGTCGCGGACAACATCAACCACAACGGTGCGTGCCTCCAGATGAACACCGGCGAGCAGGCCTTCTCGCGGCCCAGCATGGGCTCGTGGCTGCTCTACGGACTCGGCTCGGAGAACCAGGATTTGCCCGGCTTCGTCGTCCTCAGCCCCGCGCAACCGGCGCAGGGCGCGCCGCTGTGGGGTTCGAGTTTTCTGCCGGCGGCGTATCAGGGCACGCTGGTCAGCGACTTGAAAAAGCCCGTCGCCAATCTCGGCAACGCGCGCTTTTCCACCGCCCAGCAGCGCGCGCAACTCGACGTGCTCGCGCAACTCAACGCGCTCCACGCTGCGCAGCGCGAAGAGGACAGCCGGCTGAGCGCGCGCATCGAATCCTTCGAGCTGGCCTTTCGCATGCAAGCCCAGGCTCCAGAGGCGTTCGACGTGGAGCGCGAATCGCCGGAGACGAAAAAACTCTACGGCCTCGACGATCCCGTGACGGAAACTTTCGGCCGCCAATGCCTGATGGCGCGGCGGCTCAGCGAGCGCGGCGTGCGCATGGTGCAGGCTTATCACACCACCACCTCAAAGCGGACGAGCTGCCAGCTTTGGGATCAGCACAGCGGCTTGAAAACGGAGCTGCCGAACAACTGCGCCGCCGTGGACAAGCCGATCGCCGGACTGCTGCAAGACTTGAAAGCGCGCGGGCTTTTGCAGGACACGCTCGTCGTCTGGGGCGGCGAATTCGGCCGCACGCCCACCGCGGAGGGCGACAACGGGCGCGAACATCATCCCTTCGGTTTCACCATGTGGCTCGCGGGCGGCGGAGTGAAGGGCGGTATGGTCCACGGGGCGACCGATGAGTTTGGCTGGAACGCCACGGAAAACCCCGTCCACGTCCACGACCTCCACGCCACGATCCTGCACCAACTCGGGCTCGATCACGAAAAGCTCACGTATCGCTACAGCGGCCGCGATTTCCGGCTCACCGACGTGAGCGGAAAAGTGGTGCGCGAAATCCTCGCGTGATCGCGGCTCGTGGCTGTAGGGGAAGCTGACAGTTTCCCCTACAGCCGCATGCAACTCGAGAATCTCGCCGCTCTCTTTCACGAAAACTTCACATCGTTCGGCGAACTCGGCGCTTCGGTGTGTGTGTGGCAGGATAGGCGCGAAGTGCTTTCGCTGGCGGGCGGATTCAAAGATCGCGCGAAGAGCGAGCCGTGGACAGCGGAGACGCCGGTGCTGTTTTGGTCGGCGACGAAAGGGCTCGCCGCCGGCTGCCTGCTGCACGCTTGCCAGGAACACGGCGTCGCCCCGCTCACGCCGGTCGCGGAGGTGTGGCCGGAGTTCGCGCAGGCGGGGAAAGAGCGGGTGACGATTGCCGAAATACTCTCGCACCAAGCTGGCCTCGCCGCGCTCTCGCGCTCGGCGGACGCGCAAGATCACGTCGCGGTCACCGCCGCGCTGGCGGCGGAGGCCCCGAATTGGCCGCTCGGCACGGGACACGGCTACCACCCGCGCACTTTTGGCTATCTCGTGGATGAAACACTCCGGCGCATCACCGGCGGCGTGACGCTCCGCGCATACTGGCGCGCGCAGTTTGCCGAACCGCTCGGGCTCGACGTGTGGATCGGCATGCCGCCCGAACGCGTGGTCGAGGCGTCGTCCATTTTTCCCGCGAAGACCGCACCGCCGAAAGGCGATCCGTTTTACACCGCCTTCCTCACGCCCGACTCGCTCACCGCGCGCGCTTTTGCCTCGCCGCGCGGCCTGCACAGCGTGGCCTCGATGAACTCGCCCGAAGCGCGCGCCGCCGCGTTCGGCGCGTTCGGCGGCATCGGCACAGCGCGTGGGCTGGCAAAATTCTACGCGCTCCTCGCCGGCGGCGGTGCGCTCGACGGACACCGCTTTTTCGACCCATCCACGCTCGACTGGATGACGACCACGCTCACTCAAGGCCCCGACCGCGTGCTGCAAATCGAGACCGCCTTTTCCGCCGGCTTCATGCGCGATCCCGTGGACCAGCACGGCGGGAGACGCCGCACGCATTTCGGTCCGTCGCCGCACGCTTTCGGTCATCCCGGCGCGGGCGGCAGCCACGCTTTCGCCGATCCGGATACCAGCCTCTCCTTTGCCTACGTGATGAACCAGATGGAGGCGGGCGTTTTCCCCGGCCCGAAGTGCCTCCGTCTCGTCGCCGCGCTCTACGCCTGACGCGGAAGCGGCGGTTTTTTTCGGCCCGGAATTGGCGCGTTGGGATACAGCCCAGGGCAGCAGCCCATCTGCTCGACGAAGGCTTTGTTAAACGCGCTCAGGCTCGCGTAGCCCACGGTCATCGCCGCCTCGGTCACGTTCATCTTCCCTGTGCGAATCAGCTCTCCGGCTTTTTCGATGCGTTTCATCCGCAAAAACTTCGGGATGCTTGCGCCGGTTTCCTGGGCAAAAACGCGGCTGAGATAAAACGAACTGCACCCAACCTCCTCGGCCAGCATTTCGAGCGAGGGCGGATTTTCCAGATCGCGCTCAATCAGAAAACGCACGCGCTCGATGCGCTCGCGGTTGCCGCGCTGATGCCGGTGACAGAAAAGCTCCTCCGGATCTTCCTCGGGAAAAACCGTCTGTGCGAGGATCTCCAGCACGCGCCCGAGATACCACGTCTCCCGCGCCGGCGCAGCCACCGGCGGCTCCACAAACTGCACCCGCGACGCGAGCAGCGCGGCCGGCAGCGCGAGGATTTCGAGATACGGCGGCACCCGCTCGCCGCCTTCGATGAAGCGGCACACCGGCGTTTTCAGCCGGTCGAGCATCGTGGAAAACTGCGCATGCAGAAACTCGCGCGACAGCTCCAGCGTGAGAAAGCGGTGCAGCGAACCCGCCTCGCGCCAGGCCCGCATCCGCTCGCCCTGCGTGGTGTAAAGCGCGAGCTGGTTCGGCCCGAGCGAGCGCTCCGCCATGCCGTCCTGAAGTCGCGCCGCGCCGGAGAAGTTCAGGCAGATTTCCAAGCTGCCGCGGTGAAAGCTGCGGCCCCAGTCCATGTCGCGGTCCACATGAAAATCGTGCCACTCGACGCTCAGCCCACCTTGGAAAAAACTTCCATGCAGCGGCTTCCAGGTCCCGTTGATCTCGCGCCACGCGGCCTTTTCCTGCGCTGGCGCAGAGGTTCCGACAGGTTGGTCAGCGGCTGATTTTTTCAAGATGACGGGCGGTGCGATTCGACCTCAATAGAGCGCGAAGCCTCATTTTCAAATGCTTTCCCCGGAAGAGCCGGCCTTCCGTGCAATATCGGGAACATCCAGAGCAATCCCAAGGAAGCGCGGCGGTCGCGGCGGCGTACGCTCGCGCTCATGAATTAGTCCAACTGCGACTGCCGCCTCCGGCGCACCCTGCTTCCACCCGCTTCCCGCGAGCCCGCCACAGTCGATGCGCCGGTTTTCACCGCGCTGCGCAAGGCTTCGGTTTCGTTCAGGATGACAGTGGTTTGGACGCGCCGACGCGCAATATCCTACTCCATCCCCAGCTTCTCCCGCCCGTGCGCGGAGATGCGATCCGGCGACCACGCGGGCTCCCAGACGACTTCCACGCTGGCCGCGGCGACTCCGTCGAGAGCGAGGATTTTTTCCTCCGCCTCGCGGGCCAGCACCGGGCCCATGCCGCAGCCGGGCGCGGTCAGGGTCATCTTCACATTCACGCGGCTACCCTCGGGTTCGTGGGCGAGTTCACACGCGTAGATGAGGCCGAGATCGACGATGTTCACCGGGATCTCCGGGTCGTAGCAGCTCTTCAAAACATCCCATACCGCGGACTCGCTGACCTGGCCGTCCACAGCGTCGGGCGTGGTGCTGGTGAGCGGCTCGTGGCCGATGGCATCGGCGTCCGCGCCGGAGAGGCGGTAGAGCCCGGCCTGTGTCGGGACGAGGAGTGTGAAGCTGCCGCCGAGCGCCTGCGTGATGATCACCGGCGTGTCGGTGGGAAGATTGATCTGCTCGCCGCTCGGGATGCGCAGCACATCGACGGCGCGCGTGGTTTTGACGGTTTGTTCGCTCATAAAATCAGTCCCCTTCTTTGCTCTCGCCGGCCAGGGCCCCGCCGCCGCCTTTGGCGACAAAATCCTCGACCAGCAGCAACCCGCTTTCACCCGCGCGTTCGACGACTTTGAGGAGTTGTTCCATCGTCGCGACTTCTTCGACCTGCTCGCCGATGAACCACTGGAGAAAATTCGCCGTCGAGTAGTCCTTCTCGCCGGTCGCGAGGTCCATGAGGTTGTGGATCGCCTGAGTCACGAGGTTTTCGCCTTCGAGCGCGAGCTTCACCGCGTCCTTGGCAAACTTGAAGTGATGCGGCGGCTTGGGGATTTCGGGAATCTCCACGCGTCCGCCGGTATCGAGGATGAACTTGATGAAGCGGTGCGCGTGACCGCGCTCCTCGGTGGCCTGTTTGAAAAAATACGCAGCGAGTCGGGGCAATCCCTCCGTGGCGAAGTGCGCGCCGATGGCGTCATACTTGATGCACGCGGCGAGCTCCATGCCCACCTGCTCATTGAGCGCCGCGAGGACTTTGTCGGATGGTTTCATAGGCTTTCAGCAAACCGCACAACGCTGGGCGAAACAACGCCGGAAATGGCAGCGCGAGAAAGTAGCTTGAGCTTTAGCCCAAGTTTCCCTTCTCCGACTTTGGGCGGAAGCCCAAGCTTCTTTGGCCGCTAATGACGCACGGTTTCTTCGGGATGCCTGCGGCGATGCAGGGCGCGGATGATGAGTCGCCCGGCGAGGACATGCGCCGGAAGCAGCACGCCGGAGACGAGGCCGATCCAGGCGTGCCAGCGGCTGAGCCACTCGCGGAGCGCTTCGCCGCCGGCGTAGTAAAGGCCGTAGCCTGTGACGATGAGGAAGACGTTCACGGCGATGAGCAGCACGCCGCTGAGACGGTTTTTGTCCGCTCTCCAGCCGCGCCGGACGTGGGCGGTGAGTGCGCCGAGGACGAGCAGGGCGATCATCGCCGCGCCGCCGTGAATTTTCATGAGCAGGCGGGGAAGCGTCTCCCAGCCTTGATCTTCGAGCCGGCCCTGCGCGTACATCCAGCCCGCGCCGGTGAAAAGGAGCGGGGCGAAGCTGAGATACACGAGCGCCTTAAAGGGGCGGTTTAGGCGAAAGCTGGAGCGTTGCATGACCAGCCGGGACTGCACATGGCTGCCGCATCGGTGGCAACAAAGATGGCGGCAGCGCGGAAGTGGGTGAGCACGGGCAGCGCGGCCTCACCGGTAAGCATGACGACTTTGGTCAGCGCGTCGGCGAGCATCGCCGTTTCCGCGCGCACGCTGGCGCTGCGAATAAGGTGGGCCTGCGCGCCGGTCTGCGGGTCGATGATCGGCCCGGCAGCGCTGCCGGACACGAGGCGGTCGGCGAAGTAGTGCGCGGAGGTGGCGAGCGCAGCGTTTTGCAAAGCGACGGTGGTGAGCGTGGCACGTGGATCTTCGGGGTGGCGGATGGCGACGGGGAACGGCTCGTCGCCAAACGCGCGCAGGTCGCCGCCGGCATTGACGAGCGCACCCGGCACGCCGCTGCGCTTCAACGCAGCAATCGCCTGATCGACGGCGAAGCCTTTGGCGATGCCGCCGAGATCGAGGCGCAGGCCAGGGCGGTGAAAGCGGACAGTGCGGTCGGCGCGCAGCTCCACGTCAGCGAAAGTTCCCCCGTTCGGTATTGTGCCCGTTGTTGGCAGGAAACCCAATTCCTCCAGCCGCGGCGCGATGGTCACATCGAAGGTGCCGCCCGAGAGGCGGTGCATCTCGGCGGCAGCGGACAGCACCTCAAACGTCCACTCGTCCAACTCGACCGGTTGCCGCGCAGCTTCGCGATTGATCCGCGAGAGCAGGCTCGCCGGATCGTGATAACTCATCCGCCGCTGTACTTCCTCGATCACGCCAAACGCCGCGGTGATCGTGCCGTGCGCGACATTTTCAGTCAGACCGCAAACCTCGATCTCGACGAGCGTGCCGAGCAGCGGGCGCGCGCGGCGGATGCTATTTGAGCGCGGCGGCATGCAGGGCGAGGACGCGGCGGACGCCTTCGGTGAGGTGCCGGCTGGAAAGTGTCGCGCCGCTGATGTTCTGGATGTCCTCGTCGAGCTTCAGCGGCGCGGCGGCGGTCTTGCCGGTGAACTGCGCGCGCCATTTCGCCTCCTTCACTTCGTAGCCGTAGGACTCGCGGTATCGCATGATCTCAATGCCTTTCACCGCGCCCGCGGCGGTGAGCCCGACGGCGTAGGTGATGAACTCGTGTTTGCCGAGCACCTCATCGACGACGAACCAACCGCCGCCTGCCACGCGCCAGACTTGCGGGTCTTTCCGCAGGCGAATGCCGCTGGCTTTCTCGATCGCCTTCCGCTGTTCGGGCGAAAGCGCGACGTCGTCGTGCGACATACTCGCTCCGGGAAAAATCAGCTTCTGCGCTTGCTCGGCGGTCACATAGCTCGCCGCAAAGCACGGCGCCGGGACGGTGAGTGCGACGCCAATTGGGACCGCGAAATTTTTCCAATGAGACATCCGTGGCGTTCAGAAATTGAAGCCGACCTTGAGTCGAATTTCGTTACGTTCGTGGTGGTCGAGGTCGAACTGGTTCGAGCGCGCCGAGCCGGGCGAGTCTCCAACGATCTGCGGAAGCCAGGTGAGCGTGGCCCACCAGCGCTCGCGGCCATAGTGGACCGTCGGGCCGGCGAAGAAGGCCCACGATTCCTGGTTGCTGATGTTCATATCGGGAAACGCCGTTTGGTAGCGCGCTTCCACGCCCACAAACCAGTTGGACGCCACGCGATAGGCAATGCCGCCCGTCGCCTCGAAAACAAACTCGGTTTCATACGCCGCTCCGCCGGAGGGTCGGGGCTTCTCCCACTCAAACTCGGTCGTGATGTTAAAGGTTGTGACGAGCTGATCCTCGAGGAAGTTTTTCTGCAGGATGACTTTCGTCTCCAACTCCCACGCGAGCACGTCTTCGCCCGCGCTCCCGGTCACCAGCGCGTAGCCAGGCTCCACATAAAAGGCCAGTCCCAGCGCGTCTTTGTACGGGCTCAGCACATTGTATTTCAGCGCCAGTTGATTCCCGCTGTACGAAAACCGATTCAAATTCCTCGCCTCCCCATCCTCCTCGATCGAGCCGCCCGAGTAATCGTGGTAGCGCTCGTTGAAGTAGAACGAAACTTGGAAGCGATCGGTCACGCCGTACTCGATCTCCTGCTTGAAATCGATCGCGGTGTAATTGCCCGGTCCCTTGTCCAGCCGCGCGGTCGTCCACGAATACACCTCCCACTTTCCCTTTGGCAAAGTCTCCGCGCCATAGCTGTAGCCGAAGAGGTTTTCGTCGGCGCTGGCCGTGGTCAGCGTGGCGGCGATCAGGGCGAGGGAGATGGAATACAGGGATTCATTCATTGGGTGCCCACTACAGCGTCGTTTATTGCGGCGCGCTTGTCCGGCGTTGCGCTGGTTTTTCTCGGAATTGTCCTGCCGGGAAGTGCCGTTGCTCACACCCCGAGCACCGTTACCACGACATTCCGCCGGTGCGGGGCGCGGCGGTGCTCGAAAAGGAAGATGCCCTGCCAGGTGCCGAGTTGGAGGCGGCCTTCCGCGATCGGCACGACTTCGCTCGTCCGGGTGAGCACCATGCGGAGGTGCGAGGGCATGTCGTCGGGTCCTTCGGCGGTGTGGACAAAGTAGTCCTCGTCCTCCGGGCAGAGCCGCTCAAAGAAGGCGTGCAGATCGGTGCGTGCCGACGGATCGGCGTTTTCGTAGATGACGAGCGAGGCGCTGGTATGCTGGACAAAGACGGTCGCCGTGCCGGTCTGCACGCCGCTCACACGCACCCGGCGCGCGACTTCCCCGGTGATTTCGTAGGTTCCTTTACCGTGCGTGCTGACGGCGAAAGTGTCGGTCTGGGCTTTCATGCCAGCGAGCCTGGCACGATGACCACTTCGGAGGGAAGCGCGCCTGCGCGTCCTCCGGGCGCTCCTGCGCGCGTCCCATTTCCTCACGCACTGAGCGCGGCGCGAGTGCGTTTGACGAGGTCGTTGTCGGCGTCGCCGGAGCCGCGGAAGTAGAAGGCGCTGGCGGCGAGGAGACGGTCGCGCCACGGCGGGGTCAGGCCGGCGCAGTCTTCGAGCACGGCGGCGCTGAACTTGTAGTCGTGGGCGTCGCGGCCTTTGAGAAAGATCAGCCGCCGCGCCGCATCGGAGATGGGTTTCGGGTCGGGATTTTCCTTCAGCCAGCCGACGATCTTGCGCGCCGCGGTGAGCCGGTCGCGGCTGACATCAGCGAAAATTTCGCCGACCGCTTCGTCGCCCTTCGCGTCCGGCGCGAGCGGCTCCAGAGTGTCGATGTGCAAGCCCTTGTCCTCGCGATTGCCGCGGTAGAGCGGGAGAAACGCGGCGTTTTGCAGGAGCAGCAGGCGGCGCGTTTCATCGCTCTGCACGCGCTGCCAGGCGTAGTGGGCGGCGTTTGTGAAAGTCATCGCGTGGACCGCGAGGATGCCCGGTGCCTGCATGAGCAATTCGCCGGCTCCGGCAAAAAGCGCGTCGGAAATCGACTGCGGCGCGACGCCAGAGTTGAGCAGCTTCACCGTCAGTTCGCTGGTGTCCGTGGACGAACCGGTGCGGATCGTCTGGAGCAGGTCCGTCGTCGCCGCGGCGGTGAGTTTGCCGTCGAGCCATTCGCGCCGGATGCGCGGCGCGGCTTCCAGATTCTGGCGGAACGGACGGTCGGCGGGCAGATCGGCTTTGGCCGGGTTTTCCTGCGCGCCGGAGCGATCCAGCAGCGCGTAAGTGAGCGAGCGCAGCACCGGTTCGGCGTGCTGCCAGCCGATCACGTCGAGGCAGCGAAAGCTGTTCGCGACGTAGATCGCCTTGTGGCCGATGTCGCGGAAATCCCGCGCACCGTAGCGGGCGAAAAGCTCGAACAGCTCATTCGCCCCGGCCGTCCGCACGAGGCCAACGATCGCGGCATCAGCGGCGCTTTCGTCCCACGCATCCAGCGCCTCGGTGAAGGCCGTCCGCGCCCGATGGCTGGGTGGCACCGCGCTCTCGTCCACCGGCCCCATCGTCCAGTCGCCCTCGCGCACATCCGCGGCCTGCGAGGCTTTGAATTGATCGAGCGCCCAGAAAATCGGCAGCCAGCGATCCGTGTCCGGCGACGCGAGACTGGCGAGATGCGCGGAATTGACGACGAGAACGGCGTGAAATTTGAAGCCCACGGGCCGCGGCTGGATGTTGCGCACGCCGGCGAGCAGGAGCGCGGCGAGCACGTCGCGGTAGGCCAGGCCGCGGCGGACGCGCGCGGCCACTTCCTCCAGAATCCGGTCGCGCGGCGTCTTTTCGAGCAGCGTCACGAGCGGCTCGATGTCGGGATGAAAGCGCACCGCGCGCGGTTCGACGGCCACTTCCTCCGCCGAGACGGAGGGCAGTGCCGAAAGAAATCCGAGATCGCCCAGCGCGGCGCAGGCGCCGGTGGCGGCTTTGAGAAAAGTGCGGCGGGGAATCATAAGGGGAACCTCCGTTTGGAAATGTTGCCGCAGGATAGCAGATGCCAGCGGCGGAGCCAGAGCGGACGACCGCATTGAAAATCTCGCGCCGGCATTTCCGGTGTGGCACATCTCTCCGCCGATTTTCGCCGATGAACAACCCGCCGCCCAGTTCCCTCCCGACCAGCCTGCCCGAGGCTCACGAGTGGCGTGCCGCGATTTTAGAGAGCGCGCTCGACTGCATCATCACGATGAACGCCGAGGGGCACGTCGTGGAATTCAATCCCGCCGCCGAGCGTGTCTTCGGCCACACGCTCGCGGAGGCGCAGGGTCGGGAAATGGCGGAGCTGATCATCCCGGAGCGCTATCGCGAGGGGCACCGTGCGGGTCTGGCCCGGCATCTGGCCACGGGCGAAAGGCGGGTGATGGGCCGGCGGATCGAGTTGGAAGGACTGCGCGCGGACGGCACGGAATTCCCGCTTGAACTCACGATTACGCGGCTCGGCACCTCCGGTGCGCCGCTCTTCACCGCCTTCATCCGCGATCTCACGGACACGCGCACGGCGCAGAACGCACTGCGCGAGAGCGAGGCAAAGTTCAAACAGCTCTTCGAGAAATCCTCGGACGCCATCCTGCTGCTCGATCCCGATTTGTTCGTGGAGTGCAACGCCTCGGCGGTGGAGATGATGCGCTGCGCGAGCAAGGAGGAGCTGCTGAAGCTGCATCCCTCGGCGATCTCGCCGCCCTTTCAACCCGATGGACGGCCCTCGTTTGAAAAGGCGAACGAGATGATCGGCCTCGCGCTTTCGACGGGCAGCCATCGCTTTGAATGGACGCACCGGCGCGCGGACGGCGAGGATTTTCCGACCGACATCCTCCTCACCGGCATCCGCCTGGGAAACCGACAACTGCTTTACGCCGTCCTCCGCGACATCACCGAGGCGAAGCGCACCGAGGCCGCGCTGCGGGCTTCGGAGACCCGGTTGCGGGGACGCACGGAGCGCGTGGTCCGCTTCCAGACGGCGCTGATGGAGCTGACGAAGTCGGACCTTTCCGACCTCGATGCCGCGCTGCGCAACGTGACCGAAACCGATGCCCGCACGCTCCAATCGGAGCGGGTCAGCGTCTGGTTTTTCAACGCGGCGAAATCCTCGATCGTCTGCCACGATCTTTATGAGGCGACGCCCGACCGGCATGCCGCAGGTACGGTGCTGGATGCGGCGAGCTTCCCGTGCTACTTCGCGGCGCTGGCGACACAGCGCACCATCGCCGCACAAGACGCGGGCCGCGATCCGGCGACGAGCGAGTTTCGCGAGGCGTATCTCGAACCGCTCGGCATCGTCTCGATGCTCGATGTGCCGATTTGGCGGAACGGCCGGATGATCGGCGTGATCTGCCACGAGCATACCGGCGCGGCGCGCGAGTGGAGCACCGAGGAGCAGGATTTCGCCGCGTCCGTCGCCGACGTCGTGGCGCTCGCGCTGGAGGCTTCCGAGCGGCGCAGTGCGGAGACGCGGTTTCGCACGATGTTCGAGCGCTCGCCGGATGCGCTCGTCTTCTTTGAAAGGGAGACCGGCACTTTCAACGACTGCAACGAGGAGGCGCTCCGGCTGCTGCGCTGCACCAAGGCGGAGATCATCGGGAAACATCCGTGGGAAATCGCGCCGCCTTTTCAGCCCGATGGACGGCCCACCAAGGAGGCGGCGCTGGCTTTGCCCGCGCTGGTGGAACGCACCGGCTCCGCGCGCTTCGAGTGGCAGCACGGGCGCGGTGACGGCACGGATTTTCCCGCGGAGATTTCCGTGACTTCGGTGGAGATCGAAAAGCGGCCGATGTGGCTGGCAGTGATCCGCGATGTGACGGCGCGCCAGGAAGCTGAGGCGGAGGTGGCGCGGGTGCAGGCTTCGCTGGAGCAGCGGGTGGCGGCCCGCACCGCGGAATTCGAGCGGGCCAACCGCGCGAAGAGCGAATTCCTTTCGCGCATGAGTCACGAGCTGCGCACGCCGATGAACAGCATCCTCGGCTTCGGGCAGATCCTCGCGCGCAAAGTCGCGGAGGGCGATCAGCGGAAATACGTCCAGCACATCCTCGATGCCGGCCGCCACCTGCTCGAACTGATCAACGAGGTGCTCGACATCTCGCGCATCGAGTCTGACCAGCTCCGCCTTTCCACCGAACCGGTCGCGCTCGCCGCCGCCGCGCGCGAGGCGATGAACCTCGTCCAGCACCTCGCTTCGGAGCGTGAAGTCGCGGTGCGCGACGACTTCCACGAGCCCGACGTTTTCGTCATGGCCGACCGCCAGCGGCTCATGCAGGTGCTCGTGAATCTGCTCTCCAACGGCGTGAAGTACAATCGCCGCACCGGCTCGGTCACGATCACCTGCTTTCCCGCCGGCGAGCGCGCGCAAATCTCCATCTCGGACACCGGCCCCGGCATCGCGGCGGACAAGCTTGACCGGCTCTTCAGCCCGTTCGACCGGTTGGGTGCCGAAGACTCCGAGATCGAGGGCACCGGCCTCGGGCTGGCGCTGTCGAAGCGGCTCGTCGAGCACATGGGCGGCGCGCTCCGCGTCTCCAGCAAGGAGGGCGTCGGCACCGATTTCTGGATCGAACTGCCGCTGGCCAAAGATCCCCGCGCCGCGTTGCGCCCGCGCCGCGAAGCGGTGGTCGGGGACAGTTTGAAAACCACGGACGCCCGGCGTTTCACCGTCCTCTACATCGAGGACAACGCAGCCAATCTCTCGCTCGTCGAAACCCTCTTCGCCGAAGTCCCGGCCATCCAGCTCCTCGTCGAAACCCGCGGCGTGGCCGGCGTCGCCCGCGCCGTGGCTGTGCGCCCCGATCTGGTCCTGCTCGACATGCACCTGCCCGATCTGCCGGGCGATCAGGTTTTACGCCAGCTCAAGGGCGACCGGCTCACCGCGACCATCCCCGTCATCGTGGTCAGCGCCGACGCCACCGCCAGCCACATCAAGGCGATGCTCGCCGCCGGAGCGCTGCATTATTTCACCAAACCGCTCGACGTGGACCGCTTCGTCGCCGCCGTGGAGGCGACGCTGCGCGCGGAAAAAACGTGATGCCACCGCCCGCCGCCACTCCCGATCTCGGCGCCGCGCGCATCCTGCTCGTCGATGACCAGCAGATGAATCTCGACCTGCTCGATGCCTTTCTCGGCGACGCCGGCTACACCAATGTCCGCAGCACGCGCGACTCCCGCGAGGTGGTCGGGCTCGTGCGCGAGTTCGGGCCGGATCTCATCGTGCTCGATCTGCACATGCCGCACCTCGACGGCTTCGCGGTCATGGCCGCGCTGCGCCCGTGCATCCCGCCGGACAGCTATCTGCCCATCCTCGTCCTCACCGCCGACGCCACCCGCGCCGCCCGCGAGCGCGCGCTTTTGGAAGGCGCCAACGATTTTCTCACCAAACCGCTCGAGGAAATCGAAACTCTCCTGCGCATCCGCACTCTGCTTGCCACTCGTGCCCTGCATCTCGCGCTACAGGATCGAAATGCAGTGCTTGAGCGCACTGTCCGACAACTGGACACCGAACGCGAAACCTCCGAGCGCCTGCTGCTCAACGTCCTGCCGCGCTCCATCGCCGACCGTCTCCGCCACACGCCCGGCACGATCGCCGACAGCTTCGAGGAAGCCACCGTGCTCTTCGCCGACATCGTCGGTTTCACCGGCATCTGCGAAAGTGTCGCCCCCGAAGCCCTCGTCGCCTGGCTGAACGAGATTTTTTCCACGATGGACGCACTCGTCGAAGAGTTCGGCCTCGAGAAGATCAAGACCATCGGCGACGCCTACATGATCGCGGGCGGACTGCCGGCCTCGCGGGTCGATCACGCCGCTGCGGTCGCCGATCTGGCGCTCGCTATGCGTGCGGTCAGCGCCACGCAGCGCACGCCGCTAGGAGCGCCGCTGGAATTGCGGATCGGCATCCACACGGGCCGCGTGGTCGCGGGTGTCATCGGCCAGCGGAAATTCGCCTACGACCTCTGGGGCGACACCGTGAATACCGCGAGTCGCATGCAGACGCACGGCCTGGCCGGTGCCATTCATGTCAGCGCCGCCATCCACGGATGCCTCCAGACTTCTCACGTCTTCGAGCCGCGCGGCGAAATCACGATCAAGAGCAAGGGATCGGTCATCACCTACCTCTTGACCGGGCGGAAATCGTGAGTGGAGCGGAGCGCGGCCTGTGCCGCGATGTCCCACCTGCCGAGGCAAAAGTGAGACACACTCTGGGTCATGTCCCACTTCGCGCATCCTATTCCAAAAAGATAAATCGTTGAAGGGAAGCGGCTTAAAACTCACCTCCGAACCGGCCCGCTCCGTGCTTTTCCCTTCGGCCCAACCAATTTTCAGAACCACTAACACTCATGGCTAAAATCCTCGGCATTGATCTCGGCACCACTAATTCCTGCATGTCCGTTATGGAAGGCGGCGAACCCGTCGTGCTCGAAAATTCCGAAGGCGCACGCACTACGCCCAGCGTCGTCGCTTTCACCAAGAGCGGCGAGCGCGTCGTCGGGCAGGCGGCAAAACGGCAGGCGGTCACGAACCCGACCAACACCATCTTTTCGGTAAAACGCTTCATGGGACGCAAGTTCGACGAAGTGCAAAACGAACTGCACCGCGTGCCTTACAAGGTCGTGAAGGCCGCGAATGGCGACGCGCACATTTCCGTGACGGTGAACGGCGAGACGAAGACTTATTCGCCGCCTGAAATCAGCGCGATGATCCTCGCGAAACTCAAGTCCGACGCGGAAGCAAAACTCGGCGAGACGATCACGCAGGCAGTCATTACGGTGCCCGCTTACTTCAATGACTCGCAGCGCACGGCGACCAAGGACGCGGGCAAAATCGCAGGCCTCGAAGTGCTCCGCATCGTCTACGAGCCGACCGCGGCGTCGCTCGCTTACGGCCTCGATAAGAAGGCCGACGAAAAGATCGCCGTCTATGATCTCGGCGGCGGCACCTTCGACATTTCGGTGCTCGAAATCGGTGACGGCGTCTTCGAGGTGAAGGCTACCAACGGCGACACCCACCTCGGCGGCGATGACTGGGACAACGCGGTCATGGACTGGATGTTCGCCGAGTTCAAAGCCGAGTCCGGCATCGACCTCACCAAACAGCCCGACGCCGTGCAACGAATCAAAGAGGAGGCCGAGAAAGCCAAAATCGCGCTCTCCAGCTCGCAGGAATACGAAATCAATCTGCCCTTCGTCACCGCCGACCAGACCGGTCCGAAACACATCCAGAAAAAACTCACCCGCTCGAAGCTCGAACAACTCACCGACAAGCTTTTCGAGCGCACCATCGGCCCGGTGAAAGCCTGTCTCAAAGACGCCGGCCTGAGCGAAAAAGACGTGAACGAACTCGTCCTCGTCGGCGGCATGACCCGCATGCCCCGCGTTGTCGAGACCGCGCGCAAGCTCGTCGGCAAAGAGCCGCACAAGGGCGTCAATCCGGATGAAGTCGTCGCGATTGGCGCGGCCATCCAGGGCGGCGTGCTCAAGGGCGATGTGAAAGATGTGCTGCTGCTCGATGTCACGCCACTTACCCTCGCGATCGAGACCGCCGGAGGCGTCGCCACGGCGATGATCCCGCGCAACACCACGATCCCGACGCGCAAATCGCAGATTTTTTCCACCTACAGCGACAGCCAGCCCGGTGTGGAAATCAAAGTCCTGCAAGGCGAGCGCCCGCTCAGCCGCGACAACAAAAACCTCGGGACCTTCCACCTCGACGGCATCCCGCCCGCGCCGCGCGGCGTCCCGCAGATCGAAGTCACCTTCGACATCGACGCCAACGGCATCCTCCACGTCTCCGCCAAAGACCTGGGCACCGGCAAGGAGCAGAAGATTTCCATCACGGGTTCCAGCGGTCTGACGAAAGAGGAAGTGGAGAAGATGCAGCGCGACGCTGAGACCCACGCCGAAGAGGACAAGAAGGCCAAGGAAGCCATTGAAATCCGCAACAACGCCGACAACCTCGCCTACCAGTGCGAGAAGCAGATCAAGGATCTCGGCGACAAGATTCCCGGCGACAAGAAGACCGACATCGAGGCGAAAATCACCGCCGTCCGCGACGCCCTCAAAGGCAGCGACACCGACGCCATCAAGACTTCCTACGACGCCTTGCAAACCGCCTTCCAAAGCGTCAGCGAAGACCTCTACAAGCAGGCCTCCACCAGCGCCGGAGCTGCCGGCCCCGAAGCTGGTGCAGAAGCCTCCGCCGACGACCACGAAGCCGGCTCTGCAAAGAAGCCTGACGGAGATGTCGTCGATGCGGAGTTTGAGGTCGTGGACGAGGACAAGAAGAAGTAGCCAGCCCATCCGCCGCTTATGCGCCTCGTTGGTCTCACCCTTTGTCTCCTCGCCTCCTCATTAGGTGCGCGTGCCGAATCCATCGAAGACCGCATGGCGTCGCTAGAGCGACAGGTGAAGACATTGGAGGAGGCTCTGCGCAATCAAGGTGGACAAACGACGCTGACATCCGCCGAAGCCTCTGATGCGGAGTTCAGCGTTCGACCAGCCGAATAACTATCCAACCCTTTTACCAATTTCGCCGCAGTTAGCTTCCAGCGAGCTAATTCTCACCGGAAGCTAACAACCGGCGTTTTAGTAGAAACCAAACAACAACCAACAAACTAGAAAGTAACTACCAACATGGCAGTCAACATTCGACCCCTCGCAGACCGGGTCCTCGTGAAGCCTCTCGAGGCCGGTGAAGTCAAAAAGGGCGGGATCATCATTCCCGACGCCCACAAAGAAAAACCGCAGGAAGGCAAAGTCGTCGCCCTCGGGACCGGCAAGCGTGATGACGACGGCAAGCTCATCGCTTTCACCGTCAAGAAGGGCGATACCGTCCTGATCAGCAAATACGGTGGAACCGAAGTCAAAATCGACGGTGAAACCCACCTCATCATGCGCGAAGACGACATCCTCGGGATCATCGGCTAACTCACAACCAACCACTCGAAAGCTAACTAACAAAATATCATGGCAGCTAAACAACTCCTATTCGACGAAACCGCGCGTCACTCACTTCTGCGCGGCATCGAAAAACTTGCGAAGGCCGTCAAGGCCACGCTCGGGCCATCCGGCCGCAACGTCATCCTCGACAAGAAATTCGGCAGCCCGACGATCACCAAGGACGGTGTGACCGTGGCCAAGGAAATCGAACTCGAAGACCCGTATGAAAACATGGGCGCACAGCTCGTCCGCGAAGTCGCCAGCAAGACCAGCGACGTCGCCGGCGACGGTACCACCACTGCGACCGTTCTCGCCGAAGCCATCTTCAAAGAAGGCCTCAAGAACGTCACCGCCGGCGCCAACCCGACCTCGCTCCAGCGCGGTATCAACAAGGCCGTCGAAGCGCTCGTCGCGGAGATCGCCCGCATCTCCAAGAAGGTGAAAGACCGCACGGAAATCGCGCAGGTTGCCACCGTCTCCGCCAACTGGGACACCACCATCGGCGAGATCATCGCCGACGCGATGGACAAGGTCGGCAAGGACGGCACCATCACGGTCGAGGAAGCCAAGTCGATCGAAACCAGCCTTGACGTGGTCGAAGGCATGCAGTTCGACAAGGGTTACCTCTCGCCTTACTTCGTGACCAATATGGAGTCGATGGAGACGCTCCTCGACAACCCATACATCCTCATCCACGAGAAGAAAATCAGCTCCCTCAAGGACCTGCTCCCCGTGCTCGAGAAGACCGCGAAGACCGGCAAGCCGCTCCTGATCATCGCTGAAGACGTCGAAGGCGAAGCCCTCGCGACCCTCGTGGTGAACAAGCTCCGTGGCACGATCCAGGTCGCCGCCGTCAAGGCTCCCGGCTTTGGCGACCGCCGCAAAGCCATGATGGAAGACATCGCCATCCTCACCGGTGGCCGTTGCATCACCGAAGACCTCGGGCTCAAGCTCGAGAACATCACCCTCGAAGACCTCGGCCGGACCAAGCGCGTCACCATCGACAAGGACAATACCACCATCGTCGAAGGCAGCGGCAAGCAGGCTGACATCCAGGGCCGCGTCGCGCAGATTCGCCGCCAGATCGAGGAAACGACCAGCGATTACGACAAGGAGAAGCTCCAGGAGCGCCTGGCGAAACTCGCCGGTGGCGTGGCCGTCATCAATGTCGGCGCCTCGACGGAGACCGAAATGAAGGAGAAGAAAGCTCGCGTGGAAGACGCCCTTCACGCCACCCGCGCGGCGGTGGAAGAAGGCATCGTCCCGGGTGGCGGAGTCGCCCTCATCCGCGCGCAGAAAGCGCTCGACTCCCTCAAGCTCGAAGGTGACGAAGCGATTGGTCTCGCCATTGTGCGTCGCGCGATCGAAGCCCCGCTCCGCACCCTCGCCGACAATGCCGGCCAGGAAGGCGCGCTCATCGTCGCTGAAGTCAAAAAACGCAAAGGCAATGAAGGCTATAATGTCGCCACCGGCGTCTATGAAGACCTCATCAAAGCCGGCGTCGTGGACCCAGCCAAAGTGACCCGCAGCGCGCTCCAGCACGCCGCGTCGATCTCCGGCCTGCTCCTGACCACCGAGGCCATCATCACCGAGAAGCCCGAGCCCAAGGCGGCTCCCGGCGGCGGCGATCCGCACGGCCACGGCGGTGGCGGCGGGATGGGCGGGATGGACTACTAAGCAGTACGCTTAGCTAGCATCCGCTAACTACTAACAAACCGTCGGGTTCCGTGAGGAGCCCGGCGGTTTTGTTTTGGCGGGAAGGTCCGGTTTCGGACATGAGACGAAATATTTTGGCGCAAGCATGAATAGCCGGCTGGGAGGGTGCGTCGGAGAATGCACAACAAGCCACCTATGAAAAAATTCCTCATCGCCACCCTGCTCTTTGCGGGACTCATCGCTGCCGTTCCGAACGCTGACGCCGGAAAAAAGCATTACCGCGACGACGATCGCTGCGACCGCCGCCAGAGCTATCGTGAAGATTACCGGCCAAACTATCGTTATTACGAAGAGCGCCCGGTTTACTATCGCCCGGCTCCAGTCGTGCGTTATCGCAGCTACGATCATTGCGCCCCGACTTACGGGATTTATCGCCAGCCTGCCGTGTCGTTTGTCTTCGGGTTCTGAAAACCACCAACTCCAAATCCGAACTCAGCGAGGCGGGTTCCGGCCCGCCCCGCTTCTGGTTCCCCGGACACCATTAGCCCGCGTTCTGTTTTAAGATCTCCGTGATCACTTCGTCGGTGCTGGTGCCTTCGGCCTCGCCCTCGAAGTTCAGGATGATGCGGTGGCGCAGTGCGTCGGGCGCGGCTTTGTCGATGTCGGCGCGGGACACATGGTAGCGGTTGTCGAGCAGCGCGTAGATTTTTCCCGCGAGGATCAGGGCCTGTGCACCGCGCGGGCTGGCGCCGTAGCGGACGTATTTCTTCGCGAGCGGAGAAGCGTGCTTGTCGTCCGGGTGCGTGCAGAGCAAGAGGTCGATGGCGTGGCCCTGCACTTCCTTCGCCAGCGGCACCTGGCGGACGACCTCGCGCATGGCGATCACCTCCCGCGGATCGTGCAGGACTTTGGAGACGGTGGGACTCTCGTTGGCAGTCGTGCGGTCGAGAATGGTGTGCAGGTCGTCTGCGGTCGGGAAGGCCACCTTGAGTTTGAAAAAGAAGCGGTCGAGCTGGGCCTCGGGCAGCGGATAGGTACCTTCCATTTCGAGCGGATTCTGGGTCGCGAGGACGAGGAAGGGCTGGTCGATGCGATGCTGCGTGCCGCCGACGGTGACGTGATGCTCCTGCATCGCCTCCAGCAGCGCGCTTTGCGTCTTCGGCGTGGCGCGGTTGATTTCATCGGCGAGGAGGATGTTCGCGAAAACCGGCCCCGGCTGGAACTGGAACGACTTCCGCCCGTGCTCGTCCTCTGCGATCATGTTCGTGCCGACGATGTCCGCCGGCATGAGGTCCGGCGTAAATTGCACGCGTGAGAATTTCAAGTTCACCGCGTCGGCCAGGGTGCGGACGAGCATGGTCTTGCCGAGGCCCGGCACGCCTTCGAGCAACACATGGCCTCCGGCGAAGAACGCGGTGAGCACGCCCTCCACCACGGTCTGCTGTCCGACCATCATTTTCGCCATCTCGTCGCGGACGCGGACGAAGCCGGCTTTGAATTGTTCGACTTTGGTTTCGAGGTTCGGGGTGTCGGTCATGTTGGATTGGTCAAAGGGTGCCGCGCACAGCGGCCACAAAGGGCACAAAGTTGGGTCTCGAAAAGCGAGTCCTTTGTGATCTCAGCGGACTTTGTGCGCGGCCTCATTCCTTCGGGCGGATCGACTCGAAGTAGCGCTTGATGAGGAAGCGCGAGCCGAGGGGAATGTTTTCCTGCTGGGCCGCATCCTCCGCGGCGGGGGCCATCGCTTCGTAGAGTTCCTTGTAGCGGCGGTTGGATTTCGAGGCGTCGCCCGCGGAGGGCAGCATTTGGGAAAGCGATTCGCCTTCGCCGAGCCGCCCCGCGAGCTGCTTTGCCTGCGCGTCTTTGCCGGGATCGTTGTGTTCCTTGCCAAAAGGCGTGTCCGTCGTGCCAGTGTCACGCTCACTGCCGGGCTGACCGCTGGGCTGCTGCGGATCACCGGGACTGGCTTCGCCGTTCTGGTTGCCGGGGGCAAAGGATTGCATCGTAACCAGACCCGGCGTCTTGGCTTCGCCGGGTTTGGGCTCGCCGCCGGGTTTTCCATCGGCCTCTCCGTGCCTCATGTTCTGCAAGGCGGCGAGCATCTGCTGGAGAGTCGCCGCTTTCTGCTGCTGCCCGCCCTGGCGCTGCTGGCTGGGCTGGCCCTGCGGCATCTGCTTGAGCATCTGCGCGAGCTGTTTCATCGCTTCGTTGGAAAGACCGCCCTTTTCCGCCTGGCCGCGCTGCATCTGCTGGGCGAGTTTCTGCATCGCTTCGGAAAGCTGCTTCTTCTCGGCGAGCTTTTTCAAAGCCTGTTCGAGCGCCTGCTGGATTTGTTGTTCGCTCCGCTCGTCCTTCGTCTCCGCGAGCTGCTGCATCGCCTTCTCCAGCTCCTCCGCGGCTTTCGCCAGTTCGCCGGCGTCCAGTGCTTTCGCCGCCGCCTTCGTGGATTCGTTTTCGGCGAGCGCTTTGGCCATCTCCTGCAGCTCCTCGAGTGAAGCGCCGGGCGATTTTTGCAGTTCCTGCACCAACTGCTCCAGTGCCGAAAGCTCACGCAACGCGGACTTCGCCGCGTCCTCTGGGTTGGTCGCATTGGCGCGCAACTGCTCTGCGCTCCGCTGCAACTGCTCGGCGAGCTTTTTCAACTCCTCGGTCTTCGCCTCTTCGTTGGCCTTCGCCGTCTGCCGCGCGAGTTCTTCGAGCTTCTTCGCCGTCTCCTCGACCTCCGCCTGGGCCGCGCTGGTTTCCGCGAGCGGCGCGTGGGCGGCAGTCTGCGCCTCCCACTGCAACGCCGCCAGCGCGACCACCGGGACGAGCAGCCATGCGGCTTCGCGTGGGAGACGCAGGCGGACAAGCCGGCTGAAATCCCCGCGGCGAGCAAACGCCGAGCATTCATTTACCGCCATCACCTGCATCTCCGCCGCCGACTCGACCTGCGCAAAAGCCAGCGTCGTGGCAAACCGGTCGCGCGTCCCGCCGGCACGGTCGAGCAGCACCGCGACCTGCGGCAGCGCTTTCCGCTGCGCCAGTGCCGCGAGCAGCGCGACCACCGGCACCGCCGCCACAGCGACAAGCGTGAACTGCGGGTCAAACGGCAGCCGCCCGAGCAGCCAGCGATTCACCGCACCGAGCATGACCAGTAAGCCAGCCGCGAGGAGCGCGCATTTGCCCAGCGCCGTGAGAAAAGCCTGGATCGCCAGCCGACGCCGCGCAGTACGCAGGATGCGCAGGACATCATGGATCGGTGCGGTCTTCAAAGTCGCGCGGAAGCTAGCGGAAGTTCCCCCATTCCGCCACTCGCATGCGGCCAACCGCCTCGCCCGTGAGTTTCGCAATCTCCCTTGCCAATTCGTCCGCCCCGCTTTCCCCCCGTGAACCCGCCACCCGCGCAATGAAATTGCCCCGCACCAATGCATCACTAAATCCCCACTTTGGTGACGAGGAAAGGAGGCGGAGATCGGGATTTAGGCGGCGGCTGGAAGCGTCAGCAGATCGCGGCGCGTCTCGCGGCGGCCGGAGCAGCGCGGGTAGCTGGTGCAGCCCCAGGAGGCGGAGCCGTCGCTGCGGTTGTGACGGATGACCATGGCCTGGCTACAGCACGGACACTCGGGGTCGAAGATGCGGGCGTGGGCCGTGAAGTCGTCGATCCAGCAGGGCACATCGAAGAAATTCTCCTCGGGCCGCAGGATGGCGACAATGCGCTGCTCCAACCCGCGGCGGTCGATGAGTTCGATGGACTTGCCCGCGGCAAACTCCCGCGCGTCGCTCGTGAAACCCCCGGTCGTGACGAAGACCCCGCGCGGCGCGGCGGTTGCGGTCATGACACCGTAGAATTCGCGCAGCTCCCGCTCGCTCACGCGCGCCGTTTTCCATTCCTTGCTTTGCACCGGAATGCTCTCGCCATCGCGGCGCAGCATCAGGTCGCTGGCCCCGTCGGCACCGAGCGCGGCGGAAAGTTCGACGGTAAAGCCCTGGCGGCGGAAAATTTCCCCGAGTAGCAGTTCGATCTGATCGCCGCGCAGGGCGTCCAAGTCCGCCGCGTCGCCCGCGGCGGCGGCCGGTGCCCGGGGCGCGGGCGCAGCAGCTCGCGGCGCGGCGGGCCGGACGGATGACGCAGTCCGGACTTTCTGGCGTTTTGGCAAGAGGAAGAGCAACGCCGTCCCGACCAGTCCGAAGCCAAGGACAAGGCTGTAGATCAGCCGGTGGTTCTCCGTTGCGGGAGCCGGAGCCTGAATACTGACCGTCTCCGCGATCGGGGCCGGCGGGATTTCTGCGGGCGCTTCGCTTTCGACGATTGCCACCTCTGGCGACTCCGCTGGAAGTGGAGCGGGCGCGACTTTGACATCGTCCACCCGCAATTCCGGCTCAGAGCGGAGCTGCGGTTGCGGGGCGTTGGAGCGCACGATGGGTTCGTTGCCAGCCGCCGTCGGCGTGGGCTGGGGCGCGGGCGGATTTGCCGGTGCGTCGAATTTCAGAAAACTCTCGGCGACGATGGCCTCGACGGGTGAGAGGGCCTCGGTAGCCGTGCCAGTGGTTTGGAAAATCATGATGGTCGGCCGCGCGGCATCGCTCGTAGCGACGGCCCCGTCATCGCGCACCCAGCGGCGCGCCTTGGTCCCCAAGCTGGTGGTTTCACGCCAGCGGCCCGCCCCGCCATTCGCCTGGAAGAGCGATTGGACTTCGGCATCGGTGAGGGAGCCATTGCGGCGGTAGGTGAGCTTGCCGACCACGCCCTTTTGAAATTCGAGCTGTGCCGACCACCCTTCCCAGAAATACATCGCGAGGTGCCGTCCGTGATCCTCCACCGCAGCGGCCCCGTGGCGTGCGGTGATTTGCGCCGCGCTTTCACCGATCTGGAGGGCCTGGCCCGACACGGTGAGCAGCGCGAAAAGGAGCGCGCATGAGAGGATGTGAAATGGTCGGGCAGAAGCCATCGTCCTGAGTAAAAGCAAATTGTTGACCACGGGCGGAACGAATTTTCCGCGCACGGCGTCCGCAGGTAGCGAGCGGGCGGAAAGAACCCTAAGAATCGCCCTCCCGCGACCTCTTACCCGACACCGACGATGCGCCGTTTCCTCACCTGCACCCTCACGCTCCTGCTCGCCGCGCTAGGCTGCGGGGCGACGGAGACGGACGCGGACGGGGTGAGGCTGGCCGGCAAAGTGCGCGAGATTTTCGAGGCGAAGTGCGTGGACTGCCACGGGCCGGAGCTCCCGCGGCCCAAAGGAAAATTTGGCTACGTGCTCGACCTCAAACGCGTGGCGGCCAACCCGGAATACATCGACCGCGGGCACCCGGAGAAATCCGAACTCTACAAAATGGTGCGCGACGACGACATGCCGGGTGAGGACGCCAACGTGCCGCCGTTGACGAAGGACGAAAAGGAGACCGTGCGCCGCTGGGTCGAACTCGGCGCGCCGGCACTGGCCGCCGGGACCGAGCATGCGGCCCCGGAGGCCATGAGTGGCGCGGAGGTCCGGCTCCAGATGCCGGTGTGGAAACGCGGCCTGCGGATGCTCGGGCGACTGCATCCGGTCTCCACGCACTTTCCCGTGGCGCTGATGTTGGTCGCCGTCTTCGCCGAGGGGCTGGCGTGGTGGACGCGGCGCGAAGTGTGGTCGCACACGGTGCGCTTCCTCGTGGTGCTCGCGGCACTCGGCGCGCTGTCCACGGCGGGGCTTGGGTGGATCAATGCATCCTTTACGAGCTACGTCGGCCAGTCCGCAGCAATCCTCGGCTGGCACCGCTGGCTGGGCACGGGCACGGCGGCGTGGGCGTTGGTCTGCGCGACGCTGGCCGTGCTGGGCAAATGCGAGGAGGGGACGAAGGACCGGCAGCGTTTCCGCGGCGCGCTGCTGCTCGGCGCGGCGCTCGTCGGCGTCACCGGCTTCCTCGGAAGCGCGCTGATCTACGGGCTGGATCACTACGCGTGGTAGGAGAAGGCGGGCAGTTTCTTTGATGGGTGGAGACGAGTGTCATTATCACCGCGGCACCCGTGAGAAAAAAATTGAGATGTCAGTGGTGGTAGTCTTGCCGGTCGTCGAGACTGCCCGCCTTTAGCGCGCCGACGAACTGATCGTAATCCTTGAGTGGGATGGCTGCTGCTGACCAAACGACTTTGGCTGATTTCTTATTCTCGTCGTACTCGACGAGCAGAACGTGATAGCTGTGGGCAATTCCTCCGGATTCATAGTGGACGACAAAGTATCCCGGAATCCGAGCGCCCCAGATTAACCGTCTGCGCGGTAGATTAGGTTTCTGGATGACATCGGTGACTTGAAACTCCTGACTAGGTTCAGCCATGCGAAAAACGTGATCGCTGATGACAGCGGCGCAAGCGTCGCGGACGTCCTTTGGTATGTCCTTCGTGAGACGCATCAACTCAGGATTAACAGCACCCTCTATCTTACGCCGATCACTAGCACCTAGCTTTGTCACCTCGGCAAATCCGTTCGCCAGCAATACTAGCGACGCAGCCAAAATAACAGATGTCAGTTTCACAAATGAAGGTGTGACTCACTTCTTTAACGGCGGCGGCGCAGCTTTCCCGCCAGGCTGCGCGGCGAGGAATTGGTTGAGCAGTTCGCTTTTTGGCGGGACGAAAGTGATGCGGGCTTCGCCTTCGACAATTTTTTGCATCTCCAGGATCTCGAACATCGAGTCGATGATCTCGCGGTCTTGGGAAATGAGCTGGAGGGCTTCGCCGACGATCCGCGGGCGCATCGCGGCGGCGCGGGCAAACTCGACAGCCGCCTGCCGCTCGGCGGTGCTGGTGATGATGCTCACTTGATTCGCCCCGTCCTGCTTGATCGCGCTCGTCACCTGGCGCAAACGGTTGACGACCTTTTCCTCGATCTGCCGGATCATCCCACCGTCGCGGAAATGCACTTTGCGGATATAGACGCTGCCGAGTTTGTAGCCCCATTCGTGAGACTTCGGCGAAACCTCGGTGCGGACGGTGAGCGACATGGCGTGGCGGGTTTCGAGCATCGCGCCGAGCGGCATATTGCTGAGGCAGCGGACGGTGGCGCTGCTGACGTTGGCGCTGAGCGAGCCGCGCGGATCGGCGTTTTTGAAAAGGTAGGAGACGGGATCGCTAATGAACATCTCGTACCAGATGCCGATGCCCATGGGCGCGCCTTCCTCGCTGTTCACGGGCTGGCTGCGGAGGTAGGTCTGATCGAGCCGGAGGTCGAGGACGTGGCACTGGCCGAGCCAGTTGACGATCGGGCCGACGATGCCGAGGCGCGACCAGAGGAAATAGATGCCGGGCTCATCGAGCACTGCGAGCACTTTGCCAAAGAGCACATAGACGTGGCACCGGCCCTCTTCGACGATGGCGTAGAGGCCGAAAGCCCGGAGGATGCCGAAAAGGATCGGCACGAGGATGAACAGGCCGATGAACGTGCCCGCGAAGGTGATGGCGAAATTGGCGAGGTTCATTGCGCGTCCTCCATGATGACGTGGCTGGCTTCCTTGAAAAGTTTCAGTCGCACGTTTCTTCGATACGCGGCCAGCGCATCCGGGCCGCTCGCGCGCAAGACCGTGAGCTGCTCGGCCAGCGCGCGCAGTGGCTCGACCTCGGCCTGCGCGTTGAGCGTCTCGATTTCCACGGCGCGCTTCGATTGCACAATTTTCTGATCCGCCGAAGCCTGCGCCAATGAGATGTCCGAGCTGACCTGGTTGTGCGCGGTGTTGATCGCCGCGAGCGCGCTTTCCACCTCGTGCGGCGGGTCGATGCCGGTGATCAGCGAGGCGTCGAAGGTGATGCCGTAACGGGGTGCCGAGCTGGCGCAGTCGCGCTCCATGTGTTCGTTGATCGCGGAGAGGTTCTTCCGCAGGTCATTGATCGAGATGCCGGCCACGCTCGCGATGGTGTTGTCCGCCGCGCTGTCCAGAGGCGGTGGCGCGGTGAAATTCGCGATGCGCTCGCGCAGCACGCTGATGAAGTAGCCCATGACATGCACGATCGGGCGTTTCACCCCGAAGAGGTAAGCGTAGAGATTGCGCTCCGAGATGCGGTAGCGGATCTGCCCGGTGAGGCCGGTGTCGAGCTGATCCTTGGTCACCGCGCTGAGCTTCGAGCCGCCCATATTCGCCTGCGGATCCTCGGGATCGAAGGCCATGTTTAGCGTCTGGGTGGAGATGTTCACCTTGTAAACCTTCTCCCACGGCCATTTGAAATACGGCCCGCCCGCCGGGATCACCCGCACCTGCGGGTAGCAGTAGCGCTCGCGTTCCTCGGGCTTGAGCACCTCGGCAAGGGGATCGTCGAGTGTGGTTTGGGTGCCGAGGCGTTCGGCGCGGCCGAAGATGGTTTTCACGGCACGTTCGTTTTGATCGACCGTGTAGAGCCCGGCCACGAGGTAGCGCATGAGGAACCAGGCGATGAAACCGACGAAGAGTCCGAAGAGGATTTCCATAGGTAGTGGTGTTGCGGGTGTTGGATTACCCGTTTGCGCGGCGAATGGAAGCCGGGAAAATCAAAGAAAATGCGATCCGTGTCCGACCATGCGCCCGCGGCGATCTGCGCTTTGTCCGCTCCGCCAACGCTTTGCCGGACTGCATCTCGCCAGTTTCAAGACGAGATCGGACAGCTCGGCATCCGATCTGCTAATAGGGTTTCCGAGAATGTCAACGATGGTCATATGAATGCCCTCCTTTTCCGCCAATGGGACTACCTGCTGCTCACTTTGGGGACGCTGCTGCTCTTTGGCTGCATCCACCGCTGGGTGTGGCGTGGGCGACCGAATGGCCGGATCCCGCAATTGACGTGGGTGCTCGTGCTGACGATTCTAATTAGCGGCTGGTTTCTCGTCGAGGGTTCGGCCCAGCAGGAGCGGGCGCGGATGCAGCAGATGGTGGAAGGTTACGCGCCGACTTATGCGCTGGAAATGGGGCTCATGGGGCACCAGGAGATTACGCCGCAGACGTCTCCCGACGATCCCCGTTACTGGCGAATGATCACGGCGGAGAAACGCTGGCTGGCGGTGAATCCCTCGATCAGTGACATTTATACCGTTCGCAAACTCCCCGATGGCCGCGTCGCGCTGATCGTCGATTCGGAGACGGACTACGACCGCAATGGTCGCTTCGAGGGCGAGCGCGAGCAGCGTACACCGATCGGGAAAGTCGATGATGGCAACCTTGGCTCAGTGATCGATACGGTGCTCGCCGGCAAATCGGTTTTCCGGGATACCCCCACGACCGATCGCTGGGGCACATGGGTGAGCGCGTTGGTGCCTATCCGCAATTTTCGGGGCGACGTCGAAGCGGCACTTGGCGTGAATTTCGATGCCACCACCTGGCTTGCCGCGACGCAGCGCGCCCGGCGCACGAGCATGGGTTACCTCGCCGCGTTCCTCCTCGTCGTCGCCGGCGGCAGCGGGCTGCTCGCGCACCAAAATGCGAGGCGCGGCCTCCAATTGCAGCTCCGCGAAAAGGAGGAGATGCGCCTCGAAAAGCAGAAGCTCGAAACGCTGGTCAATTCCATCGACGGCATCGTCTGGGAGGCGGATGCGCGGACGTCCAATTTCACCTTTGTCAGCGAGCAGTGCGAAAAAATCCTCGGTTATCCACAGGCAGACTGGATGACGGTAAAGGATCTTTGGAGCAGCAAGCTCCAAGCGGGAGACCAATGGGCCTGCGACCACCGCGCCCTCAGGGTCGCGAGCAAAGTGCCGTATTCCTACGAGTACCGCATGATTGCCGCCGACGGACGCACCGTGTGGATCCGCGAGAGCGCCGCGGTAATGCTCGACAGCGCCGGCGAGCCGCTCTTGGTTCGCGGAGTCTTTTACGACATTACCGCCCAGAAACGCGCGGCGGAGGAGCTCGAACAGGCCCATGCGAGTCTGGTCGATAGCTCGCGTTACGCCGGCATGGCCGAAGTGGCCACCGGGGTCTTGCACAATGTCGGCAACGTCCTCAACAGCGTGAACATCTCAGGCAGCGTGATCAGCGAGCGCTTGCGCAACTCGAAGTCGATCGAACTCGGGAAAGTCGCTGGCTTGCTGACCCTCCAGGCCGCGGACTTCGCCGGCTTTGTTGCCCGCGATCCGCGCGGGCCGCACATCCCTGAGCTGATCTCCCGCGTCGCGGAGGCGCTCCGGGCGGAGCACGCCGATCTGCTCGAAGAGGTGGACTCGATCACCCGCAATATCGGTCACATCAAAGAGATCGTTTCCATGCAGCAGGGCTTCGCCAAGGGCGAGGGCCTCGTCGAGCCGCTCGCCGTGCAGACGTTGGTGGACGACGCCATTAAGATCAATGCGATCGCTTTCGCCAGGCACCACATCGCCGTGGTCCAGGCTTATGAGGAAGTGCCAAAGGTCCTGGCGGACAAGCATCTGGTCCTGCAAATCCTCGTCAACCTCCTCCGCAACGCCAAACAGGCGATCGAGAGCTCCGGGCGGGAAGAGCGCCGGATCGTCGTGAAGATCCAGGGCAACGGCGGGGAATTTGTGAAGGTCGCGGTGCAGGACAGCGGCAGCGGCATCGCCCCCGAGAATCTGACCCGCATCTTTTCGCACGGCTTCACCACCAAGAAAACCGGCCACGGTTTTGGCCTGCACAGCGCCGCGCTTGCGGCCACCGGCATGGGCGGCGCGCTCAGCGCGCACAGCGACGGTCCCGGCACGGGTGCCACCTTTTTCCTCGACCTTCCGGTCGCCAATCCCGTGCCCGCCGCCGTCGCCGCGTGAGCCTCCCGCCTGCTCCATCCATGAACTCCACTCCCCTCGCGACCGACAACAACCGCATCCTCGTCATCGACGACAATCCCGAGATCCACGCCGATTTCCGCAAGGTCCTCGGCGCACCGGCCGCGGCCAGCGGCGCGCTCGATACCGTCATGGCGGAGTTCTTTGGGCCGAAAGCGGCCGCCAAAGTTCAGTCCGACTTTCAACTCGACTCGGCATTTCAAGGCAAGGAAGGCCTCGCCATGGTCGTCCGATCAATCGCCGAGGGGCGGCCTTACGCCATGGCCTTTGTAGATGTGCGGATGCCTCCCGGCTGGGACGGCGTGGAGACGATTACGCGGATTTGGGCGATCGATGCGTCGATCCAAGTCGTGATCTGCACCGCCTACTCCGACTACTCGTGGCAGGACATCATCGGCACGCTGGGCAAGTCCGACCGGTTGGTCATCCTCAAGAAACCCTTCGACAGTATCGAAGTGCTCCAACTTGCCCATGCGCTCACCGAAAAATGGCTCGTGACCCACCAGGCGCGGCACAAGCTCGAAGACCTCAATCGCCTCGTGGACGAACGCACGCGCGCGCTCCAGACGAGCAACCACCAGCTCAAGATCGAAATGGCCGAGCGCGAGTTGGCGCAGGAAGCCTTGAAAGTCTCGGAAGAACGCCTCGCCAAAGCCTTTGACGCCAGCCCGCTGCCCGTCGCCATCCTGCGGCTGAACGACCACGGCTGCATCGAGTTCAACCGCGCTTTTCTCGCCGCCACCGGCTACACGAGCCAGGAGCTGCTCGGGCGCTCGCTGTGGGATGCCGGCATCGCCCTCGAGACCCAGGCCAGGCTCGAAGCGACGGCCCAGATCCAACGCGGCGAGCCAGTCCGCCAGCGTCTCTGCCACCTCGTTTCGAGAGCCGGCGAGGAGCGCGCGGCGCTGCTCTGGATCGAGCGCTTCGAACTCGCCGCCGGACCGCATCTGCTCGCCGTCGTGCAGGACATCTCCGAGCAGCTCAAACTCGAAACCCAACTCCGCCAGTCGCAGAAGATGGAGGCGGTCGGGCACCTCGCCGCCGGCGTCGCGCACGACTTTAATAATCTCCTCACCGTCATCCAGGGCCACACCAGCCTGCAACTCGCCAAGACCCAGCTCGATAGCGATGTCGCCTGGTCGCTCCAGCAGGTCCAGGGGGCCGGCGAGCGTGCCGCCTCCCTTACCCGGCAACTCCTCGCCTTCAGCCGCAAGCAGATCATGGAAAAAAAGGTCGTGTCGCTCAGCAAGGTGATTCAAAACGTCGCTTCGATGCTCCGGCGCCTCATCCCCGAGACGATCGACCTGACCTTCGAGCATCCGCCCACGCTGCCCCTCATTCACGCCGACGTCTGCAATCTCGAGCAGATCATCGTCAATCTCGTGGTCAACGCCCGCGACGCGATGCCCGCCGGTGGAGCGATTACTGTTCGCACAGACGACGAAGAAGTCACCGCCGGCCACGCCGCCCGCTTCCCGGAAGCGCGGGTCGGACATTTCTCGCGGCTCTCCGTGACCGACACCGGCGAAGGCATGAGCAAGGAAACACTCGCCCGCATCTTCGAGCCCTTTTTTACCACCAAGGAAGTCGGCAAAGGCACCGGCATGGGTCTCGCCACCGTCCTCGGCATCATCCAGCAGCACGACGGCTGGATCGAGGCCGACAGCGAGCGGGGAAAGGGGACCAGTTTCCGCGTCTATCTGCCCATCACGGATCGTGCCGAACTCGTCGAGACCGCCTCCGTCGCCGCCTTGCAGCGCGATGGCGCGAACGATGTGATCCTCCTCGTCGAAGACGATGCCGATGTCCGCGCGCTGGCGCGCTGCGTCCTCGAGGACTCCGGCTACCACGTTCTCGAAGCCGCCGACGGTCACCAGGCCATCGCCACCTGGCGGAAGTTCACCGGCCGCATCGACCTCCTGCTGACGGACATGGTCATGCCCGGAGGCCTCTCCGGCAGCGATGTCGCCGAACGCTTCAGCACCGACCGACCGGAAAGCAAAATCCTCTTCAGCAGCGGCTACAGCTCCGATCTTTTCAGCGGCCAGCTCAATCCACGGGCGGGAGCTCATTACCTGCCCAAACCGTATCTCGCCCGGCAGTTGACCGACGCCGTCTCGCTCGCCCTCGCCGGCCCCATGATTCCGGAACCGGCGATTGGCTGAGAGACGGTGCCAGCGATCGCTCCCGCACGGGGGGGGAATGCACTTGCGCGGGCCGGTGCGGGCGCGTATCGGCTGCGCGCATGAGAGCAGCCTTTCGCGAAAAAACATCCGGTGAAGCCGACCCCGCTGAAAAGATCGAGTTTGTGCCGGCGGACTATTTCGCCCGGGCAAACCTGCGCGACATCTTCGAGCGCACCGCTCCGCTGCAGGTCGATATCGGGTGCGGCGAAGGCGGCTTTCTGGAAGCGATGGCCGTGAAGCATCCCGAGCACAATTTCCTCGGCATCGAGCGGCTGCTCGGGCGCGTGCGCAAGGTCTGTCGCGGCGTGGTGCATAACCAGATCCCGAACGTGCGCGTCCTGCGCATCGAAACCGCCTACGCGCTGCGCTACGTGCTGCCGCTGGAGAGCGTGACGGTCGCGCATGTACTCTTTCCCGATCCGTGGCCGAAACGGCATCACCAGCCGCGGCGGCTGATTCAGGATGGTTTCATGGAGGCGCTTCACGGCATCCTCGTGGCGGGCGGCGAGCTGCGGATCAAGACGGACGACGAGCCGTATTTCCAGTGGATGGAAAAGGTGCTGGCCAAAGCGAAGGGCTACAAGCGGCTCGACTGGCCGGAAGACGCGGACTATCCGATCACCGATTTCGAGCGCCGCTTTCTCGCGCAGGGCCTGCCGATCTATCGCGCGCGGCTGCGGAAGGTCTGACCGTTGACGAGGGCGCGGATGGTAAAGCCGTCGTCGCGGATTTCCACGTGGACGGCACCCGCGCGGTCCTGGCGGCAGACGGTGATGCCGCGCGCGACGAGGCTTTGCTCCCAGGCGTCGAGTTGCCCCGGCAAACCGCCGTAGCCGAGCGCGCCGCAGATCACCGCCTGGGGCTGGACGCGGGCGACGAAGTCGAGGGTGCCGGAGAGGTCTTTGGCGTGGTGGCCTTTGATGAGGACGTCGCTGCGCAGGTCGGGTTCGTTTTCGAGGAGCCACTGCTCGGTGGCAAAACCGCTGTCGGACATGAAGAGGACGCGGGTGCCGGCGGCTTCGAGCTGGAGGACGAGGGCTTTGTCATCGGCTGTCGCGCGCTGGAGACCGGCGGGCGGGTAAAGCACGCGAACGGTGACGCGCTCGCTGAGATGGATGACATCGCCGGGGGCATAGAGCCCTTTGCCTTGGCCGCGCGCCGCGAGTTCGACATGAAAGTTTTTGCGGGTTGGCGACTTGTCGCGGAGCACGGAATCGACGAACAAGCGGGGGCGGAAGTCGTCGAGGGCGGGGAGCGCTCCGCCGAGGTGCAGGGCGTCGCCGTGGGTGAGGAGGAGACCGTCGAGGTGGTTCACTCCGCGGGTCCGGAGGTAGGGCAGCACGATGCGGTTGTAGGCGGGCAGACTGCCGCAATCGAACAGCCAGTCACGACCGTCTGCCCGGAGGTGGGCCGCCCCGCCGTCGCCGAGATCGAGGACGGTGATCTCGCAGACGGGCGGGCGTGAAAGGTGTGGAACCTCGACGTAGTGCCAGCCGCCGGGGATAAGCGCGCAGATTTCCAGAACAGCGAGGAGCGCCTTTGCGCAAACCCAGTTGGCGTTGTTGCAGAGCACCGCGCCCAGTTTCCAGACGGGCGCGGCGAGCAGCGTGGCGAGCCCAAGCCCGAGCACGGCGAAGGCGATGGGCACGGCGAAGATATTGGCAAGCAGTGCGGCGGGGAGAAAGAGATGGAAATAGCCCAGCGTGAAAAGGAGGGAGCCGAGCCAGGCAGAGCCGGTGACGCCGAGTGCGGCGGCGAGTTTTTCCGCCGTCCACGCGCCGATGAGCTGCGGCCAGCGCCAGAGGGCGCGGGGCAGGAAGGCATCGGGCCGGCCGAGCCGTTCGATGCGGCGCTGGATTTTTCCCGAGAGCCAGACAATGACGACGACGAGGACGAAGGAAAACTGGAAGCCCGGCGAGAAGAGCTGGTTTGTATCCCACGCGAGAATGGCGCAGGCCGCGGCACCAAGACTGTTGAAGGCGAGCGGGTGACGATCGACGAGGCCCGCGAAGAGGAAGAGCGCGCACATGATCGTGGCGCGCACGCAGCTCGCGCTGAGGCCGGTGACGAGCGCGTAGCCGGCGAGAATCGGGATGGTAATGAGGATGCCCGCGGCGCGGCCGAGGCGCAGCGGGCGAAGGGTAAAAAGCGCGATGGCGGCGAGCATGGCGACGTTGAGCCCGCTGACGGCGAAGAGGTGCATGGTGCCGGTGCGCTGAAAGAGCGCTTTCATCTCCAGCGGAGTCTCGCCGCGCAGGCCGAGGACCATGCTCGCGATGAGGTCGGAGATCTCCGGCTCATCTTCGAGCCCGAGTGCGAGCTGGGTCTGAATCCAGCGCGCCGCACGGTAGGCAAAGGCTTGGACGACATGGCCGTGGCCGCGGCTTTCGATGCGGCAGTCGGTGGCGAATCGCGCGCGGATTTCCGACCACACGCCGAGGCGCTGCTGGTAGCCAGTGAAGTCGAACTGCCCCGGATTGCGCGCGGGTTCCAGATTCGCCGCGCTGCCAGTGAGGGAAACGCGGTCCCCGTAGGCTGGGAAGTCGCCGGCCCAACTGATGTTCACGAGCACGTCCGACGCGCGGGCTTCGCCGCCGAGGCTGATGGATTCAAGCTTCAGCCGGAAACGCGCGGTGACGGTGCGCGACCAGAAGGCCGGCTTTTCCGGCTCGTCCGAGACGATCCCCGTGGCCCGGACGACCCGCGGGCCGGCGGCGAACTCGCGGGCGAGGACTCGCGCCGCGTGGCCGTGATGCCGGAGCGTGTGGAGGGAGAAAAAAGCGAGCCCGCAGAACAGCCAGCAACCCACGGTGGACGGGCGGATGAGCAGGGCGAGCGCTCCGATTCCCATGAGCGCCAGCGGCCACCGCGCCTCCACGGGCCACTGATCCGCGGCAAAAATCCCCAGCACCGCGCAGAGGGCCAAGCCGACAAGCGGCTGGCGCGGTCGCGGCTCCCTGAGGGTCATGAGCGCGGAGTGTTCCCGATCCCGCGGCGCGCGGCAAGAGCGCTGCTACGGCACCTTGAGGCGGCCGAAGTACTCCGGGTAACGGCTCTGCAGGACCGTTGAGCAGCTTCTTCCCGTTCTCGTCATTACCGGCCGTCCGATACGCCTGGGAACTGCGCAAGGCGCTGCGGCTGCTCCGCAAGAGCCACCCGCCGCTGCTCGGATGGCTCAAGTCGCCGGTCGTGCCACGGGCCTTGAGCTTGTCGAAATGGTATCGTCACGATCCGGTCTTCGCCGCCGAGTTCGGCGCGCTCGCGACGGAGTTTTATTGCCGCTCCGGCGGCTATGCAGTAACCGCTCCGCGGCCCCTTGTTGTCGGCGCTTCCGCGCCACGCGTTCGCCCCGGCGCTGCTTCGCGCACTACCTGCACATGGCCTTCGGCAACTGGCGCGATTACCTGCGGCTCGCCCGTCCACCGTCCTCCGCTAGTCCCCTCCGCCACCTCGGCGGTCGCGAGGAAGTGAGCCTGAAGAAGTATCTCTCCGTCTTCCGTCCGCTGCTCGCGTGCCGCTGGATCGAGCGCCAACTCGGCCAGCCGTTTCGACAAGCTCAAGGCCCTGAGCCCGCCGAAGGGGTGCCGATGCTCTTCGCGCAACTGATCGAAGGCGTGCTCGATGAAGCCGACGTGCGCGCCGCGCTCGCTGATCTCGCCGCGCGCATGCAGGCCGGCGATGAGCTGGCCGTTGCGCCGCCGGTCGAAGCGCTCACGCGTTTCATCGAGGCCGAGCTGCCAAGGCTCGAAGCGCTCAACGAGCCGGATGACGCCGCCGGCGGAGTGGAGGAGCTGAACGGCTTCTTCCGCCGCTACGCGCTCGCAGCTTGAGAGGAGGAAACAACCACCCCGTCGGTGTCTGCAATTGGGCAGCACCGGCGGGGCACCTCTCGTGATCCTTCAAAGATCAGAAAAGAACTCCGGCC
>JBBQCM010000017.1:0-69631 GCA_038318725.1 Chthoniobacterales bacterium
TTCGTCTTTATGTTTAAAACTGCACGCGCGGGGGAGCGCGTGGTCGTCGCGCCGGCGCGCGCGGCCCGGGGCTACCTCCCGGCCCCGCGCGCTCCTGCGCCTCCCCGATGCGCTCCTGCGCGAGGCGATGCGCTCCTGCGCGAGGCGTTCCAAGCAACGACCTTCTGAGCAGCGGAGCGTCATTCATGGCGCAAGATGCTAATCCTCCGTCCGCCGCAGCAGCCACGCCGCACCGCCACAGGTAACGAGCGCCCCGAGCGCGAGGAAGACGAGGTCACCGGCGATGTAGCTGAGGCCGGCGTCGCGCATGTTCACCATGCGGAAGGCGTGGCAGAAATGAGTGAGTGGGAAGGTCTGCGAAAGGAAACGAATCGAGTCCGGCAATTGCCCGAGCGAGGCAAACGCCCCGGAGAGCGGAAAGACCGGCAGCAGGAAAAACACCGCGAACTGAATGGCCTGTGTCTGCGTGGCGCTAAAAGCCGAGATGAGCAGGCCGAGTCCGAGCGAGCAGAGCAGGAAAAGGAAGCAGATCACTGCCAGCACGAGCGGCTGGCGAAAGGCGACGTGAAAATGGAAATGGGCGACGGCAATGGTCAGGACGATAAGGAGCAGCGAGACCGCGAGATACGGCAGTACCTTGCCAATGACGATCTCCGAACGGCGCAGCGACGTGACCATGAGCTGCGAAAGCGTGCCGGCCTCGCGCTCGCGAGTGATGGTGCAGGCCATGAGCGTGACGGTCAGCAGTTGCAGGATCAGGCCGATGATCCCCGGCGTGACAAACTCGATGAAGCGCAGCCCTGGATTGTAGCGAATCTCATCCGCCACGCCCCACGGCTCCATCGCGGAGACGAACTGCTTGCGCACCTCGACCGGCAGTTTTTCTCCCATCTCGAAAACCTCGGGCGGCAGGTTGTCGATCATCGACTGGCGCGAGCCGAGCTGGAAATCGCCGAGATGCTTTTGCAGCGCGCCGTTGACCTGTGCGGCGGTCATCGTGTCCGTGCCATCGAGGACCAGCCGCAGCGGCAGCGGTTCTCCATTTTTTAACCCCGCACCCCAGCCTGTCGGGATGACCAGCGCGGCATCGACCCGCGCGCGGAGCAAGTCAGCAGCAGTGCCCGCGGGCGACGAGTCGGGGCGAAAGGCGAAGCTGTCCTTGGTGAAAAGGAAGTCGAGAAGCTGCTGGCTTTTCTCGCTCCGGTCGTCGTCGCGGAACAGCGTGGGGACGTGCTTTAGTTCCGTGACCTCGAAAGCGTAGCCAAAGAGCAGCGTGAACATGGGTGGCAGCAGCAGGATGAGCACGACGATGCGGCGGTCCCGCCAGATATGGAGAAACTCCTTCGTCGCCACACTGGCGATGGCGCGCAGGCTGCCGGTCATGGCGCGCCTCCCGCGAGGATTTCGTGGTAGCCCTGCGAGTAGGCCTTGAAAACATCCTCCATATCCGGCTCGGCCCATGCGTGCCCATGCCAGCTCAGCTCGGGAAAAGGCCACCGCGCCTGCCACGCAGCGACGAGCTTTTCCGGCTCCGCCGCATAGACGCGCCCGTGCCCGCTGCGCAGCGAGACGCCGAGCACGCCAGGCGCGGCGCGGAGCTGGATGAGCGCCGGCATGACCGGTTCCACATGCATGTCGAGCACGCGAACTTTGAAACTCTGCTTCAACCGTCGCGGCGTTTCGCGCGCGAGCAACCGCCCGGCGTGAAGAAAGCCGACCGACGTGCAGCGCTCCGCCTCATCCATGTAGTGCGTGGTGACAAAGACCGTGGTGCCGGCGGACGCGAGGTTGTAGAGCAAATCCCATATCTGCTGACGATGCACGGGATCAAGGCCGGACGTGGGTTCATCGAGGAAAAGGAGCAGCGGTTCATGAATCAGCGCGCAGGCGATGGCGAGGAGTTGTTTCATGCCGCCGGAAAGCGAGCCGGCGAGGGCTCCGCGCTTGGCGGTCAGGTCCATTTCACCAAGCAACTTTTCGATCCGCGGCTCCAGCTTTTCCCGCGGGACACGATACGCGCCGCCGAAGAAGCGCAGGTTTTCCACGACGGTGAGATCAGGGTAGAGACTGAACTTCTGCGCGACGTAGCCAAACTTCGTCCTCATCTCCTGCCGCTCGCGCCACACGTCGCGGCCCGCGATGGTCGCGCGACCGCCGGTGGGCTTCGCCAGCCCGCAGAGCATGCGGATGGTGGTCGTCTTGCCCGCGCCGTTCGCACCGAGGAAGCCGAAAATCTCACCCGCCGGAATGGTCATCGAAACCCCGTCCACGGCAAGGGTGTCGCGATACGCTTTCTTGAGGTCGTTGAGGACGATGATCGGCTCCGGCATGGGATGGGGCGCAGGATGTTTCAAAAAATCTCCGCAAACCGCAACTGCGCCGCGCACTCTCCCGGCGATCAGTCTGCCGGGCTGTCGAACACCCGCTCGAACTGCGCCTCCGCGTCCTGCGCCGCCGCGCGCAAACCGGCGTCATCGGGAGCGATCTCCTGCGCCTGCGTGTAGGCACTCCGGGCCCGGCTGGCCCAGCCGAGGCGGGTGCAGACTTCGGCGAGTTCGCGCCACAAGACCCCATTCTTGGGCGTAAGCCGGACCTGTTGTTCGAGCCGCTGCGCGGCTTCGATGCGGTCACCGCGCACGGCGTCCCAGACACGAAGCATCTGGTCGTAACCGCCGGAGAGGAGCTGCCGGCCGTCGGGGCTCCAATCGACCGCGTGCAGTTCGGCCCGGCCGACCCCGCGCATGATCTGCGCGAGCTGGTCGCCGGTCTCCGCATTGAAAACGAAGAGGACGCCATCCTGCCCGCAAGTCGCGAGGCGGCGGGAGTCGCCGCTCCAGTCGAGGCGCCAGATGCCGCCCCCGTGGCCGGTGAAAGTGCGCAGGAGGCGTCCGTCGCGCGCGTCGAGCAACCCGGCGACGCTATCCTGCGTGACAAAGGCGAGCCGCCGTCCGTCGGGGCTCCACGCGAGATCGAAGACCTGCCGCGGCGGCTCGTGTTTGGAACTGACGGCATCAGCCATGGCGGGCGGGGCGGGACGCCAGGTGGCGATAAGCTGACCGTTTAGGCCGTCCCAGATTTCGATGGCTCCATCTTCACCGCCGATGGCCACCCGACGGTCATCCGCCGCCCATGCGATGCTCCCGGCGGGCCGCGGGATCGTGGTCAGCTCCGACGCACTCTGCGCATTCCAGACGCGCACGCCGGCCGGGCTCGCGGCGGCGAGATATTTGCCAGACGTGCTCCAAGCCACGCGGTTCACGCCGTCGAGTTTCAAGGTGCGGATTGAGCCGCCTTTTTCCGCATCGAGCACCTCGACCTGACCGGCATGGCGCTCCGCCACGGCCAGCCGATCTCCCGTCGGCGACCACTCGACATCGAAGGCCGCACTCCGTGTGACCAGACGCGCAGGCTGGCGGCCGGAAGCCGGCGTGTAAACGTCCACAAAATCGCGAAACGCCGCCACTGCGATCCGGCGTCCATCCGGACTCCAGCGGGCGCCGGCGATCCAGTTGTCCGCCTGCTCGGAAAAAGCCCCCTCCTCACTTCTTGCCACGGGCCAGGCGCGCAGGGTGCCATCCGCGCCGCCCGAGAACAGCACGCTGCTTTTCGGTGCGCCAGCCCAGCGCACCCAAGCCAGCGTGTTGATCTCGCCGGTGTGGCCGGTGAACATCTGCCGCGCCTTCTTGGAATCGGGATGCGTGAGCACGCGGATGGTGCGGTCGTGGCTCGCGCTGGCGAGTTGCCGGCCATCGGGACTCCACGCCAGGGCACTCACCGGACCATGATGGGGCGACTCGGACAAAACCGCGCCTTTGGGAATCTCCAGAAGCGAAACATGCCGTTCTTTGGAGCCCGCGGCGACATATTTCCCCGACGGATGGAACGCAATGGCCGGCGCATAGCCCCCCGAGGGGAAGCCGCCCTTGAAAACGGGTTTGCGACTCACGAAATCGAGAACCTCGATACACTTCCCGGTTTCCATTTTGCCCAGCGCGAGCTGGCGTCCATCCGCCGACCAGGACAGCGCGGCCACGCCGTTCTCAGTGTTTTGCAGGATCTCGATCCGGCCAGGCCGGTCCGCCGTGGGCAGTTCCCATAGCACGGCCTCCTTTTCCAGTCCGCCCACGGCGAGGCGCGGCGACCCTCCATCCTCCGGCTGCCAGGCGAGGGCGCGCACCGCCAAGCCCGCGGCGGTGCGCATTTCGGCGAGCAGCTTCCGGGTCTCAGCATCCCAGACCCGCACCATCCCGTCAGCGCCGCCGGTGGCGAGCATTTTTCCCCCAGCGTGCCAGACCACCGCGTAAACCGGGCCGGTGTGCGCGGGCAGCCGAAACTCCGGGACGAGGCCCCGGCTGCGCCAAATCGCGACCGTGCCGTCCGCGCCGCCGGTGGCCAGAAGCGCGCCATCCGCGCTGGCGGAAAGCGCGAGGACTCCGCCATCGTGCGCCCGCACCTGCAGACGGTCCTGATTGAGCTGGCCGAGGAGATGAAACCATTCCCAGCCCCGCAAATCCCGTCCGCTCGGCTCGTGGCGGTGCCGCAGGAGCAGTTCGAGCGCATTTTCGGGGTAGCCGTCCGCGAGATGCCGCCCGGCATCAAGCAGATGGGAAACATAGGAGTGGTCTTCGGCGGCGTCGCGCTGATCGGCGGCAAAGCGTTTGGCGGATTCTGTCCGCTCACGTGCCTGAATCATCTTGTAGGCGAAGAACGCGCCGAAGAGCAGCACCAGCATCGTCGCGATTGAGACGGTGCGATGCCGGCGGAAGAAGAGCGCCGCCAGTTTCCACGCGCCCGCGTTTTCCGCACTGGTGGCGAATCCGCTTTGGTAGGAAGCGATCTCACGCTGGAGGTCGGGGACGGTCTGGTAGCGGTCCCCTGGTTTCAGCGCCATCGCCTTCATCGCCACGGCGGCGAGCGATTCCGGCACCCGCCCGCCGGGCACATGCGGCACCTTTTTCAAACCGAGCGCCTCAGCCGGACGGACAACGGTGCCAGCGCGCACGTTTTCCAAAACCTCGCCCTCCTCGCCCGTGAAAGGTGGCTGGAGCGTGAGCAGATGATAGAGCATCGCGCCGAGCGCGTAGAGGTCGGTGCGCGCGTCGAGTTCCTCCACTTCGCCGCTGGCCTGCTCGGGCGACATGTACTGCAGCGAACCCATGACCGTACCAACAACGGTGGGCGCGCTGCTCCCACCGCCGACGGTCCAAGCCGGGGGCCGGAGGACGGGAGCAGAGCTGTCGCCGGCCACGGCCATCGCCGGCTCGCGACCCAGCATTTTCGCCAGCCCCCAGTCCATGACGAGCGCCTCGCCGTATTCGCCGAGCATGATGTTCTCGGGCTTGAGGTCACGGTAGATGACGCCCTTGGAATGCGCGAAGGCTATGGCGTCGCAGATTTTTTGAAAAATCGTCAGCAGCGTGCTGAGCGGGTATTTTTTGGCGGTCGCGGGATCGTCGAGCGCGAGTTGGTCGAGCACTTTGCCGAGCGAGACACCGCGGACGAACTTCATCGTGTAGAACGGCTGGCCGAGTTCGTTCACGCCGAGTTCGTGAACGGGGACGATGTTCGGGTGCTCGAGCTGCGCGGTGATCTGCGCCTCCTGAACAAAGCGCCCAATGTCCGCCGGGCGCGAGCAGTCAAGCATGAGCTTCATGGCCACGTTGCGCTGGGCGGCGGGTTCGTGCGCGTCAAGGATCACGCCCATGCCGCCGCGGCCGACCGTCGGGCCAATCTCGTATCTCCCGTCGCCGAGGATTTCCTCCGGGAGCAGCGTCCGCACCGCGGCAGTCTGCGGCGCCAGTTCCTCATTCGGAGCAGCGGAACCTTTCACCCGGCGCAGGGCGATGGTCGCGGAACCGATGCGGATTTTCTGGGTGGGAAAAACGACGCGTGATGAAGAGATTTTTTCGCCGTTGACGTAGGTGCCGCTGGAGCCATCGAGGTTTTCGACGATCCATTCGTTGAACCTCAGGCTGAGCAAGGCGTGGCGTGGCGCAAGGCCATCGCCGGCAATGCGAATGTGCGCGGCCGCATCGCTGCCGATCACGTATTCGCCGGGCGGAAGAACGTGCTCTTGCAGCGGCGCGGAACCGCAAGTGACGGTGATCTGCGTCGGGAGGGCGACCATGCAAGAAGGCGTAGCGGTTGGCAGCGGCGAGGGCAAGCCGCCGCTAGGTGCCGCCCGCGGATCCATGTTCCGCAGCCCGGCGTTGCAGCGCCTCCGCAGCACACCGCGCTTCGGCGGCGGTGAGGTAACGGGCGGTGCCGCCGGCAAAATAAAGCCCGATGCGGCGGCAGACTTCCTCCGCGGTGATCATGTCCATGCAGCGCGGGAGCGGGCGCGTGGATGCACCGGGCGCGTCGGCCACCTGCACCACATCGATGCAGAGGTGCCCGTCTTTCTCATCCCCATCGCCGAGCGGCACGGTGCGGCTTTTCCAGCACCCGCCCTGATCACAGCAAAAAAGCGCGCCGTTCGTGTGGAGAAACTGGTGATGCGGATAGGCCTCCCACTGCACCGGTTCCCGCCCGCCGGCCACCACCACGCACGGACGGTTTTGCGGACGTCCGCCTTTCACCTCGACTGCCGCCGCGAGGTGCATGAGCAGCGTGACCGGGCAGACCACGCCTTGCGCGTGCCAGACCAGCCGCACGAGCTGGCGCAAGTCGGTCTGACCGCGCAGATCGAGAGCGCCGCGCAGGGGCGGATGCACATGGTGCGCCTCACCGACCTGGACGAAAAAAATGCGCCCCCGAAAATAATCAACGACCCGCTGCCAGCGCGCGTGATCCCACCACTTGATGGTAAAGTCATTTTTCCCCCCGGCGACGATAATCCAAAACGGCACCGGCTGCCGGGTGATCTCCTGAATCTGCGACATCCAACTGCGCTCCTCCGCGGAGAGATGGATGTCGCCTTTGCCAGCCGTGGACTCAATCGGCATCCCGAGATGCGCACTGAGAAAGGCTTGAAAGGCTTGCACAAAATGCACCGGGCGCTGGTTGCTTTGGTGGATGAGCGGATACCCGCACTCAATCGACTCGACGCCGGAATCGTCTTCCGCGAGCGGCGTGAGCCACGGATTGTGCTCCCAAAGGGCGGCACAAGAGGTGCGGACATCCGTCTGGAAACGTCCCGGATGAGCGAGGTGCAGGTCACGCACCGCCGCCGTGAGCATAACGATGTCGCCGGGCGACTGCCCATTGCGCAGGAGAAGTTTGCGCACCGGAACCGGATCGACCATTCCGTCTGAACGCTAGAAAGAGAGGACTAAGCAGCGCTCAATCCGGGAGAGCGAAAATCAAGGAAGCGAGCCAATCGACGAACTGCTCGAACTGCTCGAACTAGGCAGCGAGCCAATCGACGAACTGCTTGAACTGGGCAGCGAGCCAATCGATGAACTGCTCGAAGTGCTGCTCGAACTCGAGAACTCACTGGTGACGGCAGACCCGTAAGAGCCATTGTCCGCCGCACACCGAACTTGGCTGCAAAGTCCGCCAACATCTCGCCCCGACATGATTAGGTTAGTCATAGTGACAGAACGGGATATGGGAAAAAGCGTCGCCGGGCAAGCGCATTGTTCCCAAGCCGGACAGCGTTGCCGCTGGATGCAACCGCGCGGATCTTCAGTGCGAGAGCGGTCCTTCCATCGGAGGCAGCTCAGTGGCGGCAGCGACGAAAACAGAACCTTCCGGGTCGCCGTCCTCTTTCGCGTCAGTGGCAGCGGTCTCTTCAACGACCGGAGTTTCGTCCGCAATTGGCGGGGCGATTTCGGCTTTCGGTGTGTCCTCAGCGACGGCTGCCTTGTCCGGCGCAGCCTTTTCACCGGCCGCATTTTGCCGGACTGGCCTGGCCTCGACCTCGGGCTTCGCATTCGGCGAAAGCGGCAATTCGAGCACACCGTCGGAGAACTCAAGGACGTGACCGATATGGATCAGATAGTGCAGGTCCGAGGCAAGCTGAGCCTTGCGGGCGGCGGCCTCCGGCGTGTCCTGAGCCTCACCGAGAATCTTCAGTGCAAGCTGCGGCCGCTTGATCCGCGGCGAGGACTCGATGGTTTGCAGGATGGCGGTGATACCGTCGGAAAAGACCTGTCCCGCCGGATGCCGCACCGGCTTGGTTGTGCAGACGAAAAGCATGCGCTTGCGGTGCTTGAAGAAGGTCAGCCCGGCCTCGACGAAATAGGGCCGCAGGGCATTGACCATCTGCTGCGGGAAGCGGCTTTCCGCCTCCCAAGCGTCCCGCACCGCGCCACCCACATAACGATCGGCCCCGGCGCGGCTGGCCTGGCCGCTGCATTCGAGGGTCACGCCGCTTTTCACGAGTAGCGGGAGATAGGTCTTTTTAAAGTGCTGCTCGGCGTCGAAGGCGGTCTTGAACGTGATCGGCTCCGCCTCTTTCGTCGTCACAAAAGTCGTGGACGTGCGCGCCTGCTCCTTCCAGTCAGCAACGGTCTGCTCATCGTTCACGATCTCGATCTCATACTGCTGAAATTCCGGGAACGACATGCGCCGGCTGAAGTGCTCCTCATAGAGCTTGCGCAGCGCTGGCTGATAGCCGTGGTGGTTCGTCGGGCCGAGCAGGGTGCCGGTGGCCCGGCAGCGCGCGACGTTGCTGAAGTTTCCTTTGATCGGCTCCCCCTGGATCGTCTCCTCAGCGTAGTATTCGTCCCTGGTGTGGAAAAACGCGTTGCGCTCCAGCACACCGCGATCAAAGGCCACGGGCCCGTCGCCGATTTGATAAAGCAACACCGCTGGATCCTCGGAAGTGACGCGCACGAGATGGCGTTCCGGGCGTTCGAGAAAAAGTTTGCTCGTCCCGAAAACCGGAAAGGCCCGCCCGCTGGATTTGATCTGCCGGGCGATGCCTGCCGCCGCATTGGGCTCGGGCAGAAACTCGATCTTCAATTTCGCCGTCGCCGCCTCCCGCGGTGGACGTGATTCCTCCCGGCGTTCCGGCGGACGCCCGCCGTGCGAACGATCGCCGCGCCCACGGTCCCCGCCCGGACGCGGCCCGCGCGGACGATCTCCCGGCGGGCGGTCGGACTTCGGGCCAGGGCGTTGCTGTCCGCGAGGCGGCGGCGGCCCGCGCCGCTCGGGGCGCGGACCGCGCGGGCTGCGGTCATCGCGGTCCCGGCGCGGACGATCGCCGCCCTCGCCCTCGTAGTGGGCATAACGGTTCGGTGCCGGACTTTCTTTCAGCCAGTCGGGCAAAAATTTGAGATCAAACTCTTGGGGCAAATCGCTCATGCGGATTCGTTAGTAACGGCGCTCACGAGCGGATGCCAGTGCCGATTTTCGAACGAAAATTCCGCCGGGAAGAAAAGCGGAATTAGTTATTGCCAACCCCCGGACGCGATTCTAAAGCATGCGCCCTAAACCAACCCAACCTTAAGCTCCAACCACCGAATTTTATGGCAGAGAAAACGATCGAAGAAAAAGTCAAAGACATCATCGTCGAGCAGCTCGGCGTGAATCCCGAACAGGTCACGACCACCGCTTCATTCATCGAGGATCTCGGAGCGGATTCCCTCGATACCGTCGAGTTGGTGATGGCGTTCGAGGAGGAATTTTCGGTCGAAGTGCCGGACGAAGACGCGGAGAAGCTCCAGACCGTCGGCGACGTGGTGAAATACATTGAGGAAAAGACGGCGAAGTAGCCCGCGCCATCCATCGCCTTCGATGAAAAGACACGGCTTCCCGCCGTGTCTTTTTGTTTGCCCGCAACGAACGCCGGGATCGCGGAAGCTTTTTGGGAAACCCGCGCAACTGAACCCGCCGCCGGGTGTTTTCCCCGCCACGATGAAAACCAAACTCACCCTCCTCACCCTCGCGACCGCCGGTCTGCTCTCCGCCACTTCCACCCGCGGAGCCGACGAACCGGTGCCGCCGACCCCGCCAGTCAACCCGCCCGCCACCGCCGCACCCGGAGCCGGTCCTGAAGCCAAACGTGAACGCGGCCCTGGCGGCCAGCGCGGCGACCGCCTCGCGATGATGAAAGAAACGCTCGGTCTCACCGCGGAGCAGGTCGAAAAAATTAAGCCGATTCTAGAAAAGAGCCGCGAAAAACTGACCGCGCTGCGGGCCGATGAAGCGCTGAGCCGCGAACAAAAGGCAGCGAAGATGAAGGAAATCACCGATGCCTCGATGGAAGAGATCAAACCGATCCTGACCGCGGAACAGACCGAAAAATGGAAGGCCGAACAGGAGAAGCGCCGCGAAGCCATGGCCAAGCGCCGCGCCGAGCAGGAGAAAAAGTAACCCCGCACCATCCACCTCAAAGTACACTGAATCCGGGCGGGGAGCGCGAGCTTCGCGCCCTCCTTCTTTGCCGCCGCCCAATCGCCAAAATGGTTACGGCCGGTGCCCCAAACAAGAGGCACCGGCCGCCCCAACCAAGGAGAATGTTAGATCACACTATCTTCGGGGAATAAGCACCACATAAGTGCGCTTTCCCCGGCGCTCAATATTCAGGAGGACGCCCTTGCTGCCTTTGGCTTCGATCCCGACCGTAATGGCCGCCGCACAGGCAACGGCATCGGCCACCGGCTTCGTCTCGACTTCGGTGATCACGTCGTCGGCCAGAATCTCCGCCTTGGACGCGGGGCTGTCGGCGAGGATTTCGGCGATCTGCGCCCCGGCAGGTTTCGCATCGCGCAGCTTGAGGCCGAGCATTTCGAGCTTCAGAGCCGCCATTTGTTTCGTGGAAACATTCGCCACCTTCGTGATCTCGGTCGGCAGTTCGGCGGTGGACACCGCGATTTTCAAAATGCTGCCGCTGCGCCAGACGGTGAGCTGCACCGGCTCGCCGACTTTCTTTTTCAAAATCTCCTTCTGCAAATCCCGCGCCGTCGCCACTTTCGCACCATCGATTTCTGTGATTACATCCGCCGCCCGCAAGTCGCTCTTCGAGGCCGGCGCATTGGCCTCGATCGTCTCGACGACCACCCCTTTCTCGACGTCGCTGACGTGCTCGCGCAGCTTGGTGTTTTCCCCCAGCGTCTCGATGCGGATGCCGAGCCAGGGGCGCTGCACCTTGCCGCTGGTGATGAGCTGCTGGCCGACATCGCGCAGCATGCTCGCGGGAATGGCAAACGCCAGCCCGCGCCCGAGACCGTTGATCAGCGTATTCATGCCCACGACCTTGCCCTCCACATCGAAAAGCGGGCCGCCGCTGTTGCCCGGATTGATGAAGGCATCGGTCTGGATGTAGTCTTCGTAGAGGATCGTCGGAGAACTCGGTCCGAGCAGATTGGTGCGGCCTTTGCCACTCACCCAGCCGACCGTGAAACTGAAGTCCTGATTAAACGGCGTGCCTATGGCGCAGACCATCTGGCCCACCCGGAGAGCGTCGCTGTCGCCGAGTTCGACCGCTGGGAGATCACGAGCCTCGATCCGCAGCACGGCGATGTCGGTCTTATCGTCCGCCCCGATGAGTTTGGCCGGAAAAGAGCGTCCATCCTTTAGCCGCACCTGAAGTTTCTCGGCGTCGGCGATGACGTGGTTGTTTGTCACGATCCAACCGTCCGCGCGAATGATGAAACCCGATCCCTCGCTGCGGCTCGGCGGGGCCGGAAGTGTCCATACTTGGGAAGCGTTTTGGTCTTTGCGCGGCGGCTTCTGGGCGTCCCGGCTCTCATCGAGGAAAAACTCGAAGCCTTTCATCGGCTCCCGATCCCCTTCCTCCGCCCGCTTCGTCGCCTCGATTACGACCACGGTCGGCGCGACTTTTTCAAAAACCCGCACGAACCCCTCGTCGATCGCCTTCAGCAAGCTCAAAGCCGCCGCCCCCTTCTCCCCGTCCGCTGCCCGCACACTCCCGCCGACGAGCGCGGCGAGGACAAAAACGGTGGTGACGGAGTAATGCATGGCCGGGGGTGGGAATGGGACAGAGGACTGGGCGATGCGTTCAAAACTTTCGTCCGCAGCAGAATGGACGAAATGAACGACCGCCCCTATGCACTGGACCGTGCGCCGCTACCTCAGAATCTACTGGCTGATGATCCGGAATTCCCTGATCCGGGAGATGAATTTTAAGGCGAACTTCACCCTCTGGATGATTGTCGAGCTTCTCTGGTTCGCCGGGCAGATGGTCTTTCTCGAAGTGCTCTACGGCCATGTGGAAAGCATCGGGGGCTGGTCGAAATGGGAGTGTGTGCTCCTCGTCGGCACGCACCAGGTGATCGCACAGATTTTCCAGGCGTTCTTTTACGTGAATCTCGCCGAGCTGCCTGATCTCATCCGTACCGGGCGACTCGATCTCATGCTGCTCCTGCCGGTCGATGCGCAGTTCGCCGTCTCCACGCGGAAGTTTGGCATGGACAACATCGTCAACGCCCTTGTCGGCGTGGCCATAATCGGGTTTTCGCTGTTCAAACTGCGCGTCGTGCCGCAGGTCCATCAGATCGCGCTTTTCCTCGCATGCATCCCGTTCGGCGTGGCCGTGCACTACGCGATCCTCTTCGGCCTCGCCACGGCGGCGTTCTGGATCGTGCGCGCCCAGGGGCTGATCTACGGCTATTTCAATGTCTTCAACGTGGCGCGCTACCCCGACACGATTTTCCGCGGCCCTTTCAAGATCATCTTCAGCTATTTCATCCCCGTGATCATCGTCGCGAATGTGCCCGCCCGCGTGCTGGCGCGCGCCTTCGAATCACCTTGGAGCGGACTCGCGCAGCTCGTCGGGGCGGCGCTCTTCGTCGTGGCGGCGAGCCGCGTTTTCTGGCTCTTTGCGCTGCGGCGCTATTCGTCGGCGGGTTCGTGAAGCGGGGCTCGGGAGAGGCTGAAAATATGCCCTTTCGCAGCCGGCAAACCCTGCGGGAAAAAAGCGGTTTTCGCCCTTGCGCCTCTTGTCGATAGCTCGTATGTAACGCGCCTCAAATTTCCCTTCACGCCAGTAACCGACCTTCTCCCCGCAATTTTATGGCCAAAGCCAAACCAGCCAAACCAGCCGCCAAAGCAAAAAAACCTGCACCCGCGAAGAGCGCCGGGAAGCCCGAGGTCAAAGCAGCCGCGTCCGCGGCCAAACCGGCGAACGCCAAAACCTCCTTGAAACTCAAACTCAAACCGCGGGCGGCGGCCAAACCCGTTCCGGCGAAAGCCGCCACCACACACAAAGGCCACAACGGCGCAGCAGCTCCGAAGGCCCCCGCCCCCAGGATCAAGGTCACCCTCACGCCTTTCCTGGAGAAACAAAAAGAGCGTCTGCTCCAGCTCCGCGACTCCCTGCTCGACGCCATGGCCGGCGTAGCCAAGGACAACCTCCGCGCGCGCGCCGAGGGCAGCGAAGCCAGCGCCTTTGGCATGCATCAGGCCGACGCCGGCAGCGATGCCTACGACCGCGACTTCGCGCTCAGCCTCCTCTCCCAAGAGCAGGATGCGCTTTATGAAATCGAGGAAGCGCTCAAGCGTCTCCAACAAGGAACCTACGGTATCTGCGAAATGAGCGGCAAGCCCATCGCCCACGCCCGGCTCGAAGCGCTGCCCTTCGCGCGCCTCACTGTCGAGTGCCAGTCGCAGATTGAAAAAATGGGCAAAGTTTCCCGCGCCCGCGTCCCCGTTACCTCCCTCTTCGGCCTGACCGACGAAGAGCCTGGAGAATCAGAAGAGGAAGAAACGGTCACCGAACCCAAGGAATAACTGTCATGGCCCGCGATTTTATCATTCTCGAATGCACCGAGGCGAAAGCCGAAGGCAAACCCGTCTCGCGCTACATCTCCACGCGCAACAAGAAGAGCCTGAATACGCCCAACCGGCTCGAAAAGAAAAAATACAACCCGAATCTGAAACGCCACACGCTTCACCGCGAAACCAAATAATCTTCCCGATTTATGCAGCCCAAGACTCCGCAACGCCGCACCAACTTCCGCAAAGCGAATCGCTCGATGCCGCGCCGCCGCATCGACATCGCGCTCGAGGCTCTCGACTATAAAAATCCCGACATCCTGAAGAAGTTTGTCACCGAGCACGGCAAAATCCTGCCCCGCCGCATGACCGGCATGCCCGCCCACTTTCACCGCAAGATCACGCGCGAGATCAAGCGCGCCCGCGCCGTGCTGCTCATGCGCTGAAGCGCGAAACGCCGCAGGTTTTCTAAAAAGGACGCGCCCTCCGGCGCGTCCTTTTTGCGTTCTGAAACGATTGGACTGCGGATTGATGGCGACACGGCGATATTTCCCTTGCCGACGCTCCAAAGGTCGCTTACCTCACCGCCGGATGTCGGGGAACCAAGGGCGCAGCGCGCTCGCTTTTTCCTCAACAATTCACCGCATGATGAGCAGAACTCTCCCCTCTTTCTCTTTTCCGGTGACTCTCTCCCGGCTTGGCGGCGAACCGATTCGTCGCCCACCGGGCGGCATGGACGGACGCTTCTCCCAGCGGTTCACCCCGACATCCTCCGATGAAGTTTTTCCGCAGGCCCTCGCAGGCCGCTCTCCTGTCCGCACGAGAACCTCGCGAGACGCCACGGATCGTGCAGCCCGCGTGCGCTTCCCGGGCTCAGCAACACCTCGAAATAAAAATCCCAAACATGAGATCCCAAGACTCGCGCGGTGGCTCCGGCCGCCGTCCGGGACGCGGCCCGCGCCGCTCCTCCTCCCGCTCCACCGGCGACCGCGACCCATCGCGTCCGCCACAGCCACCGGCTAAAAAATCCCTCTGGCAAAAGCTCGTCAGCTTCTTTCAGCCGGGCGTTAAAACCACGCCAGCCAAATCGCGCCCGGCCTATCCAGGCAATGGTAACGGTAATGGGCGCAAGTCCCCCAAACCGGAAACCGTCGAGGTCACCTCCGCGAAACTTTACGTCGGCAACCTCAGCTACGACACCACCGAAGGTGATCTGTCCGAGCTTTTCAACGGCGTCGGCAGCGTCAAAAGCGCCGAGATCGTCAGCCACCGGCACAACGAAAAATCGAAAGGCTTTGGCTTCGTGATGATGGCGACCGTCGATGAAGCCAAGCGGGCCGTCACCGAACTGCACGACAAGGACTTCATGGGTCGCAAGCTGATCGTCAATGGCGCCAAGACTGGCGAACGCGAGACGAACTATCGCGGCTGAACGCGCCTCCAAACGCAGATTCATTCCTAGAGGCTCACCGTCGCCGGTGAGCCTCTTTTTTGTGGGCCGGCGGGCGGCGGCAGGTGACAAATGCTCCAGCGCCAACCCGCCTCCCACTTGTCCCCCGTCTCCTGTCCCTTCTTCATCCTCACCGGCCCCACAGCGGTCGGAAAATCCGCGCTTGCCGTCGCCGTGGCCGAGCGCTGCCGCGGTGAAATCGTGGGGGCGGATGCGTTTCAAGTCTATCGCGGGCTCGACATCCTCACCGCCAAACCGTCGCCCGAACTCCGGGCGCGGGTGCCGCATCATCTCATCGGTGAAATCCCACTGACCCAATCCTTCGATGCCGCCCAATACCTGGCCGCTGCGCGCCAGCACATCTCCGAAATCCGCAACCGCGGGCGTATGCCCATCGTCGTCGGTGGCACGGGGCTCTATCTCCGCGCCCTGACCCGCGGACTGGCCGATCTGCCCGGTGCGGATTCCGCGCTGCGTGCGGAATTGGAAAAGCTGCCGCTCGCCGAATTGCAGCGCCAGCTTGCCGAACTCGATCCCCTCGGAGCCGCGCTAATCGATCTCCAAAACCCGCGCCGCGTCATTCGCGCCCTCGAGGTCTGCAAACTGACCGCGCGTCCATTTTCCAGCTTCCGCGAAGAATGGAGCGTCCCGAATCCCAGCATCCGCGGAGTGATTCTGACGCTGCCCCGCGAGGTGCTCAATGCCCGCATCGACCAGCGCACTGCCGCCATGTTCACCGCCGGCGTGATCGAGGAAGTGCGCGCCTGCAGCACCATTGGCCCTACGGCCAGTCAAACCATCGGTCTGCGAGAAATCCGCGCCCTCCTCCGAGGCGAGACGAACCCCTCGGATTGCCTCGCCACCATCCAGCAAGACACGCGGCGCTACGCCAAGCGCCAGATGACTTGGTTCCGCCGTGAAGCCTCCCTCGTCCCCTGCGATCTCAGCGGCCTCGACGACTTCCGTCCGCTGAGCATTGCGCTGGCGGAAAAGGCCTCCTCCTAGACAGAACCCGGCGTCCCCGATTCCAGTTGCTTGCGCGCCAGCGGACCGAGGAAGGGAACTTCCCATTCCCTGTACGAGAACGCCTTCACGATCATGATGACCCAGATCACCAGCAACCCAAGCCCTGCTAGCATCGAGACTATGCCGATCAGAAAGAGGATGACTTTTCCCAGAACCGGAATCAGCCCCAAGATCATCCCGGCGATCTTTAGAAAGATCGAAATCATCACCCCAGCTCCGCCTACGAAGACCGACTGCATGGCGTAAAAGCGGACAAATTTGTCCTTCTTTTCGAGCACTAGAAAGACGATCCCCCCGAGCAGGAGGAAAAAGCAGGCCAGGCCGGCAGCCACCGGCGGCTGCAAGCCAGTGCCGGCGGCCGGCGGCGATGGCGGGACGACCGGTGGTTCCGGTGGAGTGGGCGGTGTGGAACTGGCGGAGTCGGACATGATCGGTACTGTAACCTAATCTTCTGGCAGCGGCTTGCCCTTTGTCTCGGGCGCAAAGAAAACCGCGATGATTCCGACGAGGAAAATCGCGCACATCACCATGGCGGAGTAGCGATAGGGCAGCGGCTTGGCGAAGCCGCCAAAAACCTGGACGGTCAGGATCGAGGAGAAAAAGCTGCCACCCGCCGCGGCGAAGCGACCGAGATTGTAGCAAAAGGAAATGCCGGTGCTGCGCAGGCGGCTCGGGAAGAGCTCCGGCAGATAAATCGCGAAGCCCGCGAATGGCCCGAGTTGCACGGCACCCATCAGCGGCATCATCCAGTAGGCATCCTGCGGCGAGTCCATCTTCCAATAGACGAAAGCGGTCACGAGCAGCGCTGCGCTGAAACCGATGACGAAGGCCGGGCGCCGGCCCAGGGCATTCGCCATGCGCGTGAAAATCCACATGCCCGTCGCCGCCCCGACCATATTGAGCAGATACGCATAGCTGATGGCGTCGGCGGTCCTAGCCTTGGCCTCGGCAGGAGCAAAGCCCGCGCGCTCGTAGTGCGCCTGAAAGACGGTTTTCTGCAGGTCGGGCGCGAACTCCGCAATCGCCCACAGACCGACCACACCCGTCGAGGCAATGAGCGCCCCGACGATGATATTCCGCCGCCAGCGCACATCGCGAAAAAGTCCGACATACGGGGCGAAGATACTCCCCTTGGGCAGCTTGCCCTCGGCCTTCAGTTTCAGCCACGGCTCCGGTTCCTTGAGATAACTGCGGGTCAAGATCACGAGCATCGCCGGCAATGCGCCGACGAGAAACATCCAGCGCCAGCCAGTTCCGGCAGCGAGCGTTTGCGATTTTTCGAGCGAGTCGATGCCGATCTTGGTGAAGCCCGCGGTGACGTTGCCGATCGTCGAAAGCACCTGCAAAAGCCCGAGCGCCTGCACCCGCGCACCGCTCGGCACGGTCTCCGCGATGAGTGCCACAGCCAGGCCGAAGACCCCGCCGACGCCCAGGCCGGTGAGGAAGCGGTAAATGGTGAAGTCGAGCTTGCTGACGCTGAAGAAGGTCAGACCAGTGAAGCCCGAATAGATGACGATAGTCAGCGTCAGCATCTTCGCCCGGCCGTAGCGGTCGCCGAGCGCACCGAAGATCATCCCGCCGACGCCCCAGCCGATCAGGAACCAAGCCGTGACAATTTTTCCAAACGCCTGCACCTCGGGCGCGCTCGCCGGCTGGCCCATGAGCGACGACAACGCCGGGATGCGGGCGAGGGAAAAGAGCCGCTGGTCAAGGCAATCGAAAAACCACGCCGCCGAGGCGACAATGAAAACGAACCAGTGGTAGCCGGTAAGCTGACGCCACCAAGGAGCGGAGGAGGAGGGAGCGGACATGCCCGCGGAAGATGGGAGCCCGGCTCGGAACGGCCAAGCAAAAAGGCGTTAGCTTCACAAGCCGCCGCCAAGACTCCCGGTTAGTATCCACGCCGTAGCGCGAAGAACCGGACCTAGTCTATTCTTTTAACTCCGCCTCGCGTTTCAACACGGCAGAGAGCTTAGCCACTTTCTGGCGCATGATCTTCCCGGATTTGAATTTCACAGTCGCGCGCGCCGGAATGACAAAGCTGCTTCCCGGCTGGTTCGGATTGCGACCCACGCGCGGCTTGGTCAGGCGCACTTCGAGAATCCCGAAGTTGCGGAGTTCCACGGTGTCACCCTGCGCGAGCGCGTCGGTGATATGGTCAAGTGTCTTTTGGACCACATCGAAAACCTGATGCTGCACGAGCCCGGTTTCGTTGCTGATCTTAACGACGAGTTCCCTTTTCGTTAAAGTTCCCATAATTTTTGAATGGCGGAGTTTAATCGGTGAACAGTCGGGCGGGCAAGAGGTTTGAACAAGAATTTTCAGCCCGCAAACCCGCACTGATAAAGGTTTTGCGGACTATCGGGAAAACTCGCGCGGCGGCGGTGCGGGATAGGTTTCGGGGGCGATTTCCGAGGCCGTTTTGAAATGCACCTTCGCCACACTGCGCAGGATCTCCGGCCCGCGCGCCGCCACCAGATCGCGCCCCACCTGCTTCACCTGCGCCGACGCCCCGCGCGGCAATTCCTTTTGAAACTCGCTCCCGCTTTTCCGCAGCCAGTCGATGAACCTCTCGCGCGCCAGAATGGACGCCGCCGCGACCGCGAGATCGCTCTCCGCTTTCGTCCGCTGCTCCAGCACGATGCCGCGCCCGCGCTCCATCAGCGCGCGTTCGATAAGCTTCGGATTGGCAAACTGATCGCTCAGCGCGCGGGGGCAATCCGGCCGCTGTTCAAGCAGCGTCTCGATGACCTTCGCGTGCCCCCATGCAAGCAACCGGTTGAGGTTGCCGAATTTCTTGTAGAGATCGTTGTAGCGCTCCGGCCCGACCATCACAACGCTCTGCGTCGCACCCGGCGTGCGGCGGATCATCTCGGCCAAGTCGCGGATGCGTACATCGCTGCCGATCCGCTTGCTGTCTTGAATCCCGGCCTGCATGAAAGCCTGCACAATCTCGCGATCCACATAGCAGCCGGCGATGACCAGCGGACCGAAAAAGTCGCCCTTTCCGCTTTCATCCACGCCGAAGTGCGGGGCGAACATAGTCGGATTATGCACCTCTTCGTACCCCAGTTTCGCCTCACCGAGAATCTCCGGCTCCAGCCGGAACGTGACGAACTCCTGCGTCCCCTTCCCCTGCAAAACGACCTTCGGCCCCTTCTCGTACACCGCCACGTTCAGCTTGTCCTTCACCGCGTAGTAGAGCGTGTAAGGCTTCGGCTCAAATCTGTAGCCGCCTTCCTCCAGCAGCGTCCGCAGCTTCGCCGCCTGCGCCGCGGTCAGCGGCGCGGTGTAAAGCGTGAGCGGCTTTGGATTTTCGATTTCTGATTTTCGATTTTCGATTGGAGGCATGCGCGGTTACGCAGTGTCGCGAAGCTGGTGCACAATCCAAAATCCAAAATCGAGAATCGAAAATTCCGCGCCGCGCTCGCCCAGTGGTTCCGCGCGCAGGGGCGCGATCTGCCGTGGCGGCGGACGCGCGATCCTTACGCCATCATGGTTTCCGAGTTCATGCTCCAGCAGACGCAGGTCGTCACCGTGCTGGGTTTTTACGCGCGATGGCTGGCGCGGTTTCCTGATTTCCAAACGCTCGCCGCCGCGAGCCAAGCCGCTGTGCTGCACGTCTGGCAGGGCCTCGGCTACTATTCTCGCGCGCGGAATCTGCATCGCGCAGCGCAGCAGGTCGTCGCGCGTCACGGCGGGACACTGCCGGATGATCTCGCCGCCATCGCCGCGCTCCCCGGCGTGGGGCGCTATACCGCCGGGGCCGTCGCCAGCTTCGCCTTCGACCGCGCCACGCCGATCATCGACGCGAACATCGCGCGCGTGCTCGCGCGGCTGATTGATTTGCGCGAACCCATCGACACGGCGCGCGGTTCGGAAATCCTTTGGCAAACTGCCGATGCGCTGTTGCCCACGAGCGGCGGACGACTGCACAATTCCGCGCTGATGGAACTCGGCGCGCTCGTCTGCACGCCACGCGCGCCGCAATGCTCGCGGTGCCCGGTGCGCGCGCATTGCCGCGCGAAAAATCCCGCGTCGCTCCCGCTGAAAAAGCCCCGCCGCAAAACCGTGGCTCTCATCGAAGACTGTGCGTGGATCGTGCGCAAGGGTCGCCTTTTGCTCGCGCAACAAACCGGCTCCCGCTGGCGCGGCCTGTGGAAACTTCCCGCGCTCCCAGCGCCCGTTCGCGCCGCAAAACTCCTCCTTGCACTCGACTACCCATTCACCCATCACCGCGTCACGCTCAGCGTCTTCGCCACCGCCGCTCCGAAAAGAATCGCCGCTCCTCATCGCTGGATCGCGCTCGGTGGAATCGAAACCATCGCCCTCGCCGCTCCGCACAAACGCGCCATCCTGCGCCTGCTCGCTACGGCGCAAGACGCACCGATTTGAGCAGCCGCTCCACGTCCTCCCGCCCATGCGGACTGGCGGCGTCAAAGATCGCTTGAACCTGATAATAGGCCTGCCCGTCGGCGATGAGGATGGCCTCGACGCGGAGGGTTTTGCGACCGCGCTCGGCGTTGATGGAAAGACGGCGCGCGGGTTTGCCGGAGACGGTCTGCGCCGTGGCGGTGTCGTGCAAATTGCGAACGCCTTCGAGGTGCGCAATTCCATCCACCGCACCCTTGGCCGCACCGTCAAAATTCAATTCGACGCCGCTTTTATAGACTGTCCGCACCACGTCGATCTCGAAGTCCGCGGTCTTCGCGATGTGCATCTCACTGCTCTCGATGAACTCCTGCGCGAGCCCGAGATCGAGCGGCGTGTTTTGAAAACCACCGGGCGCCTCAAACGAAATTCCGGCAAGCTGCCGCGGGCCCCAGCCGCGCGTGTCCGGCGGCGTCTGCCGACAACCGGTGAGGGTGATGACGAGGGCGAGGAAAATCCTGAAGCAACGAAGCATAATGGTACGGCGCGTTTATGCGACGGGCGGCGGGCGAAAGCAAAGCCGCAGGCTGACCTGCGGCCAGTCCGGTAAAAAAATCCATTGACGCCGCGCGGCCCATCGCGCACTCTCCGCCACATCAGTTCGCGCCCTCGGTTGGTCTGACCTCTCGGCAGACCGCTCCCTCGCCAGCCAGCAGACCAGCGCGTTTCCGCATCATACCCAAATACAATCCTGATCCATGGCCGGTCACAGCCAGTGGTTTCCAGACCAACAATTCAGAGGTTTCCTCAACCTGAAACGAGGCCGGTTTCCCCGAATTCCAGCGCCCGACGCATCGTGCCTGCAAACCCGCTAGATCCTTCCCTGCCCGGGAATTTTCCCGACTCCTCCATCCATCCTCCGCTTCGCCCGCAGCTATTGGCGGGCATCTGCTCCACTTTACAAACCCCATGTTTCCCATGACCGAACCCGCAGACCAACCATTGCTCGAAGAGCAGGCCACCGCCCCGAAGAAAACGCCTGCCAAGAAACGCGCTTCTAAGACTGCCGTCCCCGTCGCGAAGGCGGTCAAAGCGGCCAATCCTGCAGCGAAGAAAACGGTCACCAAGAAGAAACCGGCCAAGGCCGCCGCGGAAGCCCAGCCCAAATTACCAGCCGCCACGGAAGCACCCGCCGCCACTGTTGCGCAACCTGCGCAAATGCCCGCGCCGCTGCCGCCGACCGCGGCGGCTCCCGTCCCGCAGGCGGCCACCGACGAGTGGAGCCCGTCGCGCGGCAAATCCGAGCCCGCTGCGCCGGTTGCGAATCCGGTCGCCGCTCCCGGCCCAATACAAGACACGCCAGTTCCAGCCGCACCCGTCGTCAAACAACGCCCGGTTTACATCCCGCTTCACGTCGCGCGCCAGATGGAAGAGCAGGCGCGTGCCGATGGCCGCACGGATGTGCAGGTTCCGGTCTCGATGCCGGCCGAATTGGCTCCGCGCATGGAGACCGCCCCACGCATGGACCAGCCACCGCGAGAACTGCCGCCGCGCGATGAAGAGATCGCCGAAGCCGAGGGGCTCGTGGAAGTCTCGGGAAAAGGCTTTGGCTTTCTCCGCGATGCGAAGCGTGGCTTCACCCAGAATCCGAGCGATGTTTTCGTCACGCCCGAACTCTGCCGCAGCTACAACCTGCGCGACGGCCAGTGGGTCAAAGGCCAGACCCGGCGCGGCAACCGCGGTGCCCAGCTTTTTCGCATCACCGAGATCAATGGCGACTCCCCCGAGAAAGCGGCGACCCTGCCGACTTTCGACGAACTCACCGTCATCAGCCCGCTCGAAAAAATCAACCTCGAGACCGTGCCCGACCGTTACACCACGCGGATCATCGATATGATGTGCCCGATCGGCAAAGGCACCCGCGGCCTCATTGTGGCCCCGCCGCGCACCGGCAAGACCACGCTGCTCCAGCACATCGCGGATGCCGTGGTGAAAAACCATCCTGAGATCAAACTCATCATTTTGCTCGTCGATGAGCGGCCCGAGGAAGTCACCGACATCACCCGCGGCTGCCCCACCGCCGAGATCATGGCCAGTTCCAACGACAGCGACATCAAGAGCCACACCCGCATCTCCCAGCTCGCCATGGAGCGGGCCAAACGCCTCGTCGAATCCGGCAAAGATGTCTTCATCCTCCTCGACTCCATCACTCGCGTCGGCCGCGCCTTCAACAACGCCATGACCGGCGGACGCACCATGTCCGGCGGCCTCGATTCCCGCGCCTTGGAAATCCCGCGCAAGATCTTCGCCGCGGCGCGCAACACCGAGGAGGCCGGCTCGCTCACGATCATCGCCACCGCGCTCATTGAGACCAACAGCCGCATGGACGAAGTCATCTTTCAGGAGTTCAAAGGCACCGGCAACATGGAGCTCGTCCTCGACCGCAAGATTAGCGACATGCGCATCTATCCGGCGATCGACATCTTCCAGTCCGGCACCCGCCGCGACGAGCTGCTCATCCCGGCCGACGCCCTGCACAAGATCAACGTCATCCGTCGCGGTCTCGCCGGGCACAAGCCTGTCGAAGCCATCGAGCGCCTGCTTTTCTTCACCAAAAAATTCCCGACCAACGCACAGATGCTGCGGGAAATTCCGGGTTGATTCCGCTGGCGGGCGGCGGGCGATGAGCGAAACATCCGCATGCCCAAAGTCCGCGAAGTCGAAGCTGAGGTCGAAGTGCTGCCGCGCCATTCGCCCACCGGGGCCAAGCTGGGCGACGATCCCTTCATCGCGCTGGTGGCGCGGCTGATGGATGAAGTCTTCACCATTCCAGGGACGAAGATCCGCTTTGGCCTCGACCCGCTGATCGGACTGCTGCCGGGTCTGGGCGGGTTGGCCTCGGCCTTCATCTCGCTGGGGCTGATCGGGCTCAGTTCGCGCAAGGCCGTGCCAAAGGTGGTGCTCGCGCGCATGGCGCTCAATGTCCTGCTCAATGCCGGGCTTGAGCTGATACCAGTGCTCGGCGATGCGCTTTCGATTTTCTTCCGCTCGAACGCACGAAACTATGAACTGCTGCGCAAGCACGCCGGCACCGCCCGCCCGGCCTCCCGCGGCGACTGGCTCTTCGTCCTCGCTCTGCTCGGCGGTGCGGGGTTGCTCATCGCCGCCTTTTTCGCCAGCCTGCTCTACCTCGCGAGCCGGCTTTTCACGGGGTGGAAGTAAAAGTGCCGGAGACGTTTGAGTAGCCGGGAACATCGGTGCGTCCGACATAGGTCCCGGCGGTCGCGCTTGTGTATTCGAGGCGGTCGATGGAGAATTGGTAACCGCTGCTCAACTGCAGGTAGATGTAGCCTGAGTAGGGCTGGGGAAACGAATTATAGCTGATGATGCCGATGCTCCCGGCACCGTCGAAAGTCCATGTGCCGCCGGTGGCGGTGCCGTTCACCGCAAGCGTGCCGCCTAAGGGAATGCTGAAATGGAGGCTCTTGCCGGCCACGGTCGTGGGAACGAACAGATTCGCGCAGGTCGTGTAATCGGCGCGCCCATAACGGAAGAAATGCCGGTTGCCAGTCGCGAAGCTGGTCAAGTCGAGATCGCCCGCCGCGGGGGCTGTGTTGGCATAGTACCCCGAGGCGAATTTTGTCCATGTCGCGAAGTCGCCGCTGTGAAAACCAAAATACTCCGAGTAGGCCCGATGCTCGTAGCCAAGGGCATAGGCGGCGCCGGTTTTTTTTGGGAGTGGCGAGGCGTCAACGACTTTAGGCAAAAGGGGCTGCGCGAGATTGAAAGCAGCGTACGACGGCCCGTAAACCGTGATGCCGGTAATCGTGATCGCCGTGAGTGGCCGATCGCTGGCGTTCGTCGGCGTGGCGTTAATGGCGTTGCAGACCGCCTGGCCTGCGGTCACATGGCCAAAGACCGTGTAGCCGCCGTCGAGCGAAGGCTGCGCCGCGGCAGTGATGTAATATTGGCTGCCGTTGGTGTCCTTGCCGCTGTTGGCCATCGCCACCACGTAGGCGGCGTTGTGCGTCAGGGTGGCGTCGATTTCGTTTTTGAAACTGTAGCCGGGGCCGTCGGTGCCATCGCCCGCCCGCGACCCGGTCTGACTCATGAAACCGGCGATGACCCGGTGAAAGGTAACGCCATTGTAAAAACCGTCGGAGCGGATCGCGCCGGTGAGCCGGTCCACCCAGCCGCGCCGGCCCGTGGCTAGGCCGATGAAATTCGCGGCCGCGGCCGGCGTTTTTACATACTCCAAAGTGATCGTGAAGGTACCGCTCGCCGCCCCGGCGACGGTGACGTCGGCGTAGATTTGCGCGCGCGTTTTCGTCGGGCACGCGAGCGCGACGAAGACAACCAGAAGCGTGACGGGACGAAGGCGGGGGACGGTCATAAAAAAGCGTCGCACCATAGCGCAGCTCGCCCGCTCTTCAAGTAACCGCGCGCACTGCGGGCCACTGGCGGGCAAATCGCCGCCCGTCCGCTTGACGCCCCCGGCGGCGGTCGCTTAGCGTGCGCGCCTTATGTCGAAAAACGTCCTCGTCCTCTCGCTCATGCTCCTGGCGGGCCTCGCGCCCTTGCCGCGGGGCGAGGCCGCGGTCGTCTATCGCTCGTCCGAGGGATGGTCGATCGAAGGGGATGAAACGCAGCTCGCCGGCAGCGCCACTGAGCAGATGCGCCTCGCCGAAAAACTTGAGGCGGCTGGCGATGACAGTGGGGCGTACAAGGCCTATAAAGCCCTCGTCAAACGTTACGGCCTCTCCATCCTCGCGCCTAAGGCCCAGCGCAAGGTCGGCATGCTTTTGCAAAAGCACGCCGACTACGACAAGGCCTTCGATGCCTACAACACCTACCTCACCAAGTATCCCAAGGGCGACGATTTCGATGGCGTGGTCGAGCAGATGTTCAAGATCGCGAAGCTTTTCCTGGAAGGCGAAAAAAAGAAGGTCTTCGGTGTTCCAGTCGCCAGTTCCATGTCCCGCGCGCAAGCGATGTTTGAGAGCATCGTGAAGAGCGCGCCGTTCAGCCGGTACGCGGCGCTCTCCCAGTTCAACGTCGGTCAGGCTCTGGAAAAACAGGACAAATTTCCCGAGGCCAAGGCCGCCTATCAGGTCGTCGTGACCAAATATGCGGGCGAGCCCATTGCCGCTGACGCCCTATACCAGGTCGGCTTTGTGCAGCTCCGCGAAGCGCGCGAGGGCTCGTACGACCGGGCCGCCGCCGCCAAGGCGCGCGAAGCTTTTGAGGACTTCGTCAACCGCTACCCCGAGAGCGAAAAGGTTTCGCAGGCGCGGGAGAACATGAAAACGCTCGAAAGCGGCTCCTCCAAAGGCACGCTGGACATCGCCAAATTCTACGACAAGACGAAGCGTTACCGCGCCGCCGTCATCTATTACAATGACGTCATCAAGAATCAGCCCGGCTCGCCCGAGAGCGAATTCGCCAAGACCCGCGTCGAAGAACTGAAGCAACAGTTTGGCGAAGACACCCTGAAAGCAGGTCCTGAGCGGACAGAGACCGGCAATCGCGCCGCCCTGCGCCGGAAACTCCAAGCCAAAGTCGATACCGCCTCGCGCCCCGATTACGTCGGACCGCCCGTCATCGTGCCCGAGGAAAAAATCGTCACCGGCCCCTCCAAACCAAAACTGCGAACCTCACCCGGCAGTATTGGACCCATGCCCGCCGTCGAACCTCCTCTGCCCGTTCCCGAGGCGCTCCCCTCGACCCCGGACCCCACGCTGCCCAAGCCGCCGCAATGAGATTCACCTTCCTCCTCCCCTTTGCCGCCCTGCTCTTCACCGGTTGCGCCGGCTACCAGCTCGGCGCGATCAAGCCCACCCGCATGGCCAAGGTCAAAACGATCGCCGTGCCGAATTTCCGCAACGACACCCTCCAGCCCCGCGTGGAAGTCCTCCTCGCGACAGCGCTCATCACCCAGTTCCAGCAGGATGGTACTTACAAAATCGTCCGCGAAAACGAAGCCGATGCCATCATCCAAGGTCACCTCGAGGAAATCGTGCGGTCCCCCGCGCGTTCCGTCCGTGGCAATCTGCTCCTGACCCGCGAATACATCCTCACCCTTCGCTGCCGCTACACCGTTACCAATCGGGTGACCGGCGCAGTCCTCGACGGCGGCGCCGCCTTTGGACAGACCAGCTTCTTTGTCAGCGGCTCCAACCCAATCGCCGCCGACATCACGCAGGATGAACGCCCCGCCATGCCCCTCGCCGCGGAGGCGCTCGCGAAAAACATCGTCAGCCATCTCTCGGAAGGCTGGTGAGGAGATTTAGGATTTAGGATTTGGAAGGCGGTGAACGCGGCCCTCAAATCGTAAATCATAAATCACAAATCTTCCCGCCATGCTGACCCTCGTCCCCACCCCCATCGGCAACCTCGGTGACATCACCCTGCGGGCGCTTGAGGTTTTGAAAAATGCGGACCTCATCGCCTGCGAAGACACGCGGCACTCGGGCCATCTCCTGCGCCATTTTGAGATCTCAAAGCCGCTTGTCAGCTACCACGAGCACAACGAAGCGCGCCGCACCGCCGAACTCGTCGAAGACCTCGCCACCGGAAAAAACATCGCGCTAATTACCGACGCTGGCCTCCCCGGCATCAGCGATCCCGGCCACCGACTCCTCCGCGCCTGCCTCGCGCGCGGCCTCCCCTACACCATTCTCCCCGGCCCCAGCGCTGTCCTCACCGCCCTCATTGGCAGCGGCTTTCCCGCCGACACTTTTTTCTACGGCGGCTTCCTGCCGGTGAAAAGCGGCGGGCGCGAGCGCGACCTCCGAGCCGCCGCCGCCCGCACCAGCACCAGCGTTTTTTTTGAATCGCCCCACCGCCTCCTCAAGACGCTCGCTGTCTGCACCGAGCATCTCCCCGACCGACCGATTTGCGTCGCCCGCGAGCTTACGAAACAGTTCGAGGAATACCGTCACGGCACCGGTGCCAGTCTCCTCGCTCACTACTCCGCCAAGCCGGTAAAAGGCGAAATCGTTTTCCTTGTCCACGGCGCGGACTGAGTCCCGCCAGCGAAGAAACTACACGCCGATGTGCTCGGTAATGCAGCGGGCGATAGCGTCGAGACTCACCGGCTTGGAAAGAAAGGGAAAGCCGCCAATGTCTTTGTTGGTCTCCGTGCGGGAGACGATGGCGGTGAGGAAGATGATGGGGATGTGGGCGAGCATGGGGTCGGAGCGGATCTGCTGGGCGACGTCGCCGCCGTCGATGCGCGGCATAACGATGTCGAGGAAGATAATGTCGGGCTTGTATTCCCGCGCCTTGAGCCAGGCTCCGGTGCCATCGTTTTCCTCGAGAACTTCGTAGCGGCCGGTTTTTTCGAGAGTGAGTTTGAGAAGTCGGGTAAAGCCGGCTTCGTCATCGACGATGAAGATGCGTTTTTTGTCCATGATGGTGCGTGGTGGTGTTTTTTAGACTTGGAACATGAGGATGACGCGAGCCCCGCCTTCGGGCAGGTTGCGAAGGTCGATGGTTCCGCCGTGCAGGTCGATGATCGTTTTGACGACGGAGAGGCCAAGGCCGGTGCCTTTGCCGGTGGGCTTGGTAGTGTAGAAGGGCTCAAAAATTTTGCTCAGCTTGTCCTCTGGCACACCGGGGCCGGTGTCATCGATTTCGGCGACGACGATGGTCTCGCCAACGCGGAAGGATTCCGAGCGCTGGTCGCCGATGTTTGCGCCGACGCCAGTGAGCTGTCGGGCGAAGGTGCGGACGGTCAGGGTGCCTCCGCCGTGCATGGCGTGGAGGGCATTGGTGAGGAGATTGACGAAAACCTGGCTGATCTTATCGGTATCCAGCGCGAGGTGGGGCAGGTGGGCCTGGAGTTCGCGATGGATGGTGCCGCCTTTCATCTCACCGCGGACGAGGCGCAGCGCTTGGTTGATGATGACGTTGAGGCTGGCGCGTTTGACGTCGAGCTGTTTGGGCGCGGAGAAATCCAGGAGGCCGCGGATGACGCCGTCGGCCCGCGCGAGGGCGTCGAACATTTCCTTGAGGATGAGCGGCACGGTCTCGTCGGTGGCCGGCTGGGTGGTGAGGAATTCGAGGCCCATCTGCAAAATGGCGAGCGGATTCTTGACCTCGTGGGCAATGCCGGCGGCGAGCCGCCCGATGGATTTCATTTTCTCGGCGTCGATGAGCTGGAGCTGAACCGCACGGAGTTCGTGATGCGCTTCCTGGAGATCGGTCACGGCGGCCATCAGATCCGCGCGACGCGCTTTGAGATCGGCGTTGGCCTGCTTCAGGTGGGCCTCGGCCAGCTTTTGCTCGGTAATGTCGCGGCTGATACAGACGAGACCGACGGCCAGACCGCTCTCGTCGAGCCACGGAATTTTCGAGGTGAGCAGCCAGCGCTGGTTGCCGCGGGCGTCGGTGACTTGCTCCTCGTGGTTGATGAGCGGCTGCGCGGAGCGGATAATGGACATGTCATCCTCATGGAAGACGCGGGCGATTTCGTCCGGGAAGAAGTCGAAGACGGTGCGGCCACGGACTTCGGAGGATTCGCTGGCGCCGACGGAGCGGAGGTGAGCGGCGTTGTCGAGGAGGTAGCGGCCTTCGGCGTCTTTGAGAAAGATGAGGTCGGGAAGGTTGTCGATGACCGCGCGGAGGAGATTGCGCTCGGTGGCGAGCTGGTCCTCCATTTCCTTCATCGCGGTGACTTCGCGGGAGATGCCGCAGGTGCCAATGACGCGGCCCTGGCGGTTGCGGAGCGGGAGTTTAGTGGTGAGAGACCAGGATTTGCCGCCGCCGATGAGGCGCTCGAATTCGATTTTGCCGAGGATTGGCTCGCCGGTCTGCATGACGTGGATTTCATCCTCGCGCGCGGCGTGGGCGTGCTCGGCGCCGTAAAAATCGGCGTCGGTTTTGCCGTAGGCTTCCTCGGGTTTTTGCAGTCCGAGCAGCAGCGTCAGCGCCCGGTTGATGCGGATGAAGCGGCTGCGCGGGTCCTTGAAGTAGATGCGGTCGGGAACGTTTTCGAGGAGCGTATTGAGGAGCTGGCGTTCCTCCGCGAGCTGGGCTTCGCCGCGGGCGCGCTCGATGGCGTAGCGGAGGGCGCGATGAATGAGATGCGGGTCGATGCGACCTTTGACGAGGTACTCGTGCGCGCCGAGTTGGACGGTCTGGAGAGCGAGGTCTTCGTCGTCTTCGCCGCTCAGGACGATGATCGGAATCTCCGGCGCGGCCTGATGCGCGGCGGTGAAAGTCTCGACGCCGCGGCTGTCGGCGAGGTTGAGATCGAGGAGGACGACATCGGCGGCCGCCTCCGCGAGTAACTCGACGGCGCGAGAGAGATGGCCGGTCTCGGCGGTGACGCGGAAGCGCGAGCCGGGATCCTCATTGACCATCTCGCGGAGCAGGAAAACATCTCCGGCATTCTCCTCGACGAGGAGCACGCGTAATTTTTCCGGTGTATTCGAGAGCATCGTTCCGCGAGGGTTACGCGGGGAATCTGCGCCTGCCGGCACCGGAAAGCGAGCTACTTCCCGGTGACTTTCGCGATGGCCGAGCGGAGCGTGGTGAGGGTGAAGGGTTTGCTGACCACCAGGTCAATGCCCGGGGGCTGTTCGCCGGCACCGGCCATGATGTCGCCGAAGCCTGTGAGCAGCAGCACCGGTTGGGCGGGCTTGATTTTTTTGATCTCGGCGGCGAGCGCATCCCCATTCATCTCGGGCATCGAGCGGTCGGTCATGACGAGGTCAAACTCGCCGGCGAGGAATTTCTCCAGCCCGTCGCGCCCGTTTTCAGCGAGGGTGATTTCGTGCCGGTCTTCGCTGAGATAGACGCCGATGACCTCGCGCACGAGCGGCTCGTCCTCGACCACGAGGATGCGCAGCGACGGCGTGGCAGCAGCCATGACCTTCGGCGGCGCGGGAGTCCTGTCGCCTCGCTCCAGCGGGAGGGAAACGCTGACGCTGGTACCGCGGCCTTCCTCGCTTTGGATGTCGATTTCGCCCTCATGCCGACGCGCGATGCCATAGACGCTGCCGAGCCCGAGACCGGTCCCCTGGTCTTCCTTCGTGGAGAAAAACGGTTCGAGGCAGCGCGCCTTGGTTTCCGCGGACATGCCGATGCCGTCATCCGATACCGTGAGCACCAGCCAGCGTCCCTGGACCGCGGTGCGCACGGTGATGGTGCCGCGCTTCGGGATGGCATCGATGGCGTTGAAGAGCAGGTTGGCGAGAAGTTCGCGCAGCTCGGCCTCGTTTCCGGGGACGCTGGGCACATCGCCCATCTCGGTGCGGATGTCGATGTTCACCCCCAAGGCGAGGGCCTGATCTTTCCAGCGCGGCTGGGTGAGGGAGATGGCCTGGAGAACGACGTCATTGATGACCACCGGCGTGAAGATCTCGCTCTCGTCGCGGTAGCGGTAAAACTCGCGCAAGCGGCCCACCACTTTGGCACTGTCCTGGGCCGCGGAGTGGATCATCTCGGCATAATTGCGCACCTTTTTCCCGTCGGCGAGCGTCTCGGGTTTCATCAGGAGCAGTTCGCTGAAGCCGAGGATCGGGGCGAGGGAGTTGTTAAAATCGTGCGCGATGCCATTGGCCATACGCCCGAGGGCGTGCATGCGCTCGCGCTGGATGATCTCCTGCTGGGTGGCGCGGAGTTGACCGAGCGCGGCGCTGAGCTGACGGTTGCTTTCGAGCACGGCCTCTTCGGCGCGACACCGCTCGGCGATCTCCTGCTGCAGCTTCGCATTGGTCTCGAGGAGCGCGGCGGTGCGCTCGCGCACGCGGTACTCGAGGTCGTCCCGGGCGCGCACCAGTTCAGCCTGCGCGCGCTTGCGCTCGATGGCGTAATGCAGGGAACGCAGCAGCAGGTGGTTGTCCACGCGGCCTTTCACGAGGTAGTCCTGCGCGCCGAGTTGCACGGTCTCGATAGCCAGGGCCACGTCATTGATCCCGCTCAGAACCACGAGCGCGGTGTCCGGCGCGGTCTCATAGACCCGAATGAAAGTCTCTAGCCCGTCGCTGTCCGGCAGCGTGAGATCGAGGAGGATGAGGTCGATGCCGCCAGTCTTCAGCCGGCCATTCGCCGCGGCGAGCGAGCCCACCGTTTCGAAATGGAAGTGGCTGAGTTCGGGAGTGGCGAAGATCTGCCGGAGAAGCTCGACGTGTTCGGGGTTGTCCTCGACGAGCAGGAGGGAAAAAGTCTCGCTAGACATGGCTGCCGAAAACCGGTCGCGTCGTCACGACAGTGACTTGAAAGTGGGGAATGGAGCGTACGACTTTCATGAATTGGCCGACGTCAATCGGCTTGGTGATGTAGCAGTTCACGTCGAGGTTGTATGCCTTTAAAATTTCCCCCTCCAGCAGGGTGCCGGTGACGAGGACCACAGGGATGTCGGCGAGTCGCGGATCGGTTTTCAGGTCGGCCAGGACTTCGTGCCCGCCTTTGCGCGGCATGTTCAAGTCGAGGAGGATGATGTCCGCGGCGGGGGCCGCGGCGTAGGCTCCCTCGCGGCGCAGGAAGGCCATCGCCTTTTCGCCGTCTTCGGCGAGGTGCAGGCGGTTGGAGAATTTGCCGTCGGCAAACGCTTCGCGGGCGAGCAGCACATCGCCCGGGTCGTCGTCCACGAGGAGGATTTCGATGGGCCGGGCAAAGGCTTCGGGGAGGCTGGCCGGGGCGTCGGGCATGGGCGATTTCGCGTTTTTGGCAGATGCTGGAAAGCAACGGACGGCGCGGAGCCTAGGGCGGATTAGAGTGGTCGTCGTTCGACATAAAAGCCATTGGATGGCCCTTATCAAAAGTCCGATTGGGTCCCGCGGATTGGATGACCGGATGTTGACCTTCGGGATCGTAGCCGATCCGAAAAGGTGTGCCCCACGGATCGAGCAATTCTCCGTGATCGTTCAGCGCCTCCGGCGGGGGATCGAAAAATCCGCCGGACCGCAGTTCATTGATGATCTGTCCCGACCCGCCCTCGGGAAAATGGCCGTGCTTCTCGCGGTATTCGAGAAGGGCGAGACTCACGGCCTGAGCGAGAGCCTGGACGTGCGCTGCTGCCTTCGTGGCAGTTTCCGCCGACGGTCGGATGAGGCCGGGAAGCATGAGCACGGCGAAAATCAGGAAGCCAAAGACCAACAGTGGTTTTTTCATGAGAAGTGCGCGGTATGGAAATGGAGGAGATTAGGCAGCGGGTCCGTCGATGACTTCACGAACCTTCTTGGCGAGGTCGGCGGGCGTAAAGGGCTTTTGCAGAAAGGCCGTGTCCGTTTCCAGTCCGTGCCGCTTGAGGATGTTTTCGTCCACGTAGCCGGAGGTGAAGAGGATTTTCGTGCGGGTGCTCCGCTCGCGCATCCACTGAGCGATGTCCTGGCCACCGGAATCTGGCAATACCACGTCCGAAAAGAGCAGATGCACTTCGCTCCCGCCGTGGTTCTCGACCGCGTCCCGCGCGCCCTTGCCGTCGGCGGCTTCGAGCACGGTGTAGCCGAGCCGCCGCAGCACATGCGCAGTAAGGCTGCGCACGGTGATCTCGTCCTCGACGTAGAGCACCGTTTCATTGCCGCCGACCAGTTGGCCGATCTCCTTTTTGCTGTTCGATTTCTCGCCGCTTTCTTCGACCCGCGGGAGGTAGATGGAAAAGGTCGTCCCCTCCCCCACGGTGCTGTCCACAGTGATGTAGCCGCCGCTTTGTTTGACGTTGCCGTAACTGGTGGCGAGGCCGAGCCCGGTTCCCTGGCCTTTGTCCTTTGTCGTAAAAAAGGGCTCAAAAATATGCTTCCGCACCTCCGGCGTCATGCCGTGGCCGGTGTCCGTCACCGTGAGCTTCACGTACTCTCCCGCGGGCATCTCGTTCACGGAATGGAAATCGTCGAGGAGGTAAGTCACGTCCGCGGTTTGAATGGTGATCGAGCCGCCCCTGGGCATCGCGTCGCGGGCGTTGACGCAAAGGTTGAGCAGGACCTGTTCGAGCTGGCTCGGATCGGCTTTGAGCCGGCCGATCTCGGCCTTGAAGTGGGTCTTGATCTCGATGTTTTCGCCGATCACGCGGGCCAGCATCTTGTGCATGCTGCGCACTGTATCGTTCAAATTAAAGACCCGCAGGAAAAGCGGCTGACGCCGGCTGAAGGCGAGAAGCTGGTGGGTGAGCGAAGCGGCAAAATCAGCGGCCTTGCGGATTTCCGTAAGGTGTTTGTACATCCACTGACGCTCATCGGTCTGGCCGATGATCAGGTCGCTGTAGCCGAGAATCGCCGTCAGGATGTTGTTGAAATCATGCGCAATACCGCCGGCCAGCCGGCCCACGGCGTCCATCTTCTGCGCCTGGAGCAGCTCCTCCTCGAGCCGCTTCCGCTCGGTGATATCGCGCGCGATGGACGATAGCCCGGTGACCCGTCCGCCCTCGCCGCGGATCGGCGAGTCGGTCAGCGAGACGCTGATCCGCTTCCCGTCTTTGCGCCGGCGGATGCTCTCGTAGTTCGCGAGGCTTTCGCCCTCCTGCACCGTGTTCAGCGTCTGCGGAAACTCGTCGAGCCGCTCCGGCGGGATGAGCAGGTCCATGGACTTCCCAAGGACTTCATCCGTGGAGTAGCCGTAAATCCGCTCGGCTCCGAGGTTCCAGGCCATGATCACGCCCTCGATCGTGCAGGCAATCATCGCGTCATTAGAGTTCGCGACGACGGCCGCGAGCTGGGAGTTGATCCGCTCGGCCTCGCGCCGCTCGGTGATGTCCCGCAGGTAGGCTGTAAACATCGGCTTGGCGTCGAGGAGGATGCGGCTGATCGCCAGCTCGACGGGGAACTCCGAACCGTCGCTGCGCATGGCCGTAAGCTCCATGCGCCGGCCCGGTGCCATTTCCCCGCTGCTCGCATCATAGAGTGCGAGACCGCGCCGGTGGCTCTCGCGGAAGGCTTCGGGAATGATCAGCTCCGCCATCTCCCGGCCGAGCGCCTCCTCCTGGGAGTAGCCAAAGGCGCGCTCCGCCGCGGGGTTGAACTCGGTGATTTGTCCCTCGAGATCGAAAGTGATAATGCAGTCAAGCGCCGAGCGCAGAATCGCCGCCTTGCGCATTTCGCTGCGGCGCAGCGCCTCCTCGGAGCGTTTGCGCTCGATGAGATAGCTGAGCTGGCTGGCAATCGCGCCGAGCGTTTGCAGCAGCTCATGGTCGGGCGGCGCGATCTTCGGGCTGAAAAACTCGAGCACATGGCAGACTTCGCCGCCCACCTCGACGGGCACGCCAAAGGCCGACGCCATCCCGCACTCCCGCGCGAGCCGGGCATTCGGATAATCGTCCGCGGCCGCCAGATCGGCGATCCATTGCGGCTCCGCGAGCTCCCAGACCTCGCCCGCGAGCCGCTGTCCCCGCCGGCACTGCAGCTCGGCATTGGCTTTTTCAAACTCGCCGATCTCGATCTCCGGCACGCTCCACACCTCCACGCAGTGCAGCACCCCGGAGTCCGCATCCACGTCCCAGACCGCACCCATGTCCCACTCCAGCGTTTCGCAGATCGTGCGCAACAGCTTCGGCCGCGCGTCCTCCACACTCGCGGCGTCCGCGATGACCCGCGCCATCGCGTATAAAAGCCGCCGCCGCTGCTCGCCCCACCACAGTACCGATACGTCCTCGACCGTCCCCTCCAGGTACAGCAGCGTCCCGTTTTCGTCGCGCACCGCATGCACATTCTCCCGCACCCACAGCGTCCGCCCGTCGGCGCGGATGATCTCGAATTCGAAATTCGACACCACATCGTCCGTCTGCAACGCCGCCAGCAGCGCCTCGCGCTGGGCGGGATCGACGTAAAGCTGCGTGGCCACATCGGTCAGCGCCGCCATCAGATGCTCCGGCGATTCATAGCCATACATTCCCGCGAGCGAACGGTTGGCCGTGAGGAAGCGGCCCTCCGGCGTCGTCTGGAAAATCCCTTCGACCGCATTGTCGAAGATCGTGTGATACTTCATCTCCGCCTCGCTCAACTGCGCGAGGGTGCGCTCCAACTCGGCCGCCGCCGCCTGCACCCGCCGGGTGCGCCGCTGGGAAAGGACCAGCGTCAGCACCATCATGACGACCAGCGCGGCGGCGAAGCCGCACTCCGCCTTCACGAAGTCGCCAGCCGTGCGTTCCTGCGCGTGCAGAGCCTCCGCCGCGATCCGGTGCAAAATCCAGAGCCCCGCGCCGAGGACCGTCAGAAACATCAGCACCAGACCGCGGGCGACCAGGTGGAAAGGCAATCGCGTGGGAGAAGGCGGTGTGAGCTGGGCTGGAGATTTTTGGATCAAAACGCGACCGGCAATCGGTTGAACGATTCCCGCCGGCACCCAACTAAGTTGCGGGGAGTGTCGGAAGAAAAAAACGTTCAGGCTGCTGCAAAGGCCGCGTAATTCTTAGCGCTCCGGCCGCCGTCGCTCCAAGAGAAATTCGGAAGGCGCGACCGTCGCCCGGCATTTGTCTTGGCGCGGCAGACGGCGTTTCTAAAGTCCCGCGCATGCACCCAGACGACGCTTTGCTTCGCGCCATGGAAGTCCCCGGCATCGCCCGCTTCGAGCCGGGGCTGGGCGGCTTGACACGCCTCGTCGTGACCACGCCGCTCGCGGAAGCGCATGTCTATCTGCAGGGTGCGCACGTCACCCATTTTCAACCCGTCGGAGCCACACCGGTTTTGTTTGTCAGCGAGCGCAGTTTTTTTGCAGAGGGAAAGCCGATCCGCGGCGGCGTGCCGATTTGCTTCCCGTGGTTCGCCGCGCGCGCGAGCCAGCCGACCGCGCCCGCACACGGCTTCGCCCGCACGCTGCCGTGGGAGGTCGAGTCGCTCTCCGTTGATGGCGACCGGACCGTGCTCGTCATCCTGCGCCTCACGGCCACCGACGAGACGCGCGCGCTTTGGCCGCACGACTTTGTGCTCCGCCATCACGTCTCCGTCGGGCGGCATCTCGAGATGATGCTCGAGGTCGAAAACATTTCCGCCGAATCCTTCACTTTCGAGGAAGCGCTGCACACCTACCTGGCGGTCGGCGACGTGCACGAGGTCGCCATCACCGGCTTGGAAAACGCCGCCTACCTCGACAAAACCGAGCAGCTCAAGGCCAAGGTGCAGGATGCCGGGCCGCTCCTCTTCGAGCGGGAGACGGATCGCATTTACGCCGGCCACCGCGCCACCTGCGTGCTCGCCAATCCCCGTGCCCAGCTCCGCATCACCGTGGAAAAAAGCGGCTCCGCAACCACCGTGATCTGGAACCCGTGGCAGGCGAAAGCCGCGGCGATGAAAGATTTCGGCGAGTTCGAGTGGACGCGCATGGCCTGCATCGAAACGGCGAACGCCGGGACCGATGCGATCACCCTCGCCCCCGCCGCGAAGCACGCGATGCGGGCGATTATTTCCGTCACCGCGTAGCGCACGCTACCCACCCATCTCCAAAAATCCGCGGACAACGTGTCGAGGCGCAACAGTTAGGCGCTGCGGTCCTTGCGATTAAGGTCTCCGAAGGCTTTTTTCGCTTCCGCGGGCGAGATGCCGTGACTCGTATCGAGGTTGAAGCGCCGCTTGAGATACTCCTCGAAGGAAAGCCACTCACCCTTGTATTCGACGGTGCGCGACCAAGCGCAAACGGTGACGAGATCGGCGACCTGCTCTCGAAGTGCTTTAGTCTGCAGGGCGGTGCGGCCAACAAGAAATGCCAGGAGCACAAGAACTGCGACCCGGATAAGGGCGTTGGTAACAATGTAGACGAACGGGGCTGGCGTATCGACAAGCACCGCAATGAAGAAGCGACCCAAGGGCAGAAGCACCGCGAGGATGTAAGCCGCGCGCGTGCTCGAGAACCACGCGGACAACGTAACTGGGAAAACAAAAAGAATGGGAAAAAGCAGAAATGGGCCAGTCAGCAAATCAAGCAGCAGAACGGCGAGCCCCAGGAGCGCGTGGGTCCAAAGGCGTGCCGCAGCGCGAACAACCCAAGGGGGGACGAGACTTGGGATCGGAGGTATGGTGTTCAATGGATTCGATGGAAACAAACGCGAGCCAACGCCTGACATATTGATATACCGACTGGGGGAGGCATGGGGGGATAGCGGAGGGGGTGGCGGGGGTCAATGAGGGTTTCCGGGGCAGGAAGGGGTGGGCGGGGATGGCGATTTTTGCGCAGGGAGGGGTGGTTCGGCGGGTTTACTCTGATCTGCGGCAGCCGCATCGACCTCCCCGAGCGCCGCAGGGGCTTTCGGGACTGCCGCGCTTGGCCCACGGACAGGCGACGTGCCCTGGGTTGAGGCCCACGCTATTTATGCCAGCACGCCCGGGACCGCCCGGCTTGCATCGTATCCCGGCACGAGCACGCGCTTGAGTTGGCGTTTGCCGTCCTTCATTTCGACGGTGATTTCAAACGCGGCGTTGTCGCCCTCCATCTCGGTCGTCCACGTTTTACCGGCGATCTTTTCGGCGTTCTGCGCGAACCACTTTTCCAAATCCGCCTCGCTGACCTCCGTCTCGCGCCAGAAATCAAGGCGCGCGAACGGCAGTTCCTGAAAGCGCGCGATGACGAATTGCGGATCGAGGAAGGCGAGCAGATTGCCGGCTTTCGGGCCCGCGTCCTTGTCGAGGAGCATGCGGTAGATGGCTTTGAAAGCGACCGGTTGCTCGAGCGGGGTGAGGCGTGCGATCTCGAAGACTTTGGCTTGCAGGGCGTCGTCCTCCCACGCCGTTCCGGGCAGCGCCGCGGCGAGGCGATGGAGAAAGGCGCGCTGCGCCGCGGTCAGTTCCTGGGCACGCGCTGGGAGCGTCTCATGGAGGCGCGTTTTCTCCTCGTCGCTGGCGTAGTTTTCGACCCAGAGACGCGCCGAGGCGATGCGCTGGTCGAGGTGCCGGCGCTCGCCGTCGGTGAGTGGCGAGCCTTTGCGCCGGGTGATCTGCTCGACCACGTCGAGGTGCGGCATTTGCACGAGCGCGGAGACGACCTGGAAGTTGGCGTTGAAGTAGTCACCCTCGGGCGTCAGCTCGCAGAGCCGGTAGGTGCAGGCTTCGTCGGGCGTGGCGTTTTTGTCGTGGTTCACGCGGGTGTGAAAGCGGTCGAACTCGTTGAAGAGTTTCACGATGCCCTCCTCGCGTACATCGAAGTTCACGGGCGAGTTCGGCTTCGTGCGGATCATGAGGAAACGCAGCACCTCGGGCGGCAGCAGATCGGCCATGTCGCGCGCGCTCGCGCCGACGCCGCGGGAGGACGACATCTTCGCGCCGCCGACGAGGAAGAATTCATACGGCACGCGCAGCGGCGGCTCGGTTCCGTAGATCGCTCGCAAGCACGCTTCGCTGACATCGCGCGAGCCGCCTTTGGTCGAGTGGTCCTTGCCCGCGCCTTCGATGGTCACGGGAAAGGCGACCCACTTCGCCACCCATTCGAGCTTCCACGGGAGCTTGCCGCGTCCGTCGAAGGGCGACACTTTCCCCTCGTGCCCGCAGCCGCGGCCGAGGTTCAGCTTGGTGTTCACCACCTTCGAAGGCAGGCAGCGGTAGGAGACGAGCGCTCCGTCGTAGGCGTGGACTTCCGTGGTGGCGATGCAGCCGCACTTTTCGCAAATGACCTGGAAGGGAAACCAATGGTCGGGACGCTCGCTGCCGGAGATTTGCTGGTACACGCGGCGCACGTCGGCGGCGTGGCCGAGGATGCGGTCGATGGGTTCGTTGAACTGCCCGGCGCGGTAGATGTCGCGCATGCGGTAGCGCTCGACCTTCACGCCGAGGTCGTCGAAGACCTGGAAGAATTCGCGCATGTAGTGCTCCGCCATGTCGCCCGCGCCACCGCCGGGCGCGGGCGTGTTGCAGAGCGGCCAGCCGAGGTATTTGCCAAAGTGGAGGTCTTCGCCCTGGGGGATTTCATCCACGGGATCGAAATCATCGACGCCGAAAAGGTAGCGGGCCTCGACGCCTTTCTCACGCAGGGTGCGGAAGATGGCGTCGTGGATGAGCACGCCGCGCAGCGCGCCAACGTGGACGCGGCCGGAGGGTGTCTTCGAGTCGTTGATGATCTGCGGGCCGGTGACGCGGGCGGCGATTTCTTCGGTCCAAAACATAGGGCCGCGACTGAAAGCCGGGCACGGATTGAAGTCGAGCAGTTTGCGGAACGCGCCGCGACGCGCGAGGATCGGGCACTTGCTTTGAAAACGCTCCTCACTTTCGCCATCGCCCTGCTCGGTCTGCTGATCCGGGTGGACGGCTGCATGTACGCCACTCCGAAGGAAGCCTTGGTGGCAAGCGGGGTGAAGAGCACTTGGATTGGAAACGGGCGGGATCAGCTCACGCTGACCGTGCAAAACGAATCTGAGAAACCGCTGCACATGGCGATTCCCGCCGGGATGACCGTAACCGCAAAGGAGAGTCAGGAGTGCGTATGCATCCCGCGCTTGAAAGTGGTTTACGTCAGCCCGCGCAGCACGAAGGAGGTGACGCTTCCAGTGGTCGCGCTTTCAACGAAGAGAAAGGCAGCGGCCGGACAGGCTTTCGAGATGACCGGCAGACAAACCGACTCCCGACTGGCGGGGTTGATCAAGTATCGGAACGCCCCGGGTCAACGACTCGTGACGCAGACGACTGCGCAGCTCGTCGCGCTGGCGCTCACGGAAGACGTGACCTTCCCCCAATGGCGTAGCTTTCTTGGCCTGCCGCTGGAAAGCCCGCCGACGCCCGCTGAGGTCACGGAAGCCATCGACGCGCTCGGCATCCTGCGCGCTCTGGAGCCGACGAAAACCTTCGCGCTTGGAACGGATGCGGAACTGAAATTCCGCGCCCTGCGCAACCCCTGGTGCCGGGCGAAAGCGATGCAGCTCTACGGCATCACCCTGCCCGCGAGCGACGGCGCGGTGCCGCCGGGCATCGGCCAGCTTCTCCACACCACTCCCGGTGACAACTGCCCCATTTGCCGCCAGCGCTCGGAGATGCAGACGTCGCCGAACGGACTGTGACCCCCGAAAATTACGAAGCGCCCGGGCCTTTCGACCCGAGCGCCCCGTAGCCCATGAAAAATCGTCCGCTCAGTTCGCCGCGAGGCGGATGCCATTCGCCGCGACCGGTGCCTTGACCACCCGGCCCTTCGACGCAACCGGCGCTTTTGCTGTGCCGGCGACGCTGGCGATCTGGCTGTTGCCGCCGGTGTGGCGGAAGGCGCTGCCTTTGCCGTAGGAGTAGAGCGGCACGTAGGCGTCCGGGCTGACGCTGTCGGCGGGGATCGGGCTGAAATTCATCGTGCAATCGAGAATCCACCAGCGGCCGCCCTCGGCCTGCCACATCACCCAAGCGTGGCTGATCCGGCTGCTCCGCTTCATTTTACCGATGACGAAGCGGGCGCTCGAATCCTGAAGCTGGTCGCAAAGCCAGAGAGCCTTGTCCTTGCAATCGCCCACGCGGCGCTTGGCCGTCTGCTCGGGGAGCGCAGGATTGTAGGGGTCGGTGTGGGAGTAGCGGAAAAGACGTCCCTGGCGCATGAGGGCGGCCACGCGATCCATCGTCGGCGCGCTGTCGTGAACGGAACCGAGGACCTGTTTGACCGGGCTCATATAGGATTCGTAAGGCGTGCGGCTGACCGCAGAGCCGAGATCGACCACGGCAAAAGCAGAGAGCTGGGAGAAAGCGAAAGCGGCGATGGAGAGCAAGCCTTTGTGCATATATGGAGTATGTTTATTAGAATCTCCATAACCACATAGCCCGCTCCGTGCCACGGGCTGCCGACTCGCAGAAAATCGGGAATATTTCCTCCGCCTACACTGGAAGGCATCCAGCGATGAGCGCCCCCAAGCAACTCACCCGCGCACTTCTTGCAAAAACGAGAGACCCATTTCACCCGCCTCTCACTGAACGTCGATCCGCGGAAGCGACGCGCGCTTCCCTGCACCATTCCACCTTACCGAAACTGCTTCCAAAACGTCGCCGCCGACATGGCGAAACCGATCACAGTGATTAGCACGCGCACGCGCTGCTGCGGAATGCGCTGGGAAAAATGCGCCCCGGCGTAATAGCCGGCGAGAGCACCCACGGTCATGATCCCCGCTTTCGGCCAGTCGATCAGCCCGCTCCCCACGAACCAAATCGCGGCCACCAGATTGATCAGCGAACCGAGGATGTTTTTTAGCGCATTGATCTCGTGGATATCGGCCATTCCGAGAAAGCCAAGCGACGCGAGCATCAGGATCCCGATCCCCGCCCCGAAGTACCCGCCATAGACCGCCACCGCGAATTGGAACGCCACAGCCACCCACAACGCGCAACCCCTCTCCGCAGGCGCGGCCACGCTTTTTGCCAGCCGGCGGAAAGCGCCCTGCACGAGGAAAAGCACCGTTGCGAAGAGAATGAGGAACGGTACCAGCCGGGCAAAGAACCCCGGGCTCGAGTATGTGAGGAGCGCGCTCCCGAGCAACCCGCCCGCGAGGCTTACCGGTACAAACGGCCCCAGCCAATGACGCACCGCGGCCGTCTGCCGGCGAAAGCCGAAGATGCTGCCCGCCGTCCCGATGACCAGCGCCAGCGTGCTCGTCGCATTCGCCACCACCGGCGGCGTTCCGAGCATGAGCAGCGTGGGGAAAGTCAGCAGGGTTCCGCCGCCGGCGATCGCATTCACCGCTCCAGCGATCGCCGCCGAAGCGACGAGCGCGAGGATTTCGAGGCCGGACATGCGGCGCGCACTTTCGGGAAAAACTCCGGTGATGCAAGCCGCGCCGCCACGCTTCATCGCGCGCATCTTTCCCCTCGCGCCGCCCGTGACTCCGCCCCATCCTTTCCGCCCACTACCTTCCATGAAAATCCGCTCCCTCACGCTCCTCCTCACCACCGTCCTCGCCATGCCCGCGTTCGCCGCGGTGAAGCTTCCCGCGCTCATCTCGGACAACATGGTCCTTCAGCAAGATCTTCCCGCGAATGTCTGGGGCTGGGCCGATCCGGGCGAGAAAGTAACCGTCAAGCTGGGCGCAAAGTCCGCGGAGGCGACCGCCAACGAGAAAGGACAGTGGAGCGTCAAACTCACCGAACTGTCGCCCGGTCCGTCCGGCGAAATGACCGTCGCAGGAAGCAATACGCTCACCGTCAAAAACGTCGCTGTGGGCGAAGTTTGGGTCTGCTCCGGGCAGTCCAATATGGAGTTCGCGGTCCGGGGCGGCCTGAACGCCACCGAAGAAATCTCCGGCGCAGATTTCCCGCTGATCCGTCACTTCACCGTGGATCGCGCTCCGAGTATCGAGCCACGCGAGGACTGCAAAGGCCGCTGGGAAATTTGCTCGCCGCAGAGCGTCGGGAATTTCACCGCCGTCGGCTATTTCTTTGGCCGCCAGCTTTTTCAAAAATTGAAAGTCCCGGTCGGTCTCATCCACAGTTCGTGGGGCGGCACCAAGGCCGAACTCTGGACGCCTTGGGCGATCCTCCAGGCTGATCCCGATTTCAAACCAATCACCACCACTTGGGAAAAGGCCCTCAAAGATTACCCTTCCGCCAAGGAAAAATATGACTCGGACATGGAGGTTTGGCGCGAGGCGGAAAAAAAGGCCAAGGAAGCGGGCGAGAAACCACCGGCCCAACCGCGCCTCCCCAGCGGCGGAAATCCCACCGGCAGCCCTTCCAGCCTTTTCAACGGCATGATCGCCCCGCTCCTGCCCTACACCATCCGCGGCGTGACGTGGTACCAGGGCGAATCGAACGCCAGCAACTACACGCTCTACCGCAAACTTTTTCCCGTCATGATCCAGAGCTGGCGCGAAGCCTGGCATCTCCCCGAGTTCCCATTTCTCTTCGTCCAACTCGCCAATTATATGCAGCGCCAAGACGAACCCACCGACACGCCATGGGCGCGGCTCCGCGAAGCCCAGACCATGGCCCTCGCCCTGCCTCATACCGGCATGGCTCTCGCCATCGATGTCGGCGACGCCAAAGACATTCACCCCAGGGATAAACAGACCGTCGGCCAGCGCCTCGCCCTGGTCGCCGAAGCCACCGTCTATTATCGCGATGTCGAGCACTCCGGCCCCATGTTTGGCGGTGCGCAAATCGAAGGCGAAAAAGTCCGCCTCACCTTGCGCAGCGCTGAAGGATTGAAGACCACCGACGGCGGCAAAATCAAAGGCTTCGCCATCGCCGGTGAAGACCGCAAGTTTGTCTGGGCCGACGCCGCAATCGCCGGGGACCACGTCATCGTTTCCAGCCCCGAGGTGAAAGCTCCCGCTGCCGTCCGCTACGCTTGGGCCGACAATCCCGAGTGCAACCTCATCAACGCCGCCGGCCTCCCCACCGCCCCCTTCCGGACCGATGACTGGGCCCTCGGCCCAGCTCCGGTGAAACCGGCCGGCGAGTAGGCGCATGGCCGCGAGTTCCGGATGGAGTTGTCGATCGCGAAATTTTTCAAACACCTCCACGTCTCGCGTGTCTGACGTGGCCCCAACCCATTGATGAAACACCGCCTGCGCTCCCTGCTCTTCGCCACCGTGCTCGCTGCTTCCGGCCTGCATGCGCAGACGGATCCCGCCTCCGAGCCGTCTGTACTTGCTGTCGGCAAAGCCATGCCCGCTGTGGTCAATATCAACACCGAGCGCATCGTCCAGCGCACCGTGCGCGATCCGCGCGACGACTTCTTCAACCAATTCTTCGGCGGTCCGATGCAGCGGCCTCGCGTCCTTTCGCAAAAGGTCCAGAGCCTCGGCTCCGGCTTCATCGTCGATCCCGCGGGCTACATCGTCACCAATGAGCACGTCGTCGAGAGGGCCGCGGAACTGAAGATTTCCGTGACCACCAATGACGGCAAAACCTACACCGCCCGCTACATCGCCGGTTCGCCCGAGTCCGACCTCGCCTTCCTCAAAATCGACGTGAAAGAGCCGCTGCCTTTCATCGACCTCGGCGCACTTTCGCCCAATCACCTCGGCCAGACCGTCCTCGTTCTCGGCAATCCGCTGGGCTACGGCAGCTCCGTCGCTCGCGGCATCCTCAGCGCCAAAAGCCGCACCGTGACGATCAACGAAACGGAATTCCGCAACCTCATCCAAACGGATGCGGCCATCAATCCGGGCAACAGCGGCGGTCCGCTCGTGGACCTCAATGGAAAGCTCGTGGGTGTCAGTTCCGTGAAGATGGCCTTTACCCCGCAGGGCGTGCCCACCCAGGGGCTCGGCTTCGCCATTCCTGGCGAGGTCGTGCGAGACCGCGTGGTTGATTTCAAAAAAATCGCTGCCAACCCGAAGGCCGCGCAGGAAGCCGAACAGGCCCGCCCGCGCGCGAAGAGATTCTTCGGCCTGCAACTGCAAGACCTCACGCCAAAGCTCGCCGGGACGCTCGGCTACGAGCCCGGCACCGGTGTGCTCATCGCGGACGTGGACGCCCGCAGCGTCGCCGCCACCGCGGGCCTGAAGCAGGGGCTTGTCATCACCCAGCTCGGGCGCTACCTCGTCACCTCCGTCAAGCAGGTCGAAGAGCTGCTCGCGGCCGTGGACAGCGGCTCGCAGGTCGATTTCACCGTCGGCACGGTGCGCCGCGCCAGCGGACGGAATTTCCGCCAGAGCGAAACCGTGCCGCTCATCGCGAGATAGAAATTTTTCCCAATGATCAAAGTCCAAAACCTGACCAAACGCTACGCGGGCTTCGCCGCGATCAATGCACTCAACTTCGAGGTCGAGAAGGGCGAAATCGTCGGCTTCCTTGGGCCAAACGGTGCCGGGAAAAGCACGACCATGAAGATCCTTGCCAGCTACCTGCCGGCCACCTCCGGCACGGCAAAGATCGCCGGCTTCGATGTCTTCGAGCAGTCCGTAGAAGCCCGCAAACGGCTGGGCTACCTGCCAGAAAACACCCCGCTCTACACCGACATGCGCGTCGGCGAATACCTCCGCTACCGCGCCAATCTCAAAGGCGTTGCCGGTGGCAAAGTGAAGCAGGCCGTCGGTGACGTGCTCGAGCTCTGCAACCTGCGCGATGTCGAGCGCAAGATCATCGGAGCACTGTCTAAAGGTTACCGCCAGCGCGTCGGTCTCGCCGACGCGCTCGTCCACGACCCCGAACTGCTTATCCTCGACGAACCCACCATCGGCCTGGACCCCAACCAAATCCGCCATGTCCGCGAACTCATCAAAAACCTCGCCGGCAAACGCACCGTGCTCATCTCCACGCACATCCTCCCCGAGGTCGAGATCATGTGCTCCCGCGTCATCGTCATCCATAAAGGCACCATTCGCGCCAGCGACACCGCCGAGAACTTGATCAAAAACCACCGCGCCGCCGGCAGCATGCGACTCGAAGCCAAAGGTGCCGCCAACGGGAGCGAACTGCTCGGCAAACTTCCGGGCGTCAAGGAGGTGACCGAGGAAAAAGACGGCGACTGCAGCACCTTCCAGCTCAAGCTCGATGCCAATGCGGACCCCACCGATGATGCCATGCGCCTGGCGCATGAAAGGCACTGGCTCGTCCGCGAACTCACCCGCCGCAGGCCGACGCTCGAGGATGTGTTCGTCGAACTCACCCACTCGGACAGCTAATCCGTCTTCCTGATCATGATCTTGCTCCTACTCCTGATCCGTTCGGAAGATTAAGAGTAAGATCAGGATGAGAATCAAGACGGGCGCAAACGGCACGACATCCCATCATCTGAACTTTTCTAACTTCCCACATCACCCATGAAAACATTTCTCACCCTCCTTGTTCGCGAGGTGAAGTCATTCTTCTACTCCCCGATCGCCTACGTCGTCCTGTTCTATTTCCTACTGTTGTCGGGATTCAACTTTTTCAGTCAGGTCAACGTGATGAACGGATACCCCACCGAGATCACCATCGTCGAAGCCTTCTTCTCACCGGCTATCTTCTGGTTTCCATTCATCCTTAGCTTCCCGCTCATTACCATGCGCAGCTATTCCGAGGAGTTTCGCATGGGCACCTTTGAAACTCTGACCACCGCCCCGGTGAAAGACTCCCAAGTCGTCCTCGCCAAATTCTTCGGCGTCCTCATCTTCTACTGCATCCTTTGGTCTCCGACCCTCTGCTCCTTCGCCGCTTTTCAATACATCACCGGCAAAACTGCCGCGAACGCCGCCGGAGCCTATTGGGGCACCTACCTGCTGCTCCTGCTCATCGGCTCTTTCTACACTTCCGTCGGCTGCCTGGCTTCAGCACTGACCAAAGATCAGATCAACGCGGCGACGATCTCCTTTACCTCGATCACTCTCCTACTTTTCATCGGATTTCTCCCCGATATCCTGAACCTCACTGCACCCGCCGTCAAAGATATGTTCTCCTATATCTCCACCATTCAGCACATGCAGGATTTCTCCAAAGGCATTATCGATTCACGACCCATCGTCTGGTATGTTTCCATGACGACACTAATGCTCTTTTTCACTCTGCAAGTCTTCCAGTATCGGAAGTGGAAACTCTGACTTTGCCCAACGACACGCATCCTATCCGTATGGCTACCGAAACTCCTGCTCCCGCCGCACCGAAGGCCGTGAATATCCACCGCCTTCAGATCGGTCTCAACGTGCTCGTCCAACTGCTGGTCGTCACCGGCATCATCCTGATGCTGAATTACCTCAGCTTCCGTCATTTCAAGCGCTGGGACTTCTCCCGCGACCAGAAATTTCAACTGAGTTCGCAGACCACCAACCTTTTGACCCAGCTTAAGAAACCGGTGCGCGCGGTCATCTTTTTCTCCGGCGCAGTCGAGATCGTCCCCGATCTGCAGGCGCTCATGCGGGAATACGAGTTCGCCTCGAAGAAAAAATTCACCGTCGAATATATCGACCCCTTCCGCAGCCTCAGCCGGGCGCAGGAACTCCAGTCGAAATACAAATTCGGCGCGAACGAGAACATCCTGATCCTCGATTACGACGGACGCAGCAAATTCGTCAACGCGGCGGACATGGCCGACATGGAGATGCCCGATCAAATGGCGATGATGACTGGCCAGGTCCAACCGCGTCTCAAAGCCTTCAAAGGCGAGCAGGCCATCACCAGTGCGCTGCTCGAACTGACCGAGGGCAAACCGAACAAAATCTATTTCGCCGGCGGCCACGGCGAACCGGACCTCGGCAACCCCGAACTCAAGCTTTTCGCCGACAGCCTCAAGCGTCAAAACATCCAATCTGAGGCGCTCAACCTGCTCAATGTCGCCGCCATCCCCGACGATGCGCGCGCCCTGATCATCTGCGGGCCCAAGTACGATTTCTCGGAGATGGAGGTGAAGCTGCTTGAAAGCTTCTGGGAAAAGAAAGGCCGAGTCATGGTCCTGCTCAATCCCTATGCCCGCACGCCGCGGCTGACCGCGTGGCTGAATGCGCAGGGCGTGCTCCCGCAGGACGACCGCGTCATTGGTCTCGGCAACTTCATGACCACGGATGAAAATGGCAACCCGAAGATCGTCCCCGGCACCATCAAGGACGCCGGCTTTGTCGTGCAGGACAGTCACACGAAGATGACCAAAGGAATCGAGGACATCAGCAAGCGGCTGCTGGGCACCACGCAATCGCTGCAAATCGACAAAGAAAAGCAACAGGTGAGCAAGCTGAAGATCATCCCGCTGCTGGCCTCGGAGAAGGGTTTCTGGGGCGAAACCGACCTCACGGGCGACGAGGCCCAGGCGACTTTCGATCCGAAAAAAGATCACATGGGTCCGCTCACGCTCGCTCTCGCCTTGGAAAAGGGCGGGGTTGAGGACGACCGCGTGAAGGTCGAAACCTCGCGCCTCGTGGTCATCGGTAACGCGGAAATGCTCGGTGGCAATGCCTATCGCCTGTCGGAGGGACTCAGCACCGACCTGGCGGTGAACGCGCTCAACTGGCTGCTCGACCGGGAGGAACTCATCGGCATCCCGCCGAAGGAAAAGAAGAACGTCGCCCTCAGCCTCGATGACCGGCAGCTCCGCACGATTTCCATCACCGTGATGGGATTCATTCCGGGGATCGTGGCGTTCTTCGGCCTGCTTAGCTGGTGGCAGCGCCGGAGCTGATCGGCCCGCCATTTTCGCCCATGAAACTGAAAAACACCCTCATCCTGTTCCTCCTCGCCCTCGGCGTCTTCGGCTTCATCCATTTCTACGAGAAAGCACTGCCGAGTTCGCAGGAAGCCGCCGAGCGGGCCGGGCGCGTCGTCCAGTTTGAGCGCGACCGGATCGACGCGGTCACGATCAAGAACAGCGAGACGACCATTGAATTGCGCAAGACCAAAGACGGCGCGTGGATCATGGAAAAGCCCCTAAAAGACCACGCCGACGCGATGGCCGTCAGCCAGCTTTTCACCACCGCGGAAGCGTTGAAGTCCGAGGCTCTGGCGAGCGACGGGAAAGGCGCGAGCAAAGAGCAACTTAAGGAATTTGGCCTCTCGAATCCAGGCACGCGCCTGACCTTCGGCGGTGGCGAAAAACCGGTCGAACTGCTCTTTGGCAAGGACGCCGCCGTGGAAGGCAAACTCTACGTGCGGCTGGAAAACTCGAACGCCGTGCATGTGATTGGCACCGATTTGAAAACTCAGGTCACGAAGAAGGTGGACGAGTTCCGCGACCACCGGCTCACCGATCTCGCAACCACGCAGGTCCGGAAAGTCGCGCTCAAGACTGCAGCGGGCGAAATCGAGTTGAACAAGAAGGAGGAACACTGGTCGTTCGCCAAGCCGCTCAAGGCGCGCGGCGATGACCGGAAAATCGGCGACTTCATCGCCCAGGTTGCGAATGCCCAGGTCAGCTCCTTCGAGGCCGACTCGAACATCACGGCCTACGGGCTGCAGGAGCCGCGCGGGACGGTCACACTTTTCACCGAAGGCCGTGAAGAGCCGACGGTTTTGCAAATCGGTGCCGTGTCCGAAAAGGACAAGGAAAAGATCTATGTGAAGCTCTCGACGCGCGACGCCGTGTGCGTGGTGCCAAAAGCGCTCGAAGCCGTGCTCGGCACCAAGCCGAATGATCTGCGCGAAAGGAATCTCGTGCGAGTTGAGGCGGACATCGTGGACCGCATCACCATCGAAAGCCCCGGCAATGACAAAATCGTGCTCGCCCGCAGCGGCGAATCGTGGGTGCGCAAAGTGGGCGACAAAGACCAGCCGATTAACGCCAGTGCCGCGACGCGCCTGCTCGCCGAATTGGGCCGTCAGCAGGTTGCCGGTTTCGTCGCCGACGTGGCCACGGAGCTGCCGAAGTACGGGCTCGATCAGCCGGCGGTAAAAGTCACGCTCAGCTCCTACGCCTCGGAAAATACCGCTGAAACCAAAGCCGGTGAGCGGCCGATCCTCAGCGTCCTCTTGGGCAAGACCGAGGGCGACAACGTCTATGCCAAACTCGACGACGAACCGTTCGTCGTCAGCGTGCCGCGGACGATCCTCGATTTCGCCACCACCGATTCGCTCCAGTGGCAGGATCTGGCAATCTATAAAAACAAAGCGGACGACATCAGCTCCGTCGAGGTCGTCCGTGATGGCCAGCCGACGCTCGCGCTGGAGCGCGACAAAGATAAGAAATGGGCACTCGCGAAAGGCGACGGCAAGGTCAACCAGATCAACGCCGAGTCGCTCGTGAACACGCTCGCCAGCTTGCGCGCCGTGCGCTGGCTGGGCGTGACAATCCCAGAACACGGGCTGGGTAAACCGGCCTTGAGCGTGGCTTTTAAGACAGGCAGCAAAACCCAAGGAAAGTTGACCGTGGGCGCGGCGACTCCCGACGGATTGCACTGCGCGTCCGCAGAGGGACAGACGGGCGTTTTTGCGATGAGCCACCCGGATTTCACCGCCTTCGAGTTGCCGCTCATCGACAAACCTGCGGCGACCGCTCCGCCAGCACCCGCCGCCGGAACGCCACCCGTCCCCGCACCACCAACGACGCCGCCGCCACCCGCACCTAACTAGGCGCGCCGCGCTGTGTAGAGCGAAACGATCCCGCCGCTCAGCCTTTCGCAATTCGCCTCGGCAAAGCCCGCGCCTTCGATTAGCGCGCACATCTCCGGGCCGCACGGGAATTCTTCAATGGAATCCCCAAGATAATCGTAGGCCACCTTTTGGCCGGTGAGGAAGCCGGCCAAACGGGGCAGGACGTGGTGCAGATACGGGCGGTAAACCCAGCGCAGCGGGACCGGCGGGGCGGAGAAATCCAGCACCAGCAGATGTCCGCCCGGCTTAAGAACGCGCCCCATCTCCGCCAGCGCTCCCGTCCGCGACTCCATATTGCGCAGCCCAAAAGCCACGGTGAGTACATCGAACGCGCAATCCGTGAACGGCAAGCGCATCCCATCGGCCACGACGAGACGGTCGAGCCCCTTGCCCTGGGCCACGAGGAGCATCGGCAGGCAAAAATCCGCGCCGATCAACTGCGCCCGGGGACACGCGGCCCGGAGCGCGAGCGCCAGGTCTCCACTGCCCGTGGCCAGATCGAGCACGCGTTCTGGCCGCCAGCCACGAACTAGCCGCGCGGCTTTGTGCCGCCAGAGAAAATCCAAACCAAAACTGAGAAAATGGTTCGCGAAATCGTAGCGCGGCGCGATCGCGGAAAACATCGCGCAGACAGACGTACCCTTGGTCTCCTGTAGCGGCGTCATGAAGCCTTTCTCAGCAGTAATGAGTGCATCCATAAGGCATAACATGTGCTGAGTATAGTCTGTCGAATTCAACCTGCGTTTCCAATCCTTCAACGACCGAGACGCGGTAAACCACCCGCATGCCCAAAGACTACCTCAGCCAAGCGAAGATTCTAATTGTGGACGACGAGCCGTCCAACGTCCGGCTCTTGGAACGCATTTTGGAAATCTCCGGCTGCACCCAAGTCCGAGGCATCACGGATTCACGGCAAGCACTGCCTCTCTACTTCGAGTTCGAGCCGGATATTGTCCTGCTCGACCTGAACATGCCGCACCTCGACGGCTTCGCGATTATGCGGCAGCTCGCCGCCGCCGTGCCCACCGAAGACTACGTGCCCGTCCTGGTCCTCACCGCGGACATCACCACCGAGACGAAACGCCGCGCCCTCGCTGGTGGGGCCAGGGATTTCGTGACCAAGCCGCTTGACCACACCGAGGTTCTCCTCCGCATCAAGAATCTGCTCGAAAACCGCTTTCTCCACCTCGAAATGCAGCGCCAGAACGCGCTCCTTGAAGACCAGGTGCAGGAGCGCACCGGCCGGCTTGAGGAGGCGCTCCACGAATTGCGCTCTGCCCAAGAGCATGTGGTCAAACAGGAGCGTCTCCGGGCCCTCGGCATGATGGCCGGCGGCATCGCCCATGATTTTAACAATTCGCTGACCATGATGCTCGGCTACGGCGAACTGCTCCTCCCCTGGCTCCAGCAGCACGGCTCTTTGCGTGAAATTAGCTACCTCAATCACATCGTCTCCGCCGCCCAGGACGCCACCCACGTCGTCGGTCGGTTGCGCGAGTTCTACCGGCCGGCGGAATACAACGAAATCCGTGTGCCGGTCGATCTCAACGAAATCGCCGCGCAGGTCGTTTCGCTGACTTCGCCGAAGTGGAAAGGAAAATGTCTCGCGGAAGGCGTGCAAATCGAGGTCCAAACCGAATTCCGTGACGTCCCACCCGTCGCCGCCAATGCCGCCGAACTGCGCGAGGTCCTGACCAATCTGATTTTCAACGCCGTGGATGCCATGCCAAACGGCGGGTCGCTGACGATCTCCACGCTGCTGCTCGACGAAGGGGTCGCGCTAACCGTCACCGACACCGGTATGGGCATGACCGAAAGCGAGCGCGAGCGCTGCCTCGAACCCTTTTTCACGACCAAAGGCGAGCGCGGGACGGGGCTTGGGCTGGCGGTCGTCTATGGCATCATCCAGCGTCACGGCGGAACGATCGAGATCGGCAGCGAAAAGGGCATCGGCACGACCTTCGCCATTCACCTCCCGACCACGACTGCGGAAAAGAAAGCGGATGCTCCGGTCATCGAGCGCCTCAATCGCGCCCTGCGCGTCCTCGTCGTCGATGATCAGGAGATCATCTGCGAACTGCTCGCCGAACACCTCGCCAGCGATGGGCACACAACCGCCTCGGCGGCGAACGGACGGGAGGCGCTGGAAATCTTCCGTGGGCAGCCGTTCGATCTTATCATCACGGATCAATCCATGCCGATGATGAACGGCGCCCAACTCGGCTACGCCATCAAAGGAATCTCCCCCGAAACTCCCGTGATCTTGCTCACCGGTTTTGGCGACGAAATGATTGCCGGCGGTGGACGCCCGCCCGGCGTCGATCTCGTCCTCGGTAAACCTGTCAGTCACGCCGATCTCCGCCGCGCTATTTGCCAGGCGATAGAAAAAGCCGAACCGCTGGCCAGCGTCGCCTGACGGACACTATCGGCGCGTGCAGTGGGGACTTGAGGGCGGGCGCGGGCGGCGATTTGCGACTCGGTCTGCGCGAGACGGGTGTGAATTTCTCCAGCCCAGCGAACTCGCGCTCGAAAGGCCGCGCGCAGGCGAAACGGTCGCGGAAGACGATCCTCACCGCGCTCCAAACGGAGAGTGCTCACGAGAGGAGTCGAACCTCCACGGGTTTCCCCATACGGTCCTGAGCCGTACGCGTCTGCCATTCCGCCACGTGAGCTTTTGCATCCGAGGCCGCCGGTTTTCCGGCGGCGGGAGCGGCACAGTAGGCCGCCGCGAAAAAAGCGCAAACCGAAAAAACCGCTCGCTTTAGCTGATGCGCATCGGCATCAGCACGTAGAGAAACGGGCTCTGAATCTTGATCACGCCGGGGCTCATTTCGTCGATGAGATCGAGATAGACCTCATCGTTCGGCAGCGCGCGCAGCGGGGCTTGGAGAAACTCGGGATTGAAGGCGATCGAGAATTCCCGGCCTTTGTACGCAACGGCCAGCGACTCACGCGCTTCGCCGACATCGGGAGTGTTGGCCGCGATCTCGATGTTGTTTTTGGAAAAGACCAGCTTCACCGAATTGGACTTCTCGCTCGAAAGCAAGGCAACGCGGTGTACGGCGTTAAAGAAAGTCTCACGCTCCAAGGTGATCCGCTCTTTCGCTTCGCCGGGGATGACTTGGCGGTAGTTTGGGTAATTGCCCTCGATGAGTTTCGAGACGAGCAGCGTGCCGCCAATCTCGAACGCAACCTGGTTGTCACCCACGCACATCTTCACATCACCCTCGTCCCCGAGCAGGCGTCCGAGTTCGGTCACGCATTTCGTCGGGACGATGATATCGACCTCGTGGCTGCGCGGAAATTCCAACTCGAGATCGACCAGCGCGAGGCGGCGTCCGTCGGTCGCGACCATCGTGAGTTTGTTTTCCTTGAACGAAAAGAGAATGCCGTTGAGCACGTAGCGCGTTTCGTCCGTCGAAATCGCGTAGCTGGTCTTTTTCAGCGCATCGCGCAACGCCTGCTGGCTGAGAGTGAAGGTCTTGGCATCCTCGAATTTCGGGAGCGGGGGAAACTCCTCTTCGGGCAGACCGAGGATCTTGAAAAAGCTCTGGCCGCAGCGGATGGACGCCACGTTTTTGGAGTCGATCTCGACCTGCACTTCCGCGGCGGGCAGTTCGCGAACGATATTGGCCAGCCGGCGCGCGGGCAGCGTCGTCGCGCCGGGTTTTTCGATCTGCGCATCGATCCCGCCGCTGACCCCCACATCGAGGTCGGTTGTCGTCAGGTGGAGTTTGCCCTCGCTGGCTTGGAGCAAAACATTGGAAAGGATGGGAAGCGTGGTGCGCGTGCTGACGACGTTTTGTACGGTCTGCAGACCCGCGAGGAGCTTCTCTTTGCTGACGCTAAATTTCATAGGGAGTGGAAGTGCGCTTAGATGAATGATTGCCTTCAGCTGCGCAATCATTTTCCCCGCCCGCGCCAAGCTTTGTGCGCCGCGCGCTCAGCGCGTGAGTTGATTGTCGAGGAACGACACGACGTGCCGCGTCTTCTCGTCCGTCTGCATTCTCGATTTCACGAGCCGGTGTGCGTGCAGCACGGTGCCGTGATCGCGCCCCCCGAAGGCACCGCCGATTTCGCTCAACGAAGTCTTCGTGAGTTCCCGCGAGAGATACATCGCGATCTGTCGCGGGAAAGCGATGTTGGCCGGGCGGCGTTTGCTCGTCATGTCAGCCAGCCGCACGTCGAAATGCTCGGCGACCCGCCGTTGGATTTGATCGATGGTGATCGCGCGGCGCGCTTCCTCGTGGAGGATGTCCTTGAGCAAATGCTCGATCTTCTCGCCGGATGGAATCTGGCCTTCATGGAGCGACACATAGGACGCCACACGCATCAACGCGCCTTCAAGCCGGCGAACGTTCGAGCGAATCCGCGCGGCGAGAAACTCCATGATTTCCGGCGAAAGCTTGATCTCCATGCCTTGGGCCTTTTTCCGCAAAATGGCCAGGCGGGTTTCGGAATCGGGGGCTTGGAGTTCAGCCGTGAGGCCCCACTCAAAACGCGAGACGAGGCGCGTCTCCAGATTGGCGATTTCCGAAGGTGGCCGGTCACTCGAAAGCACGATCTGCTTATGACCGTCGAAGAGCGTGTTGAAGGTGTGGAAGAACTCCTCCTGCGTGCGGCCTTTGTCGGCGAGGAACTGGATGTCATCGATGAGCAGCACGTCCGCCTGCCGGTAGCGTTTGCGGAATTTGATGAGGGTATGATTCTGAATCGCGTCGATGAACTCGTTCGTGAAGGTTTCACTTGTGATGTACACGACCTTCGCTTTCCGCTTCGCGGCAATGGTGTGGCCGATCGCGTGCATCAAATGCGTTTTACCGAGGCCCACGCCGCCGTATATGAAAAGTGGATTATAGGTTTTGGCTGGCGCGTCCGCGACCGCCTTGCACGCCGCGTGGGCAAATTCGTTGTTCGATCCGACCACAAAAGCATCAAAGGTATTTCGCGGGTTCATCCCGTTGGCCCGCGCTTCCGGGGCCTCTTCCTCGCGCGCCGCGGCCTTGCGCGGCGCCGACAACTCCACTGCGGGCGGAAGATCCGCAGTTTCGCCGGAAAAGACGAAGCGCACCTCCCGCGGTTCACCGAGCACGAGCATCATCGCGCTGCGCAGGAGGCTGATGTAGTTCGTTTCGATCCAGAGCTGATAGATGTTATTCGGCACCCGCAGAGTGAGTTGACCGGGTTCGAGTTCCACAAGCTCGATATCCTTGAACCAGCGGTCGTAGGTATCGACGCTGACATCGGCTTTGAGAGCTCGCGCGATGTCGGCCCAGATCGTCTTCAAATTGGGGTTTGGCAGGGATTTATCCACAGTGTTGAGCAGCGTTCGGGAGTTGGAAAAAAACCGGCGCAAGACCGGTGAAAGCGTCGCCGCCGGAGTTCATCCGGCAAAAAATCCCGCGCAGACCACAAGCGATCGCCGATCTCAAAGCGTTTGAAACCAATAACTTGGGCAGACGGATTGCGTGGAACATAGATTTTATCAGGTTTGGCAGCACGCGCGGTCGCTCAGCCCTGTGGGCTGGCGGACGGTCGATCCGCGGGGCGGAGTTTTCGGTCTTTGTTCACAAGTTATTCACAGGGGTTGCGGGTCCTTCCCGCCGTGCGGCGTGAGAGTATTTTTCGGGTCGCGAACCGCCAAGAAAATTTACCCGTTAACGCCGACATTTAATTTCCATGAATCCACTTTTTTTGTTGCAGCACCCGCGAGTCTAGAGACGACGCCCTTCGCCAGCCTATCTGCGATACTACGTCTGCGTAGCAATATGCTTTCGCGCCTTTTCGATCTGCTCCTCCGGCGTGCGAAAAAGCACGCCTGTCGCGCACGTCACGATGCTCCCCACCAGCACAAACCACGGCCACGAAATCTTCGGCCACCACTCCGGCAGGATGCGCCCGAAGTCGAACACTCCCGGAATCTGCACCTTGCATAGGATCAGCACCGCGGCCATGCCGAGCAGCATCGCCACAACATTTGCGCCGTCGCGCCCGCGGGTCGTCGTGAGCATGCCGAGGAGGAAGACGCCGAGCAGCGCGCCGTAGGTGTAGCCGAGGATGCCGATGGCGATCGGGATGATCGTGAGATGTCGATTCTGCAGGACCGAATACGCCGCGACCGTGGCCACGCCAATCATCAACACGCCAAAGACCGCCGTGGCAATCCGTGCAGCGCCGACCGCCTGCCGGTCGGTCGCCTGGCGGTTGAAGTACGGAAGGTAGAAATCCTTGGTGAAACTGGTCGCGAGAGCGTTCAGCGCCGCCGAGGTCGAGCCCATCATCGTCGCGAAAACCCCGGCGATGATCAGTCCGCGCAGGCCGGTGGGCATGTCGTTCACGATGTAGTGCGCAAAGATTTCATTGTCCGCGATCATCTCGCCGCCAACCTGCGGAGCCCCGCCGACCACCGTCGTGTAATAGACCCACAGCAAAATGCCCACGCTGAGAAAGCAGAGCGCGATGGGAATGTCCGCCAGCCCGCTGAGAATCAGGGACAGGCGCGATTTCCGGTAGTCCGTCGCGGTCAGCATCCGCTGCACCATGTCTTGGTCGGTGCCATGCGTGGCCATGGTCAGAAACGTCGAGCCGATGAAGGCGGCGAAAAGCGTGTAAGGTTCTTCGAGCATTCCCTTGAGCGCCGGCCCGAAAGGCTTCGCGCTGTCCCAGCCGCTCTGCGCCCACGCGATATTGTGCCAGCCACCGAGCGCCGTGCGAACCGCTTCCAGACCGCCGATTTTACCCAGCAAAAGGCTTATGGCGCAAAGCACCGATCCAATCATGAGCGTCGCCTGGATCAGGTCGGTCCAGACCACCGCCTTAATCCCGCCCATCATCGTGTAAAACGTCGTCACCACGGTGACAAAAACGATGCCCCAGAAGTACGTGCCGAGACTGATCGGCGTTCCTGGAAAAAAGTAGCGCCAGATGACCACCATGATGACGCCGCCGAGGTAGAGGCGGACCCCGATTCCAAGCACCCGTGTGAAAAGAAAAATGGCACTCGCGGTGTTCTTCGTAGCCTCACCGAAGCGAACAGTGAGGAACTCATATATGCTTTGCACCCGGTAGCGGTAGTAGGGCTCGATGAAAGTGTAGGCGATGATCACGCGCGCGAGGATCGTGCCGATGACCAACTGGCCGTAGATAAAACCTCGCGTCTTGAAGCCTTCAGCCGGCGTGCCCAGAAAAGTCGCCGCGCTGGTTTCGGCCGCAATGATTGAGCCCAGCACCGCCCACCACGGAATCGAGCGCCCACCAAGTGCGAACTCGCGCAGATCGCGGTTTTGACGGCCCGCGTACAGACCAATGCCCACGATGCTGCCAAAATAAGTCAGCAGCACGATGGCATCGATCAGAACAGAAGTGCTCATAGTGTTTTCTAACCCACTCGCCCCGCCTCCACCGCACCGGGTGGCGGCGTGGCCTTAACCATGACCTTCGATTTCCGCGCACCCGCGTCGTACTTCTTCCGGCGCTCGGTTGGAAGGATGTCCGGCGTGGCCTCGGCGTAGCCGCCTTTTTGCTGGAAGAAATTGAAAGCCTGCGTGGAGAGGGCAAAAATCTGTTTTGCCCCTTTTTCGGCAGCGAGCTGGTCGGCGAAAGCCATGAGCTTGCGGCCGTGGCCCTGGCTTTCGGAGTTTTTGCTCACGTAAAGACACGCGAGTTCGGCCGTCTGCTGCTCGGGATAAAAATGCACCGCCACACAGCCGACGAGGTTGCGGTCGAGTTCGAGCACCCAATAGTCTTCGAGATGCGCGAGAATGTCGGCCCGAGTGCGCTTCACGAGTTCCTCGTTATCGACCGACTGCCGGATCAGCGACATGACCGCCCGCACGTCCTTTTTAAAGACCCGGCGGATCTGCTGATACTCGTTGGAGTAGACCATCGTCCCGATGCCTTCGTGGCTGAAGACCTCGCTGAGCAGTGCTTCATCGTAAAGCCCGTCGAGCAAGTGCACGCGCGCCACTCCCAGCCGGCAGGCCCGTGCGGCGTGCTCGAGTTTCGAGAGCAGGCTCGGCGCGAGACCCGCGCGCTTTTTTTTCACAAAATCCTCCGCCTCCACAATCGAGAGCTGGCCGACAAGTTTGCCATTTACGACCAAACCTTCGCTGGCGGACAGGTAGATGATCTTCATCGCCTGCATCGCTTCCGCGACTTCGATTGCAATGCTGTCGGAATTTACACGGAAGGTCCTTCCCTCCCCGTCGTAACCGATGGGCGAAATCACCGGGATGATGCCCTCATTCAAGAACAGGTGCAGCGACTTCGTGTCCACGCGCTCCACCCGTCCGGTGTTCAGGAAATCCACGCCACCCAGAATGCCGGACGGATGCGCGATGATCGCGTTCCCATAGACCGCGCGGAGATCGACCGAGGTCAGCCCCTGCATGATTTCGTTCATCACGTTCGTCGCCGCTTCGAGGCTGACTTTGAGCGTCGCATCGTCGGTGATCCCGGTCCCGTCGGCATTGGAAATCGTCACGCCGCGCTCCGCCGCCAGCCGGGCAATCTGCAGCCCGGCACCATGGACAAGGATGACCTTGATGCTCAGCGAGCGCAGCACCGCAAGATCGAGCAGGATATTCGCGAAATTTGGCGACGCCACGATCTCGCCATCGATCGCGACTACAAAAATCTTTTCCCGGAAACGAGGAACGTACTGCAGGATGCTGCGGAGGTCAGAAACTTTCATCAGGAACGAAGCCGCACACAAAACGCAAATTCCTCCCGCGAGCAAAGCGGAAAAAGGAACTGCATCCAGATCAGTATTCGCGTTCGAGTTCGTCGAGATAGCGCGCCACCGGGCCGCTGGGCTTTTTCTCCTGCTCGGAAACCTCGTTGGCGGTCTTCAGGTATTCATCAAAGGTGTTGCTGCGCACCCCCATTTGGGTCGCCTCAAACCAGTTCAGGTAATCCGCGATCTCGACCGTGCGGCGCAGGACGGTCGCGCGATACTGCTCGACACGTGTCAACCGTTCCCGGACTCCGCGGGCCTTTCCCTTCACGAGCAGCGCATAGGCCTGCTCATATTCGGCAAGCACGGGCCGGTAGAGCGCGTTGGCTCGGGTGCTCAGCGCGATGATCGAAGTGTGGCGCTCCGTCAGTGCCGGGCGGCTCGCGGGCAGTTGGAGATACTGCCCGAAGTCACCGATCCCGAAGGTTTTTTTCTCCCCGCTCTTGCCCACCGGAAATTCGATGGAAAGCAGGGGCGTCAGTTGCTTCTCCGTCTCCTCTGCCGTCAGGCCCTGATGGCGGTTCGCCGCGGCAAACCGCGCGAGATTCAGAGTCCACCACTTCTGCAGGGCAGCCTCGTCGGTGACGAGTGTGGGAAACTCCTTTTTCAACAGCGCCACGGGATCGCCGTCACTCCGCGGCCAAGCGCGGATGAAGCGGGAAAAACAGGCGCGGCCATTGGGTTGCGCGACGAGCAGTTGCACGAGACAGCCGGCCAGCGCCTGATCCACCGCCCGCACGGTTGCACCCATATCCTCCGGCCTTTCGGCGAGAAAGCTTTCGATCGGCGGCAGTTTGTTGGTCTCGATGAGCCGTTTGAAAAGATCGCTGTTCGCGCCGGTCTCGCGCTGCCGCATGAGTTCGATGGTACCCTCAATCACCCACCAGGGCGCTTCGCGAAAAGCCATCCCGCCCTTCACCCCCACCTGGCGGTACGCGTACTCGAGATACAGCGCGCGGATGATCTGCCGTTGCAGATGCACCGCCGAGGGATCGTCGCCGATCTTCACATCGATCGCCACCTTGAAGCCGGGGAGTGATTCGACGAGTCGCACCCGCGCCGGCGGTTCCTCGGGCCGCGCCACGGATGCCGGCTCGATGGCGATGACGATGGGCGCCTTCCAAAAATCCCCCTCCTCGAGCAAGCGCAGCACCTCCTGCTTCACCTCCTCGGCAAAGCTGACCACGCGCATGCGCAGCGGCACATCCTCGCAAAAAATGCTGAACTGTTTCGACGAACTGTCGCTGTGCTGGCGCGGATCAATCGCGCCCGCAGGCATCATCGCCGCAAACAGGGCGGCGAGCGCGGCCAGCGCCCGCCGGTTCATTGGGTGCCACCCTTGGTCACGAGCGTCATCGTTCCTTTTTGCACGATCACCATCTGCATCTTGTCCATCTGCTTGCGCTCCCGCTGCAGTGCCTCCCAGAGTTTTTTGAAAAAGAAATCGAGATACTGCATCGCCATCGGATGGACCGCGAGGCGGCCAAAGTTTCCGCCCAGAATAGTCGGCGTGAATTTGCCGTCCTTGACCTCCAGTCGGTAGAGTACGCCGGAGTACATCGGCAGGCCGACGAACATCTGCTCCGAGCCGATATGGACGACGCCGGGCAGCAAGTTCACGTAGGCGCGCTTAAACTCCATGCCCGGGACCGCGCCTGCTTTGGGCTTTAGCAATTGTTTGAGATGCGCATTGATCTCCGGCTCGGAGAAATCCAACCGGACCGACTGCGGCGCATTGAACGCCTCCATCATATCCATGCCCACCGAGCGCGCCGCCAGTTCCCGGCTCACCTCCGGCACGCCCTCCGGCTTCTGCGTGATCAAAAACAGGGCCGCCAGCAGCGCGGAGTAAATGAGCACATTGAGCGCCGTCTTGACCTCCCGCAGGCCGCCTCCGGCCTTCGGGTTGGTCATCTTCGCGATCCGCTTGCGGGCCTGCGCGGGGGTCTCTGTCTTCTGGCTGTTCTCCTCCTCCTTCGGCAGGAGCGAGCGGTCGAGCTTCGCGCCGCAGTTGTGACAATAGACACGCTCGGCTTCATTCTCGTAGCCGCACTGTCCGCAGGGGAGATTTGCCGCCGTGGCGGGGTCGGTTTTTTTGGCCATGTGCTATTCGGTTTTCTTATTGGCAGCCGCCTTGGGTTTTTCCACCGCGGGCTTGGTCTCAGTCTTTTTTGTTTCGCCACTCTTGGCGTCCGCCGTGGGGGATTCGCTCTTCGCCGGGGCAGATTCGCTCTTTGCCGAGGCCTTGTAGCCCTCGCTGCGGTAGTCGGTAATGTAAAATCCCGACCCTTTGAAGATGAGTCCCGCCCCCGTGCCGAGCAGGCGCTTCACCTTCCCCTTGCCCCAGCTCTTCTGCTGGCAATGGTCCTTGGGGCAGGTCGTCAGCGCGGCATCCTTCATCGAGTGAAAAATCTCGAAGGTCTTTCTGCACTTCTCACACTGGTAATCGTAGGTCGGCATGGATCGATGGCATCTCCTCGGGGGAAAAAGCAGCGCTTCCGATAGCAGAGCGGGAGCCGTGCCGCAATCGTTTGTTCCCGCCTTGACGCTTCCCACTTCACCGATAGTCTCTCGCGCCTTGAAAATTTCCACTCTGACGCCGCGCACCATCGGCTTCCTTTTACTTACCGCCCTCTTTGCCACCGCCTGCGCGCCCCGAGACCCGCGCTACGCCGAGGACACCGCTTATCTCGGTGGCTTTCACAGCGCCCACGCCCGCGCCCCGCGCGCCGAGTCCGACAGCGTCTCGTACTGGGACGGCGACGGCGTCCCCGGCGCGCCGTCCGTGCGCATCAGCCTCGCTGAGCAGCGCGCGTATTTTTACAAAGGCGGCGAGCTTGTCGGTGTCTCGGCCATCTCCAGCGGACGCGAAGGACTCGGGACTACGACAGGCACCTTCAAGATCATCCAAAAAGACCGCGACCATAAATCCAACCTCTTCGGTGATTATGTGGACGCACAGACCGGCGAAGTCGTCAAAAAGGACATCGACGTGCAGAGGGACAAAAAACCTCCGGGAGCGGTTTTCGACGGTGCCCGCATGCCCTTTTTCATGCGCATTGTCGGCGGCACCGGCATGCACGAAGGCTTCCTGCCCGGCTATGCCGCCTCGCATGGCTGCATCCGCATGCCCGGCTACATGGCGGAGGCCTTTTTTAACAACGTGGCCACCGGCACGCCAGTCACGGTGACCTACTGACCCGCCATGGCGCTGCCGGAAATCTCCGTCAGCGAAGCTCGCGACCGCCTCGCCGGAGCGAACCCACCGCGGCTCATCGACGTGCGCGAGGCGGATGAGTTTGAATTCACCCGGATCCCCGGCGCCGAGCTGCTCCCGCTTTCGCAATGGCCCGCCCTCGTTGCGGAAAAGCTCACCGATCCCGCGCGTCCGATGCTTCTCATCTGCCACCACGGCAGCCGCTCGGGGCAGGCTACGGCGTTCCTTTTGCACAACGGCTTCACCGACGTGACGAACATCGCCGGCGGCATCGACGTGTGGTCGCAGGAAATCGACCCATCAGTCCCGCGCTACTGACTGCGCCCGCGCCAAGAAGCGCCAGGCACCCAGTCCCACGCAGGCCAGCGCGGCGATCTGATAGCCGGAAACGTCTCCCGCCAACCGCGGCGTCGCGCGGAGAAATTCATGCGCGAAACGGAACGCACCATAGCCGATCAGATAAAGGTGAAAGTGCTGCCCCGCCAGCACCCTTCGCCTGCGCAGGCCGATAAAGACAAGGATTGCGGCCAGGTTGAAACCGATCTCCACCAGCACTGCCGGCCAGCGAGAGACGCCGCGCAAGTCATTGATCGTCCACCAGGCCGGCGCACATTCCCTTCCGAGACAGCACCCATGCAGCAAGCAGCCGATCCGCCCCAGCACGATCCCCACGGGCGCGATCACCGCAAACCAATCGCCCGTCGCCCGCGAGTAACCCGTCAGCTTCTTTGCCACCTCCACACCCGCGTAACCACCGAGCAGCGCGCCGAGGATCGTCTTCCCCGTCGCCCAAATCATCCATCGCTCCGGCGCATCCCAAAACATCCAGCCCTCCGTCGCGAGATACACGATCTTCGCGCCGAGAAACGCGCTCACCAGCGCCGCGATGTAGATGACCAGCAACCGCTCATCCCGCTTCGCCAGCCGCACCCAAAACGCGATGCTCACAGCGATGCCCGCGAGGATCAACAGCGAGTAGGGCGAAGTTTGATTCACGGAGCTGGCTTTCCCATTTTTCCGAGTGAATAGACGCAGCCAGCGAATCCGATTCCGAATAGCAGAACGGCGTTGACGAGCACCGCGATCATCGCGGTCGCAAGCGACAGAACCACGAGATCACGCCCGCGAAGTCCGTCCCTCCAGTTGTAGGCGAGAGAAACTCCGAAACATGAACCGACAAACACCGCTACCAACAGCCGACCGCTGCTCGGGGACTGCGTTAAACTCGGATACCAGAGGAATGGCGCACATAGAAATGCTGGCGCTAAAAGCAGCAGCCACGAAAGAATCCGCTTTTTCGATAAGCGCTTCATTTCAAAAGCCCGAATAATACCGGCAGAACGAATCCAGCTTCCCATCCGGCCGGATGACGTGCGTGCAGCACCGATCAATCCGGTCTTCGTCCCATGTTCCGGCGTCCATGAAGGGCTTGATGAAAAGGCGGAAGGTGTTCGTCTCGTTCAGCTCGAATTCCTTCAGCAGCGCGCCGAGCGGTTCGCTCTCACAGCCGCATTTCAGCAGATCTTCCAGCGAGTAGCGGATTTTGTCGCGGAGAAAACCCTGCACCTTGCCGAAGTCGATGAACTCGCTCACCGACCGTGTCTCCCCACCCGCATTGAGCAAATAGCCGATCGTCGCGCAATTCGGATCGCCGCACGGCAGCGGCGTGAAGTCCTCGAAGCGTAGCCGCCCGGCGGCTTGCTCCACGGCGGCGAGGATGATGTCGGCGGTGTTGAGGCGAGTTGAGAGATTCGGAAGGCGGCCACTTCCAAACACTGGCTGAAACGCCACCCCGCGAATGTGCCGATACGCCAGCCCGAATTCCACCGCCGCCCAGACGTGCGCGAGGTTCTCCGGCGTCACCGTCATCGCCAGCGTGATGGGGATGTTCAATGCGCCGCAACGCTCGATGGCGCGGCGCCGCACTTCGCGCAAATCCGCGCCGCGCAAGTCGCGCTGGCCGGCTTCCTGCGGGCCGTCGAATTGCAGGTAGAGCTGGAATTTTCCGTAGCGAAAAGTCTTCCCGAGTTGGTCGAGAAAAGCGTCGTCGTGCGCGAGGCGGACGCCGTTCGTATTCAGCAGCACGTAGTCGATGCCGGGGTTCGCGTGCAGCCACGCGAGCAGCTCAGCGAACTGCGGATGCAGCGTCGGTTCGCCGCCCGAGAGCTGGAGAATCTCGATGCCGCCCTTGCGGTCGATCACGCCCTGGATGCGACGCTGCAAATCCGCCAGCGGCACCGCATCCACCGCCGTGCTACGCGGCGAATCCGCAAAACACGTCGGGCACGCTAGGTTGCACGAGTTCACGATCTCGATCAGCGCGAGGCAGGTGGAAAGCCTCTCCACTTTGCCCGCCGCCTCACCCGGCGCGGCATTGCGCCCGAGCGTCCCGCGCACCACGCCATCCCCCGCCGAACAGGCATTGCCGCCGCAGCACGCGTTCTGCGGATCGCCCTGCGCGAGCCAGTAAAACCGCGCATCCGACGCGATGCACACCTCCTCCTCGCCATGCTCCGCGCACGTCCGCCGGAGAAAAACCCGCTGCCGTTTCGCGTCCCCCACTTTCCAAACTTCCGCCGGACACTCCGCATGGCAAACCGGGCACCGCGACTTGGTGCGCTTGAGCAGAGTTTCGCCGATTACTGAAAAGTTCACAATCGTCCTCCGAGAACTGCGTCGCAACCCACTCGGACAATCGCCAGTGCGACAACGAAGATACCAATAGCCAGCAAAATACCGACGAGGCTGCGGCGACCGAAATCGGACGTAAAGCTACCGGCCACCCAATATCCAAAAATAACTAACCCGATTCCAAACAAGGGGTTGAACACCGCAAGAAATCCGAGGACCAATCCAACTATGATTCGCAGCGATATTACTCCAGGCGGAGTTGGATGACGTAGCTCGCTCCATCCCAAAGAAGATGGCTGGGACTTGCTGGAAAGCGCTATCGGCATGCTTTCCGATAGAAATCGTAACCCGCACTTCGGACAGCCCACAGGTTCCTCAATGTCGAAAGCACTGAGCTTGCAGCCGCACTTTGGACACGCCCTTTCCATCAGTGCATATTCACCTTCCCACCGAGCGCCGAGCAGCCGGACACGACCGCGATCAGACCCGCGACCAGGATGACCGCTCCAAAGGCGACCGTCAGCCCAATGCGACCGAAAATGTTCTTCGTGCAGCGCCGGGCCAGCAGGAATCCGCATGGCAACGAAGCCAATGTCACGAGGACGGCGAGCAGGCCAAAAAAGTCCTCCATGGCGCTATTTTTGCACCGCATGCACGCGCGCGGCGACTTTCAGCCGCAGCGCATTGAGCGCGATGAAGCCGGTGGCGTCATTCTGGTTGTAAGCCTTCGTCGGGTCGGCCTCCATCGTGGCGATGTCGGGGTTGTACAGGCTGAGCGGCGACTTGCGGCCGGCGGTGATGATGTTGCCCTTGTAGAGCTTGAGCCGCACGGTGCCGGTCACGTTGCGCTGCGTCTCGGTGATGAGCGCTTGCAACGCCTCGCGCTCGGGCGCGAACCAGAAACCGTTATAGACGAGCGTCGCGTATTTCGGGATGAGCGAATCGCGCAGATGCATGACCTCGCGATCCATCGTGAGCGACTCCACCTGTCGGTGCGCGAAGTGCAGAATCGCGCCGCCCGGAGTTTCGTACACACCGCGCGATTTCATCCCGACGAAACGATTCTCGACGAGATCGACGCGCCCGATGCCGTGCTTGCCGCCGAGTTTGTTCAGCACGCGCATGATTTCCAGAGGTGAAAGCCACGCGTGATTCTCCGCATCGTATTCGATCTCGCGCGAAGCGCGTCCACCCTCGGAGCCAAGCGCTCCCGCGCGCCCGGCATTCGCAGTCGCCGTATCATTACGAGCGCCGGGCGCGCTGGAGCGCTTGGCTCCGAGTTCTTCGAGCAGCCCGTCGAGTTCGTGGTACCCAATCGCGACGCAGTTGCCCTTTTCAAAAATCAGCTCGACGTGCTCCGCCTTGTCCGGCGCTTCCTCCGGCGAAACCGAGAGCACATACATCTCGCGCGCCTTCTCCGCGCTGGCGTCGAACCACGGGTCTTCGAGGATGCCGGCCTCGAAGGAAATGTGCAGAAGATTGCGATCCATCGAGTACGGCTTCTTCGCGCTCGCCAGCACCGGGATTTTGTTCTTCTCCGCATACGCGATCATCTCCGCGCGCCCCGGAAACTGATCCCGAAACCGCTCCTGCCGCCACGGCGCGATGACCTCCAGCTCCGGCGCGAGCGCCGCCGCCGTCAGCTCGAAACGCACCTGGTCATTCCCCTTCCCCGTCGCGCCGTGCGCCACCGCGTCCGCCTTTTCCGCGCGCGCGATTTCCACCATGCGCTTCGCTATCAGCGGCCGCGCGATGGACGTGCCGAGATAGTACTGCCCCTCGTAAATCGCGTTCGCCTGGATGATCGGAAAAATGAAATCGCGCGCGAACTCCTCGCGCAGATCGTCGATGTAGCACTTGCCCGCGCCGGTGCGCAGCGCCTTGTCTTCCAGCCCGTCCAGCTCCTCCTCCTGCCCCACGTCCGCGCAAAACGCGACGATCTCCGCGGAATAGGTTTCCTTCAGCCAGGTGAGCAGCACGGAGGTATCGAGACCCCCGGAATAAGCGACGACGATTTTCATAGGGCGGGCATTTGAAACGTGAAGACCACGAAGCGCACGAAGATTTTGGCAAGCCCGCGGCGCGAGAAATCTTCGCGTCCTTCGCGTCTTCGCGGTTAATTCTCCAACCCATGAACGACCCACTCCAAGCCGGCCTTGCGAAAGCGGGGCTCGCCCAAGCCGAGCGGCATCTGTTTGTTTGCCTCGGACCGGACTGTTGCGCGCCGCAGGAAGGCGAGGCGCTGTGGGAAATCGTGAAGCGGCGCGTGCGCGAAACGGGCTTGCGGGCCATGCGGACGAAGGCCGGATGCTTCCGCATCTGCACCGGCGGTCCGTGGCTCGTGGTCTATCCAGATGGCGTCTGGTATGGCGCGGTCACGCCGGAGCGTTTTGAGCGCATCCTGCTCGAACACTTGCTCGGCGGGGAGCCGGTGCGTGAGTGGGTCATCGCGCGAAACGATCTCCGCGGCGGCGGCTAAAGACTGGTGCGCAGGGCCGCGAGGCGACTTTCCAATTCCGCCGGTGCGAGATACGTCGTCCGCACCGCCCACCAGACCCGCGCAAAACCGCGCGGTGCGACGAGGTTATCGCGCAGCCGCGCGACGATCTCCGGGCGTTCGTAGGCCGCGAGGAAGACCTGCGCGCTCGGCAGCCAAAGCTCGCGGGAAATGCGCCCGACCATGTCCTGCAGGAAGACCAGCAGATCATCGGCCTGCCGCTCGTCCGCCGCGAGCGTGGCGTGATGCTGCACCTCGAAGTCGATCAGCCGGGCACGATTTTCCGCCGGCTCGTAGATGAAATTTCCCACATGCGGATCGCCATGCGACCAAGGCCCTGCAAAGTCGCCACAGTCCCGCCCATGCGCGCGCCGCAGCTCGCGCGCGGCGGCGGCGAGCATGGGCGCGGTGAGCGTCCCAGCCGTGAGATGTTCCGAAAGATTCACGCCCGGCACTTCCTCCGCCGCCACCGCGCGCGATCCGTCGGCAAACGCGCGGAAGCAGTCGCCATGCAGCGCGAGAAAGCACTCCACCTCCCACCGCTGCCAGGCGGCGAAGTCGTCGAGGGTGCGTACCGGATTGCCTGCCAGGCGGAAAAAACAGTTCGCGCAGGCCATGATCGGCCCTGCGGTCGGCCGTCGGCGCTTGATCCACCAAGGTCGTCCGTCACGCACCTCGCGGGAAACGGCATTGATCTTGATCCGGTCCACGAGAGTGCCGACCGCGGTGAAAAAGCGACTCATGTCCCGCGAAACTAAGACCTTTTCCAGACCGCGCCAAGCAGACAGCTTGGCCTGCTCCCCGAAAGTTGATCCAGGCGCTATGAGAGTTGGCGGCGCGACAGCGCCGCCCCACGCCCCGGAAAAGAAAACGACATACACCTGAAGAAATCATCAAGAAGCTGCGCGAGGCCGCGACGCAACTGGCCGGAGGCCAGAGCGTCGAGGAGGTCTGCAAGAAACTGGAAGTCAGCCCACCGACCTATCACCGGTGGAAAGAGCAGTATGGCGGAGCGCGGGAGGAGACGGTCAAACGGGTCAAGGAACTGGAGAAGGAGAACGGGCGGCTCAAGCGGATCGTGGCCGACATGGCTTTGGACAACGCGATGCTCAAGGAGTTGGTGGAGGGAAAGTGGTGAGCCCGGAGCGCAAACGTCAGGCGGTTCTGCATTTGCAGGAGCACCTGAAAGTGAGCGAGCGCCGGGCCTGCCAGGTGATCGCGCAACCGCGGGCGACGGAACGCTACCGCGGGATGCGCCGGGAGAAAGACGCGCCGCTGGTGGCCGCGCTGCGCCGGGTGTCGGCGGAGCGACCGCGTGCGGGCTACCGAGTAGCGGCGGCACACCTGCGCCGCGAGGGTTGGACGCTCAACGACAAGCGCGCGCAGCGGCTCTGGCGGGAGGAGGGGCTCAAGGTGCCCCGCCGGCAGCGCAAACTACGGCGACTGGGGAGCAGCGCAAACAGCGCGCAGCGGCTGCGGGCGACGCGCGTGAACGAGGTGTGGAGTTACGACTTCGTCTTCGACCAGACCGAGGCTGGACGGCGGCTGAAGTGGCTGCCGATCTGCGACGAGTTCAGCCGCGAGAGCGTGGCCTTGGAAGTCGAACGCCGCATGGAGAGCGCCGACGTGATTCGCATCCTAGACGCCGCCGTGGCCGAGCGCGGGACGGTACCGGAGTTCATCCGCAGCGACAACGGCCCAGAGTTCATCGCGGCGGCCGTGCAGGCCTGGATCCGCGAGCGCGGGTTCAAGACCCTCTACATCGCGCCTGGCAGTCCGTGGGAGAACGCCTACAGCGAAAGCTTCAACAGCCGGTTCCGGGACGAGTTCCTGAACCGGGAGAGCTTTGTCTCCTTGCTGGAAGCCAAAGTGCTCGGCAAGGAGCATCGGCACGACTACAACCATCACCGGCTGCACTCCTCGCTGGACTACCAACCCCCGGCGGAGTTCGCGCAGCGCTGCCTTGCGGCGGCTTCCGCTCCGCTCCAGCCGCCGCAAGGCAGCGCCCTCCCCACCGACCCCACCGACCCCATCACCACCAACCCACAACCCGAAGACCAACCAAAACTCTCATAGCGAGTGGCTCAAACTTCGGGGGCAGGCCAACTATTCTGCACTTAGGATTGAATTTCCGATTTTTAACAAAAACTGGTGATTCTGCCAACCGCATCATTTGTGCAGAAAAATCAAGTCAGAGTGCAAAAAGTCTTGATACACTACGCCCCGCCGCCGCCTACGCTAGAGGCATTGAAGCAGCAGTTGCATA
>JBBQCM010000018.1:0-68797 GCA_038318725.1 Chthoniobacterales bacterium
GGCCTTTGGCGCTGCCTCTGCGCTCGGCGCGAGCGGCGAGTTTGGCTTCGTATTCGGCGCGCTCGCTTTGGGCTCGCGCGGCGGCGCGGGCTTCAAGCCGCGCGCCGGCGGCGTCCATTTTTCCAAGCAGTTTTTCGCGCCGCGCGATTTGCCAGCGACCTCTGGCGCTGCCCTTCGGGCAAAGGCTCCGCCCTTTGGCTATCTCGCTCCGCTCGGTTCCTCCGGGAGCTTTTGCGGGTCGGTGTCTTCCCGGTCGCTGCGCTCGGCCTGGGCGAGGAGTTCGCCCACGTCGTGCCGAAGTGCTTCGCGCAACTGGCAGGCGCGTTGGTAGGTGAGGTTCTTGTCCTTGGAGGCGCTGGCTTTGATGTGGGTGCCCATCCAGGCTCACGCAGCCGAGCTTGAGCAGCCGCAGTTCGCGGGCGAGTTCGAGCACGTCCACGAAGGCGGCGGCGAGGGCTTCGAGGTTGTTGCGGCGGAAGGCGCAGATGGTGTCGTGATCGGGGTGGGTGTCGGCGCAGAGGTAGCGCACGGCCACGTCGCGGTAGCTCGCGCGCTCGATGCGCCGGCTGCCGAAGATGCCGTTGGCGTAGCTGGAGATGAGCAGGGCGAGCATCATCTGCGGCGGGAACTGCGCGTCGCCGCTGCCCTTGTAGTAGACGGCGAAGGTGGTGAGCGGGAGCCGTTCGACGGCTTCGATGATGAAGTGGACGAGGTCGTCCTCGCCGATCCAGTCGCGCAGGTCCGGCGGCAGGAGCATGGTTGTGTGGCGGGCGATGTTGATGAAGCGCGCCGCCATCCGGCACGTTTTAATCCCGCGCTCAAAAATGAGCGAGAGCGAAAGTCCGACAGGCTCCTAGGCGCGAAACTCTCCAGAACATCGCCAGAGCGTCCTTGCGATTCCTTTGATCCCACCGAGGCCGCGACGCCAATCACCGGCGTAACAAAATGAGGCTCCCCTCCCCGCGGTGAATAGCCCCGTCGACTGACGCCGGCGGCCGCAGCATCGCGAAACCATCACGGAGATTAAGCATTTCGGTAGAATTACTTTGCCAAAAGTTTTGGCATGCTCTTGAAATAAACGCGGCTCCGGCAATCCGCAGCTTCCGATCCAAATCCTCCCGTCCATGAGCGAACTTTTCAACCGATTCAGCCTGCACGCCGCGAAATTCAACGATCAGGTGTGGATCTGCCTCGCAATCATTTGGCTGGTCGTGCTGGCCTGTGCGCTGACGAGTATTTACGCGCAACCATTCAGTGCGCGGCAGCAAAAATTCTGGGTTACCACGGTCGTCTTGATTCCTCTTCTGGGGGTTCTTGCCTATTTGCCTTTCTCCTTCCGAAGGGAACAGTTGGCGCAGCTTTTTTTCATCCGTTTGCAACGTGATCGCCCAAAAAAGGGGGCCTCCGCCAGCACTCGATCCGCCGGGGGACGAAGCGCTTGATTCGCTTGCCAATGAATCGCGCCCCCGGCCTCTCTTCGGGCGGCTGGATCGCCCGCCACTGCCTCTCCGCGGCAGGCTTGGTTGCCGCCGCATTTTCGCTGATGGCCGCCCCAGCCGAACAGCCGCAGTTTCGCTACCTCGAACCCTCGAATGCCGCTGGCCAGAATCTGCCTGCAAGGCTGCCCAACGGTGCCTACCAAGATCCGCCGACGCCAGGAGTGTCCTATTCCAGAATCTTCCGCGATACCGGTGCGCCCTATACAAACCCGCTGAACCCGATCGCGGTCACGCCATCAGTGCGGACTGAATCCGTCGAAGCAAATGTCAGCTTCGGACTCCCGTTGGTCGCTTCCTTTCCGCTGATCCAGCGGGGTTTTGCGCCACAAGACGCCGACCTCAAGTTCGGCCCGGTCTTTTTTAAACTGCAAGGCCTCTCGGCAGGTGTCCTGTGGAGCGACAATATCAACCTCACGGAAACCAACCGCGAATCCGGCACGATTGCCATTGTGACGATCAGCGGTGCAATCATCGCGCAACTCACCGAGGGTTTGCGGGTCGCGGTTTCAGGTTCCTTCGTTTATCTACCGTTGAAGAACGAAGCGGGCATCGCGGGATTCGGACTAAACGCGCCCTTCCTGTTCGGCTTCGACAACCAGCCCATCGTTCGTTCCGAGATCACCTGGAATACCATCATCGGCGGTTGGAATGTGGTTTTCGCCGACGATTTTCACATTGGTGTCGGACGTTACTCAAACAACGTCCGCGATGACGCCATCCTTTTCGACGGCGGAGGATTCGACGGTTACGATCAAGCCGGGCGCTACGTATTCCGCGCCCGGCAGACTTCGTTTTCCAACAACGACCGCGACTTCGACAACCAGAGCAACAACGACTTCATCTATTTCAGCAATACCGTCAGTGCGCAGACGGATCGCCTGATCGTGGGCAAGACGCGCCTGCGGGTGCAAGTGGCACACCAAAACCTGTGGTACAACCAAGGTGGCCGGGGTCTTCCGACGCTCCGCGACCAGGCAAACGTCAGCCTCGTGTCCGAACGGGAAAATCTGCGTTTCAAGCCGTTCATCCTCTACGAGGCTCTAAAAACCGATTTGATGGACAGCTTCATCCAAAGCGTGCGTGCCGGCATCGACGGACCGATCACCGATCAACTCCTCCTCCACGCGGAAATCGGTTACTACTTCGGCAACGGCGAAAGCGGACTGCTCGGCTTGCTAAGTCTCCGCCACCAAGCGGGACCATACACCCAGGAATCATTGTTTTTCGGTCGCTCCCTGAACACCTTCTACGATCAAGTCGAAGAGGGAGTCGGCTACAACATCCGCCAAATTATCGGCCCAAAGGTCGGGGCTGATGCCTTCGTTTCGTACAACAACATCTACAATTTGGATGGCGAAGGCCCCTCTTACAAAGAATTCCGCACCGGATTGCGTTTCTCCATCGTCCCGGGACCGCGAACCAACTTCATCCTCACCGGCACCTACTCGGTTCTGGACTACGAGACCGGCCAATCTCGGACGTGGACCGGACTGGCTCAGGTGACGCACTACTTTACCGACACCTTCCTCGCCCGACTCGCGTACCAGTATCAGCAAAGCGACTCCGATTTTTTTGATCAAAGCTACTATGAAAATCTGGTGTTTTTCAGCCTGGCAAAATATTTTCGTTAAGTTGTCTTTTGCCCCTCTGCGTCCCCATTTGCTAATCAGCGGTTGACGACTTTTCGAAAATTAGATAATCACGCACTTCATTCGCTCCAGCCCCACCCCACCTTTGAGAATTTTTTTCCAATGATTTTACTCACCTTTCCAGCTCGAGTGTGCCTCACGTTTCTCGCTCTTTCCGTGGCGGTCGGCACTTCTCTGCTTGCGCAGGACGCCAATGCGCCTGGCAAAGTATCTTTCAAGAAAACCGCAGTCCCTCTCGCGACTTCCGATGCCGCATCTGCCGGGCGCGGCGGAGCGGCGAAAAAATCCGCGAATGAAATTGAGGATCTCACGGAGAAAAAACAAACACTGGAAGGCGAGGTGCGCTACGCCAAGGCGAAGCTCGACGCCGGGCAGAAACAACTCGCGGTGCAAACGGCGGGGGGAAATCTTGAAGCGGCGGATCGCTTGAACCAAGAAGTCAAAGACTGGCAGGCACGCCTTGATTCCACACGGGCGCAGCTCACGCAGGTCGAAAAGGAGCTGGATGAAGCCTCGCAAGGCCAGCAAAGCGCCGTCTCCGCAAGCAATGAAGTCGTCGTTCCCGGCGAGATGCTGGAGGTTTTTGTGAATGAAGATCCATCCTTCAACGGCCGCTACCAAGTGCGTCGCGGGGGCTATATCATCATGCCTCAGGTCGGACGCATCGCGGTCGCCGGCAAGACCATTCCCGGTGCCGAAGCCGCCGTGAAACGCGCGTTGCAAAGCTCCCAGCTCCATCGCGCGTCCGTTCTGATCGAGCGGGTCCAGGGTGCGGACATTGAAAATGGACCGCTCATCTACCTCTCGGGTGAATTCACGCACCCCGGAAAGTGGCAGATTCCGAAAAACATCACCCCGACACTCGTCAACGTGATTTTAAGTTCGGGTGGCACGACCAACATGGCGGATCTGACCCGCGTCCGCGTCATGCGCATCGCCGCCAACAAAGGCGTGGTCGAAGAAGTCAACGTCCAGAAAATCCTTGACGGAAGCGGATTGACCTCGGACCTCACGCTTGACGAAGGCGATGTCATCACCATTCCCGCCGGTCCGAGCAACCTCGTCTATCTCACCGGCAATGTGGTGCGCCAGGGGAGTTTTCCGCTGACTGTCGGTCAAAGACTCAGCGCCTACGATGCCATCCTCCAGAACGGCGGTTTTGCGCGCTTCGCCGACCAGCGCGGTGTCTATGTCCTCCGTGCCGTGCCCGATGGAACCAAGGTGAAGCTTCCCGTGGACGTCGTGAATATCAAAAGAGGCCGGCGCGCGGATGTGCAGTTGCAGAGCGGGGATATCGTCGTCATTCCCGAGAAGTTTTTCAGTTGGTAGGCCATCTCTCGAAGGTCTGACAGGGCCTCGCGGTGGCACCCCTCCTCATCTCGCCAAAGCGTGCCGAATCAATTTGCTGCAACCCGCAGCAATTCGCTTAGTCTAGCGGCTTCGCCAATCTCCGCTGCGCTCTGCCTGCGCGCCTCTTCCCGCCTTTTTCCATCACCATGATTCCCGGACTCAAAGCACGCGTCTTCAGTCTGCACGATGTGCTCATGTACCTCGCCATCGCCCGCAAGCATCTGCGACTCATGGCGCTGCTCATGTGCTTCTCGCTCATGTGCGGCCTCACCTATTACATCTTCGCCCGGCCCGTTTATCACGCCCGGGCGCTCGTGCAGGTCGAGAATCTCTCCCGTCCGCTCGACACCCAGATAATCTACAACGACAGTCAGCTTCAAGCGGTCGCCATCCAGCTCACCTCACCCCACATCCTCACGCGCACTGCCGTGGCTCTCGGCATCGACGTTGGGAAGCGCGACCTTCAGGAAAAATACCTGTCCAAGATCAGCTCCAGGTTCGACATGGAGCGCAATCTCATCGTCGATGTTTGGGTCGCGACGCCGGAACTTGCCAATCGCTGGACAGAAGCGATGGTCCGCGAATTCCTCGCGTTTCGGACGGAGAAACGGATTGAAGCCCGCGAAAACCTCGTCAAAACCTACTCCACGGAAATGCAGGAGGTTCTGACCCGCCTCGAACGGCAGACCGGCGAGAAAATCGACTTCAAAGACAAGCGCGGGCTGACTGAGGCGCTCATCCGCCTCAAGTCCATCAACAGCCTGCCCGAGGACCTCTCGCGGCTGCGCATGCGCATCGAGGAGATGGGTCGCGTCAGCGTGCGCCTGCGCGATCCCGCTTTGGAAAACGACCCCGTCGCCAAACTCTCGCTCATTGCCTCGGTCGAGGAGAAAAGCGACACCCAACTCCGCGTCGGTCAGACTGTGGCGACCAGCCCTTCCGACCCCGCGGCCGGCCCCACCGAGCGCAAACCCGGCGATCCAAACCTCACCACCGTCGTCGTTCCCTCGCTCATCCGCTCCCCGCGGCCTTGGGACGCGCTGCTTCAGGAGCAGCAGCAGCTCAAGGCGCGCATCGAGGAATTGCGTAAAACCTACCTCAATACCAGCGCGAAAATGAACGAGCCCAACAAACAGCTCGAATTCATCCAGGAAAAACTCGAAGCCGAATACCAAGTTGCGCAGCAGCGCTTCGACCTCGAATTTCAGGAACTCATCAACAAGAAGAATGACCTCGAAGGCAAAGTTCCCGAGTACGACGCGATCAAAGCCAAATACGAAAAGCTTCTCTCGGAAGTCAGGCTCTCCGAGATCTCCCAACTGCCTTACGAAAGCATCCTCGGCGAAATGCAGCGTAAGACGAACGTCGCTGAGTACGCTGGCGAAAAGGAGCGCGTGAACCTGCAGTATGCCGCCCTCATCGAGGCCAGCGAACGGCCCGTCTCGCCGAATCGCGTCAAGCTCCTCCTCGTCTTTCTCGCCATTGGCTTGGCCCTGGCCCTCGGCGTTCCCTTCCTCATCGAGTATCTCGACCACACTCTGACCAACCTCGAACAGGTCGAGGCCTCCTTCCGCATGCGCGGCCTCGGGATCGTCCCGCAGATCGACGCCTCCTCCGTGGGGGCCGCCGCGCTCATCAGCCACGACGAAAACCGCAAGGACGCGCTCATCGAAAACTTCCGCGTGATCCGCACCAATGTCCTCTCGATGGGCACGCTGACCAAACCTCCGCACGTCGTCATGGTCACGAGCGCCATGCCCAAGGAAGGCAAGACGGTCGTTTCCTCGAACCTTGCTGTTTCCTTCGCCCACACCGGAGCCCGCACCCTGCTCGTCGATACCGACCTCCGCCGTGGCCGCCTCCACCGCCTCTTCGGCTACCACAAAGATCCCGGGCTCAGCAACGTGCTGCTCGGCGAAGTCACGCTCGAGGAAGCCTGCCGTCCCACGGGTCAGGAAAACCTCTCGATCCTCAGCGCCGGACGCCATCTCGAAACGGGCACCGAACTGCTCGGCTCCCCGGGTTTTCGCGAAATCATGCAGACGCTTCGCGAACGTTTCGACCGCATCGTCGTCGATACGCCTCCGGTCCTCGGGCTGTCGGAAACGTCGATCATGCAAGGCCTCGTGGACGGCGTGCTCTTCGTCATTTGGACAGGCAATACCCCGGCACGCAGCGCCAAGGCGGCGATCGACATGCTCGCGGCGAACGGAGCCAATTTCTACGGCTTCGTGCTCAACCGCCTCGACCTCAGCGCCACGGCGAACTACTACCAGTACTATTATTACACGCACGATTATTACTACCAGCACCCGCTGGAGAACGCGTGAGGGCGGGCCTTCCTCCTGGACGATCATCCGGCGCCCCCGTTGAACTCTCCCGGCCCGTCGCAACCTGATGCCGCACCCGGCGTCTCCGTCGTCATCCCGGCCTTCAACTACGCGCACTATCTCCCACAAGCCATCGCCTCCGTGCTCGCGCAGACGCACGCCGCGCTGGAGCTGCTGGTCATCGACGACGGTTCGACCGATAACACCCGCGCCGTCGCCGCCGCCATCACCGACCCGCGCCTGCGCTATGTCTGGCAGGAAAACGCGGGTCTCTCGGCCTCGCGCAACACCGGCATCCGCGAGGCTCGCCATCCGTTCGTCGCCTTTCTCGACGCGGACGATTTGTGGAAGCCAGAGTTTCTCGCCACCGCACTGCGGCAGTTTGCCGCCCTGCCGGAGGACTTCGCCATCGTCGCGAGCGGCGCCACCCGCATCAGCGCGGACGGCCAGCCACGCACCGACCCCGGCTTCACCGCCCTGCCCACCCGCGAACTCACCGTGCGGGACTTCTGCCTGCGCAATCGCCCGTTCTCCTCCTCCGTGGTGGTGAAACGCCGGGTTCTTGACGAGTGCGGCGGCTTCGACACGGCGCTACGCAGCTCAGAGGATCGCGACATGTGGATTCGGTTGACCGCGCGCGGCCACCGTTTTTTTTTCACCGAGGAGCGGCTGGCCCTCATCCGCCGGCATCCACAAAACATGAGCAAAAACGCGCCGCGGATGAAGCAGAATTCCCAGCGCGTCCTCACCCACGCGTGGCGCAGCGGCGCGGTTTCCCGGCTCGCGGTTCCGTTCTGGCTGCGCGTTTTCGCCATCCACTATTTCCTCGTCGCGTGGACCCACTTCGACGACGGCCTGCGCGCACCCGCGTTGCGCTACTGGCTCATCTCCATGGCCTTGTGGCCCGTCTTTCTGCGCCCACGCCGCGTCTTCGAGCCCCCGCTTTTCCGCCTCCGCGCGCTCGCCCACTTCCTCCTGCCCCGCCGCGCGTGAAAATCCTCCACATCGTCAATTCACTCGAATCCGGCGGGATGGAGAATGGCGTCGTCAACATGGCTCGCGCGCTGGAGCCGCGCGGCTTCGAGATCCACATCGCCTGCTTGGAGCGCCGCGGTGCTTTTGCGGAGCGGCTGCCCCATCCCGAGCGCGTCACCGTGCTCGGCAAAGCGGGCGCCTTTTCCCCGCGCGCCACGCTGCGTCTCGCCGCGCATGTCGCCCGTCTGCGGCCCGACTTGCTGCACAGCCACAATCTCGGCGCGCTCATCTACAGCAGCCTTGCGACCTATGGCGGCCGGCGGAGTGTACTGCTCCAGGGCGAACACAGCCAGCTCACCGCCGATGAACTCAGCCCTCGCCGCCTGCGCCAACGGCGCTGGCTCTACCGCACCTGCCGCGCCGTCCACACCGTCTCGCACCCGATGCGCGAGGAGTTGCTCGCGCTTGGTTTTCCGGCGGAAAAAATTTCCGTCGTCTCCAACGGCGTGGACACCGCGCGTTTCTCCCCCGGCGACCGGCGGGCCGCGCGCCTCGCCCTCGGCCTTCCCGCAGACGCTCTCGGCATCGGCGTCGTCGGGCGCTTCGGCCCGTTCAAACGGCACAACGTCCTGCTCGAGGCCTTCGATGAAATCGCCACGCGCTTCCCGACCGCGCACCTCATCATCGCGGGTGCTGGTGGCAGCGAGGAATCCCCCACCCGCGCCCGCGCCTTGACGAGCCCGCACGCCGCGCGCATTCACTGGCTGGGCTTCCAGAACGACCCGCGGACCTGCTACCAGGCGCTTGATCTGCTCGCCATTCCCTCGGTCAACGAGGGCCTCTCGAATGTCGCTCTCGAAGCCATGTCCTCCGGCATCCCCGCCCTCGCCAATCTTGGCTGCGGTCACGAACACATCATCACCTCCGGCATCGACGGCCTGATCACCGATCTCTCCACACCGGCCGCCCTCGCCGCCCAACTCACCGCACTCCTTGCTGGACCGGAGCGTCTCGCGACGTTCGGCGAAAAGGCGCGGACCAAAATGGTCCGGCATTTTTCCATCGAGGCGATGGCTGAGAGCTATTGCGGCCTTTACCGATCCCTTGCAGTTTCCGCACGCTCATGGAATTTGCGGGTACCCGCTTCGTCCTGAGCCCATGCAGCCTGTTCTCCCGAGTCAATTTTTCTCCGCCGCCGCGTAATGGATCTCGTCTCCGTCATCCTCTTCCTTGTCCTCTACTACCTGCGCCCGCAGGAGTGGCCGATCGGCATGGGCGACGTGCGTTTCGTGCAGATCGTCATGCTCGCCGGCCTCGCTTCGCTCGCGTTTCGCGCCCGCGGCTTTCAGCTTCGCGATCTCTTTCGCACGCCCCACGACTGGGCCGTCTTCGCCTTCTGGATGTGGCTCGTTTTCTCCTCACCCACCCCGTGGGAAACCTTCAAGGGGTCCGCCAATCTCTACATCTTCTATATCGTCATCGTGCAGACGCTCTATTCGGTGCCGCGCATCAATCAGTTTGTCGGCTGGTGGACATTTCTCATCGCTGCGGTGGCCGGACTCGCACTGCTGAGTCTTCGGGGCTTCGACCCGCTGGGCAGCCTTGAGATCACCAACGGCATGATGAAAGGCCGCCTCATCCTCAACCTTTCCATTTTCGACAACCCCAACGCGCTCGGCCACAGCGTCGTGCCCGCAATTCCGCTGCTTTACTATTTCTGCATTTGGAAAAGGCCTATCGCGCTGCGGATCCTCGGCATCGCGCTGATGATGATGGTCGGTTACTGCATCTACTTCACTTTCTCAAAGGGCGCTTTCATCGCCGGCGCCGCGACCGTGGTGGCCACGCTCACCTTTGGCCGGCCCAAGACTGTGCAAACGGTCATCATCGGCGTCGCGGTGATGTTTGGCGGCTCGTTGCTTTACGCGCTCCCGCGTATGCAGGAGCTGAACAAATCCAAGACCGACGAAGCTATTCAGGGCCGCGTCATCGCTTTCCGGCACGGCTATAGAATGATGACCACGACCGACCGCGGCGTCGGCTACCACAACTGGCAGAAAAGCTTTCTCGCCGCGAACTACCGCACGAAGCCCGTGCAGACCGACAAGGCCTCGCTGAAGAAAACCCCACAGGTGATCTACAAGGCGCCCCATTCCTCCTATGTCGGCATTGGCGCCGAACTGGGTTACCCCGGATTCTTTCTCTTCTTCGCCATCCTCTACTGCTGTCTGCGCACGCTTGTGACCGCCAAGACCGTCACGCCAGCCGAGGAGCGGATCCGGCGCATTCTTTTCGTCCTGGTCCTCTCGTACATGGTTTCGTCGTGGATGGTCGATTTCGCCTACCGTCCCACCTTCTTCATGTTTGCCGCCGCCACCGCCGCCCTGCACCGGCATCTCTGTGGGCTTAACGAAGCGAAGGAACACGAGGAAGAGGCGGGGGAGGCGCTCCAGCCTCACGTCCCCGCCTGGCGCGCGCAGCTCCTGCCGCAACCGGCCCTCGAGGGAGTCCTCGCGCAGATGGGCAGCCCGGTTGCCGTCCTCACGCTGGAGCCGCTGCCCGTCGCAACACCTAAACCGGAGCCTGAACCCGAAGGGGAACCCAGTTCCCGCATCGCCTTCGATTGGAACCGCCTCGGGTGGGTGGACGTCGCGCTGACCGTCGCGCTGACTTACGCCGCGGTGCGCTACTGGTCCTATCTCCTGACCCGCATGTAGGTGGCTGCCCTCTCCGCCAGCCCCGGCCAGTTTGGCGCGCTCCTCGCTTTTTGGATTAGCGCCGGCGCGCTCGCCTACACCTTTGCCGGCTACGGCATCCTCATGACGCTGCTTACCCGCCGCGGGACAGGCTCCGTGCGGCCGGCGTCTCCGCCTGCCGGCAGCCCGGCACCGCCGCCGGACGTGTGCGTAGTAGTGATCGCACACAACGAGGAGGCCCGGATCGCCGCGCGGCTCGAGAACCTTCTCGCTGCGGATTATCCGCCGGATAAACTTTGCGTCCTGCTCGTCTCGGACGGCTCCACGGATGCCACCGTCGCACGAGCCGCGGCGGTCGATCCTGCGCGGGTCACTGTGCTCGACCAGCCCACCCGCGCCGGCAAGGCCGGCGGCCTCAACGCCGCGCTCGCCTGCTGCACCAGCGAGATCGTCGTTTTCACCGACACCCGTCAGCACTTCGCGCCCGAGGTCATCGCGCGTCTCGCCGCCCACTTCACCGATCCGCACATCGGTGCGGTCAGCGGCGCGCTCGAGATTAACCCCGCGCACAGCGCCACGGGAGCGGGAGTCGATGCCTACTGGCGTTATGAAAAATTCCTCCGTGCCGCCGAATCCCGCTTTGATTCCTGCATCGGCTGCACCGGGGCCATCTACGCCGCCCGCCGCGCCCTGTTCACACCGATTCCTGCCGACACCGTGCTCGACGATGTCGTCATTCCGATGCGCCTCGCCGTGGCCGGGCACCGCGTCATCCACGATCCCGCGGCCCGCGCTTTCGATCCGCAACCCTTGGAACCCGCCACCGAAAAGCTTCGCAAGCGCCGCACCCTCGCCGGCAATTTCCAGATGCTCTTCCGCCATCCCGGCTGGCTCCTCCCTTGGCGCAACCGCCTGTGGTGGCAGCTCCTCTCGCACAAATATTTGCGGCTCTGCGCGCCCGTATTCCTCATCGTCCTGCTCGCCACCAGCGTCCTGCTTGCTGCGCATCCCTTCTACCGCACTGCGCTCGGGCTTCAACTCGCCTTCTATCTCGCAGCCGCGCTCGGCCTCCTGTTCCCCGCATTGCGCGGAAAAATCTTCGCCCTTCCCGCGGGTTTCGTTTTCTTGAATGCGAGCGTCATCCGCGCGTTCCTTCACTACCTCGTTGTCGCCGACCCCCACCGCTGGACCAGCCGTCAGCCTTGATCGGCAAGCCGCCATCTATTGGCTGCCGTCCGTCGCACCGCCGTTCAAACGGACCGATTATCACCTTCCTAAAAAAGCGTATAGATGAATGGGGCCGCCGAGGTCGAGCCGAGGATGAGCAGCACGGCGAACAAAGCGAGAATGACGACAATCGGGATCATCCAGTATTTCTTGTTGTGCTTCAGCATCTCCACGATTTCACGTCCGAGCCCCATGGGCTTCTGCTCACCGACTTCGGCAAAGGATTTGGGCGTTTCTTCTTTCATGGAGTGGAATTGGGCGGCTGCTAAAACTGGCGAAAATAGCGCTCCGCAGCAATCCCCTTTTCAGCGTCCCGCCAATAGGTTTTGGCCGTCCGGTCGAAGCGTCGCTCCATCGGATCGCGCCGGAGCGCCCGCAAGCCCAACCCCACCGGCGTAATAACGACGTAATAAAAGGCCGTGAGCAGGAGATTGCTGACGACGATGCCGATGCTGCACGCGGCGAAATACCAGACGAGATAGAACGGCTTCGCGATTTGCGGCAGCAACCAAAGCACCGCGCCGACCGCACAACCGATCACCGCCAGCCAAAGCAGTCCCGGCTTCCAACCGCCGGTCGAGAGGCGTCCGACGAGCGCGAGCACGGCAGCGAAAATCGGAAAACCGATTATCAGGCTGCGCGCGAAAATCCGCCGTTCGGCAATGCCGGGATTCCAGTTGGTGTCTTTGAAAGGATTGACCATGTCGCGTCAGTCGAGCTTGAAACCCTCGACATATTTCTTTTTTTCTTCGGCGGAAAGCTGCGGCTGTTCGGCTTTGTAGAGCACACAGTTCTCCAGCACGAGCACGTCCATTTCGCAGCCCATGAAACAGCGATACGCATCCTGCGGCGTGCAGACGATGGGCTCGCCACGGATGTTGAAGCTCGTGTTGATGATGACACCCGCGCCGGTCCGGCGCTTGAACTCGCGAATGAGCCGGTAATAGCGCCCGTTGCGGTCCTCGCTCACCGTCTGCACGCGCGCGCTCATGTCCACATGGGTGATCGCGGGCACTTCGCTCCGCTTCACATTCACGCGCTTGCGGAGATCGGGATCGCGCATGAGCGCACTCTGCTCGTCGGTCAGCGGGCAGCGCTTTTCCTCACGCACCGGGGCGACGAGAAGCATGTACGGCGATTCGCGGTCGAGATCGAAAAAGACGCCGGCGTCCTCCGCCAGGCAACTGGGCGCGAAAGGGCGGAAGCTTTCGCGGTATTTGATGCGCAGATTCATCTGCGACTGCATCTGCTCGCTGCGCGCATCACCGATGATCGAACGGGCGCCCAGCGCGCGGGGGCCGAACTCCATGCGATCCTGAAACCAGCCAACCACCTGACCGGCGAGCAGCGTCTCAACCGTTTTGCCGAGCAGTTCCGCTTCATCGGCGAAGTAATGGTGGCGGATTTTCTCCGCGTCGAGGAAGCGGCGGATGTGGTCGTTTGAATACTTCGGGCCGAGGAGCGCGCCCTTGAGCGCATCACGCGGGTTAACCACGCGTTCCCGCCCGAGCAGTTGGTACTGCGTGAAAAGCGCCGCTCCAAGCGCCCCACCGGCGTCGCCCGCCGCGCTCGGAATCCAGACATCATCAAAGATTTTCTCCCGCAGCAGGATTCCGTTGGCCACGCAGTTCAGCGCGACACCGCCCGCGAGACAGAGCTTTTTCGCGCCGGTCAGTTCGCGCGCATGGCGGGCCATGCGGAGCACGATCTCTTCGGTGATCGCCTGAACTGACGCCGCGAGATCCATCTCGCGCTGCGTGATCATGGATTCCGCGTCGCGCGCCGGACCATCGAAGAGCTGGTCCATCTCCGGCCCCGTCATCGTCAGGCCCTGCGCGTAATTGAAATACCGCATATCCATGCGGAACGAGCCGTCCTCCTTCAAATCGAGGAGTTTTTCGCGCATGACTTCCACGAAGCGCGGCTCGCCGTAGGGCGCGAGGCCCATGAGCTTGTATTCGCCGCTGTTCACCTTGAACCCGCAGAAATACGTGATCGCCGAGTAGAGCAGTCCGAGCGAGTGCGGGAACTCCAGCGTCTTGAGCATTTCGAGTTTGTTTCCCCTCCCGTAGCCGATGCTCGCGGTGTCCCACTCGCCGACGCCATCCATCGTGAGCACCGCCGCCTCCTCGAATGGCGAGGGATAAAACGCGCTGGCCGCGTGCGCCTCGTGGTGCCCGGTGAAGGCGATCGGCCGATGGTAACGACCATCCAGCGACCGCCGGATCTCGCGCGGGAGATGCAGTTTGGTTTTCAGCCAAAGCGGTAGCGCCATCATGAAAGAGCGCAGGCCGCTCGGCGCATAGGCCAGGTACGTTTCGAGCAGGCGGTCGAACTTTAGCAGCGGTTTGTCGTAGAAAACCACGTAGTCGAGCTGCTCCGGCGTGAGGCCCGCTTCGGCGAGGCAGTAATCGACCGCCTGCTTGGGAAAATTGTGGTCGTGCTTGATCCGCGTGAAGCGCTCCTCCTGCGCGGCGGCGACGATTTCCCCGTCCACGACGAGCGCGGCGGCGCTGTCGTGGTAAAAGGCGGAAAGGCCGAGGATGCGGTGCGACATGAGCGGAAAATGGCCGGGCCTTATCGCGTCTCCAGCGTGGCGGCGTCGAGGGGAAACTGTGGACGTTTGGACTCGACGATGGGAGCAAGCGCACGCTCCTATAGCGCCCCCTTCCGATGTCCCGCCGTCTCGTCCTGAAACTTGCCCTGGCCCTTTTCTCCGCGCTGCTCTGCCTGCTCCTCCTGGAGGTCGTGGCGCGCGTCGTCATTGGCCGCGGGACCATGCATCTCGGCGTGGAAATGTGGAAATACGCGAAAGATGTGAAGCTGCGCAGCGCGAATCCCGAGATCGGCCACCGACATCGCCCGCACGCCCAGCGACTCCTCATGGGCGTGGATGTCCGCACCGATTCGCTCGGCCTGCGCGATGTCGAGCGCACCTTGGAAAAGCCACTCGAAACGGTGCGAATTGTCGTCCTTGGAGATTCAATCACGTTTGGCTGGGGCGTGCCGTTTGAGAGCACATATTGCCAGCTTTTGGAGAAATCACTGAACGCCAACCCGCCGGTGGCCGGACGCAAGTACGAGGTGATCAACACCGGCGTGGGCAATTCCAACACCGCGATGGAAGTGGCCTATTTCAAAGAAGAAGGCTGGAAGCTGCGCCCGGATCTGGTCCTGCTCGGCTGGTTCATCAATGACGCCGAGCCGACACCGAGTCCGAGCAAAAACTGGTTCGCCTATCACTCCTACAGTTATGTCTGGATCGATTCCGCGATCGACAGCGTGATGCGCAATGTCAAAGCCCGGGAAAGCTACCGCGACTACTACCGCGGGCTCTACGGCGATGCGCAACCCGGCTGGGTAAAGTGCCAGAGCGCCTTCGCTGATCTGGCGGCCTTTTGTGCGGAGCGCAAGCTGCCCTGCCGGGTGTTGCTGATCCCCGAGTTGCGGACGCTCGGTCCGGGCTACGAATTCAAGGACATCCACGACAAGATGCGGACGCTCACCGCTCAGGTGAGACTCCCCACGCTGGAACTGCTCGACGCCTTTCCCGCCGAGGGTGATCCGCGGCAGTTTTGGGTGTGCCCAGGCGATGCACATCCCAATGCGCGCGGCAACGAACTGATGGCCGCCAAAATCGACCGCGCGCTCCGGGAGGAAAAATGGCTGCCGTGAACCGGTGTGGTCTGATTCCTTGCTGATTCCCGTTTGCCCTGCGCTAGCGGAAACTCTAAAAAGACCGATGCCTTTGACGCGAAAAAGACAGCTTCTTCTGCTGTTCCTAATGAGCAGCGGTTTGCTGCTGCTGGGCGTGGTGATTCTCGAACTCGTGTTCGGGAATTGGTTTTCCCCGATCAAGCTGAATCGCCTCCACATTCCGCGGAGCATCCGCGTGGTCACCACGGAGAAAGCGGGTGCGGGAGCGCCTCCGCGAGAAATCATCTACACGCGGGACCGGTACGGGTTCCGGGGGAGCTACCCGAGCCCGTCCAGGATTGACATACTAACCATCGGCGGAAGCACGACCGACCAGCGGAATCTAACGGATGGAGAAACCTGGCAGGATGTCATCCGAGACTGCTTCCGTGCCGCGGGCAAAGAAGTGTGCGTCGTCAATGCCGGCGTCAACGGGCAGTCCTCGGTGGGCATGATCAAGGACTTTGAGTGGTGGTTTCCGTCCGTTCCCGGACTGAAGCCCAAGCGCGTGCTCGCTTATGTCGGCGGCAACGATTTCCTTGTCGAAAACGCCCGCGAATACGACGAGATGCTGGACGTCACCGAGCGCACGCGGCATCCCATCCGCTGCCGGATCAAAGAATGCAGCGCCTTCTACGGGTTTTACGCCACGCTGGCGGGTATGTGGCGGGCCGGCATGCGCGTAATTCCCAAGCCGCCGGTGGATTGGGCGAAGATCGAGTGGACCGGCCAGCCGCTCCGCGAGGATCACGAGGAACTCATGCGTGACAATCTCGCTGCCTACGCTGAGCGGCTCCGTCTGCTGGCTGGAAAAATCCGCGAGATCGGGGCCGAGCCGATTTTCGTCACGCAGTCCTTCAGCCGGTATCGCGTCGAAAATGGCAAAGTTTTGGGTGACACCACGCCCTGGCTTTATGCCGGCCACAAGATCAATGGCGTGGATCAGTTTCGGATGATGCAACTGCTCAATGGCACCACCCTGCGCGTCGGGCGGGATGTGGGTGTGCGAACGATCGACCTCGCGGGTGAACTGCAAATTTCGACTGACGGTTTCCTCGATTATTCCCACACGAATTCGGCAGGGTCGCGGAAGATCGGTCAGTATCTCCAGGCAAAGCTGGCGGAGTCGTTCTAGGCCGGAGAGATTTCCGCATACCTCTTCCGAGCCGCCTCGCGCTCAGGGCCGCTGCCTTTGCGCCCGGCGTTGCCGCAGCACGAGGAACCCGCACCCCGCGAGGACGACGGAGAGCACCCGCACGGGAGTGATTCTGGGCCAGGAACTCTCCCTGGCGGGGGTGGTGAAGTATTGCGTAAAGAGTGGCTTCCCGCCCTCCCCACCAGGGCCCACAGGCACCACGCGCACCCCATAGACATCGGCCGGGCGGAGCTGCTGAAACACAGCAACCTGGCGCTCTCCGATGCGCCGAACCGAAACGCCGGGGAGATCCTCCCAGCGCACTTTCAGTTCCCCAGCCGCGTCTGCCACGATACGGCGTCTTTCAAAGCGAAACTTCTCCGAAGTGCTCAGTGCGGCAGGCCATTCCAGTGTCGTGCTGGTGGCCTCCAGCCGCGTGATTCCGACCCCGGCGGGCCGAATCAAATCCACCTGAATTTCCGCGACTTCGGGCGGCAGATGCACCGTCGCCAGACGCTCCGGTGCGGGTGCTTCGGGTTCAGCCGACGGAGTAGCCGCGAGGGCCGGGCCAGCCACCAGCGGTGCCTTGGAAACCCCAGCCGATACTGACTTCGAAAGCAGCTCCGCCTCGACTGGAATCTCCAGCTTTAACCCGTCGCTCTTCACCGCCAGCCACCCGCGATATTTTCCAGCCGCGGCTGGCTGGGTGCGGATCGCCAGCGTCTTCCGCTCACCGGGCGCGAGCGTTGTCGAGGTTTCGTCAGTGGTGAAAGGCGCAGCGATTTCCCAGCTCGCGCCCGCCGCTGTGCCACCGATATTTTCCAGCTCAAAAACCGCGCCCGCGGGCCTGTTCGCGTCCACCCGCCCAAAGGCGACCGCAGGACGCGCCGCCCGCACGATACCACCGACCCGCTGCGCCACCACGGGCACTCGCACCGTGAGCCCATCGGACTCGACGCGGACCTCGCCAGTCATCACCGCCACATCGCCTGCGGCGGTTTGCACGGGGACATCCACCTTGCCCTGCGCGGGCACCATGAGCTCGGCGGGCACTTGCAACCGGTCGCCGCCGCTGAGCATCACACGGCGATCTACGCCGGTCTGGTTGGTCAGTTGAAACCCGCCCGTTCGCACTGGATCGCCGGACGCATGGTGCAGTTCCACCTTCGCCGGCGTGGCCGCAATCGCCGCCAGCGCCACACCCCGCACTGGCACGCTCGTCTCGGGCTGCGAACTGAAACGCACGGCGCTTTCAAACTCGCCGCCCGCTTCCGGTGCGAAAACCACTTTGAACGCCACACGTTCCCCGGCCCCGAGGCGGTACTTCGGCGAACCGTCGATCTTCCACGGGGCCTCGACCGCGACCTTTCCCTCCGCGAGACTGCCGCCGCGATTGCTGATCTCCAATGACTTCGCCGCCGTCGCACCGGCGAGGATCGGGGAAAACTCGAGCGCGCCCGGGATCGTCAGTTCCGGCGGTTCATCGACGATGGTGAGGATGACATCGACCGGGGCGGAGACGCCCTCAATGCTTTGCACGGCGTAGGCAAAACGGTCGCGCGTAATCGCGAGATCGGCGGGCGGCGTGTAGGTCACCGTACTAACCTCAAGATCGACCACCCGCGGCGCGGTCAGTTTGCCATGCCGCGGCTCAGTCCGGACGAGATACTTTAGCGCCGCATTTTTCCGCCCGTAAATGCGCAACGCGATCTCGGCCGGCTCCCCGCGCTTCACCTTCACCGCCAGCGGCTGCGCCGGCGGCGGCACCGCGGGCGGCGGCTCTTTCCGGCGGCTCTGCGCCTCGGCGGGGGGCACCAAGCCCAGCCAGACCGCGGCGCAGAGCGCACCAAACCAGGCGAAACGGGAGACGGATTTTTGCACAGTGGCGGAAGGTTGCGCAGGCGGATGCGCCTCGTCCAATCTTTCCGCGCAACACCGCGCTCCGCCCGGATTATGTGATTGCCGCCACCGCCTGACGCCGGTAAGAACCAGCAACTTTTTCCGAAGCATGAGAAACGTCCGCCCTTTTTTTACCCTCGCCGCCGCGCTTTTTCTTTTCTCCGGGGGCTTCGTGCAAAAGGCCTCGGGGCAGCTCTTCGGCTCGCGCAATCCCAATGCGCCGATGCGCAAACCTTCCGAAATGATCGGTCGCCAGCCCGGCCCGAAAATCAACCGGGAACTCGAGTCCGTCATCAATCAGGACAATTCCCACGTCCGCATCTCGCTCAGCAAACAGCGGATCTATCTCATGACCGGCGACCAAGTTTACATCGACTCGCCCATCTCCTCCGGCAAAGCCGGCCACGAAACGCCGAGAGGCAACTGGAGAGTCCTCGAAAAAGATCCGAACCACAAATCCAGCGTCTATGGCAACTTCGTCGATCACAGCGGCCGCATCGTGCGCGCCGGCGTGAGCACGAAAATCGACTCCGCCCCGAGCGGCACGCATTACGAGGGCGCGCCGATGAAATGGTTCTGCCGGCTGACGCAAACCGGCGTTGGCATGCACATCGGCATCCTCCCCGGCTACGCCGCCTCCCACGGCTGCGTCCGCCTGCCGGCGGAAATCGCGCCGATCATTTATTCCAAGGTGAAGATCGGGACACGCGTCGATATCGAGTCGTAGTGGGGCAGGCTTCCACCTTGCCGTATCCGACCGGGCATCCCGGCCCGCCGAAGCGCCAAGTTAACGCGTCACTTCCATCAATCTCCGCCGCAGCAAATCGAGCGCGGTCTGCGCGGCCAGATTCTTGAACGTCTCGCGCTCATTTAGGAAGCGGTGCCGCTCGACAAGCGTCGGCCCCAGCTTGGTGGCCAGCGCGATGAACACCGTCCCGACCGGCTTTATTTCACTCCCCCCACCCGGCCCGGCGATGCCTGTCGTCGCCAATGCGTGATCCGCTCCCGCCGCAGCCCGCGCTCCCTCCGCCATGGCTGCCGCAACTTCATGGCTGACTGCGCCGTGCGCGCAAATGAGAGTGGCATTGACGCCGAGAGTGCGGGTCTTTGCCGCATTCGCGTAGGTCACAAAACCCTGCGTGAAAACCGCGGATGAACCCGCGACATTCGTCACCCGGTGCGCCAGAAAACCGCCGGTGCAGGATTCCGCGATGGCCAGCTTCTCGCCCCGCGCGGTGAGCAGATCGACGATGACTTTTTCCAACGCCCGGCTGTCCTGCGAAACGATGTGCGCGCCGAGTTTTTCCAAAACGAGCGCGCGCGCCTGCGCGAGCAGGTCCGGCACGCCGATCAAGCGCACATCTACTTCGCCGGGGCGCGCGCAGTAGCCGACCTCGAGCCCGAGCGCGAGCAGCGGCTCTCCCACCAGTTCCTCGACGCCCGATTCCCCCATTCCGGCCACGCGGTAGGTGTTCATCGCGAACCCCGGTTGCGGGGGCATCACCCCCTCCAAAATCGGCAGCACCTGTTCGGTGAACATTGGCTGCAATTCCCGCGGCGGCCCCGGCAGCAGGAAAATGTGCGGCGAACGCGCCAGTCCGCCTTTATCCATCGGCGGAAAGTAAAGCCCGGGCGCGGTGCCGTGCGGATTCATCAGCACCACGGCTTCGCGCGGTCGCTGCGCCTGGAGATGGTTGCGCGGGCTCATCTTCATCCCGCGCCGCGCAAAGCGCGCCTCGATGGCCCTCATGATTTCCTCGTCGTGGACAAGCTCCAACCCGAGCAACTCGGCCACCACCTCGCGCGTCACATCATCGGTCGTCGGCCCGAGCCCGCCGGTGACGAGCACGATCTCCGCGCGTCCGAACGATTCCAACACTGCATCGCGGATAACCAACCCGTCTGGCACCGTAACCTGCCGCCCGATGCGCAGGCTGAACGGAAAGAGCGCCTCCGCAAAAAACTTGAGGTGCGTATTGAGGACATTACCGAGCAGCAGTTCGGTGCCCGTATTGATGACTTCGACGCGCATGCTGTTGATCAACGGATCAAGTGATACCTATCCCCGTTCAACCTCCACACTTTCCAAATCCCCCGGCTGGCACGCGATGCTGAGTGAAATTGGCCGGCAGCAGACAGCGCAGTCTTCAATGGTGGTATAGCCGCCCTGCGAGGTATCGACCGTCGTCGGGAAATACTCGCCGCACCAAGGGCACGGAATTTCCGTTTCGACGATGTAATTCAAGGCTCCAGCTCCAGACGCGGCGCATCGCTCCATAAATCTTCCAGGCTGTAAATGCCGCGCTTCTCCTGGTGGAAGATGTGGACGACCACGTCGGTATAGTCGGCTACGATCCACTGACTCGTGGGATAGCCATCGACAGCCATCGGCGTGACGCCGTGCTCGGTCTTGAGCTGGTCATGCAGCTCACTCGCGATCGCTTTCAAATGCGGCTCGGAGGTGCCGGAGCAGATGACAAAGAAATCCGTGAAAGTGGAGATACCGCGCAGATCGAGGACGGTGATGTTCTCGGCTTTTTTTTCGGCGGCGTAGTGCCCGCAGAGGCGGGCGAGTTGTTCAGATTCGATGGGGTGGCTCCTCGTAAAGGTGATGGGCGGCGATGATCGAGCACACAGGCTCGGGAGTGAGATAGCGAATCGAGGCTCCGCGCGCAACCCGCGCGCGAATTTCCGTGGCGGAGATGTCGAGACGGCGCGGCAGTGCGGGAAAACCATGAGCTTCATCCGTCAAGTCCGCGCCCCGGCCAAAGACGACGAATTGCACCACACGGCGCAGGTCGCCGATGCGCCGCCAGGTGTGCAGTTCGCGCAGATTGTCCGCGCCGATCAGGTAGTGGAGTTTCGCGCCCGGGAACTCCGAAGCGGCGCGCTCGACCGTGTCGATGGCGAAGCTCGGGCCAGGTTGTTGGAGTTCGGAATCATCCAAAGCAAAGCGCGGCTCATCCGCGAGCGCCGCTTCGAGCATCGCCCGCCGCACCTCACCGTCCGCGGGAATCCGCCCGAGTTTGTGCGGCGAAAGCGCTGCGGGAGTGAAGATCACACGATCCAGGCCGAGTTGCTCCACCGCGTCCCGCGCCAGCACGAGATGCCCGTGGTGAACGGGATCGAAAGTGCCGCCGTAGAGGGCGATGCGGTGGATGGATTGCGGCATGGACTTGTGAGGGGTGATTTGTGAATAAATAGCATGCGCGAGAATTTCAGCATCGCATTGCGGCATGGACTTGTGAGGGGTGATTTGTGAATGGTGGATGGCGCGCCGCCCCGCAAGCCCGCTCTTCCACCACCCATCGCTTTCATGCCCCAATCCTCTCTCGGCCAGCTCCTCCTCACCGGTGTCCCCGGCACCGAACTCGACACCGTTACCGCCGCCACCTTTCGCCGCCTGCAGCCGGGGGGGGTCATTTTGTTTGGGCGAAACATCCACTCGGCCGCGCAATTGCGGAAGCTGATCGACGATCTGCGGGAGCTGAGCGTCGTCGAGCCGATCATCACGATCGACCAGGAGGGCGGGCGGGTTTCGCGGCTGAAGCTGGTGGGCCACGAGCCGCCGAACGCGAACCAGCTCCGCGACAAAGGTGACCTCGGGCTCATCCGCTGGCACGGCGCGATCACGGGACGGCTGCTGCGGATCTTCGGTTTCAATCTCGATCTCTGCCCGGTGCTCGACATGTCCTTTGACGACGAGGCGGACAATTCGCTGCGCGGACGCTGCTACGGCAACGATGTCGCGCAGGTCGTGCGCAATGCGGGAGCTTTCAATGAGGCGCTGCGCGGCGAGGGCATTCTGAGCTGCGGCAAACATTTTCCCGGCTACTCGCGTGCGCCGCTCGATGCGCATCATGAGCTGCCGGTCATTCCGCACAGCCGGGCGGAGCTGGACGCGCATGAGCTGGCGGTCTTCCGCCACTTCGCGCAGCCGCAAGGCTCCAGCAGGTGCATGGTGGACTCGATGATGATCGGCCACGGCCTTTACCCAAGCTTGGAAAACACGCGGACGCCTTCCTCGCTCTCACGCGCGATCATTACCGATCTGCTGCGGGGCGAGTTCGGCTTCGCCGGGTTGGTGATGACCGACGATCTCGACATGGGCGCCATCCTGAACCACTACGGTCTGGAGGAAACGATCCGCCTCGCGATCACCGCGGGCAATGATCTGGCAATGATCTGCCACCGCGTGAACATGGTCGAGGAGGCGCACGACCATCTGCAAAAGGTGCCGCGCGCGGAGCTGGATCGCGCGCTCGCGAACGTGGGGCTGTTCAAGGCAAAAATGGTGAAACCCGACGCATGGAGCGAAGCAGAGTTTCGCCGCCGGGATGCGGAGATCTGGGAGTTGCGCGTAGCCACGCTCGGCGCGGAGGCGGCCGCGCAGCGCAGCGCGGAGGATGGCAAGCGCTCGCCCGTGGAGACGTATTAGATGGGCTCGGCGATCTACCGCGTCCGCGGTCTCCTGCATCCGCTCCTCGAATCGACGCAGGTTTTTTTCCTCTACACGGCGCTGCTCGAACTCGCCGACGCCGGCGAGATCGAGCTGACTTGGGATACCACCAGCCGGGCGGCGGACTACGCCATCACCATGGAACTGGAGCGCCATGCCGACGGCGCGCGGCGGCGGGTCTGCTTCGATATCCACGATCGCAGCTACCTGTTTTTCGAGCCGGAGTTGAAAGCGTGCGATGTCTATTTCAAGCGCAGCCACTTCGCACCGGACGTGGCGAAACTCGCGCCGGAGCTGCGCACGAAAGTGATGCCCTTCGGGCCGATCTTCGGTCCGGGGCACCACTCTTCCCCCGCCCCGCTCGTCGCCGGCTGGCTGCGCTATGCTTTCGCCAATCCGCGAAAGGCGGGCACCAGCTTCCGCCATCTCACCGACTTCCTGCGCCTGCCGGTGACACGCGATTTCGAACGCGGCGCGGACCACGAACTGCCGCCGCGGGTGCTGCTCCAGACGCGGCTATGGACGGAGTCCGAAGTCACCGCGCCGCCCTTCGCGCCGGAGATCAATGAAGAGCGCGTGGGCGTGGTGCGGGCGTTGCGCAAGGCGCTCGGTGAACTTTTCGTCGGCGGCGCGCTGGCCACACCCTTCGCCCAACGCGAGTATCCCGATGTGGTCTGCCACTGGGACACGCGGCGCTCCGCCTACCTGAAAACGATGCAAACCTGCCTGATCGGCATTTACACGAAGGGTCTGCACCATGCGACCGCGTGGAAGCTCGGCGAATACGTGGCAGCATCGATGTGCGTGGTCGCCTCGGAACTGCGCAATGACTTCCCACAGCCATTCACCGCGCCACAAAACTATCTCCCCTTCACCACCGGCGACGAATGCGCCGCCCAGTGCCTGCGCCTCCTCGAAGACCGCGAATTGGCCCGCGCGATGGTCCGCGCCAATCACGCCTATTATCGCGAGCACGTCCGCCCCGCACGGCAGCTCCGCCGCTGGCTGAACGCCGCCTTTGCTGCGCAGTAGGCCCCAGTGCGGCCCACGCAGGGCGGTGCCGATGGCGGCGAGCCGTTCGGGCAGGATACGGGCTTCCTGCCGCCGCAGAGCGTTCTTGAGTTTGCACCCCATTTTTTCGATGGGGGTTTGAGGTCCGGCAAGGAGGCCGGCAGGAAGAGGGCTTGGGCGCCCGCGGCGGCCATCCGTGCGCGGCTGGGTTCGCTCTTGTGCGGAGCGAGGTTGTCCATGTTGACCAGATCGCCGGGGCGCAGGGTCGGGCCGGGCATTTGGGCCACGCAGGCCCCGCGGACTTCCGTCTCGGTGGCTCCCTCAAGGGCCCTGCAGGCGCTCGCTCCATCGCGCCGGATCAAGGCCCGCATTCGCGACGCATGGAAAATTCGGGCACCGCTTCCAAGAGATTATGACGGCGTTCCATTGGCCAATGCTCAAAACAGTTGGGCATTCGCATACCAGGCCAAACGCAATCCCAACGACGTTTCAATCTTGTGGAAGGCTGCGTTACGGTCAGCGATCCTTCACTACGTTTCGCCCTCCACTTTCGCCCGCGGCGAAACTCCGTTCAGGATGACAGCGTTGTTGGGAGCTACGCTCCGAGCGAGCTGCGGAGCGCCGCCACGGCGGTGTCGAGCTCGGCCTCGGTGTTGTAGAAGTGCGGGCTGAAGCGGAGGTAGCCGCGGCCCTCGCGGTCGTGGCGGAGCGAGGCGACGACGTGCGCTTTTTCCAGCGCGGCAAAGAGCACGGCGCTACTTGCGGTGGCGTGGCGAAAGGTGGTGATGCTGCTGGCGTTCGCGCCTTCCTTCGGGCCGAGGATTTGGAAACCGAGCGGCTCGAGCTGGCGGACGAGATGCACTTTCAACTCCAGCAGCCGCGCAGCGATCGCGTCCATGCCGTGCGCGAGGAAGGCGTCGAGCGCGGCCTTCATGCCGAGGATGCCGGCGATGTTCAGCACGCCGGGCTCGTAGCGTTGGGCGGTGGGCACGAATTCGATGGTGTCCTGCGCGATGAAGTTTGGCGCGACCACATTCCACGCGCCGAGCAGCGTGGGCCGCAGCCGCTCGAAATGCGCGCGGCGCACATAGACGATGCCGATGGCCAGCGGGCCGAGCATCCATTTATGCGCGTCGGCGCTGAGGAAATCGACGTGCGCCTTTTCCACATCAAGCGGGAACGCGCCGAGCGTCTGGATGGCATCGAGGGAAAAAAGCACGCCGCGTGCGTGGAGCAGCGCGCCGAGGGCTTCCACGTCGATCCGGTAACCGGTGAAAAAATGAGCGCTGGCGAGGGCGACGAGTTTCGTCCGCGGCGAAAGCGCGCGCTCGACCAGTTCGGGAGTGATTTCGCCGGGCGCGGCGGGTTCGAGATAGCGCACAGTGACGCCGCGGCGGCGCAGTTCGATCCACGGATAGACGTTCGCCGGATAATCGCCGTGGTAGCACAGCACCTCGTCGTCCGGCTGCCAGTCGAGGCCGTTGGCGAAGAGCGAGAGGCCGAGTGAGGTTGGGCCGAGCAGCGCGATTTCATCGGCGTGCGCGCCAATAAATTGCGCGCACGACTGCCGCGCGTGCTTCACGTCGCGGAGCACGTCGCCGAATTCCTGATGATTCTCCGATGAGCGCCGCGTGTAGTCGCAGATCGCATCGGCGACGTATTTCGGCAGGGCCGTCACGCCGGCATGCGCGAAGAAAATCCTCCCGCGGCTGACGGGGAAGCGTTCGCGGCGACGAGCTTCGTCGGGGAAAAGGTTCATGTGTTTTTGCGCCTCAGCCTCACGGCTCCGCGAGCCGCGGCTTTTCCGGCGGCGGAGTGGCGGAGGCGGGCGGGAATTTCGTGCTCACAGTGATCTCCCGATAGGTCGTTTTTTCACCCGTCTCCGCATCGACGACCGTCGTCGCTCTCGCGGAAAAATTCGGTGGCGGCGGCGCTGTTTTCGGTGTGGGCCGCAGACTGTTCAGCAGCATGACGATGCCGAGGTAGGTCGTAAAAACACCCATGGCGATGCACAGCAGGAGCCGGATGTTCACCGCGTCTTCCTTGTTTTTTCGCCCTCCTCGATGAGCTTCCAAAAAGCTTCCCGCTGTCCGAGTTGATCGTCCTCAGTCATCGGCAGCTTCGTGCGGTAGAGGAAATCCCGGATGGTGTTTTTGTGGAGCACGCGATGGACGGTAATGCCCTCGCCGGTCTTCGCGAAATAGATTCGGTAATCCTTTGCCCGATAGCGGAAGAGCTGCTGCCCATCGCGCTCAACGACGCCGAATTTTTTGGTGTCCAGTTTGTCCATTTCGTCCGGCAGAAACTGAAACTCCGCGAGCAGGTCGAGTTGCATGAGCTTGGGCAGCGCAGACATTTCGGCGGCGCTGATTTCATTGAAGACAATTTGGAGCACAGGCGGAGATTTGGGATTTGAGATCGAGGATTTAGGAAGCGGGGACGCGTGTTCCCGCATGTTTCCTAAATCTTACTCCATACTTTCTAAATAGATTCTTTCCACCCGCCGCCCCACGCCGGTGAATATCTCCCACGCGATGGTCCCCGCTTTCGCCGCCAACTCGGTCGCGGGGATTTCCTCCGCGCCTTGCCGTCCGAGGAGCACGGCTTCATCACCCGCCTCGACTTTGGGCAGTGCGGTCACGTCGGCGACAATCTGATCCATGGTCACGCGACCCAGCACGGGACACCGCTGGCCGCGGATGAGGACCTGCGCACCGCGGCCCGAGAGGTGCCGCTGGTAGCCATCCGCGTAACCGACGGCCAGCGTGGCGATGCGGGTGGGCCGGGTCGTCTGGAAAGTGCGTCCGTAGCTGATGCCGTGGCCGGGCGGCGCGGTGCGCAGGAGGGTGATGCGCGTCTTCCAAGTCAGCACCGCGCGGAGCCGGGGCTGAAATTCCGGGCGCGGCGCGCTGCCATAGAGCATCAGTCCGGCACGCACCATGTCGCCCGCCTGCGCGGGAAAGCCGATGAGGCCCGCGCTGTTTTCCACATGCACAACCGGCTGGGCGAGACCGAGGGCGCGGAGCTGCGCGACCAGGGTGTGGAAGTGCGCGAGTTGCTCACGGGTGAAGTTGTCGTCCTCATCCGCGACCGGCAGGTGCGACGCGAGGCCGGTGACGCGCAGCCCCGGCAGCGCCAAAATCTCCCGCGTTGTGGCGACCGCTTCACTTTCCCAAATCCCGACCCGCCCCATGCCGGTGTCGATTTTTAAATGCACCGCCAGCGGTTCGGCCCCGGCCAGCGCCGCGTACGCCCGCGCCTCCTCGACCGAGGAAATCGCCGGCACAAAACGGCGCGCGACAATCTCCGCCCGCTCCTCGGGCAGCGCGGGGCCGAGGACAAAAACGGGCGCGTCGGCGACGTGTTCCCGCACTTCCGCCGCCTCGAACACATTCGCCACGCCAAACATTTCCACACGCCCAGCCAGCGCCCGCACGACCGGACCGGCTCCGTGCCCGTAAGCGTTCGCCTTGACCACGGCCATGATCTGGACGCCTGCCCCAAGGTGCGCCTGCACCGCTTCGACATTGCGCCGCAACGAAGCGAGATCGATCTCCGCCCAGCAGCGCCGCGCTCGGGTTTCGCCGCTCACAGGTTTGGCAGTTGCACCAGTCCGGCAAAGAGGCGGAAGCGGAGGCGAGGCACAGGAAATTGGGGCAGTGGCGGCGTTGCGTGGATGATGAATTAACAAGCCGACACGCGGGCGTGTCGAGGATTCGGTGCGCACCATTGCTTGCGCTCGACAGAATTTTCTTTAGAGCCCACATTCCACAGCTTCAACCCCACCGCTTCCATGCTCAAGCCGCTCCCCGTTTTCCTCGCCCTTTTCGGCGTCTGCTCCGCCGCCCTTGCCCAGGATATGTCGCCCGGTTCAGGCGCGGCCAAGTCGAAAGCGGCAGTCGTCAAACCGACCGACAAACCGGCATTTGTCCCGACTTCCACGTCCCCGGCGGACGCGACTCCCGCACCGAGATCACCAAGCGTTTTTCAGCGCATCTTCGGCACGCGCCAAAATAAAAGAACCCTTTTTCCCGCGACGCCCGAACCCCCAACCGATCCCGCCACTCCCACTCCGCCAACCGCCAAAACCACGGCAAAAAAGGCGAAATCCGCCTCCAGCGTACCGCCTCCCGGAGTGAAAAAGCGGAAGCCAAAACCAAAGGCCACCGAGGAAGAACCGGACCCGAGTGTGGCCAAAACCGGACCCACGAAGCCGGCGACGGACACAACGGAGCCAGCCGCCCCGAGCAAGAAATCGCGCAAGGGCAAGGCCACGCCAGGCGTGGCAGCCAAGGATGGAACGGAGCCTTCGGCGGATGCCGATGCCGAGACCAAGGAGAAACTCCGGTTTGACCAAGCCAAGGCCCAGGCTGCCGAAGATCCCGGCGTGAAGGAACTCAAGGCCAAGGCCGACGAGGCCGTCTCCGACGAAGAGGCCCGCACCGCCCAGCGCGCCTACAACAAGGCGCTCTTCAGCAAAATGCGGAAGATCGACGGCAGTCTCGACGCCCGTATCGACCAGATGGAGGCCGCGATCCTCAAGCGGCTCGGCGAAAAATAACGGCCGTTACTACCGTCCCGCGGTCGCGACGGACGCAGAAACAAGGGGCCCGCGCTGCTCGATGAGCGCCGCCGCAATGGCCGCCGCCAGCATTTCGCGATACCCCGGCGTCGCGCACCGCGCGCCTTCGGCGGGATTGCTGAGAAACCCGCACTCCACAAGCACCGCGGGGTAGCCGTTGCGCCGCAGCACGCGGAAATTCGCCGTCTTCACCCCACGCGACGACGCTCCCGGCAGCGCGACCACCGCCCGCTGGACCTTGATCGCGATCTCCCGTGAGGGCGGCGACCGGTAATACGTCTCTGCTCCGTGCGCGCTCCGCGAGGGGCCTTCGTTGAAATGAATGCTCACGAAAATCGCATTGTCCTGCTGATTGGAAATCCGCGCACGGCGGTCGAGAGGCACGAAATAGTCGCGCTTCCGCGTGAGCACCGTCTGGAAGCCCGCGGCGCGCAGCTTCGGCTCGAGCCGCAGCGCCACGTCGAGCGCGTGGTTTTTCTCCACACCACCCCAACTCGAGTGCGTGCCGAGATCGTGCCCGCCGTGTCCGGCGTCGATGACCACCGTGCGAAACGTGCGGCTCGTGTCCTTCACCCGCACGGTGCTTTCGCAGCCGGAGAGCAGCGTGACCGCGCCGGTGAGGAGGGTCAGAAACCGGACGCGATGCGGTTTGCTTTCAGGGGAGGCCTTGTCGAAGGTCGGCGCGATGCTGCTCATAAAAAAACTTCTGCGATGCCAAAGCACGGCTTTTGTCCTCGCCGCAGTGCTCTCCTGTCAAGCCGCCGACCCCATCCCGCCTGTGAATCCCCCAACTTTTACCAACCACCTCGCCAGGGAAAAATCGCCCTACCTCATCCAGCATCAGCACAACCCCGTGGATTGGTATCCGTGGGGCCCGGAAGCCTTTGCCAAGGCCAAGGCGGAGGGCAAACCGATCTTTCTCTCGATCGGTTATTCGACCTGCCACTGGTGCCATGTCATGGCCCACGAGTCCTTTGAAAATCCCGAGATCGCGAAACTGATGAACGCGCTTTTTGTCTGCGTGAAACTGGATCGCGAGGAACGGCCCGACGTGGATCGAGTCTATATGACCTACGTGCAGGCAACGACCGGCGGCGGCGGCTGGCCGATGAGCGTCTTCCTCACGCCAGACCTTCAGCCCTTCTTCGGCGGCACTTACTTTCCACCCACCGACCGCGGCGGGCGGCCCGGTTTTCCGACCATCCTCCAGCGCCTGGCCGATGCCTGGAAAAACGACCGCGAGAAGGTCGTCGAGGCCGCCGCCGGGGCGATGAAAGCGCTCAGCGAATACACCGCCGCCGGAGCCGCGCAGAGTGAAGCCGCGGGCAAAGAAGCGCTCACCGCGGGCTTCAACCAGCTCGTGCGCACTTTCGATGACGAAGACGGCGGCTTCGGCAGCGCCCCAAAATTTCCGCGCCCGGTCGCGCTGAACTTCCTGCTCCGCATGTATGCCCGCGAAGGCGCGGACACGAAAAACGGCAAAGCCGCGCTCGGCGTGGCGCTGCACACACTGCGCAAGATGGCCGACGGCGGCATGCACGATCATCTCGGCGGCGGCTTTCACCGCTACTCGGTCGATCGCTTCTGGCACGTCCCGCACTTTGAGAAAATGCTCTACGATCAGGCGCAGCTCGCCACCGCGTATCTCGACGCGTTCCAGATCACCCACGATCCCGCGGAAGCAATGGTCGTGCGCGACATTCTCGACTACGTCCGCCGCGATATGACCGACAAGGCCGGCGGCTTCTACTCGGCGGAGGATGCCGACAGCGTCATTGAGCACGGCAAACCGGAGCACTCGGAGGGAGCCTTCTATGTGTGGAAAAAGGCGGACATTGAAGCGGCACTCGGAGAGGAGGCGGCAAAGATTTTCAACCGCGTGTATGGCGTCGAGGCGGATGGCAATGCACCGGCGGGCAGCGATCCGATGGGCGAGTTCAAAGGCACGAACATCCTCATCCAGCGGCTCTCGCTGGCGGAAGCGGCGAAGGCTTTGCAAAAGCCCGAGACGGAAATCGCAACTTCTCTCGCCGCCTCGCGGAGGAAGCTTTTCGACCTGCGCGCAAAACGTCCACGCCCGCATCTCGACGACAAAATCATCACTGCTTGGAACGGCCTGATGATCTCCGCCTTCGCGCGGGCGGCGCAGGTGCTCGACGACTCTGCCTACCTCGCCGCCGCGCAAAACGCCGCGCGCTTCATTCGCACCGAGCTGTGGAAAAACGGCGCGCTCCTGCGCAGCTATCGGCAGGGCGCGAGCGAGGTCGCCGGCTTCTGCGACGACTACGCCATGCTCATCCAGGGCCTGCTCGATCTCTACGAGTCGGACTTCGACACCGCCTGGCTGCAATGGGCACTGGAACTGCAAAAGAAACAGGACGCCCTCTTCGCCGACGCCGAGCACGGCGGTTATTTCAGCGTCCAGAAGGACGCGCCAAATATCCTCCTGCGGATGAAGGAAGATTACGACGGCGCGGAGCCTTCGCCTAATTCCGTTTCCGCGCTCAACCTCCTGCGCCTCGCGCAAATCACCGACAGCACGGAGTTCCGCGCGCGCGCGGAGAAGACGTTCACCGCCTTTGCCGACCAGCTCGCGAAGACGCCGACGGCTCTGCCGCAGATGCTCGTCGCCCTCGACGCTTCGCTCGCCAAGCCGCGCCAGATCGTCATCGCCGGCAAACGCGACGATCCCGCCACCCGCGCGCTGCTGCGCGAGGTGCAAGCGCGCTTCATACCCAACAAGCTTGTGCTCCTCGCCGATGGCGGCGCGGGCCAGAAATGGCTCGGCGAGCGCTTGGAATTCATCAGGACCGTCGGTCCGATTGACGGCAAACCCGCCGCGTATGTCTGCGAAAACTTCGTCTGCCAGCTCCCGGTCAGCGATCCGGAAAGGCTGCGTGAGCAGCTCGCGAAGTAGGCTGCACACTTGCCTCGGCGCGAGCTTTGGCTTACCCGAGAGACATCAAAAAGAACCTCCTCCTCGCCCTCACCACCGCTCTCAGCCTCAGCACCGCTGCTTTCGCCGCGAGCCCGGACTCGTATCAAGTCACCGGCCCGATTATCGAACTCACCGACACGAAAATCGTCGTGACGAAAGGCAAGGAACGATTTGAAATCGCCCGCGGTGCCGACACCAAAGTCACCGGCGAACTCAAGGTCGGCACGAAAGTGACCATCGAATACTCGATGACGGCGAAAACCATCGAAGCCAAGCCGGCAAAATAGTCTCCCCTCTCCGAACCTCCGTCCGAGCGATCGTGCGGAGGGTTTTTTGCACTAGGCGCGCATGGCGCGCTCGATGAGGATGGTGGCGAGGCGCTGGGTGACTTCGTCGAGCGCCGTGTTAGCGCGCTTCAGCGGCTGGCCGGCGCCGGTGGCGAGCGCGCTCTCCACCTCGGCCACGCGCTGGGCGATGAGCGCAAGTTCCCCGGTGCTGAGCTCTTCGCCGACCTGCGCGAGCGCCTGGCGGACGGCAGGCAGCAGTTCGTCGGACTTCAGCTTAGCCTCCACGAAGACGCGATCGCTCATGTCCTCAAAGGCGTGTTCGAGCGATTCTTCGAGCATCTTTTCCACCGCCTCGTCCGACACATCCACGGCGCTGGTCATCTCGACGATCTTCTGCGCGCCAGTCTTCGTGTCGCGGGCGAGGACGTGGAGGATGCCATTCGCATCGATCTCAAACTGCACGCCGACCCGCGCCTGGCCTTTCGGCGCGCGCTCGAAATCGAGAGTGAATTCGCCGAGCCGCCAATTGTCGCGCGCCAGCTCGCGCTCGCCTTGCAGCACCTTGATGAGCATCGACTGCTGGCCGGCGACGGCGTTGGTAAACATCTCTCCGGCTTTGATCGGGATCGTGGAATTGCGCGGGATGATCACGTTCATCAGGCCGCCGAAAGTTTCGATGCCGAGCGAGAGCGGCGTCACGTCGAGTAGCACGATGTTTTGCACCGCGCCGCTGAGGATGCCGGCCTGGATGGTCGCGCCGAGCGCCACGGCTTCGTCGGGATTCTGCGAAATGTTTGGCTCGCGCTGAAAGATTTCGCGCACCAAGGCGCGAACCAGCGGCATGCGCGTCTGGCCGCCAACGAGAATCACGTCGTCAAGTTCCCCAGGCGTGAGCCGCGCGTCCGCCAGCGCCCGGCGGCAGTGGGCGCGCGTCCTTTCCACGATGGGCCGCGCGATGCGCTCCAACTCCGTGCGCGTGAGCCGAAGCGACACGCTTTGCTGTCCGCCGAAAAATGGAAGGTCGATCGCCGCCTCGGTTTCTGAGGAGAGCCGATGCTTCGCTGCGACGGCAGCTTCGCGGAGCCGGGCGCTCGGAGGGACACGCTCCTGCATGGCCCCGTCCTCGCCGGGATCAGGGATGCGCAGGAGCGCTTCCCTCCGCAGGTGTTCCACGAGCGCCGCGTCGATGTCGTCGCCGCCCAGCCGCGTGTTGCCGTTGGTCGAGACGACTTGGAAGACGCCCTGATTGAGTTCGAGGATCGAGATGTCGAAGGTGCCGCCGCCGAGATCGAAGACAGCGATTTTCGAGCGGTCGCCGAGCTTGTCGAGGCCGTAGGCGAGCGCCGCGGCAGTCGGTTCGTTAAGAATGCGCTCGACGGTGAAACCGGCGAGTTCACCCGCGGCTTTTGTGGCCTGCCTCTGGGCGTCGTTGAAATACGCGGGCACCGTGATGACCGCGCGCGTGACCTCCACACCGAGAGCGCGCTCCGCATCGGCGCGGAGTTTTTTTAGAATGAACGCAGCGATTTCCTCCGGCGAAAAATCGCGCTCGCGAACCCGCAGGCGCACCAGCCCACCCGGCTCTCCGACAAGCGCGTAGCTCACCTCGTCCGCGGCCTCGCCGACGCGGCGGCCGATGAAGCGTTTCGCGGAATAGACCGTCGCCGCCGGATCGAGCGCCCGCATCCGCTCCGCAGCCCGTCCGACGAGCGTTTCGCCGCTGGCCGGAAAATGCACGACCGATGGCGTGAGACGCGCACCGTCGGCGTCCGCGAGGAGGATGGGAAAGCCGGCGTCCATCGCGCCGATGAGCGAGTTCGTGGTGCCGAGGTCGATGCCGACGAGGACTCCGCTCAGCATGACGGCTTGAAGAATTTCACCGGCGCGGTGCGCGCGGGACTTGGGGCGGCTCTTCGTCGTTGGGCGGCAGTTCCTGCGGCATGCGCGGCGCGGCCTCGCCCACGGGCGGTTCCGGCAACGAGGGCAAGATACTGTCGGACGGCGGATCGAGCACGGGCGAGGGTTCGGCGGGAGCGGGACGATCACCGCGGGTCCAGCCGTTGCGGGTGGCGAGGAGTTCGGCGAGTTCGAGCGGCCACTCGGGATTGGTGAAAAATTCGGTGTTCCCGCTATCCTTGAGCTGGCGGTAGGTGGTGATGAAGATTTCGTTCTCCAGCGAATCCTTGACCGCCAGCGCGGGGTAGCGGCGCATCGCCTCCAACTGCGCGCTGCGGGTGATGACGGCGAGGTCGGCCGGGGATGTTCCGCCAGTCGTGGTCGCCTCCGGGGCTGGATTGCTGGCCGGTATGATCTTGGGGGTTTCCGCGTTTTTCGCGGCGGCGAGCGCAGCCGCCATCGCCGATTCCTTCGTCTCCTTCGCGACCTTGCCACCGGAAATTTCCACCACCGTGACGGGCAGCGAAACCTGGAGATCGCGGACCGCAAATGTCGCCTCGCCAGCCTTCATCTCGAGCAGCGGAAAAACATCGCCCGTCTTGATGAGAAACGGCTTTTCGCCGATGAGGACACGCGAGTCCTTGAGCACTTTCACTTGGGTTTGCGCCGGATCGGGTTTGCCGAGCGCAAAGGCCTGCATGAGCAGCGGCGGCTCGACTTCCACCGGGTGCGACGCGGGCGCGGCGGCCTGATTCGCGGCCGCCGCCGGCCCGGAAATCCCCGCGAGGATTTCGTAGCCACGGTCGATCAGCGGAACGATCGCCCCGAGGAGCACGACCACGGCGGCGGCGAGAAAGCCGCCATTGCGCTGCCGGAAGATGTGCAACCGTGCGAGCACGAAAAGGGCGGTCAGCGTGACGAGGCAGGCCGCGAGCGAAAGCACCGCTTTCTGCCCGGCCAGGACGACCGCCGCGACGAGCAGCGCGAGCGCGAGCGAGAGAATGATGACTCCCCAGGCGAGATTGCGCCGGCCAAAGCCGTGCTCGCGGAGCGCCGGCACCTCGACGTAGCGCGGCTGGAATTTTTCCTCGCGCGACTCCGCGGGTGCGAGCGGATCGACGAGGTGCGGCACGTAGGAACGCGTGCTGGGTTTTGGGCTGGGGGTTTCTGGATTTTTCACGGGCGGTGAGGATGCCACAGTTTTTTCATGTGAAAAGAGAAAGTAGCGGGGGCTTCAGCCTCAAAAGCGGCCGGCTTTTGGGCTGAAGCCCCAGCCACTTTTAGAAGAATTCCATCCGCCCGTCGTAGGCGTGGCTGACCGGGATGGGATGGCCGATTTGTCCGAGGATCTGCCTGGTGAGATGGAGTTTCTTCTCGAGGAAGGCGTCGTCGTGCATCGGGTCGTGATGGGTGATGAACCACCGTTTCACGCCCGCCAGCTTCATGAGCACGCAGGCATTCGAGACCGAGCTGTGGCCCCAGCGGATTTTCTGCGGATACTCCTCGGGCGTGTACTGCGCCTCGTGGATAACAATGTCGGCGTCGCTCAGAAAGTCGATCATCCGGCCGTAGGGCAGCGCCAGCGGGTGCTCGCGGGTGATTTCCTCCGGCGAGCCGGTGTAGCCCTGAAGAAATTCATTGTCCGGCACCCAGGCGACTTTTTTCCCGCCGAGTTCGATCTTGTAGCCGACCGTCGCGCCGGGGTGCTGCGAAAACTCCCACGAGACCTTCGCGGAGCCGACGATAAGCGGATTTGCGGTCAGATGGCGGAACTGCAAATGCGAGTGCATATCCTCCATCTGCACGGGGAAATATTCGCGGTCGAGCTGGCCGCGGAAGACGGACTTGAGATCCTTGCCAAAACCCTCTGCGCCATAGATCACGATTTCGAAGCCAGGCACGTAAGCGGGCGCGAAAAACGGGAAGCCCTGGATGTGATCCCAGTGCGTGTGCGTGATGAAGAGATGCACTTTCCGCGGCGGCGCGGTGAGCAGGTCGAGACCGAGTTCGCGGATGCCGGAGCCGGCGTCGAAGATGAAAAGTTCGTCGCCACTCGCCACGGACATGCACGAGGTATTGCCGCCGGTGCGGAGAAAGCGCGCGCCCGGCGTGGGTGTGGAGCCGCGCGTCCCCCAAAGCGTGAAGCGCGTCCGCGTGGTGTCGAGGAGCGGGCAGAAGGGCGCGGTCGTCTTGTCGAGTTCCACGGTCGGCGCGGGAAATTCCGGCGCCCCGGTGTAGCGTCCGCGACGGGTGAAAAAGAGGTCCACTTTCTCCACGAGTTCCGCGGGTTCGAAGGGCTTGATGAGCAGGTCGAAAACGCCGAGCCGCGCGGCCTCGTCGTGCTCGGTCTTGAAGTCTTTCGCCGTGCAGATGAGCACGCCGGTCTTGGCGGTGCGGTGCTCCTCGCGCAGCGTCTTGAGCACGTCGAAGCCGTGCATCTTCGGCATCATGATGTCGAGCACGAGCAAATCGGGCGGGTTCTCCCGCGCCAGGCGCAGGCACTCCTCGCCATCGCTTGCCGTCTCCACCGCGTAACCCGCGCGCTCCAGGGCCTGGGCCATTTTAAAGGCGATGACGCGTACGTCTTCCCCAATGAGGATGCGGCCGATTGCAGGCGTGGGTGTGCTCATGGCGGGCGAAATAAACACACAAAATCCGACGCAGCGAAAGACCAAAGCCGCACGCCCAAAACGCACTTGCTTTGCCGGGCTTCGTTCCTAGCCTCCGGCGATGCACGATTTGCTCTCGCAGCCGCCCGCGGCAGCTCCTCTCGAAACCTCGCTCCTCGCTCCCAGCGACACCTTTCCGCGCCGCCATCTCGGCTCGAATGAGAGCGAAGTCGCCGAGATGCTGGCGACGCTCGGGCGGCCCACCCTGGACGTGCTAATCGACACCGCCCTGCCGGCAAAAATCCGCCTCGAAGAGCCGATGAACCTGCCCGCCGGACGCGGTGAGCACGAGGCGCTCGTTGAACTGCGCGCGCTCGCGGCGAAAAACAAGGTTTTCAAAAACTACCTCGGCCAGGGCTACAGCGATTGCATCACCCCGCCGGTCATCCAGCGGAACATCCTCGAAAACCCCGGCTGGTACACCGCCTACACGCCCTATCAGGCGGAGATTTCGCAGGGCCGCCTGGAGGCGCTGATCAACTTCCAGCAGATGGTTTGCGACCTCACCGCGCTCGACATCGCCAACGCCTCGCTGCTTGATGAAGCAACCGCCGCCGCCGAGGCCATGCACATCGCTCATGCGGTCAGCAAGGATACCGCGGCGAAGGCGATCTTCGTCAGCGAGCGCTGTCATCCGCAGACCATCGCCGTCGTCCAGACGCGCGCCGAGCCGCTCGGGATCAACGTGATCGTCGGCGATGAGGTGACGTTCGATTTCGCGGAGAAGCCCTTTGCCGTACTGCTGCAATACCCCGACACGACTGGCGGGATTCACGACTACGCGCCCTTCATCGCGCGGACGCATGCCGCCGGGGCGCTGGCTATCGTCGCCGCAGACATTCTCGCGCTCACGCTGCTCCACCCGCCGGGCGAATTCGGCGCGGACATCGCCGTTGGCTCCACGCAGCGCTTTGGCGTGCCCCTCGGCTTCGGCGGCCCGCATGCGGCCTACATGGCGGTGAAGGACGCCTACAAGCGGCTCATGCCCGGCCGCCTCGTCGGGGTGAGCAAGGACGCCCACGGCCAGCCGGGGTACCGTCTTTCGCTCCAGACCCGCGAGCAGCACATCCGCCGCGACAAGGCGACGAGTAATATCTGCACGGCGCAAGTGCTCCTTGCCGTCATGGCCTCGATGTATGCCGTCTATCACGGGCCGGAGGGTCTGCGGAAAATCGCCGCGCGCACCCACCTGCTCACGCGTCTGCTCGCCGCCGGGCTGGCGGAAACCGGTTGGGATCTCGGCGCGCAGCCCTTCTTCGACACGCTCGTCCTGCGAGCTGATGCCGCGAAGGTCGCCCAAACCCTGGGCGTCGCCCACGAGCAGCGGATCAATCTCCGCGTGTTCGACACGCACACGCTCGGTATTTCGCTCGATGAAACCACCAATCTCGAAGACCTCGTCCAACTCGGCGACGTGCTCGACATCGACCTCGGGGCGGTCATTTCCAAATACCTCGGCGAGACGGAAAAAAATCTTGCGCGGCTGCTCGAACGCGCGGGCGCGGGTGACGTCGTTCTCTTTTTCGACGAAGCCGACGCGCTCTTTGGCAAGGGGAGCGAAGTCAAAGATGCCCGTGACCGCTACGCCAATCTCGGGGTGAACTATATGTTGCAGCGCCAGGAGATGAGCTATCTCGCGCACCCCGTTTTCAACACGAATCACACCGAGCACGAGATGCTCCGCTACATCCGGCGGCTGGAGACCAAAGACCTTTCGCTGACCACGAGCATGATTCCGCTCGGCTCTTGCACGATGAAGCTGAACGCGACCAGCGAGATGCTGCCGATGACGTGGCCCGAGTTTGGCAAGCTGCATCCCTTCGCGCCCGAAGCGCAGACCGCGGGCTACCGCCAGCTCTGCACTCAGCTCGAACGCTGGCTCGCCGAGATCACCGGCTTTGCCGGTGTGTCGCTGGAACCAAACGCCGGTTCGCAGGGCGAATACGCGGGGCTGCTCGTCATCCGCAAATACCACGAATCCCGCGGCGAAGGACACCGCGACATCTGCCTCATTCCGAGCAGCGCCCACGGCACGAACCCCGCCAGCGCGGTCATGGCCGGGATGCGCGCCGTCGGCGTCCGCTGCCTCGACGACGGCGACATCGACCTCGCCGACCTGGCCGCCAAGGCCTGTCTGCACAAGGATCAGCTCGCCGCGCTCATGGTCACGTATCCCAGCACGCACGGCGTTTTTGAGGACACCATCGTGGACATCTGCGACCTCATTCACGCCCACGGCGGGCAGGTTTATATGGACGGGGCGAACATGAACGCGCAGGTCGGCCTCACCTCACCGGGCCGCATCGGGGCGGACGTGTGCCACCTCAATCTGCACAAAACCTTCTGCATCCCGCACGGTGGCGGCGGCCCCGGCATGGGGCCCATCGGCGTAGCCGCGCATCTCGTCCCGCACCTCTCCGCTGTCGAGCGGCAGGGCCCGTCCGCGCGCACCGGCTCCATTTCCGCCGCGCCCTTCGGCAGCGCCAGCATCCTCACCATCCCGTGGATGTATATCCGCATGATGGGCGGCGAAGGCCTGACTGAAGCGACCCGCCTCGCCATCCTCAATGCCAATTACATGGCCCGCCGGCTCGATCCGTATTTTCCCGTGCTCTTCAAAGGCGCGGACGGGCTCGTCGCCCACGAATGCATCATCGACCTCCGCGGCTTCCATAAGACGACCGCCGAGGACGTGGCGAAACGGCTCATGGACTACGGCTTTCACGCCCCCACGCTGAGTTGGCCGGTCGCCGGCACCCTTATGGTTGAGCCCACCGAGAGCGAATCCAAAGCGGAACTCGATCGCTTCTGCGACGCCCTCATCGCCATCCACGCCGAGATGGCCGCCGTGGAAAATGGCACCGCCGATGCAAGGGATAATCTTTTGAAAAATGCCCCGCACACCGCGCACTCCCTCATCGCCGGAGAATGGCTCCATGCCTACACCCGCGAGCAGGCCGCCTATCCCGCGCCGTGGCTCCGCGAGTATAAATTCTGGCCCGTCGTGGGGCGCATCGACAACGTCTGGGGCGACCGCAACCTGTTTTGCGCCTGCGTGCCGATGGCACCGCACGGAGGCTGACGCCAAGGGAGATCCATGTGAGGCTATTGCTCGCCATCGCTCTCCTGCTCAGCCTACGTGTGCTCGCGGAGGAGTCGGACGTCACCGCCCTCCTCAAGCACGGAGACGCCGAGGAGCGGCAGGGCCACACCAAGGCCGCGCTCGCGGATTTCCGGGCCGCGGAAGCGCTCGACGCGAAGAACGTCGCTCTACTCCTGCGCATCTCGAAGCAGTATTCCGATCTCGTCGATGTGACCAAGCCGCCCGAGGCCGCCGAGCAGCTTGCGCGCAAAGCGCTCGACTATGCGCAGCGGGCCATCGAGCTCGACCCGAAAGTCGCCAAAGCCCACCTCAGCCGGGCCATTTCTTACGGGAAACTGACCGAATTTGTTGGCAACAAGACGAAGCTCGAATACTCGAAAATCATCAAGGAGGAGACCACTAAATCCATCGAACTGGATCCCACCGACGACTTTGCCTGGTATGTCCTCGGACGCTGGCATGCCGGCGTGGCCAATGTCAGCGGCATGCTCAAGATACTGGCAAAAGTCGTCTATGGCGGCCTCCCTCCCGCGAGCAACGAGGAAGCCGCGAAGTGCCTGAAGAAGGCGGCAGAGATCGCCCCGCAGCGCATCCGGCACCGCGCCGAACTGGCCCGGCTTTACAAAGTCATGGGCAAACCCGATCTCGCAGCGAAAGAGTGGCAGGCGATCCTTGCGCTTCCGGCGGTGGATTCGGACGACGAAAAGGAAAAGATCGCCGCGCGCGAGGCGCTCGGCCTGCCGAAAGACGGCGCGAAGTGATGGGCGACTCCGTCGCTCCGCGGCGGCCGGGGAAACTGGCAGCTTCCCCTACAGCCGCGGTTTCCACGCCAGCGCCAGCCAGCCGGCGAGCAGGCAGACGCCGCCCAGCGGCGTGATCGCGCCGAGCCACTTCACATTGGTCACCGCCAGCGTGTAGAGCGTGCCGCTGAAAATCACGATCCCTGCCCCCATGAGCGCGAACGGCAGCCGCGGTACCGCCGCCCGCTGCGCCAGCACGAGGAGCACGACCGCATGCACGAGGTGGTAAAGCGCCGCCGTCTGCCAGACCGCGAGCGTCCCGTTTTTCTCCAGCACCGCTTTTAAGCCATGCGCCCCAAAAGCTCCGAGGGCCACGGCAAGGAAACCGGCGAGGGCGGCGAGACGCAGGGCGGTGGTGGAATTCATGGAAATGACGAATGACGAATGACGGATGACGAATGACGAGGCAATGCCGAAGCGCGAAGGACCAAAGGCCCGCGTCATTCGTCATTCAGGCTTCCCTCGGCATTCCGCATTCGTCATTCGTCATTGATGAACTGGTCCACGTGGGAACCCCGCGAACGCGCCAACCTCTGCTTCATCGTCAAGGACGGGCGCATCCTGCTCATCCGCAAAAAACGCGGCCTCGGCGCGGGCAAGATCAACGGCCCCGGCGGGCGCCTTGAACCCGGAGAGACCGCTCTCGCCTCGGCTATCCGCGAGTCCCAGGAGGAGATCGGCGTCACCCCGCTCGAGATCGAGGAGCGCGGTGAGTTGCATTTCCAGTTCACCGACGGTTACAGCCTCCACTGCACCGTCTTCCACGCGCGCGATTTTCTCGGCGAGTTGATCGAGACGGACGAAGCCACTCCGCACTGGTTCGACCTCGCCGCAATTCCCTACGACGAAATGTGGGCCGACGACCCCCACTGGCTCCCGCACATGCTCGCCGGGAATCATTTCCGCGCGTGGTTCGAGTTCGACGGCGAGCGCATGCTCAGCCACGAGGTGCGGCTGAGCAGCGGCCTGGCCGCTTTTTAGCCCAAGCTACTTTTCCGCCCGCAGCCGCTCGTAGTGCAGCCGCGCCACTTGCCACATGTAGCCCGGGCCGCCGGGTGCGCCGCGTCCGAGCGGGCTCGCCACCGCCTTGCGTAAAAGCTCCAGCGCCCGCTCGCGACGACCGCGGAGCGCTTCATCGAGTCCGCCGTAGTAGTTCGCGAAAAACATCACGCTCTCATCCTTCAACAGCCCCTTTTCCTCGATCTCCGCGAAGACCTCATCCGCCGTCTTCCGCCCCGCAAACATCTCGTAAAGCGCCGGAAATGGCTCCCGGTCAAACCGCGTGTAGTCCAGCATCTCCCCGCGCGCCTTCTCCAGCCCTTCGCCCTTCGCCTGCGCGAGGAGTTTCCAGATCCCGTTCTCCCGATCCCGCCCATCGTAGGCGTGATACTTCGCAAACTGCCGCGCCGACTTCGCAAAATCCCCCGCAAAAAAATACGCGATCCCCAGCCGCCAGTGCGGCGCATCCTGCGCCGGATCGAGCGCGATCATCGTCTCGAAATCCGCCACCGCCGCCGGGAATTCCCCAAGAAACAAATGCGCGTCCCCGCGCGCCGACAGCGCTCCCAGCGCTCGCGGCTCTTTGACGAGCGCCGCACTCGCCGCCGTCACCTCCTCCTGCCACACCGCCGTCATCCGCACCCGCTCCTCCGGCGGCAGCGGCTCCACATCCGCGGCCCGGCCTGCCGCGACCAGCGCCAGCAGCAGCGGAAGAATTCGCTTCATTTCCATGCGCGCGCCTATTTCACAAACGACTCGTACTCCGCCTGCGCCGACTGCCGCGCTGCGGCCCGTTGCTCCTCCGTCGGCACTGCGGTGAGGCCTTCCGCCAGTTCCGTGACGAACCGGTATTTGATCGCCAGCGGCTCATCTTTCTTGAGCGCCTTCGTGAAAAAGAAACCGAAGCGCCCGTAGTCGCGCCACGAAAGCTGATCCACCGGATTCGTCGGCGCATTCAGTTCCGTCGCAGAATACCAGCGCTGCCCGATCGGAAAAATCAGCTGCGCCCATTTCAGTTCCTTGCTCTCCACTTTTCCCATCGGACCGGGCAGATAGGGCTCCCAGAGATAGGCCGTCTCCCGGGCTCGCCCCCCCACCGTGGCTGACGCGCGAAAGTGAATGCCTGCGTGCTGCAAATCGCCGCCCAGCGTCAGGTCCCGCGCGGGTTTCAGGACAAACTCCGCATCCACCTGCGTCGCCTTCGCCTTCGGCCGCGCCACCCGCAGCGTCCGCGTCTCCGTGAGCAGCAGATCACTCCCCGCCGCATCCTTCGCCCCCGCCCGCCACTCGATTATCGCCACCAATGTCCCCGCATCCTTCCCCCCTTCCAGCTTCTCCAGCTTCGCCACCGTCATCGTCCCCTTATTATTCATGTGCCAGAGATCGAATGGCTTCGTCCCCGGCTCGATCCCGCCGAGATCCGAGGCGATCTTATTCCACCCAATGAAAATCCCGCGATGATGCGGAAATTGCTGCTTCTCCTCCCACGCGTTCAGGCAATCCCCATCCTCGCCCTGGACCCGCAGATACGGCTTGATCTGCCCCTCGCCGTAAATGAACTGAGCCCGCAACACCCCGTCCTGGGTGATGTCCACCTTGCGGCCCGGCAGCTCGGAATTGGCGTCGTCCTTCACCGCCCAATCAGCGCGGGCCAGGGAAAGGATGGTGAGAAGCGGAAGAATGGGGAGGAGCTTGTTCATGGGAAAGGAATTACGCCTCACTTCGCCACCGCTTGGCGATGAAAACCAGCAGCTTTCCCGTTGTCGGCACGCCGAAGCTGGCCGCTCAGCGCGCGGGAGCATAACCCTCGATGAGGACCGTGGCCTGCCGGACGCGCTCGATCATTTCCTCAGCTTTCGATGTCTCGACCGCCGGCGGGGGGAGGCCATCGCGCAACTCGGGAAGGCCTTCGAGCAAACGGAGCAGGACGCTCCCTTTCACCGCGTAGCTGACGCTCAGCGCGGTCGGCGAAACCATCTTCGCAGCGATGACCCCGAGGACGTTTCCCTGCGTGTCGAAAACCGGTCCGCCGGAATTGTCCGGCGTGAGCGGCACGCTCGTTTGCAGGTAGTTCGGCTCATTCTCCATGCCGGTGAGGCTGCTGATTTTTCCGTCCGTGACTTGCGCCGGCTGCCCGGGAGCAGCCGCGGTGGAAAAGCTGATCGTCCGCACGGTCTCGCCCAGGCGCAGGTCATCGCTCGGAAGAATTGCCAGGGCCGCCGGAAAACCCTGCCGCAGCTTGAGCACCGCGAGATCTTTGTCGGCATCCTGCCGGACGAGATCCGCCGGGAAGACTCCGGCGTTGGTCACGACCTTGAATTCTTTCGCGCTTTCCGCGAACTGCTGCGAGGTGACGAGGTAGCCGGTCCGCGAAATGCAAAAACCGGTCGCCACCGCCGTCCGCACCGGCGGCGCCACCGGCGCCGGCGCACGAGTGCGCGAAACCTTCGAACGCTGGGCGACGCGGGCCGGGGCGTGGCGCGGAAAGAATTCGCCTGCAATCCTCAGTTGCAGTTCTTCGAAGGCGATATCCGACATCGCTTCGTAGGCCGATTTTCCGGCGGCCAGATCCGGCAGGTAATCACCGGGTGCAATGGCCGAAGTGAAGGCAAAGAGCGGCTGGCCAGGGACCACCAGGTAGATGCGGAATTGAAAGATCAGTTGCAGCCAGACCTTCCCGTCCGGCGTCTCGATCGGCGGTCGTTCTTTGGAATCGGCCAGTTCGGACGACCAATGAATGATCAGCGCCGGATTTTCAAAATCCGCGGGCGCGCGCGCGGAAACCATACCCCTCTCCAGCACGAGCACGCCCTCGGGCACGACCTTGCCCAAGCCGGTGCGGATCGCGCTCAAGATCGCCTCTTCCCGGCGCTGCGTCTCCTCGCGGGAGAAGGCCGCGGCGAGCGGGGGAAAATCCTGCGCTTTGCGCTCGGGTTTCAGCTCGCGCTGCAGGCGGCTGATCGTCTCGTCGAACCGTGCGCCGCTGACCTCCGGACTGCCGGCAAAAACCACTCGCAGGAGCGCGGTTCGGTTCTTTTCCTGCCACTGGAGCAGTCGCGTGAGAGCCGTGCGCGCGCCCGCTTCGGTGGCCCCTTTGGTCCCCTCGAGAGCCACCGCGTAGATGCCGCGCAGCTTCGTCCCGACCTCCCCAACGAGGGGCGAGTTTGGATAGTCGAGAAGGAATTCGCGGAGGGCTTCCGCCGAGCCTGCCTGCACCGCCGCATGCAGGGCGGCGGCCGGCAGCAGGACGCCATACACCTCCATGGTATGCCGCGCGGGACCACGCCGGAGGTAGGCTTTGAAAGCCGCCACGGTCTCCGCCGAGCGCGCCTCGCGGAATGCGCGTTCATCGCGCACTTGATTACCGGCCCACCACAATGCTGGCGCGAGCAGCAGCGCCGCGCCCAGGCCCCAGCCGAGCACCGCGGGCGGAAAGGAGAGTTTTCCTCGAGTCGCGGACGCATCCGGCAAACTCCACCGCACCAGCGCCGGCACGCTCATCTTCTCCCATCCCCGGCCGTAGCGCGCCTCGTAGAGCGGATCGAGCGTGCCGACCGTCTCCCAGACTTGCGCGGCCATATTTTCCGCGAGGGCCGAGCGCGCCGCCTCGAGGCTCTGCAGGACGCCCTCCGCGGCCGTCTTCGACGGTGCGCGCAAGCTCTGAACCTCGCGTCCAAAGACGAGTTGCAACTCGACTTCACCCACCCGGCCCGAGCCAAAGACATTCGCCACCCGCGTCCCAGTCAGAGCATCCAGATTGTAGATCCGGCACACCCCTTCGGAGGCGTCGATCAGTTCGGTGGCGAAAAGGTATTTGCCGGGGGGAAAGGGCAGCCGACGGGCGTGCCGCTGCTGCCGCCACCAGCCCGCCAGGCCCAGGCAAAGCGGCGCGGCGGCCAGCGCCCAGCCCGCGATCCACGGAACCTCGAGGGGTTCAAGACCGCGGATGAGTGCCATGACCGCGAGCAGCAGCAGCCCGCCGCCGATAAGAAACTTCCACCTTCCATCCCGGGCCAGCGGCTGCGTCCAGAGCGGACGCGGAACGCCGGGTCCCGCGAGGCATTGGAGAAACCGGTTTCGCGCTTCTGTTGGCAGGCGCCAAAGTTGCAATTCACGCACGTAGGGGGCCATGCGTGTGGGCATCGCAGGCCGGCTGCGCCACGTCAAGCCGCATCCCTGTGGATCACTTCGGCAGCTTCCCGTCGCCGCCGCGGCTTTGTAGCCAGTGCTGCGTTTACCGCCGGGCTTGGTCAGGCCCTTGGTTTTCACCACGGCTTCGGGCTCGAGGATCGCGCCCTGTTCAGCGGTGTCGGCGAGCCATTTTCCAACACGGCGCGAAGGCGCTCCAGCGTGGCGCGCTGCTCTGGGACAGCGGCCAGATTGATGATTTCATGCGGGTCGGCGTCGAGGTCGTAGAGTTCCTCCGCGGGCATCGTGGGCGCGCAGAGCGCGGACTGCGCGGGCGTGAGTTGGCCCTCGGCGTGGAGGGGGGATTCGGTGGAAACCAGCGAGCGCATACGCCTTTCCCGCACCTTCGGCAAGACTCGGCGCTTGCCCCCCAGCGCCCGCGCCGCTAGGCATCGCGCGATGCAAAAAACCCCGCTCGGTGAAAGCAAACTCTCCTCCAGTCGCCTCGCCTATGGCTGCTGGCGTCTGGCTCCGGCCGGCGACATCAAGACCAGCCTGGAAACGGCGCGCACCGCGGTCCTCGCGGCGGTGGACGTGGGGTTCACGCTTTTTGATCATGCCGACATCTACTGCCGCACGCGGGCCGAGAGCGCTTTTGGCGAAGTGCTGCGCGAGAATCCGAAGCTGCGCAAACGGCTGCTCGTGGCCACCAAGTGCGGCGTCCGTCTCGCCGAGGAACCGCCGGGCACACCACAGCGCTACGATTTCTCCGCCGAGCACATCATCCGCTCGTGCGAAAACTCCCTGCGGCGGTTGCACGTCGAGGAGATCGACCTCTTCCAACTGCATCGCCCGGACTGGCTGATGGACGCGGAGGAAGTGGCCATCGCCTTCACCAGCCTGCACAAGTCGGGCAAGGTGCGGGAGTTTGGCGTGAGCAATTTCGCCCCCTCGCAGGTCGCGATGATCCAGCGCGCACTCCAGCAAAAGCTCGAGCAACCACTGGTCGCCAACCAAGTGGAGATCAGCCTCGCAAACCTCTCCGCCTTCACCGATGGCACGCTCGATCAATGCCAGGCGCTCAATCTCACCCCGCTCGCCTGGAGCCCGCTCGCCGGCGGGTTGCTCGGCGACGGCGGCAAGGATTTGCTCCCTGGGCAGAAGGGCTATCAGGTCGGGGGCCTCGTCGCCGCGCTCGATGCGCTGGCCGCGCAGCGCAATGTCACTCGCACGGCGCTGGCGCTGGCGTGGCTGCTGAAGCACCCGGCGAAAATCATCCCGATCATCGGCACCACCAATCCGGAGCGTATCCGCGCGGCCGCCGCGGCGGCGGAGATCGAGCTCACGCGCGAGGAGTGGTATTACCTCCTCCTCGCCGCCCGCGGCGAGCCCTTGCCGTAGCGAATTCGGGACGGGAAAAGCTTCTGGGCTTGGCGCATTTGAAACGCATTCGAGACAAATGCTCCGCCCGCGCAAAAAATACACCGTCTTCGATCTCCAGCAGCTCAAGGGCAAACGCTGCCTCACGCACATCCACGTCAAATCCCCGGAGGAAGCCGCCGCCGCGGAAGAAGCCGGCGTGGATTTGCTGAGTTGCAGCTTCGACAGTCCCGAGGCGCAGTCGCGTCTGCCGACCCTCGTCGCCGCGGCTCCGCACAGCTTCCTCTCCTGCGCCACGCCTCACGGGCTGGCCTCGCCGGAGGAGGCGATCCGCGTCGCTTTCCGCGCCCTCGAGATCGGCGCGAGCAGCGTCTATTGCTCGGCCAGCCCATTCATCATCGAGGCCATGGCACGCGAACGCATCCCCGTCGTCGGGCATCTCGGCATGGTCCCGCGACACGTTACGTGGACCGGCTACCGCGCCATCGGCCGCACCGTCGAAGAAGGCACGCAGCTCTATCACCGCATGAAGGAACTGGAAGCCGCCGGCGCCTATGCCGCGGAACTCGAAGTCGTCCCGCACAACCTCGCGCGCTTCCTTTCGTCGCAGACGAAGATGCTCCTGATGTCCCTCGGCTCCGGCCCTGGCTGCGACACGCAGTTCCTCTTCTCCGACGACATCCTCGGCGACTACGACGAACGCCCACCACGCCACGCCAAAGCCTACCGCGACTTTGCCGCCGAACACCGCCGCCTCCAGCAAGAACGCCTCGCCGCCTTCCGCGAATACATCGCCGACGTGCAAGAAGGCCGATTCCCCGAACGCGGGCATTTGGTGGAAATGGAGGCATCGCTCCTCGAAGCGGTGACGCGTGAAATCGGCGATGCAGCTTCAAACAAGTAAGATTCCACCACCATGAAAACGCTTCTCCCCCTCATCTGCCTGGTTGCCCTTGTCTGCACCCACCGCGCGTTCGCCGACTCGCCAGCGTCCAAACGTCCGAACATCATCGTCATCCTCGGCGACGACATGGGTTTTTCCGATATCGGCTGTTACGGCGGGGAAATCCAGACGCCGAATCTTGATGCACTCGCCAGCAATGGCGTGCGCTTCACGCAGTTCTACAATACCGCCCGCTGCTGTCCGACGCGTTCGGCTTTGCTCACGGGCCTGTATTCGCATCAGGCGGGCATCGGTCACATGATTGAGGACAAAGGCCTCGATGGTTTCAGCGGCGAATTGAACAACCGCTGCGTGACCATCGCCGAGGCGTTGAGGCCCGCGGGTTATCGAAGCTACGCCATTGGAAAGTGGCACGTCGCTCGCAACATCAAACCCGATGGGTCGAAACATGACTGGCCGATGCAGCGCGGCTTCGATCGTTATTACGGCACGATCACCGGCGCAGGCAGTTACTTCGATCCGGGCACACTCACGCGCGACAACCAGCCCATCTCCGCGCTCGCCGATCCCGAATACCAGCCGGCGAGTTATTACTACACCGACGCCATCGCCGACCATGCGGTGCGTTATGCGACCCAGCACGCGCGCGATCATGCCAGCGAACCGTTCTTCATGTATGTCGCCTTTACCGCCGCGCACTGGCCGCTGCACGCGAAGGAAGCGGACATCGCGAAATACAAAGGCAAATACGATGGCGGCTACGAACCCATCCGCGCGGCGCGTTTCGAGAAAGAGAAGAAGCTCGGCGTGATCGACCCGAGCTGGAAGCTCAGCCCGATGTTTGGTGACTGGGATAAGGTGGCAGACAAGGCTTGGGAAGCGCGCTGCATGGAAGTCTATGCGGCGCAGGTGGACTGCATGGATCAAGGCGTCGGGCGCATTGTTGAGGCTTTGAAAAAGAACGGTCAATTCGACAACACCCTCGTCCTCTTTCTTCAGGACAACGGGGCTTGCGCGGAGGACATCGGACGCGAGGGAAACAAGACGCGCGCCGACAAACCGACGCTGCCCGTGATCGCGCCCGACGCCTTGCGCGCCGACGTCCATCCGAAGCAGACCCGCGACGGTTTCCCGATGCTCGACGGCAAAAACGTCATGCCCGGCGTGCCTGACACTTTCATCTCGTACGGCGAAGCGTGGGCGAACGTGAGCAACACGCCGTTCCGCCTCTACAAACATTTCGAGCATGAAGGCGGCATCTCCACGCCGCTGATCGCCCATTGGCCGGCGGGCCTCGCGCGCCACGATGCGCTGGAGAAACAGCCGGGGCACCTCATCGACATCATGGCCACCTGCGTCGCCCTCGCCCGCGCGAACTATCCTGCCGAGCGTGGCGGCAGCAAGATTACACCGATGCAAGGTGTGAGCTTGCTTCCCGCGTTTGCCGGCCAGCCGTTGAATCGCCCGGCGCCGATCTTTTTCGAGCACGAAGGCAATCGCGCCGTCCGCGATGGAAAATGGAAACTGGTCGCGAAGAACCCCCGTGGAAAATGGGAGCTCTACGACACCGAAGCGGACCGCACCGAGATGAACGACATCGCGACGGAGAATCCGGAAGTCGTGCAGCAGCTCGTGGCGAAATGGGAGGCGTGGGGCAAAGGAGCCGAGGTGCTGCCGTGGCCTTGGAAGCCAGCCTATGGCCAGCCGAGCGACGGCACGGAAACACATTTCCCGCTCAAGCAAGGCTACAGCCTCACCGGCGAAGATGCCCCGTCACTCGCCCACCACGGGATCACCGTCCGGGTCGAGATCACCGAGGCCGCGAGTGACGGCGTGCTCATCGCGCAGGGCGGCTCCGCCGAAGGCTTCTCGCTTTACCTCAAAGACGGCAAACCCACCTTCGCTCTGCGCCATGGCGGCAAACTCGACGCCACCACCGCCGCCGATGCGCTCGCCTTGGAGCCCACGACCATCACCGCGACGCTGGCGAAGGATGGAACCGTAACAATCAAGTCCGGCGGAAAAGTCATCGCCACCGGCAAGAGCAGCCCACTCAAGCGTCAGCCCGCTGATGGCTTGCAAGTCGGCCGGGACGAAAAAGGAGCCGTCGGCGAATACACCGCACCCTTCGTCTTCAAAGGCAAACTCGGTCCCGTCACCCTCGACCTCAGCGAATAACATCCGTTCCCCATGCGTCCCGCTCGCTCCTTTCCTCAACCGCTGGCGCGCTTATCTGCGCTGAAAGCGGTTATCGCCGTCTTTTAAGAACGGAAGTTTGCGGATTATCCGCAAGAAAAGGCTTCTAATCGCACGGAAATTGCCTCTAGTGACTCCATGCTCATCGAGTTCAAGGTCGCCAACTACCGCTCCATCCGCGCCGAGCAGACGCTCAGCATGGTGGCCAGCAACTACTCCGACGAACTGCCGCAGAACCTCATCTCCTGCGACCACGTCCCCGGCCTCAAGGGCACCAAGCTCGTCAAAGCCGTGGCCCTCTACGGCGCCAACGCCTCCGGCAAAAGCAACATCGTCGCCGCCTTGCGGTTCTTCGCCGAGTTCGTGCGCGACTCCGCGACCAAACTCCAGCCCGGCGCCCCCACCGGCGCCCAACCCTTCAAGCTCGACCCCGCGTGCCTCACCGAGCCGAGCAAGTTCGAGATCACCGCCGTGATCAACGGCATCCGCACGCTCTACGGCATCGAGATGACCCGCGAACGGGTGACGAGCGAATATCTCGTGGCCTATCCGAAAGGCCGCCCGCAGGTGTGGTTCGAGCGGGATTGGGATGAGAAGAAGGAAAAATACGCGTGGTCGAAATCCACGGTGCATTTCAAACATGACGAATCTTTGCGAAAAAAGACTCGTGCAAACACCGCGTTCCTCACGACGGCGTCGCAACTGAATCACGAAAGGGCAACCCAAGTATGGTCCGCCGTTAGCCAGGGCTGCGTATTTCTTGACCTGAAACGAACGATCCCAGATTGGGATTTGCTACGGGAGTTACTTGGGGAACCTGAAAATCAAAAAACACTGCTTCGCCTGATTTCGAACGCGGATTTAGGCATTGTAAATATCGGCGTAACTAAACCTTCGGGAGGCAAAAAAGAGGTTAAGGTCGAGAGTAAATTTACGGGCCCGTTCTCGACCGAAGAAGCGGAGGACCTGCCAGCCCTTCAAGAAGTCAGCACACGACTCGCTGCAATGTTAGAGCAGAGCATAGAAAAAGCTTTAGGAACCTCTAGGCCACAGCTCTTTCACCGCGGAAAATCCGACGCGCCAATTGCGTTCAATATCCTTGGGGAAGAGTCCGAAGGGACAATCCGGTATTTGGAACTCGCAGCTCATTGGCTTTACTACTCCCAGCGCGGAAATCTTTTCGTCATAGACGAAATCGAGACAAGCCTTCACCCGCTGTTAGCCAGTTCATTTTTAACGAATCTATTTTCGCGCCAAAACGACGTGGTCACGACTCAAGTGCTCTTCACCACCCACAACCCGCTGCTGCTCGACCAGACGCTGCTGCGGCGGGATCAGATTTGGTTCACGGAGAAGGATCAGGAAGGGGCCACGCGGCTCTATCCGCTGACCGACTTCAAGCCGCGCAAGGACGAGTCGCTGGTCAAAGGCTACCTCGCCGGCCGTTACGGCGGCATCCCCTTCATCCCCGAAGGCCTGAAGTTCTAAGTCATGGGCGCGAGGAGGAGAGGTTCTTACGAGAGGAAGTTGCAGCGGCCCGAGCCAGTGCGTCCGGCGTCCGGCGAGACGTTCCTCATCGTGGTGGAGGGAAAGGCGACGGAGCCGGCCTACCTGAAGAAGATTCGCGCGAAGTTGAGCCTCAAGGCGTTCGCCGTCGAGATCGTGCATGGCGATCATACCGACCCAATCGGGATCGTGAAGGAAGCCATCGCCATGCGCGATCGGCAGGCTGAAAGGGCCGGGAAGTCGGCGGTGGCGGAGCCCTACGACCGGGTATGGGTGGTCTTTGACCGCGAGAGACAGAATCACCCGCGCCGCGAGCAGATGCCGAAGGCTCTCCAGTTAGCCGCGGCCCACAAGATCGAGGTGGCGCTTTCGATTCCGACTTTCGAATACTGGCTGCTGCTCCACTACGACTTCACGACGAAGGCTTTCGATGGATGCGACGCAGCGAAGAAGGCGCTGAAGAAGTTTATCAAGCAATACGAGAAAGGCGACCTGCCGCTTGACGAACTGATTCTCAAAGTAAGCGACGCGATCACGCATGCCGGAAAGTGCCGGAGGCATTGGAAAGATGTCGGCGGAGATAAGAATCCTTCCACCGACGTGGACTTGCTCATCATCGCGTTGGACGAAGCCGCTCACGCGGACTGTCGGTTCATCTAAGGAGCGGCCTGATCTGCTCCGCGCCGGCTTTCGGGGGCGTCGCCCGGTCGGGGTCGGTCAGCAGGCGTGGGCGGGCATAGACTTTTCCTTCATCGCCTTGTGCTTTCATCCAGGCATCCACTTCGGTGCGTAATGTGGCGAGGCGCTCGGCTTGCGCAGGGTCTGCGGCGAGGTTGTGCTCTTCGAACGGGTCGGCGCGCAAGTCGTAGAGTTCTTCCGCGGGGCGTTCGTGGTAGCGGTGGACGATGCTGGCGGCTGCGGGATCGGTCATGGCTTTCTCCACCCAACTCCCGAAGTAATTCGACGTGTCGCGAGGTGCGAGGTCCACATGGGTGGAGAAGTAAAACTCGGGATGCAGATTGTGGATGTATTTCCAGTCGGCGGTACGCACGCTGCGGATGGGGTAGATGTTGAAGCGCCCATCGCCGCTGTGGGTGGTGAAGATGCGGTCGCGATGGGTCTGCGTCTCGCCGCGCAGCACGCCGAGGAAGGAGCGGCCATCGATGTCCGCGGGTGGAGTGCCGCCGGAGCATTCGAGGAGGGTCGGCAGGAGATCGATCCAACTGACCATCGCGCTGGTTCGCTTTCCGGCGGCGATTTTGCCGGGCCAGACGGCGATCATCGGCGTACGGATGCCGGCGTCGTAGCAGTTCCATTTGGCAAAGGGCCACTGCGCGCCGTGATCGGAAGTGGTGAGGAAAAGCAGATCGCGTCCGAGCACCTCGCGCGCGGTATCGAAGACCTGCCCGAGTTCGGCGTCCATGCGCGCGACGGCTGCATAATAATGGGTGCGTGCAGTGCGCGTGCGCTGGGTGTCCACGTGCGTCGCCGGGATTTGCACGCTGTCATCCCCGTAGCCTTCGCCGTTGTCCGGCCACGGGACGTGAGGCCAATTTGTGCCGATGAAAAGGCAGAGCGGTTTGTCGCTCTTGCGCTGACGCAACCACTCGATCCCTTTCCCCACAGCGGCATCATCGTGAAAGCCGATGTTGGCGAAATGGTCGAAGCCGTAAGTCGCGGTTTGCTGGTAGTGCCCGACCTTGCCGAAGGCGACGACTTCGTAGCCGAGTTCCTGAAAATAGGCGGGGAACTTTTTGATTTCCGGGCGCGGTTTCGCGTGGTTCGGCTCGGCGCCGTTGCGCGCCGGCATGAGGCCGGTGAGCATCGCCGCCCGACTCGGCGCACAGCTCGGCGAGGCGACAAACGCGCGATCGAAGGTGAGCCCCGCCGCGGCGACGCGCTCCATGTTTGGCGTCTTCACGTCTTTCGCGCCATAGACGGTGCTATCGAGCAGTGAGTGATCGTCGGTGAGGAAAATGACGAGATTCGGCCGCGCCACCTCCGCATGGGAAATGCGCTCACACAAAATGAAGCAGACGACGATCAGGGCGAAGCGGGTAAGCGTAAATCTCATGGGACGTGAATTCTGCATCGGCGTAACAATTTCACACCTAAAAGGAATCCATGCCGAAACCAAAATCCAAAGCGTTCGCCCGCATTCGCGCGGAGGTTATCCGGCTCGTGGGCCTGATTCCGACGGGCAAGTTCACGACCTATGGGAGCATCTGCATTCACATGAATGTGATGGCGCGGCACGTGGCTTTCGTGATGAGCAGTCTAACCGAGCAGGAGGCGGCCGAACTGCCGTGGCATCGGGTGGTGAGCGCCGACGCGCGGCTCAGCCCGAAGATGGACGCAGCGCTCTCGAAGGTGCAGCGCCGGCGCTTGCGCAGCGAAGGGATGAAGATCAATGCCGCAGGCTATATCCAGAGTGCGGACGCCCATTTCCATGTCGTCGGCACCCGGCGGAACATTCGTTGGAGCGAAGGGTGAAGGGCGCTACTTTTTCTCTCCTACCGACGGTAGATTAGGCACCAGCTTGGGGTCGTATTTTGCGCCGGCGGAGACTTGGATGAGCGTCATGCGGACCTTGGTGTGGAAGAACTTTTCAGGGTCGGGGCGAGTGTACGCTTTGGTTCCTTTGCCGTCCTTGATGACGAGGTCCATTTGCTTGATGCCTTCGCTCCAGACGATGTCGTCGTTTTGCCAGAACTTGGTCATGGCGATGTCCTGTTCATACACTCCGAGCTCTTTGTAAGCGCTGACGCCGATGCAGCCGTAGCCGTGGCCCTGACCCTTGTTGGGGATGTAACAGACGCTCCAGGTGGTGGGCTCGCCGCCGGCGGGTTTCTCGAGGACTTCAAGGCGGACATGGACGGTGCCATTGCGGTAGTCCACGGGAGCGGTCCAGTCCTTCGGGCGCTGGGCGTTGAGGCGGTCGCCTTTGACGTAGAAGTGCGATGGGCTCGGCTTGGCGTTGTCGGCGTCGGCCTTGGCGTAGGGAAAGGTGACGTCGAAGAGCACGAACTGCTCGGCCCGGCTGGGGATGGCGCATCCGAGAACGAGAAGGAGTGAAAGGAGGGTGGTGCAGTTGATGAGGGTCGGGCGCATGGTGGTGATGATATGGCCTGGTCGTCCCCCAGCGCCAGCGATTGCGAAAGCGGAGGGCGGCCGATGAAGATTCAGTGAGACTTTTTCGTCAGGCACTCCCGCCCGGCAGCACCTTTCCGCAGACCTCGGTTTGCGCGGCGTTCCACCGCTGGCGCGTCCCCCGCCGCGCGCCACGCGCCAGCTTAACTTGGACGGGAGCATCAACGGTTTCGTCGGCAATCAAGTCGGCCTGCTCGAAACGCACGGCTTCCTGACGAGCAGCGCCGGCTCGCCACACCTGCTGCCACCCCACTTGCGGCCCGATGAAACAGCCTACTCACTCGAAGCCCGCGTGCGCTCCTACTTGGACGTGAATTGCGCGAAATGCCACCGCGCCGGCGGCAGCGCCAACCTCGCCGCGTGGGATGGATGCGAGCGTGCTGCGGCTCGATCCAGTGCCGGAAACGACGGGCTCCCCCGCCCCGCCGGCCCGGTCGAGATCACCGTCCCGATCGTGGGAGAGAAACGCTTCTACCGGGTCCGATTCCTGGAGAATTGAACCGGGCCATTTTTCAAATTACGCGCTTGCGACCGAGTATCCAGCCGGCGAAAAGGCCGATGAGCAGGCTGGCGATGCTCGCATTGCGACCCGCCATTTTCGTGGAGTCGATAAGCGGGCTGGAAAAAAGGTCCGTCGAAGTGTGCAGCGCGGCGAGCTGCCACTGGCCGTTTTCGCGGATCGCCGTGGCGGTCCAGCGGCCGGCGAGGGGGAGTTCTTTCCCATTCGCCATGCGAAAGGTTTCCGCGGCGCTGCCGGTGAGGACGGCGGTGGCGTCGCCATAAAGCGCAGGAGCGGCGTCGGCCTTGGCTTCGAGGCGGAAGCTCCGGACGAGCGCCGCCGGATCGCTGGTGTTCTGCTGGAGAAAAGTTTTCACGCCCGTCCGCCCGCGAGCGACCTCGGCGTTCTGAAACGTCAGAACCACACCGGGCGTGAGCAGCGGGAGGAGCTTGTCGAAATCGCCCTCATTCAGCGCAGCAAGCACGCTTTCCCGCAGCACGCCCAACTCGGCGGTCGTAGCCGGATTTACGGCGGCTGGCACGGGCGGCGGCTCTTGCCCACGCAGCGGGAGCGCGTGAGTGAGCGTGACGAGGGCGAGGAGGAAAAGGATGAGTTTCATGAGTGGCGACGGTTGGGTGTCTCGTGGGCTGCGCAGAGGACGCGAGTGGCGGCTGCGAGGCTGAAGAAGTGCTTCGATCGTGGCCAGCGGGAACTCCGCCGCCGGTCACAGCCGGCGGTAAGCCACGCGGTAAAACGCCCGTGTTTCGGGAGGATCGGGATCCGTCAGGGTCAACGGCCCGCCGGTGCCGGTGACCGGCGCGACGATCTCTTCCCATGCCTGCAGATCCTCCGAGCGTTCCAGCGAGTAATGCCGGTAGCTCACCGAATTCACTTCCATCTGCCAACCGCCCGTGACGGGCCCATAGCCCAGGATTTGAAAACCGGGATCGGGATTGGGAGTGAGGGTGAAGGAAAGGTTGTCGGCGCTGGCGTCGTTCGTTCCCGAGGCGGAGTTGCTGTTCAGCACGAACTCCACAGCCCGCGTTCCGGCGGGCAGGATCCCGGTGTCGGAGCGTGGGAGCAGGCCGGTGACGTTGCCGCGCTCGGCGGGGGTGGCACCTCCCACCGAATCCGTGCCCAGGACCGCTCCCTGGTCATCGAGGAAGCTGACCGTGAGCGCGGCGGAATCTGCACTGGTGCCCGCGCCGCCAAACCAACCGGAGAGGGTGTAATTGACCCCGGGACCGTCGGTGTCGAGGGCGATGTCGGCGAGGTCGATGCGCTGGGAAATCGAGCCATTGGTGCTGCCGCCGAGGAAGAAGTTACTCCCGCGTTCCGACGGTCCGGGACTCGCAGATGACGGGAAGGCCGCGTTGGAGCCGTAGGTACCGAGCGTCGTGCTCCCGAGATCGAACCACCAAGCGATGCCGCGGTTCGGCGTGTAATCGTTCGTGCCGGAATTCGCTTCGGCGTCGCCGTTGCGAATCAAGTTTGCGCCGTAGGGCGTGGGCGGCAGCGGGAATCCCTCCACCCGCGCGTCGAGGTTCCAAGCCGGAGCGATGGCCACGCCCATGTGCGTCAGCACCGTGGCGCACACGTCCACGATGCTCGGCGAGGGCCACATCACCCCGCGCGCCGCTGAGGGGCCACTGATGATGTGGAAGGTGATGCGCGAGCGTTCCGGATCGGGATGATCATGCTCTCCATGGTCCGTGGCCACGATCACCAACCAGTCTTCCTCGGCGTAGGTGGCGCGACTGGTCAGCGCACTGATGATCTGCCCCACCCGGCCATCAGCCGTCTCGATCGCACTCACGTATTGGGGGACGGTCGGCCCAAAACCGTAGCTGTGACCGGCGGAATCCACATCCAGCAGGATCATGTAAAACACGTCCGGGTTCGTCGTGGTCAGACGGTTCACCGTCTCCGTCGTGATCGCCGCGTCGCTGCCGAAGGAAAGCTTCTCGTCGGCATCGGGGACCACCGTGATCAGCGGTGCCCAGCGGGCGAGGCAGACGGTGTTGAACGCGGGATTCGCGTCCTCAAGGCGTTTGAAGAAACTCGGATAGGTGGCGAACTGGTTTCCGGCGAAGCTGTTGCCCGGATCATTGACGCCATGCTTGTCGCCCCAGACCCCGGTGAACAGGCTCGACCACGCCGCCGCGCTGTGGGTCACGGGATGCGAAATCACCCGCGTCGAGGAGCAGCCGTTGGCCTTCAGCGCGTTGAGATTTGGCGTCTCCGCCACCGCCAGCGCACTGGGCATCGTGCCATCGATCCCGATGATGAGCACCTTCTTGGTGAGAGCGTTCGCCGGCAACGCCAACACCGCGATTGAAACGAGGCTGAGGATCCAGAGTTTCATGCTCGAAAGATCAAGCTGACCACCCGCAAGCGCGAGGCATTTGATTCTGCAAAAAAAATCCGCTCCGCACGCGAGCTGCGCGCGCAGAACGCGGTCGATCATTCAGGTGCGTAACCATCAGCCCGGCGAGGGCGGCGGAATCCCTCCCCGGACCTTCGGCGCATTTTTTCCACTCACGCCTTGCCCGGTTCGGCGCAGGGCGGTTTGATCGCGGGCATGACGCGCTTTCTCCCCGGACTTTTCGCCGTCGCGCTGACGCTCAACGCCGCGGCTGCGCCGCTGGACCGGCCGTGGAATGAAGACGTGATTTATTTCGCGCTGACGGATCGTTTCCTCGACGGCGATCCGGCGAACAATGTGCCGGCGGGCAGTGACCCGGCGCTGCACGATGTGGCGCAGCAGGACATCAACCGCTACCACGGCGGCGATCTGCGCGGGCTGGAGATCGCGCTGGCGGCGGGCTATTTCGACGCGCTCGGCGTGACCGCTCTGTGGATCACGCCGCCGGTGCGGAATGTGTGGAATTCGGCGTTCGATCTCGGAGGCGCGAAGACGGGCTATCACGGCTATTGGGCGCAGGACTTTCTGGACATCGACCCGCACCTCACAAGCGCGCGCAGCCTCGACGGAAAGACGGCCTACGCGGACACGCGCGAAGGGCGGATGCAGCATTACCGCGACTTCGTGACGCTGGCCCACGCGCGCGGGATCAAGGTCATCCAGGACGTGGTCTGCAATCACGCGGGGCCGGTTTTCTACTACGATACAAACGGCAACGGGCGCGACGACAGTCAGGCGGAATGGATTCCCGGTTACAAGCGCGACGGCTTTCACGACGGCGCAAAGTGGGCCGACCGGCCGGAGTGGAATCAACGGCGCGTGGCGCCGGACGGGCCGCAGACGGTGCTGGGAAAAACGATCGCGACGACCGGCGTGCTCGCGCAGCTCGAGAGCTACGGGCGCAAAGGGATGAGCGCCGGCTCGCTCGGAGCGAAAGACGGGGAGGAAGTGCTGTGCGATTTTTTCAGCCTGCGCGATGTGTGGACCGATCCGGCGGGCGCGCACTTCGAGGCGCTGGTGAATGAGTTCGTGGAAATCTATGCGTTCTATCTTGAGACGGTCGGGGTGGACGGGCTGCGGATCGACACGGTGAAGCATGTGCATCGCGCGTTTTGGGACGCCTTTACCGCGCGGTTGCGGACGCGGCTCGGACCCGAAAAAGCGCGGCGGTTGCTGCTCTTCGGCGAGATTTATTCCGGCAATCCGCAGACCGTGGGCCGCTACACTTTCCGCGAGGACTTCGCGCAAAACCCCGCGCCGTGTCTGGATGCGGTGCTGAATTTCCAATGCTGCGATGCGCTCCGCGACTGGCTCCGGCACAGGGATGGCGGATTTCGCCCGGCGAAGGCGCTGGAGAGAATGGTCCGCGATCTCGCGCCGGAGTCGGGGTTTTTCAATCCCACGCCGGGACTCGATGGACTGACGGCGCGGCGGAAGATGGTCAACTTCGTGGAGAATCACGACGGACTGAACCGTTTCCGTGTTGCGGGCATCGCCGTGCGGCAGAACACGCTCGCGAGCGCCATCGTCCTAATGCTCGAAGGCATTCCATGCCTCTACTACGGCACCGAAATCGCGCTCGAAGACGCTGACGGGCAAATCGGCAAGGACGGCGAAACCGGCCGACGCACACTGTGGCCGCGCGGCACGGACGCGGCGAAACTCACGGCGGCGGCGAAGGGCTCGGCGCTCGCACCATTCATCCGGCTGCGGCGCGAGCTCCCGGCGCTGCACACGGGTCGCATCGCGACGCTGTGGGTGGACGGCGCGGGCGGCAGCGAGGACGATGGGATTTTCGCGTTTGCGCGGTATGAGGAAAAAGACGGCGTGATTGATCCGGCACAGACGGTAGTCGTCGTCGGCAACGGCAATGGCGTGCGGGCCGCGGAGACGCGAGTGAAAGAACATGCGATGCCGCTGGTCGTGAGCGGACGGGCTTTGCTCGCCAAGGGCCAGGCGCTGGAATGCGTGAACGCGCCGGAGGCGGACGCGAAGGCCACCGTGGTCTGGCGTGACGGAAAGCCCGAGACGGTGCTCTCGGTGCCAGCGCTCGGCTGCCGGATCTACAAGGTCGTGCCGGCGCGATGAGCAAAGTGGTCATTGCGGGCTGCGGCTTCACCGGGCTGGCGGCGGCGCGGCTTTTCGCGGCGGCGGGTTGGGACGTGGTGGCCGTGACGCGCTCGGCGGAATCGGCGGCGCAGCTCGGCGGCGAGCCGTTTCGGGTGGTGGCATGCGACATCACGGATCACGCGGAGCTGGCGGCGCGGAGCGAACTGCGCGGCGCGGACGCGGTGATCCACTGCGCGAGTTCCGGGCGCGGCGGAGTGGAGCAATACCGCGCGGTGTATCTCGGCGGCGCGCAGGCACTGGGTGAGGTGCTCGCGCCGGGGATGCTGGTGTTCACGAGCAGCACGTCGGTCTATGCGCAGACGGACGGGGCGTGGGTGACGGAAGAAAGCGCGGCGGAGCCGGATCGCGAGACGGGACGTGTGCTACGGGAGACTGAGGAGTTCGTTATCGCGCAAAGCGGGGTGGTGGCAAGACTGGCAGGGATTTACGGGCCGGGGCGGTCGGTACTGCTGCGAAAGTTTTTCGCGGGCGAGGCGGTGATCGAGGGAGATGGCGCGAAGTGGATCAACCAGGTGCATCGCGACGACATCGCCGCCGCGCTCGTCCATCTCGTGACCGCCAAGGCGCGCGGCGTTTTCAATGTGAACGACGACGAACCGCTAACCCAGCGCGACGTCTATGCGTGGCTGGCCGGGCGCTTCGCCCGTCCGCTGCCACGGTCCGGGCCGATCGACACGAACCGCAAGCGCGGCTGGACGAACAAGCGCGTGAGCAACGCCAAACTCCGCGCGCTCGGCTGGGACCCGCGCTTTCCGTCGTTCTTTGCCGCGGTGGAAAACGATCGGACGCTGGTCGGCCACATGGCTGCCTGAGAGCCGGCGGCCAAGGCTGTTCATTCGTTGGCGACATGTCTTATACCAAACTCAGTTGAAGACTGGACGATACGAATCGGTGCGTTGCGCGATTTCCTTCGGTTCTCGGACTTTGGAAGGTGTCGGTTTTCAACTGTGTTTGGTATTAACGACGCGTGCAGGAGCGCTTGGCTCCGGCGTCTTTCGCTTAAGTCGGACTCTTTTTTTCCTCAACCGTCGGCTCCGCAGCCTCCGCGAGGCGCTTGAACTGGAGCTGGCCGACGCGGCGGCCGTCAGTCTGGGTGATGGTGACGAGGTAGTCCTCGATACGGACGGACTCGCCCTGCTTGGGAAGGTGACCGATGAGATGAGTGACGTAGCCGCCGATGGTGCTGACGTCGGCGCTTTCAAGTTCGAGGCCGGCGAGGTCGTGGAGTTCGTAGAGGCCGAGGCCGCCGAGGACGGTGAACTCATCGGCGTTGACGCGCTTGAACTCCGGGATCTCCGTGTCGAACTCGTCCTGGATTTCGCCAACGAGTTCCTCGAGGACATTGTCGAGGGTGACGATGCCGACGGTGCCGCCGAATTCATCGACGACGAGCCCGAGGTGGGCGTGCTTGGCCAGAAAAAAGGTGAGGAGCTTTTCCAGCGGCATCATTTCCGGCACGGGGAAGATGTCGCGCTTGATGGCGTGCATGTCGGCCTGAGGCTCCCGCATCAGCTTGAGCATGTCTTTGATATGCACCAGACCGATGGTGTTATCGAGGTGGCCGTCGCAGAGCGGGAAGCGGGTGTGGCGGGTCGCGAGCGCGCGCTGGAGGTTTTCCTCAAAGGTGTCCTCGGTATTGAGAAAGACGACCTCGCCACGCGGGGTGGTAATGTCGCGGACCACGCGGTCGGCCATGTCGAGGGCGTTGATGAGGAGGGATTTTCCGAGCGGAGTGACCTCCTCAGCGCGCTCGCTTTCGGCGAGAATGACGCGGAGTTCCTCCTCGCTGTGGGCGAGCTCGTGTCCGCTTACCGGCTCGATGCGAAAGAGCATTTTGACCAGCCAGTTGGAGACGGCGTTGAGGAACCAGATGGCCGGACGAAAGAGGACGTAGAAGAGCCCGAGGGGGCGCGCGACCCAGAGCGTGGACGGGACCGGTTTGCGGATCGCGAGAATCTTCGGTGCCTGCTCGCCGAGCGTGATGTGCAGCGTGGTGATCGTGGAGAAGGCGAGGGCAAAGGCGACCGACTGGATGACGACCGGTGAGGTGATGCCCAGCCGGAAGAAAGCCGGATGGAGCATGTGGGCGAGAAAAGGTTCGCCAATCCAGCCGAGACCGAGGCTGGCGAGGGTGATGCCGAGCTGGCAGGCGGAGAGGTAGGCCTCGAGGTTGCCGGTGATGTGCTGGGCCAGCGAGGCGGTGGTGTTGCCCTCCTCGACCATCGGCTCAAGCTGACTGCCGCGGACTTTGACGAGGGCAAACTCCGCCGCGACAAAAAACCCGTTGAGAAAGACGAGCGCCATGATCGCAAGGATCTTGAGGGCGATGGTGCCTGGCTCCTCCCACTGCACAGAGAGCTCCGAGCCAGCGGCGAGAAAAACGAAAACGCTCATGGTCACAAAACGAAACGAGTCGCGGGTGGAAAAACCCGCGACTCGAAAAGGATGCGGAAGCTCGGCGCTACCAGCTCGATTTGGTCACGCCGGGAATCATTCCGTTCGAGGCGAGTTCGCGGAAAGTAATGCGGGAAACCTGGAAGCGCCGGATGAAAGCGCGCTTGCGTCCCGTGACCACGCAGCGACGGCTGAGGCGGGCGGGACTGGCGTTGCGGGGAAGTTTGGACAGCCCGACGTAGTCGCCCTTGGCCTTCAGTTCGGCGCGCCGGACGGCGTACTTCGCGACGGTCGCGGATTTGCGTTTTTCTCGTTCGAGCCAGCAGGTTTTTGCCATAAGATTTAGGGCGCGGAAAGTAACGGGGCCGGGAGGGTTTGCAAACAGTTTTTTCAGGGCGTTTTCACCGCTGGACACGACCGCCGTCGGCACCAGCGGCGAGGGCTTCGACTTCGCCGAGGGTGAGCAGCGCGTAGTCGCCGGGGATGGTGTGCTTCAGGGTGCTGGCGGCGACGGCGAATTCGATGGCCTGCGCGGGGGCGTCGCCGCGGAGGAGGGAGAAAATAAGCGCGCCGGTAAAGCTGTCGCCCGCACCGACGCGATCGATGACCCCGATCTCGTGGCGGCGGGAAAAATGCGGGGTGCCGTCGGCGAAGAGCATCGCGCCCCAGCCAGTGCTGCATGCGAGGGACCCGGAGCGCTGGGTAAGGGCCACGGTTTTGAAGTCGAAACGACCGCGGAGCTTCCCGGCGGCATCGACCGGGTCGTCACTGCACTCGAGGTTGAAAACGGCGCGGGCTTCCTCCGCGCTGGTGACGCAGAGATCGACGTGCTGCATGAGCGGGGTGAGGACCGCGCCGGCCTGCTCGCAGGTCCAAAGCTTGGCGCGGTAGTTCAGGTCGAAGCTGACGGTGAGGCCGAGGTGGCGGGCGGCGGCACAGGCTTCGGCGGTGAGTTCCGCGGTGGCCGGGGAAAGCGCGGGCGTGATTCCCGAGAAGTGGAACCACCGCGCACCGGCGAAAATTTTCTCCCAGTCGAACTCACCGACCTGCGCTTCGGCGATGGCGCTGTGCGCGCGGTCGTAGAGGACTTTGCCCGCGCGCTGACTGGCGCCCTGTTCGAGGTAATAAACGCCGATGCGCCCGCCGCCGCGGGCGATGTGCGAGGTGCCGACCCCGAGGCCGCGCAGCTCATTGATGGCGCGCTGCGCCAGATCATTCGCCGGCAGCCGCGTGACGAAGTCCGCGCGGCCACCGAGTTGCGCGATGAGCACCGCCACATTCGCCTCGGCTCCACCAAAGGTGATCTCGAAATGCGGGGCCTGCGCGAAGCGCTGGCGGCCCGGGGGAGTGAGGCGGAGCATGAGTTCACCAAAGGTGACGACATCGGACATGAGAGGGGAAGGCTGGCGGATTGGCGGGCGGCTCAGGCCGCGCCTTGAGCCTGCGCCTGCTCCGCGGTTTCCGGTTCAAGCCACTCGCAGAATTCTCCGCGCATGGCGGCGGCGATTTCGATAAGCCGGAACTGGATTCCGTCGAGATATTGGTGCAGGCCGCCTTTGATGATGTCGCCGATTTTCGCGTAGGTCAGGTCGGAGCAGAGCTTGCCGGCGAGACGTTCGGCTTCATTGGCATAGTGCGAGCGGCTGGAGCCGGAGATGGCGTGGAGCGCGGTGTCGAGTTGCTCGACGCAGAAGCGGACGCTTCGCGGGAAATGCTCGTGCAGCAAAATGAACCCGGCGACGCTCCCCGGCGTGACCTGCCCGGTGTGGATTTTCCGGTACGCCTCGAAGGCGCTGCACGATTTCAGCAGGGCCTGCCACTGCACGGTATCGACATTGCCGCCGACCTGCTCCCCGCGCGGGAGGAGGATGTGATACTTGAGATCGAGGATGCGCGAAGCGCTGTCGGCGCGCTCGAGGTATTTGCCGGCTTGGAGAAAGCTCCAGCCTTCCCCGTGGGTCAAGGTGGCGTCGGTGCTGCCGTGAAACTGGTGCGCGTGATCGACGAGCTGGCGGTAGAAGTCGATCGCGCTGCTCGCAAAGGTCTGCCGGGCATCGACGGAGCTGAGCCAGAGGTAAAGGCTGTTGATGCGCTCCCACATTTCGCTCGAAATGTACTCGCGCACCGTGCGCGCGTTCTCCCGCGCCGCAGCCACGCATGAGCGGATGGAGTTGGGGTTTTCTTTGGCGAAGGTCAGGAACTCGCAGACTGTTTCGGCGTTCGTGACCGCGTAGAGCTTTTGGAAAAGTTTCTGGTCTTCGAGCGAGGCGAGGATGGGCTCCCAGTCGGTCTTGTCACCATCCTCGCCGGTGTGGTCGTCGTCGAGTGTGACCTGCAGATTCACATCAAGGATGCGCGAGTTGTTTTCCGCCCGCTCGATGTAACGGGCGAGCCAGTAGAGCGAATCAGCGACGCGGGAGAGCATGAAAATATAGCGTGGTGGTGAAGGTGCGAGCGCCCTCTCGCTACCAGAGCGCCTTTCTCAACACCACCAGCAATCTGCCGGGCCTTGCTCTTTCACCTGCTCCCGTGGTTGGAAAAACCGTGTCGGAAATGCAAAATACGCAGAAAAATCCGCAACTGTATCTTCGAAGATGATGAGGTAGCGGCTCATTTCAGTTCGGCTTGTTTGAGGATACTGTTTTGCGTGCCACGCGTCCGGTCGAGATACCATTCATCCTTCTCAATGGGTCGGATGATCTCACGGACTTTCATGCCCATCTTACTCCTCGTCCACGACCCATGTGTCCTTCGACCCACCACCTTGCGATGAGTTCACGACGAGCGAGCCTTTGCGCAGGGCGACACGGGTGAGGCCGCCGGGGATGATGGTGGTTTTTTCGCCACTCAAAATGTAGGGGCGGAGGTCGATGTGGCGGCCTTCGATGACGCCTTCGCCGCAATAGCTGGGGGCGCGAGAGAGGGAGATGACGGGCTGGGCGACGTAATTGCGCGGGTCTTTGCGGATGGCCTGGCGGAATTTCTCGTGCTCCTCTTTCGTGGCGTGCGGGCCGATGAGCATGCCGTAGCCGCCGCTCTCGTTGGCGCTTTTGACGACTAAGTTGGCGATGTTCTCGAGGACATACTTCCGGTCTTCGTCGAACATGGTGAGGTGGGTATCGACATTCGGGAGGAGGGGTTCTTCATCGAGATAGAATTTGATCATCCGCGGGACGAAGTAATAGACAACCTTGTCGTCGGCGACGCCGGTGCCGATGGCGTTGGCGAGGTTGACGTTGCCTTTCCTATAAGCCTCGATGATGCCGGGAACACCGAGGCAGGAGTCTTTGCGGAAGACGGTGGGGTCGATGAAGTCGTCGTCGATGCGGCGGTAGATGACGTCCACGCGCTTGAGGCCCTTGGTGGTCTTCATGAAGACGATGTCTTCTTTGACCACGAGATCCTGGCCGACGACGATCTCGATGCCCATGGCGCGGGCGAGGTAAGAGTGCTCGAAGTAGGCGGAATTGTAGATACCCGGCGTAAGGAGGACGACGGTGGGATCGTCGGGATTTGGGCAGCGCTGCGGAGCGACGAAGCGGAGGGCGTTGAGCAGGTCCTGGCCGTAGCAATCGACGGGGCGGATTTTCTGGCGGGTGAAGAGTTTCGGGAAGACGCGCTTCATCACCTGGCGGTTTTCGAGGACGTAGCTGACGCCGCTCGGGCAGCGGCCATTGTCTTCGAGGACGAGGTATTTGCCCTCGCGGTCGCGGATGAGGTCGCTGCCACAGATGTGGATGTAGATGTCCTTCGGCACGTCGAAGCCGACGAACTCGGGGCGGAAATGCACCGCGCTTTTGACGACCTCCTCCGGGATGAGGCCTTCCTTCACGATGCGCTGGTCGTGGTAGATGTCCTTGAGGAAAAGGTTCAGCGCGAGGATGCGCTGCTGGAGGCCGCGCTCGACGTGCTCCCACTCGTCGCGCGGGATGATGCGCGGGATGAGGTCGAAGGGGAAAATGCGCTCGGTGCCCTGGTTGTCGGAATAGACGGTGAAGGTGACGCCCTGGTTGAGGAAGGTCTGCGAGGCGAGGAGCTGTTTGCGGTCGATCTCGCCGTCGCCCATTTCGCGGAAGCGCTCGAGGAGCGCGCGGTAGTGCGGGCGGACTTCGCCAAGTGCGGCGAACATCTCATCGTAAAAGTTTTCGACCGCGTAATCGCTGAATAGTTTGCCCATAAAAAGCCCTGCCATGCGGCGCTACGTCGCGGCCAGTTGCGAAGCAAAGTCGTAGGCTGCCGCGGTCGAGCCAAACTTTGGATAGACGAATTTGCAGGCCGGCACGTTGTCCTTGGTCACAGCGGAGGCCCGCGCCAGGCCCGCGCTCTGGAGAAGGGCGAGCGTCTGGTGCAGCAGGGCGGTGCCGAGGCCGCGGTTGCAGTATTCGCCGAGGACGCAGGGGCCGGAGACGAGATGGGAATCCGCCTCGGTTTCCGTGGTAATGACCGACGCGGCAATGATCCGCGAACCGTGCACGATGACGAGGGCCGGCGTGGTCTCACGGGCAAAGCCCTGCCCGAGTTGGATCGCGAGCCGGTCACGGAAAAGGTTGAGCGTATCGCACCAGGCGGAGTCGAGGGTCAGCGCGGTAAAGATGACATTGCTTACCGCCTTGGACTCGTCGCGCGCGGCGGCGCGGACGACGTAGGGCGGAGGAAGCGGGATTTCAAGCGGCGGGAGGTTGGCGAGTTCCCAGGTAAAGCGCTTCCAGCGCACTAATTTCATAGGCGCGCAGTGTAGGAGTGAGGTCGCGGAAATCAAGCCGAACCGCGCCAGCGCCGCCCAAGGCCTCCGCTCAGGCCGCGTCGGCGGCTTTCAGCGCATCGAGAAGAGGCGCGTAAAGTTCCTGCGCGCGGAGCAGCCCGCGGCGCAGGACCGGACGGAGATTGACCACATCGGCCAGCCCGACCACGAGATCGACACTGTGCTCGAAGGCCTGCATTTCGTCTCCCGTGACGAAGCTCGAGCCCACGACCACGACGAACTGCCGCCGCCGCTGCTCCGCCGGCGCCCGGACAACGGTGGCGAGAATCTGGTTCGTCCCGATGTTTGCAGCATTGAAATGCTCGGAAACGACGACCACGTCATAAGTGTGTGCGAGCAGCTTCATTTGCACGTCCTCGACGAAGAGACCGGTGTGGATCTTGTAGTTGAGCGCGGTGAGTTGATCGACGACGAGACGTTGCACCTCCGGCACATCCAGACAGACGAGCGCGGTCGGTTGGCCGGGTTCAAAGAGATCGAGGCGGTTGAGCGTTTCCATGATTCGTCAGGCTCCGATGCGCAGCACGCCGGGCGTCGAGGCCACGGCGTCGAGGTCGAGTTTAAGTCCGGTGGGCGAGTCATCCGCGAGGCCGCGCTGCTTCTTCACACCGTCGATGTAGCGGGTCATCTTCGCCTTGTTGGTCGCGTAAAGATCGGCCGTCTCCTCGGTCACCAGTCCGGCCTGGTAGGCGCGGTAGAGCGACTGGTCAAAGGTCGTCCAGCCAAAGGTCGCATTGGCCTCGATGATGTCGTAAAAGCTGCGCCCGTCCGCCTCGCCGAGGGCGATGGCTTCACGCACGCGGAGGTTCGTGCCCATGACTTCATTGATGAGCAGCCGTCCGCCGCCGACCTTTGGTGCGAGTCGCTGGCTGACCACGTAGCGCAGGGTCTCGCTGAGGCGCAGGCGGAGCTGCGTTTCCTCCGCGAGGTCAAACATGCCGAGGATGCGGTTGATCGACTGGCCGGCGTTGATCGTGTGGATTGTCGAGAGCACCAGATGTCCGGTCTCCGCTGCGGTCATGGCGATCTCGACCGTCGCGCGGTCGCGCATTTCACCGACGAGAATGACTTTCGGCGCCTGCCGCAACGCGGAGCGCAGACCATGTGGGAAAGTGTCGAAATCCGCGCCCAGCTCACGCTGATTGAAGGTCGCTTTCTTGTGCTGGTGAATGAATTCGATCGGGTCTTCGAGCGTGACCACATGCACGGCCTGACTCTCGTTGATCTCATTGAGCATTGCGCTCAGTGTCGTCGTCTTGCCGCTGCCGGTGGCCCCGGTCACGAGGATCAGCCCGTTTTTTTCCCGGCTCATGTCGTGGAAAGCCGGGCTCAGGCCCAGCGAGGCAAGCGTCGGCATCTCGCTCTGCGCCTTGCGCATGATGATCGCGAAATTCCCGCGCTGCTTGAAGATGTTCACCCGGAAGCGCTCCCGGTCACCGAGTGCGTAGCTGCAATCGCACGAGCCGCGCACCACCAAATCGCGCAGCAGATGGCGCGAGGGGCCGATGATATTGAGCGCGATTCTCTCGGTCTGGAAACGGGTGAGCTTTTTGACCGGCGGATAGATCTTCACCTCCTTGAGCTGGCCGAAGCTTTCGGCCTGGAGCGGCCGGCCCACGGAAAAAACCAAGTCGGAAATGCCCGCATGCGCATCGAGCATCGCGGACAGCATGGCGTCTAGTTCGGGTTGTCTCATGGCAGCAAAGTGGGGGCGGCTACTCGTCGAGGTCGTCCGGCGCGTTCTTGAGAAAGACGCGGAATTTCTTTTTGTCCTGGGCCTTGTCGTAGGCCTCCTCCGGCGAAATCCGGGCCGCGCGCAGATGCTCCATGATGGCGTCGTCCAGCGGTTGGTTGCCCTTCTTTTTGCCGACCTGCATCATGCCGGGAATCTGGTGCGTCTTGCCCTCACGAATGAGGTTGGCGATCGGCGTATCGACCACGAGCACTTCGAGTGCGGCGACGCGTCCCGCCTTGTCGATGCGGCGGAAAAGGTTCTGCGCGACCACGCCCTTGAGCGACTCGGAAAGGCCCGCGCGGATTTGGTTCTGCTGGCCCGCGGGAAAAACGTCGATGACGCGGTCGATGGTCTTGGGCGCGCTCGGCGTGTGCAGCGTGCCAAAGAC
>JBBQCM010000019.1:0-66959 GCA_038318725.1 Chthoniobacterales bacterium
GTGCCCGGCGGTCCGGTGAATTGGCGCGACTGTTCGATCTGCGGAAGCACTGGCAGCTGGGCGAGCAGGAGCGCCGGCACCGTGAGGCACGCAGTGGCGCAAATGACTAAACGTCCGGGCATATTCCAACGAATGAGATAGCAGGGGACGTGCCCTTGCCAAGCGGGCCGGGCACGCTTTCCGCTATCTCAAAGGCCTCTCCAATGCCGAGCCAGCGCACATTCACGCACCTTGCCGCCGTTGCGCTCTTCACCGTGCTGGTGGCTTATGCGCAACTCGGGGGATTCGCTTGGATGCAGCAGGCCGAACTCTCCATGCAAGACAGGTTCATGCGTTTTGGCCGGCCCGCGGCGGCGGATTCCAAGTTTGTCTTTCTCGCCCGGGATACGGCATCTGCCAACCTTGACGGCACCGACCTTAATCGCCTTTTCGACCTTACCGCGGCGGATGAGGACTCGCGCCGCGCGTTAGACCTAATGGTACACGAGTGGCCGTGGTCCCGGGAAGTGTATGCCATCGTCCTTGACCGACTTATCCGCGCGGGAGCGCGTGCCGTGGCCTTTGACTTTACCTTTCCCAAGCCGTCACCCGACGACGCAGCTTTCCGTGACAGCCTTGCGCGGCATCAAGACCGCGTCGTGGTCGCCGGGAACATCACCGAAGATCTCGATGGCGCGGCCTTTGTCTTCGGCGTCCCCACCGCCACGCTCATTCCCGAGATTTCGCCGCGCGACTCGCGGATAGGTTTCGATAACTTCTGGCCGGATGCGGATGGGGTCGTCCGCAAGGCTCAGTTTCGCTGGGCTGTGCAGTATGGAGTATGGCAAAGCCGCGAGGAGTCTTCGCTAGCCGCCCGCACGCTCGAGAAAGCGGGTTTCGGCGCGTCCGTGCCGACCGGCCAGGAGAGTTACCGCCCGCGTCTGGCCGGCCCGCCGGGAACGTTCCGGCCTTTCTCCATCCACGAAATTTTCGTCCCGAAATACTGGCGGTCGAACTATAAAAACGGAGGCTTCTTCAAGGACAAGATCGTCATTGTGGGTGCCTCCGGAAACTGGCAGCACGACGAGCATCAGACGGCCCTGGGGTTAATGACCGGCGCGGAGATTCAGATGAACGCCATGAACGCCGCGCTGCATGGCGATTTTCTCCGCGAAGTCTCGTGGCAGCTCGCGCTCGCGATCTGCGTGCTCGCCGGGCTCGTCGGCCTAGCTTGCTCCCTCGGCCGCGCCTCACCGCTGCTGCACATCGGACTGGCGGCCGCGAGCGGCGCGCTATGGGTCGGCACCCAGACCATGCTGTTCGACAACCCGGGTGTCTTTATCCCCGTTGTCGGACCGCTTTCGATTCTCGCTGCGACCGGCCTCTTCAGCATTACTTACGACCTCGTTTCAGTTGGCGCCGAGCGCTTGCGCCTGCGCAGAACTATCATTGAGCGCAAGCGGGCGGAGGAAATCCTGCAGAGCACCAATGTTGAGTTGGAGCGGCGCGTCGAAGAACGCACGGGCGAACTTTCACGCTCTAACGCGTCACTGACCAGCCTGGTCGATGAAAAAAACATGCTGCTGAAAGAGGTGCATCACCGGGTGAAGAATAACCTGCAAATCATCTCCAGCCTCCTTAACTTGCAATCGGGTCACATCCAGGATCCGGCCGCACGCCTGATTTTTAATGAGAGCCGCAATCGCGTGCGCTCTATGGCGCTCATCCACGAGAAGCTCTACCAATCGCAAGACCTCGCGAAGATCGATTTCCAGGATTACCTGCGGGCCCTGACCAACGGCTTGCAGGCCGGCTTCGCCGGGACGTCTTCCCGGGTGCGCATGTTGGTGGAAGTCGAGGAGATCATGCTTGGTGTGGATTCCGCAGTGCCTTGCGGCCTAATCGTCAATGAACTGGTCACCAACTGCTTTAAGTATGCCTTCGCTGAACAGTCAGGTGAGATTAGCATCTCCATGAAACGCGCGCCGGAAGCGCGCCTCCTGCTGACGGTCTCGGACAACGGTGTGGGCTTCCCGAAAGACCTGGATTTCCGCAACACGGAATCCCTTGGCATGCAACTGGTCACCACACTCGCCGAGCAACTCGACGGCACGATCGCCATGCGCAATGGCACCGGCACCACCTTCGAAATCTCGTTCCCTGAAACCCACGCAGCCAAGCTATGAATAAGACCCAAATCCTCATCGTGGAAGACGAAGGCATCGTCGCCAAAGACCTTCAGGGGATGCTGCGGAGACTTGGCTATCATGTCCCTGCAACGGTCGGTACCGGCGAACTCGCCATTCAAACCGCCCTGCAAAATCAGCCCGACCTGATCCTGATGGATATCCAGCTCCGCGGCAGCATGGACGGCGTTCAGGCATCCGCTGCGATCACTTCGCAACAGGACGTGCCGATTCTTTACCTTACCGCCAACTCGGACGAGGCCACCCTCCAGCGGGCGAAAGCGACGGGACCGTTTGGCTTTCTCGTCAAACCCTTCGAGGAGCGTGCCATCCAGGCCGGCATCGAGATGGCGTTATACAAACACCAAACCGACAAACAAATCCGCGAACGCGAACAATGGCTTTCCACGACGCTGACGAGCATCGCCGACGCCGTCATCACCACCGACGCCAATGGCCAGGTTACGTTTCTCAATGCGATGGCCGAAACCCTGTCCGGCTGGACGAAGGAGCAATCGTATGGCCGGCCTTACTGGGAAGTGTTTTCCATCATCGTCGTGACGACCCGCAAGCCGCCGTCGGAGGTTGCCGGCGCGGTGCTGACGGAAAGCCTGACCCTCAGTCATATCAACCACACGCTGCTGCTCGCCCGCAATGGGGCCGAGCGGCATATCGAATACAGCGTCGCTCCTATCCGGCAGGACAATCAGCGGGTCACTGGCTGCGTCATCGTGTTTAGCGATGTTTCCCAGCGACGGCAGTTGGAGGCGGAGCTGCGCCAGTCGCAGAAGATGGAGGCCATCGGGAAACTCGCGGGCAGCATCGCCCATGACTTTAATAACGCGATCACGGCGGTGATGGGTTATTCATCGCTCATCCTGTCACGGCTTTCGCCGGGCACTTCGCTCCATGACGACGCCGGCCAAATCCTCCGCGCGGCGGAACATTCGGCACGGCTGACCCGGCAGTTGCTGGCTTTCAGCCGCAAGCAGGTGCTGCATCCGGTGTGCCTCGATCTCGGCGTCGCCGTACGGGAAATGCAGGGTCTGCTGCGGCGGCTGATTCACGAGAATGTCGCGCTGACCATCGCCGCGGAGGAGCCGCTGTGGGGCATCAAGGCCGATCCGGGTAACATCGAGCAACTGGTGCTGAACATGGCGGTGAACGCGCGAGATGCGATGCCCGACGGCGGGCAACTGCACATCAGCCTGACCAATGCCAGCCTTTCACCCGAGACCGCGGCGGCGCTGCGTGGGGCGCGCGCGGGTGAGTTTGTCTGTCTTAAAGTGGCCGACACCGGCTCGGGCATGAGTCGCGAACTGATCGAGCGGATCTTCGAGCCGTTTTTTACGACCAAAGGCCTGGACAAAGGAACCGGGCTGGGTCTTTCGACGTGCGAGGGAATCGTGCGGCAGACTGAAGGCTTCATTGGCGTGGCCAGCGAGCTGGGTGCGGGCACGGTTTTCTCCATCTACTTTCCGCGCACGAGTGCGCCGCTTTTCATCGAAGCCCTACCGGCCGCGGATAGCGGGACCAGCCTCAGTGGGTGTGGCACAATCCTGCTGGTCGAGGACGAGGAGGCGGTGCGCATGCTCGCCGCGCGCGTGCTCGAAGAACTCGGCTACACGGTGCTGGAGGCTGGGGACGGCTATGCTGCGCTGAAGCTGCTCAACGAGCGGAAGGACGCGGTGGATCTCATCATCACGGATCTGGTCATGCCGGAGTTAAGCGGACGGGAACTGATCGAGCGCATCAGCGCCGTGCATGGCGCGCCAAAGGTGCTGTATATGTCTGGTTATACCGATGACGACCTGATCAGGGACGGGGTGTTTGAGGAGGAGATCGCCTTTCTGCAAAAGCCGTTTACGCCCGACATCCTCGCGCGAAAAGTCCGTGAGACAATGAACCCGGCGGAGCCTTTCGAGACGTGCCTCGGTTAGCATTCTGTTAAGCCGGAGGCACTGGGGTAAAGTTTGGGCAAATGTCGTGTCTGTTTTTTCCGCGCATGGTGTTTCGTCCCGTACCACCATGAAACGCATCTCAGCTCTCTCCCTCCTCGCTTCCATTCTCGTCTTTTCCGCGCTCGCGCAAGCCGCGCCGCCCCCGGCATGGGCGGCATCGGCGGAGGCCGTGGGCCGCGTCCGGCCGGTTCTGCCAATATGCCACGCGTAGATGGGGTGAAGCTCGATCCGCTCGTCGGCCTTGATGATTTGAAAAAGCCGCTGCGCTTACGCTTGCTCGCGGTACCGACGCTGCGGGCGCGCTATCTCGCGTACGTCTGCACGATTGCCGAGGAGTGGCTGGACTGGGGAAAGCTCGGTGCGGTGGTGGCACAGTAACGCGCGCTCATCGGGAGCGAGATCGGGGCGGACACGCGCAAACTTTCTTCGTCCGCCGCTTTCATGGCGCTCACCGCGGATGCGCCGGAAACCGCACCGCCCGCCGAAGCACCGCGGCGCGGCCCCGGTGCGATGGCCCTGCGCGCCTTTGCCGATCAATGCCGCGCGTATCTGGTCGGTCTGCCCGAGATGCAGAAAACCGCGCCGTGAGGCGGCGCGGCAGACATTTCGCTTGAGCGGCGCGCGCAGGCCGCGTCTTCTTCCCGCCCTCGCACATGATTTATTCCCTCAAGCTGGAGACGGCGCTTTATCTCACCGGCCTCCTCGTGCTCCTCGGTCACGCGCTCGCGCTTTTCAAAGGCAAGGCCGCGCAAGACTGGCTGCGCGCATTGCCGCGCTCAAAGCCGCTGGGCGTGGTGCTGCTCACGGCGGCGGCGGGGTGGTTCTTCTGGCTGGTGTGGACGATGGATCTTGGAGAGTTCTCAAACTGGCGGCAGCGGGTGCTCATCGCCACGCCGATCGCGTGGTGGCTGACGTGGAAATACGTGGACGAATTCCTGGCCGCGCGAGCGCTGGGGATGCTCGTGATACTTGGTGCGGAACCGCTGCTGGAGGCGGCGTTTTTGCGGCCGGAAATGTCGCGGCTTTTCCTCGTGACGCTGGTCTATGTGTGGACCGCGTTTGCGCTCTTCTGGGTGGGGATGCCCTACACGCTGCGCGACCAGATCGCCTGGCTCACGGGGGCGGAAAAACGCTGGCGAGCCGCGGCTTTCGCCGGGCTCGCCTATGGAGCGTTGCTGCTGATTCTGCCGCTGACCTACGGAAAGCCGGCGTAAAAATATTCCGCGCGCGGGCTCTGTGGTTGCGTATGATCCGGGACTTGAAAGCCCGGCTACCGACGGTCTATTGCTCCGCGGTGAGACGATTCTCGCCCAGGACGGCCGACGCGGTCGGTAGCTGTTCACCGAATCGTCACCTCACCGGCGTTCCGCCGCCTCATCCGTCAACGATCCTCAATCGCACCCGACTTTCCGAGGTCGAAAGAGCCTTTCGGCGACTACAACCTAACATCATGAAAACACACTTCACCACCTTCCCACGACGTGCCCCCATCCTCCGGCAGATCATGGAAGGTCGCGTCTCGTCGGCAATGCGAGGTTTGGTCGCACTGGTTTTGGTCACCCCGATTTTCAATGAATCAGCGCAGGCCAGCACCTTCCTTTGGACTTCATCCGGTGGCTCGGCGTGGTTGACCGGCAGTAATTGGGGGGGCTCAGTCCCGACAGCGGCAGACATCGGGCAGTTTGGGACCAGTCCCACGGGGGCGGGAGCGGGCATTAACTTTGCAAGTACCACGAATGCCGGTACCCAAGTCAATGGGCAGAGGATCGAAGATGTAGGGGCCATCGAAGTCACCTCGGATCGTTCGGCCAGCCTCTCCATCGGAAACAGTTCCAGCACCGTCGGCGCAATTGGAACGCTTCGGCTTCTCGGAGTCACGGTCAATGGCGTGAATAACGTGGTTCTGCGCAGCAATGCCACCGGAGGGATTTTGAGCATAAAGAATACGTTTGGGGCGGGAACGCAAACGATGAGCGTGGCCTTGGGGAATGCCGCTGATAACATCGTCAACATCGACGGCGCCGGCGGGATTACGATCGACTCCATTGTGAAAGACGCTTCTACTGCTGCTCACCTTACCCTCGACGGCGGCGGCACGGGAGTACTGACGCTATCGGGCGCGAATACTTACACTGGCGGCACAACCGTCGCGACTGGTCAGTTGCGCGTCACTAATACCACGGGTTCCGCCGCAGGGACGGCGGGCGTGACGATTGGCGATAACACAGGCGTCGCGACTCTCTCGGGCACCGGCATCGTCACCGGCTTGGTGACGACGGCGACGACCGGGGCAAATATCGCCCATATCGCCCCAGGCGTGAATCAGGGAACGACTAACTTCGGCACCGCGGGCACCTTGCACCTCGATGGTGGTCTGACGATCGGAACGGGATCGGCGCTGGATTTCGATATCGCGTCCACAATCGCTGGCACAAATGATTTGATCTCGCTCAACAACACCACCCTGACTTTGGGTAGCGCCTTCACGGTCAATTACAACGAGTTCACCCCGGGACTACTGGCAACGTCCGGTAACTACACGCTGATCAGCGGGGTTTCCAATCCGGTGGATCTTACTGGCATCACGATCATTTCGATTGGGTTGACTGCCGGGTCGGTTACCTACACGCCAACTTATAGCTTCTCGGCAGGCGCGCTGCTGGTCAGCTTTAGTTCCGTCGGCGCTCCCACGCCCAATTATTTTGATACGAACGGCAGCACCGCCGGAATCGGCATCAACGGCGGGACGGCGGTTTGGGATACGACTACGACCAACTGGAATCCCGTCTCGACAGGAGACGGAATTACCAAGGTCTTTCAACCCGCACAAACGGCCTATTTTGGGGCGTCGGGCGGAGGCACAGCCGGGATAGTTACGGTGGGCGTGGGCGGCGTCAGTGCGGATAACGGCATCCAGTTTGACGTTACCGGGTACTCGCTCACTGGGGGCGCGATTACCATGGGTGGGACCGCACCGACAATCACGGTGCTGAATCCCGGCGACTCCGCGACGATCAGTTCGACATTGTCCGGTTCCGCAGGTCTCGCCAAGGGGGGATCAGGAACTCTGGTGCTCGACGGAGTGAATGATTTCACCGGCACAGTCGCCGTTAATAGTGGCACGCTAAGCGTCGGCAGCGATGGCAACTTGGGCGACGCCGCCAATGCCCTCGTGTTTGGCGGTGGGACCTTCACGACGACCGCTGGAATCGCGGCGGCGCGAAATATCACGATCACTGCCGCTGGGGGCGGCGGCACTTTCAATACCAACGGTTTTGACTCCTCCACCACAGGAACGACGGCGATCAATGACGCCTTTAAAAAATCCGGCTCGGGCGATCTTTCGTTGGATAACTTCGTCAACTTCGGAGCAGGGGCCGCATTGACGGTCAGTGGTGGCTCGCTGACCTTCGGCCAATTCTCTGGTGTTCTCACGATGTTTGGCGGGGCCACGCTGAACGGCAACCTGATCGTGAAGAACGCGATTCGCCTAAATTTTAACGGGGTCTATTCCGGCAGCGGCCAGATCCAGACACAAACCAGCGGCACGTCGCTGGCGAATAGTGGCACGACAAGTGGAGTCACGGTGACCATCGGCAACCAAATCGTGCTCAATAGCCTGAATCTGGCCGGCTTTTTCGTGACGAATCTGGGTCCTGTCGGCGCGGGTATCATGACCGTGGACGGCGTGATTTCTGGCAGTTCCGATTTGAATATTGCCGGAGGTGGTTCGGGAGGAGGCACGGGCACTATCACTCTGAACGCACAGAATACTTATACGGGAGCAACGACAATCAACCTCGCGGGGCAGACCACCACGAGCACGGTTAAACTGGGAATCGACAATGCCTTGCCGATGGCCACCGATTTGAGCTTTAACACGAATGCCACGGCATCGGGAACGACCTTGGATCTGAATGGGCATAATCAGACCGTGGCCTCGCTTTCTTATGGAGGCGCCAACGGTTCGGCAACGACCTCCAAGTTCATCATCACCAACAACGGCGGCACTGATGCCACGTTCACGGTTAACGGCGCGACAAGTTCGACGAACGCCTTTGCGGGAGTCATTTCCGACGGTGCCACCAATAAGGTATCGCTCGTGAAAGGTGGGACGGGAACGCTCGGACTCTCCGGTGCAAACACCCACAGCGGCGGCACCACCATCAATGGCGGAACGCTGAGTGTCAGCGCCGACGCGGCATTGGGCGCGGCGGCCGGGGTGGTGGCGATCAATAACAACGCCACACTCCAAGCCGCCGGCACGGTGAGCGTCACGGATCGCACGCTGACTCTCGGCAGCGGTGGCGGAAAAATCGACACGAACGGACTGGACGTGACCTTCGACACGGGCAGCACCATCACCGGAGGAGTCGGCGATGTGCTCGAAGTGTTGGGAACCGGTACGCTGACGCTCGCCGGCACCCAGTCCTATCACACGCTGACGACCAGCGACGGAACGACCAATGTGGAGAGTGCGCTCCTCAGCGGCGCGACCGTCATCGCCAACGCGACCACGAACTTCGGAACCAGCCAGACGCTGGCGGCGTTGAACATCGGCGCGGCACCGAGTCTGCCTTTCGCAACTGTGACGAGCGATGTGGAATTTGCCGCGGCGGTTCCTGAGCCTTCCGCGATCGGGTTGCTGGCGCTGGGGGCGCTCGGGGTCCTCGGCCGCCGTCGGCGGCGCTAGAGCATATTAAATAAAAGTGTAGCCATTGGGAGGACTGGAGATAAGATGAGGTAGGCCGACACTTTCCTTGGATTTGCGCACCCGCATCCTGAGCCCCTATGACGAAGGTCACCGCACGCGGGAGGAGGTGGCGCGGCGCTACCGGGTTTCCTTGGGCATGGTCAAAAAGCCCCTCTTCAGCAGCGGCGCCGGACCGGCGACATCGCGGCACGCCACCACCGCTCCGGGCGCAAGCCGCGGATCGTCGCCACCCACCAGCGCCGGATGCGCGCCCTGCTCGGCCAGCAGCCCGCTCTGACGCTGGCCGAACTGCGGGAGGCGGCCGGCTTGGACGGCACCCTGCCCGCCATCCACTACGTGCTCGTGAAGGTGGGACTTTCATATAAAAAAAGACCCTCCGGGCCAGCGAGCAAGACCGGTCGGCGCCTCAAGGACGACGAAAATGACCGACTCAAGCTCGGGTGGAACCTCCAGCGCGCTCTCGCGAAGATCAATTACCGCATCCACACCGACGCCATAAAGAGACGCTCATCCCGCCCGCCGTTTCCAAAGCCCGCAGTTTCCGCTTTTCACCTGCTCCCACCCCGTCTTACCTTCCCGGTCGCACGCGTTCGTAGCTCAACTGGATAGAGCGCAGCCCTCCGAAGGCTGAGGTTGTGGGTTCGACCCCCGCCGGACGCAGTTCGTTTTTCGTCTTTAAAAATGCCAGGCCGCAAAATTCCCATCTCGGCGGTCGGTCGGGGCAAATCTCCCTAGCGGTTGCCCGAAAGTTCCATCACGATCCTGATATAGTCGCGACGGGGTTTCGAGAGGTTGCCGGCGCGCCAGGTGATGGTCGATTCCCGGAGGAGCGGTGGAGAGAGCGGACGAAAAACCACCCCTTCGTGCGGCAGTCCGGTGATTTGCTCGGGCATGAATGCGACTCCCAGCCCGTCGCCCAAGAATTTTATGGCGATCGGTTCGGCGTCCGCCTCCTGCAGAATCTTCGCCGCGAACCCGGCGGTCTGGCAGGTTCCGAGCAGCCATTCGCGACCCCCAGGATGGGTCTTATCGGACATGCCGATGAAGAACTGCGATTCGAGGACGGCAAGTTTGATGCTCGATTTCCTGGCGAGCGCATGCCGTGCGGGAAGAGCCACGAGCATCGTGTCGTCGGTCACGCTCTCGGAGCGCAAGACGTGGCCGGAAGAGCGGGGCGGAGGCCGACGAAGCCCAGGTCGATTTTGTGGCTTTCGAGCGCCTGAAACTGCTCGGCACTGGTCATGTCGAAGAGATTGAGCGCGACGCGCGGAGCGAGTTTGCGGAAAGCGCCGAGCGTGACCGGCAGCAGGCCGTAGTGAATGTTGGCGACGTAGCCGATGTTGAGCTGGGAGTTTTCTCCGCGGCTCATCCGCTGCACCGCGGCCACGCTTTCAGCGCACTGCGCGAGCAACTTTTTCGCGTCAAAAGAAAGACGTTGCCCTCCTTGGTAAGGGTCACGCGATTGTTCGCCCGGCTGAATTATCCGTGACGGTGGGGAAAAACCAACCGGACCAAACAGACCCAACGCCATGAAAAAACTTTTGCTGATGACTGCCCTGACCTGCACCTTCGCTGCGCAGACGCCAGCGCCCGGACGGAATTCGGCGCCGTGGCCGGCGACGTAGATCCGAAAGACGTAGGCGCCCTACGTCGGCTCGGTGGTGGGTCTCGCTTCCTTCACGCGGCGTTTTTCTTCTCCTTCTCTCTCCGCAAGGGTGCCCATGAGTACTTCGCCGCCAGCCGTGTACGGATCGGCCAGCGTGATTCCTATGTCGCTGAAGAGCAGCTCGCGCATTTGATAGGAGTGCTTTGACCCGCGCGATTTGATGATCGTGGAGCATCGTCGTCTCCAGATGCGGGTCGCTGCCTTCGAAGGCATCGGCATTGAGCCCACGTTGTTGCTGACGATGTTCGATCCCGTTGAGCAAGGGGACGCTTCGCGATAGCAGCGCTTCGGCGGCTTGGGCCTCGGCTTCTACATTGCCCGGGGTCTGGCCGAGGCTCAGGGCGGCACGCTCACGGCGTTTAGTGAAGGCACCGGTCAGGGCGCGACGTTTCGCCTCACCTTGCGGAACACCGCCGTGGACGCGGCAGATCCGCCGATCACCACGGCTGCCACTTTTTAGGACGACCCAACCGGCATTGGTCAGCGGAGGTGGTGCCGTGGGGCTGATGCGCATTGTGGGTTTTACCGGGCCTTCGGCGCTTCGTCCTCGGGCTTCTTCTCCTCTTTGGTTTTTCCTTTGCCGGGTTGCGGCTTCTCCGCTTCGCCGCGGGGCGGCGGTTGCGGGGCATTAGCGGGGGCGACGTTCGGAACTTTGGCGCGTTCCAATTTTGGATTCGGCTTGGCTACCGCAGGAGGCACTTGGCGCGCTGCTTCCGGGGGTTCCGGCTTTGGCTTGCGCGGTTCGGTTTTTGGCTGCACGGGGGCTTCGCGGCGCGGGGCGGGTTCGGGCGGAAAGGAGCGCTCGTCCTTTGGTATTGGGCGTTCCGGTGCCGGCGGCAGTTTTCGCCGGACATTGGGAGGAGCCGGTTTGGCCGGCAGCTCGACTGGATCGACGGGCGTCGGTCGAGACAGCTCCGGTTGCTTGCGGTTATTGCCTTTGCGTTCGGGATTTACGGGCTCGGCGCTCGGGGGCACGGGTTTCTCCGGTTTCGCTTCCGGGCTGGCGGCCGCAGCCGGGGGCTGGCCCGCGGTTTCCGCGTTGATCGCCTTCTCCGCTGTCCCAGCTTTGACGCGTTTCTGCGGCTTCAGCGGGGCTTCGGGTGCGAGGGGATTTTCCAAGGGAGCGACTTTCGGTTCTGCCGGTGGCGCCACCGGCACGACGGACAACTCTTCGCCCTTGGGATGGTCTTTCATCCTCTCGCCACGGGGCTTTTTTTCGCCGGGAACCGCCACAACGGGCTTTTCTTTCGCCGGCACCGCCTCGGGCGCGGACGTCTGCTCCGCGAGCTTCTCGAACTTCGGCTGAGCCGGCAGGCTTTTCGGAGCCTTGGCTTCGCCGCGCACCTTGGCATGGAGCTTTTCCACGTCGGCCGCAGGACCGGCATCTTTCCAGCCGCGGTTGATCTCCACTTTCTCGATTTTCGCCGCCAACTTTCGCGGCGGCGCTTCGGCTCGGGCGTTGAAACCCGGCGCGAAGACGCGCAGCGCATCGCCATCCACCCGCGCCCGCATTTGTTCTCCTCGGAAGCTGTCGCGATCACCTTCCACCTCGAGGCGGCGCTCCAGTTTCAAGCGGCGGACCGGCTCGGCACTTTCCCGGGAGATGTTTTCGTAGCGCGGGCCGCCGTTGTTCACGACGCCGTTGACGTAGGTGATCCGGGTAATATTCGTGGTCTGCCGGATGATGGTGATGTTTTCCCGAGGCTCGATGAAAACGCTGCGCAGCCGCGGCGCGCCGAAATTACGGACTTCCACAAACCGGTAGGCGCTCGGCCCGATGTCGTAATACGAATCCACCCAACCGCTAAAACCGACGTTCCGGCGAAAGCTCGCCTCCGGAGGCAGCGGGGCCCAGCCCACATGCTGCGGACTGCGCCGCCACGACACCCACGCTGGCGCCCACTCCGTGCCCGGAATCCACACCCACCCGCGATCTTCCAGCCGCGCCCAGCGGCCGTAGTGATACACCGCCCAGCCGTAGGGCTCCTCGGAAAGCCACGTCCATCCGGCCTCCGTGTAGGCCCAGCGACCATCGCTGTAGGGCCGCCAATCCTCGTCCACATCGCGTGGCTGCCAGCCGTAGCCATAGTCGCCGACTTCCACCCAATCCCCGTAATCAGCGAGCTGATCGTAAAAGAAGTCCACCGAGATATTCACGGCGGCCTGGGTTTTCGGTACGCCGATATTGATGAGAAGCGCCGTCGTGAGGAGAAGAAGAGTTTTTTTCATACTGAGGACCGATGGTTGAGTCGAACTGCGCGATGCGCTCGCCCGGAGTGGAAAGCGTGGGCAGAGAGATCGGCGCTCCGGCCCCCGGCAGCCGTGTTTTCTTTTCGCGAGGAAGCCGCTCCAAAGAAGGCGAATGCGTGCAACCATCGGGGTTCGACAGTGCGATTGATTGCCGTCAGCCGCGTCTCCGCGCTGGGGAACCAACCCCGATGCGCCGCCTATGCATCCTCGTCATCTGCTCCATTTACTAAAAGATGCCGCTTCCGATTGGGTGGATGACGGCGCGATGCGACTCAGTTCCTCGCTCGCGTATTACGCGATCTTTTCGCTCGCACCGCTGCTCGTGATCGTGATCTCGATGGCCGGGCTGGTGTTTGGCGAGGATGCGGCGCGCGGGCACCTGTCGCGGGAAATCGCCACCCTGGCGGGTAATGGTGCGGGCGAAGCCATTCAGTCCGCGGTCCAGTCGAGCGCGGCGCAGAAAGCGACTGGCGTGCTCGCGACGGTCATCAGCACGGCGCTGCTGCTCTTTGGCGCCTCCACGGTGTTTGCGGAGTTGAAGGATGCGCTGAACAGCATTTGGGGCGTCGTCGTGAAACCGGGACGGCCGTTTCTCACCCTCGTGCATGATCGCTTCTTCTCGTTTTCGATCGTGCTGGCCGTCGGTTTTCTCCTGCTCGTTTCGCTGATCATCAGCGTCCTGCTCGCGGCGTTGGGAGCCTATATGAGCGGTCGCTTCCAACTTCCGCCCGCCGTCTGGCAGGTGTGGGATTCGGTCATTTCGTTCGCCGTCGTCAGCGGGCTCTTTGCGATGATCTTCAAGCTTCTGCCCAACGTGCGCCTCCGCTGGCGCGACGTGTGGCTGGGCGCGGTGGCGACTTCCCTGCTCTTCACGCTCGGCAAGTTCGTCATCGGCTACTACCTCGCGACCAGCAGCGTCGCTTCCAGCTTCGGCGCCGCCGGGTCGGTCGTGATCGTGCTCGCCTGGATTTATTACTCCGCGTGCATCCTTTTCTTCGGCGCGGAGATTACGAAAATTTACGCGCGCAGGTTCGGTTCCGGCATCGTGCCGAACAGCCGGGCCGTCCTCGTCGATGACCTCCTCCGGGCGAGGTTGGGGCTGACTACCGCGACCATCGAGGCCGCCGCGACGCCGCCCAGTGTACCGCCCGACGAGCTTACGCCCAAGGAACCGGGCGCTTAAGCGCTTGCGCTCTGCATCCAGTCGCACTCGGCATGTACGCCTCAATGACCTGCGACCAGTTCGGCAGCGATCAGCGGGTGGACTGCTGCGCGATCTCCCGGGCGGCTTCGGAGAGGGGCTTGTCGCCGACGAACACCTGCTCGATCACGCCGAGCCCATCACGAATTCGGACGATGGCGTAGGCGTCGCGCTCACTGCGATTGGCGCTGTGCTCGCGGTAAACACGCTCGGCCTCCGGGGCGAGTTTCTCTTCCATGTAAAACCGATCAAATGGAACTTGGACCTGGACTTGTTTGTCGTTGCTGCCGTAGCCGGATTTCGCCTTCAGATAGTCGCCGCTGGCCGGAGGGTTCGGTGACGCGCTGACGAAGCGAGCGAACCCGTCCGCTCCAATTTCCACGAGGGCGAAGATCGTCTGGTCGTGGCCGGCCGGCTCTTTTTCGCTCCAAGCGGCGTCTCCGGCTTCGAACCGCAAGGCCACGTAACGGCCGCGGAAGGCATCGTACGGATCCACTGGAGCGGTGCGGAATTTGAAAGCCTTGCCGTCTCGCAGCGTCCGCTCGTAAAGTCGGATGCGCCCGGCGGGAAGCGCGATCTGGACCAGCGCGATCAGCAGAAAAACGAGGGCGAGGATGCGGGTGCGGCTCATGTGACGGCCCGTTTGCGGCGGAGCAGGAGGAAATTGGCGACGAGAAATCCCGCTCCCAGCGCGATAAAGACAACGCCGCGCAAAACAAAGGGCATCTCCGAGTCGAAAAACCGGCAAAGCACCAGCGCGGAAAGGATCAGCATGCCGCCATTCACTGTGCCCAATTGATGACGGCGGACGCCCAGGACGAGCAGCGCTACGCCGGTGGCGAAGACATAGAAATTGAACAGCCCCTGCACGGAGCCCGCGCTGCCCGCTGGCAGGGTCATAGCCACTGCGACGAGTCCTGGAAAAGCGCCGACGACGATGGCCGGGATTTCGCGCCGCCATAGACTTTCCACCCAGAGCAGCGCGGCCAGCCCCGGCCAGAGGAAAACGGCCAGCCACGACTGCGGCTGCGACGCGAGATCGGCGGCATGCGGCATGGACGGGCTCAGTTCCCGCCACGGGCCGTCGAAAGTCAGAATCAGCGCCATCGTCGCCGACCCGATGACGCCGATGAACTGCAGGGGACGGTGCCAGATGGTTCGCCCTTCTGGGAACCAGCGCCGACCGGCGAGATAGAGCAGCGCATACCAGCCGGCATAAGCGAGCATCCAGTGGTGCCCGCGCCAATCCCGCGCGCAGGAGAGACCGACGCCGAAACATCCGGCACCCGCCACAGCCCACGCGAGCAACACCGGGCGCGGACGGTAGCGATTCTGCCGCGCTTCGATCCACCAAAGCGGCAGCACCAGGGCCAGCAGCGGCCAGAACCAGAGCGCGCTGCCACGTTCATTCCATTCCATGTTGAAACCCCAAATGACCATGGCGGCGCAAAACCAAATCGCGGGCAACGTGGCGCGCAGCAAGTAAGCGACTGGGAGGCTCAGGAGCGTCCAGACGAGCATAAACGCGGCAAATTCGCCGCCGAGATTGTAGGTTTGCGAAATGAGCGCGATGCACGCGCCGACCATGAGCGCCACAAAGGTGCCGACGGTTTCACGCCAGACGGTTCCGCCCCGGTCGGTCCAGAGCAGCCAAAAAGCCAGCGCCTGGCTGAGCACGAGCGGCGCGAACGCCACCACCACACGCGCGGTTCGGCTCAGTTGATCCCAGTTGTGCGCCAGCAGGAGGATGATACCGCCGCCGATGAGCACCGCACCGAGGATGCCGAAAAGCACCATGGCCCAATGCGTGGAGCGCGTCTGGCGCTGGAGCGTCGCCTCAGCATCCGCCACGAGCGGATACCGCACGCGCAAGAGTTGCGCGGCGTCCTCGGTCAGCGCGCCGTCCTTCACCCAGCCGGGCAGCTCGCCGTGAAGCCAGGCGTGGTGGGGTTGGTCGTTCCCGGCGGGCATGCGCGCTTCATACCGGATGCCGCGCGCGAGACCAGCCCCGTTTTTGCGAACCGGTACTCGGGCGAAATGCGCAAAAGCACAAGTGGAGGCGCGCAGGAGCGCTTGGCTCCGCGGGGTGGCTAGTCGAGGAAGACGAACTCGTTCGTCTCGAGGAGCACCTGCGCGTATTGCTCCCACGGCTTGAGCGCGGTGGGGCGCGCGGCGGCGGGACCCGCGAATTGTGCGGAGGAGTCGAAGGTGCCGAGGTCGCCGGTGATCGTGGGATGCCAGCGGAAGCTGTCGGAGTTGTCGCCGCTGCGGGCATCGACGAGGAAGTCGATGCTGTCCCCCGCTTTCACCTCGACGCGAGCGACGACGGCTTCGGTGCTCTGGCCAGCGCCGACTTGCGCTTTCCAGAGCTCGCCCGTGCGGCTGGAGATGACGCGGGCGAGCACGCCGTCGCCTTCCGCGGCGGGGCGGCTGACTTGGCCGGCAATGGCGATGGTCCCGTCGCGCGGAGCGATCCAGCGGCGGATGACGGCGTGGGCGGCGTCCGGGCCGGGATGGCCGCCGTCCTTGTTCAGGATGGCATGGCCGAGAGTGGGGACGGGCAGCTTTGCGCCCCCTTTCCACTGGCCGTCGGCGAAGGTGGGGAGCGGCTGGAAGGTGACGCGGCGGGCGGCTTCGTCGTAGCTGCCGAAGCCGTATTGCCAGAGCGGCTTCTCGTCGTTACCCGTGGCCGGCGTGGCAAGGGCGGTGGAGACGAAGCGCAGGCCGGCATCGACCTCGCCGGGCTCGGCGCGACGGGCGAGGACGCGCTGGTAGAGATCGTGGATCTGCGGCTCGTAGGCGGAGGGCTGTTGGAAAGGTGCAGCGGCGGTGAGAGCGCGGGCGCGGTCGATGACGAAGGGACTGTTCATCATGAAAAGGGCCTGCTGCGGGACGGTGGTGCTGTGCCGCTGCGGATTGGTGGTGTCCGGGCTCGCGAAGTCGAACGTGCGGAAGATGCCTGGGAGATTTTGCCGGTCGATGAAGCCATAGACGGTGCGGCGGCGCGTCTCGGCGAGTTCCTGGCCCCGTCCGCCCATCGCGGTGTCGAGCTGGCCGCTGCAGGCCAGCAGGGTATCGCGCATGGCCTCGAAGTCGAGGCGGCGGCGGTTCTGCCGCCACAGCAGACGATTCTCGGGATCGATCTTCGCCGCGTCGGCGCGCTCGTCGCTGCCCTGCTGCCAGGTGGCGCTGAGGAGGATGGTGCGGTGGAGCTTTTTCAGCGACCAGCCGTCGGCGATAAATTTCGCGGCGAGCCAGTCGAGCACGCCCTGATTGGTCGGCGCTTCGCCCTTCGTGCCGAAGTCGCTGGGCGTGCGGACGAGCCCTTTGCCAAAATGCCCGGCCCAGACGCGGTTGACCATCACCCGCGCGGTCAGCGGGTTGTCCTTGCTGGCGATGGCCCGCGCGAGTTCGAGGCGTCCGCTGCCGTTTTTAAAAGGCTCCGGCTGGCCCCCGCTGAGCACGGTGAGAAAGCGGCGCGGCACTTCCTCGCCGGGGTTGCCGGGGTTGCCGCGCTTGAAGACGCGCGGGTTCACGATGTTCCCCTCAACCAGCGCCATGGCGCGCGGCGGGGCGAGCGGGCCGGCGTTGAGTTCGTCGATCTTCGCGCGGAAGGCGCGCTCCTCGTCCTTGCCCGCGCGGTCGAGCAGCCTGCGCATGGCCTCGGGCGGCACGACGGCGAAGACGCCGAGCGTGGGCAGCGTGCGCAAGGCAAAGAGGGCGCGTTTCTTTTCGTGGAAGCCGGCGAGCGCCGCCTCGCGCTCGGCGAGCTGCTTTTGGTAGTCGGCTTCGGTCTTCGGATCACGCGCGCCGGGCAGGAGCGGCAGGTCTTTCGCCTCGGGCTCCTTGCTTGAGGCAAAGACGCCGTAGAGCGCGTAGTAATCCTTTGCTGAGATGGGGTCGAACTTGTGGTCGTGGCAGCGCGCGCAGGCCACGGTCAGGCCCATCAGCCCGCGGCTGACCACGTCGATACGATCGTCGATGATGTCGGACTGGTTGTTCAGGAAACGACGCCCGAGCGTGAGAAAGCCGAGCGCCGCGTTCGGCGAAGGATCGGCCGGCGTGGCGAGCTGATCCCCGGCGATCTGCTGGATGATGAACTGATCGTACGGCAGGTCGGCGTTCAGCGCACCGATGACCCAGTCGCGATACGTATAGCTGTAAGGGTAGCGCCGCTCTTCCTGGAAAACGTAGCCCTTCGTGTCCGCGTAGCGCGCGACATCCAGCCAATGCCGGCCCCAACGCTCGCCGTAGCGCGGCGAGGCGAGCAGGCGATCGACCACTTTCGCAAAGGCCTCCGGTCCCTGGTCGCGCTCAAAGGCCTCGATCTCCGCCGCGGTCGGCGGCAGCCCGGTGAGGTCGTAAGTCGCCCGGCGGATGAGCGTGTGCCGCGAGGCGGGCGGCGAAGGCGCGAGCCCCTTCGCGGCGAGTTGCGCGCGGATCGAGGCATCGAGTGGATTAGCCACGCCGGGGATGACCGCGCCGACGCGCAGCGGCTGCCAGGACCAATGCGTAGCCGCCGCGGCCTGCTGCGCACTCGGCTTTTCCGGGGCCGTGCTCTCCGGCCAGGGCATGCCCATGCGGACCCATTCGGTGAGATTGGAAATCTGCTCGTCGGGCAGCTTGTCGGCCTTCTCCGGCATCTTCGAGTCGCCCTCGTGACGGAGGCTCTTGATGAAGCTGCTCTGCTCCGGCTTCCCCTCGACGATGACCGGCCCGTCCTCAGTACCCTTCAAGATCGCCGCCCGCGAATCCACCCGCAGCGCCGCCTTCTGCTTCTCCGCGCCGTGGCATTTGTAGCACTGCTCGGCGAGCACCGGGCGAACCTTTTTTTCAAAGAACTCCGCCTCCTGCGGGGTGACCGCCCGCAACGGCGCGAACGCCAGCAGGGAGCAGGTGAAGGTGATAGCAAAAGGACGCATGGATGAAGCGCCACGATAATCGTCGCGGGCCGAATTTCATTAGCGGAAAGCAGCTTTGGCCCGGAGCGCCGAATCAGGACCCAATCTTGAAAAGCAGCCCGGCCAGGCCCGCCCCGGCGACCACTGGGATGACCTCCCACTTCCAGCGCACCAGCCCGGCAAACGCGACGGTGCTCACGCCGAGCGCGAACCAATCGACTTGCGCGGGTGCGGGAAAGAGGACGTGCAGGCCGAACCAAACGGCCAGATTGAGGATGACGCCGACGACGGCGGCGGTGACCGCCGAGAGGGCGGTGGTGAGGTTTTCGTTGCCACGCAATTGCTCGATGTGCGGAGCGCCGAGGAAAATCCAGAGGAAGCATGGGAGAAAGGTCGTCCACGTCGTCAAGCCCGCGCCGAGCGTGGCGGCGAGCAGCGGCGAGAGCGCGCCGGGATGGTTCCAGCCGCCGAGGAAACCCACGAATTGCAGCACCATGATGAGCGGGCCGGGCGTGGTCTCGGCGAGGGCGAGACCGTCGAGCATCTGGCCGGCGCTCAGCCAGCCGTAATGCTCGACGGCCTGCTGGGAGACGTAAGGCAGCACCGCGTAGGCACCGCCAAAAGTGACCGTCGCGGCTTTGCTGAAAAAAATCCCTTCGCGGAAAACCGCATGGTCCCAGCCGAGCCACAGACCAGTCAGCAGAACGGGCAGCCACCACAACGCCAGGCCCGTGGCCAGCACACGCACCGCGCGCGCAAAGGACGGTCGCACGGCCGCGCCGGCAGCCACTTGATCGTCCAGGGCCGACTCGCCGTGGCTGGGGAGGACGAGAAACTTGTCGCGTCGAATCCGACCACCGATCAGGCCGATGAATCCGGCTGCGATCAGAATCGCCGGAAAGGGCGTATGGAAAAAAAAGATGGCTACGAAAGCCAGGCCCGCTACGGCCCACAGCACGGAATTTTTTAGCGCCTTGCTCCCAATGCGCAGGACCGCCGCGGCGACGATGGCGAGCACTGCCGGCTTCAACCCATAAAAGATTGCCGCCACCCACGGCACCGTCCCAAAGGCGACATAACCATAGCTCAGTGCCCAGAGGATGCCGGCCGACGGGATGACGAAGAGCGCACCGGCGACAATGCCGCCCCACGTCCGGTGCAGCAGCCAGCCTATATAGATGGCGAGCTGCTGCGCCTCCGGGCCGGGCAAAAGCATGCAGTAGTTCAGCGCGTGGAGGAACCGCGCCTCGCTGATCCACCGCTTCTTTTCCACTAGCTCGGCGTGCATGATGGCGATCTGGCCGGCCGGCCCGCCGAAGCTGATGAAGCCCAGCTTCAGCCAGAAACGGAAGGCTTCAGCGAAAGTGGGAGGCGCGCTGACCGGCAAAACGGCGTCAACGCGAGGATCGGTGCTCATCGGGTCGTGCGCGACTGGCACCGTCCCGCCTTGCTACCACCCCGCGCCCTTGGTCTGCGTTTTCACCCGGACGAGGTACATATTGGAGGTGATGTAGAGGGTGCTGCCGTCCCCGCCCCAAGCGCAGTTCCCGGTCGGCTGGCCGGTCTGGATGGTGCCGAGGTGTTTGCCGGCGGGAGAAATGATGAGAACGCCATTGGGGCCGGTCGTCCAGAGGTTGCCGGCGCGATCCACTTTCAGCCCGTCCGGCAGGCCGGGGCCAGTGCCAGTGAGCGAGGTCATGTCGAAAAAGATGCGGTCTTTGCCCAGCGTGCCGTCGGGCTGGAGATCATAGGCATGAATGTAGGGGGCCTTGGGGTCGCTGACGTTGACGTAGAGGGTCTTTTCGTCGGGGGAAAGGGCGATGCCATTCGGGAATGTGAGGGCGTCGGTGAGGAGCGTGACTTTTCCTCCGGAGAGGCGATAGACGCCGTTGAATTTCATCTCCTTGAGCGGCGATTTATTGCCGTCGGCGAGGCCGTAGGGCGGGTCGGTGAAGTAGATGTCGCCGTTCTTGGCGAGGGCGAGATCGTTGGGGCTGTTGAATTTTTTGCCTTCGTACTGGTCGGCAAGAGAGGTCTGGGTGCTGTCTTTTTCGAGGCGGGCGACGCGGCGTTTGCCGTGTTGGCAGAGGAGCAGCCGGCCCTCGGGGTCGCGGGCGAGGCCGTTCGAGCCGGGCTCGCGGAATTCGGGCGTCGATTCCATGCCGCCGCTGGGCTTGAGGAAGACCTCCGCCTTGGTCTCCCCGGGAGTCCACCGGTAGATGACATTTTCCGGCACGTCGGAAAAGAGGACGGCTCCGTCGAGCCACACCGGACCTTCGGACCAGTGGAAGCCTTCGGCGACTTTCTCGACGACCGCATCGGGCGGCAGGATCGCGTCGAGCGACGGATCGAGGCGCTGGATTTTGGCGATGAGGCCGGGTTTGGCTTGGGCAAAGGCGAGGGCGGGCGCGAGGAGAAGCGGGAGGAGACGTTTCATGTCCCGCAGTCTGCCCCGCCCGCCCCGCACGCGGCAAGCGGGGAGTCGTCCAAATTGGAGACTGTGAAAAGTCGGCTTCGCGCCACGTCCCATCGGGACGTTTGAAGGTAGCCGTGGGCTTCAGCCCGCGGATTGCGGGCCGGAGCGGGGCGTCGCGTAGCGACGGTTGAAAGGCCATCAAATGTCGCTACGCGACAGGTTCTTCCCGCTGCGAGAACCGTGGGCTAAAGCCCACGGCTACGTTCGTTCGTCCCGCTGGGACAACTTGTTTCACAGTCTCTTGGAAACACCTGGCGGCGCGAACGCCCCCAAGGAGCGGCAGGCTGTTTTTGCTGCGTCAGCCCTGGGTGGCTGGCCCTTGTAAGGAGGCGGAGAACCTGTTTCGGTGACGCCATGAGTTTTTTGGAATGCCCCAGTTTTTCACCCGCCCGCCTGCGGTTTTCTCTCCACAATGGCTTCAATCTTGAAGCTCTATTGTTAGCACCTCAACCATGAAGCATATATCTCGTTAGACTGCTCGACCACGCCATGAACACATTGGGCACAATCCTCCTGATAGCGGCCATTGCCTTCGTCTTCATCGTTCCCGCCTTGGTTGGTCGTCACCGAACCATACAGCGCTTCTGGGACGGCATTGTATGGGGATTCGTTGGCGTCGTAGATTTCCAAACGCTCCCAAGACGGACATTCGAGAGTTCTTGACCGTCTTCGTTGACCCATTTTGTTACGACCACAAGCGGCGCACTTGCTTCTCGCCAGACGACCGCGTGATGGATGTTTTTAGAGCCGACTATCCGTTCCCGAAGTTGATAGCAGATTCGATGGAGTTGGAGACACTCGCATTGAGTTTAGAGGAACGATATGGCATTGAGTTTGATGCGGTCTGGCGAGAGGACATCACACTCGGAGAGTTGTATGAGCACACGAAAAGACAAGCGGCCTAGTCTCAACTTTGAAGTGCAACATTGATTACAGTAGTAGCGTAGGAAGCGCCCGACTCACATCGGCGCGAATTGAATCTGCATGATCTTGTAAGCCCCCTCCTCCTTCATGAAGTTGACGCTGATTTTAACCTTTTGCGCCTTTTCAAACTTCCCCTCGAAGGCCAAGCTCTCGCCTTTGATGAGCTTGCGCGAGACGTATTTGCCGTAGGTCTTCATGTAGATGCGCGGAATTTCATGTTATAGGCCTGCTCGGTGGCGATGGCCGCCATCATCTTCGCGAAGTCGGTATAGAAGACTTTGGCGTCGCCCGCATTGTAGGCGGTGAGCGCCTTGTCGAGCATGGCTTCGAGAATGGAGAAACATTTTCATGGACGCGAGTTCGCCAGCGGTGCGCGGCGCTGTCAATCCTCCCTCGACTTCCCGGCCTTTCCAGCCTACCCACAGACCCTCGCACCACACCCACTATGAAACTCCTCACCCGTCTCCTCCTGCCCGCCGCCGCCCTCCTCGCCTGCGCCGCCGCGCCGCTCTCCGCCGCGGACGCCGTGGAAATCAAGCAACGCTGGATTCCCGGCAAGCAATACTTCCAGACGCTGCAATCCACGCAGTCCACGACGATGACGCTCGGGGCGCAGAAGATTGAGCAGAAAACCGCGACGACCATGGACATGAGCATGGCCGTGCGCGCGCATGAAGACGGCGTGCGCAAACGCGTGACTATCAAATACGACCGCGTGGCCATGCAGATGGAAATGAACGGGCAGAAGATGGGCTTCGATTCCGCCAAACCCGGTGAAGGCAGCGACCCGCTGAATTTCGCCAAAACGCTGGGCGCGACCGTGGGCAAAGAACTCAAGGTGCTGATCACCGCCACGGACGAGGTCAGCGAGGTGGAGAACTACGATGAGTTTGTGAAAAGCCTCGCTCCCTCCCCGGTGCCCGGCATGGACCTGGCGAAGATGTACAGCAAGGAGAGCATGGCGCAGATGATGAAACAGGGGGCGCTCCAGTCCCTGCCCGGCAAGCCGGTGAAACCCGGGGATTCCTGGCCCTTCACCACGGCCGTCGATCTGCCGCAACTCGGCAAGGTGGCGATCAAAGGCACCTACACTTTCAAGGGCATGGCCGACCGCGGCGGCGCACCCTGCGCGGAGATCGTCTCCGAAGGGCAAATCTCCCTGGATATGGCCAAGCCGGATCCCGCCACACCCAGCGGCGCGGCCCTTGCGCAGCTCGGCATGAAGGTCGAGGGCGGCTCGCTCAAGGGCACCGTTTGGTTTGACCCGAAGCTCGGCTTTGCCCGCGAAGCTCAGCTGACCCAGGACATGAACATGACGATGAAAAACCCCACCGACCCGACGGCCACGGTCACCGTTCCGATCAAGCAGCAAATCACCACGACGCTGATCAAGGTCGAGGATCTCAAGTAACCGGCGATGGCTGTCTTCATGCGGCTGGCGCAGGCCGCAAGCCTGGCGTTTTTCGTCTTCTCCCCGAGCGCCAGTGCGGCGGATTTTCCCGCGCCGGTCAACACGCAGGAAGGCTCACCGATGTCTGCGGCGGACGCCCTCGCCACGATCAAGGCTCCGCCCGGATTTACCGTTTCGCTTTTCGCCAGCGAGCCCGATGTGCAGCAGCCCATCGCCCTGGCCACAGACGCGCGCGGGCGGCTCTGGGTCGCGGAGAATTACACCTATGGCGAAGCCAAGGTCGGCTTCGACCTCACGCAGCGCGACCGCGTCGTCATCCTCGAAGACACCGACCACGACGGACACAGCGACAAGCGCACGGTCTTCTGGGATCAAGGTCAGCGGCTGAGCAGCGTCGAGGTGGGATTCGGCGGCGTGTACGTGCTCTGCGCGCCGCAACTCCTTTTCATCCCGGATAAAAACGGCGACGACATCCCCGACGGCAAACCGGTCGTCCTGCTCGACGGCTTCGACTTCGGGCCGGTGCGGCACAACATCGTCAACGGCCTGCGCTGGGGGCCGGACGGCTGGCTCTACGGACGCCACGGCATCCAGGCCACCTCACACGTCGGCGCACCGGGCACGCCGGACGCGAAGCGCATCGCCATGAATTGCGCGATCTGGCGCTTTCATCCGGTGAAGAAAATCTTCGAAGTCGTCGCCACCGGCACCACGAATCCGTGGGGCATGGATTGGGATCAATTCGGCGAGGGCTTTTTCACGAACACCGTCATTGGGCATCTCTGGCACCTCATCCCCGGCGCGCATTACCAGCGCATGTACGGCGAGGATCTCACGCCGCGCACCTACGAACTCATCCAGCAGCACGCCGACCATCTGCACTGGGACGCGACCGGCAAATGGCAGCAGTCGCGCGATCTCAAAAATGGAGCCGACACGTTTGGCGGCGGGCACTCCCACGAAGGCTGCCTCATCTACCAGGGCGGCACCTGGCCAAAGGAGTTCCGCGGAAAACTCTTCACCATCAATTTCTACGGCCGCCGCATCAACATGGAGAATCTCGAACGCGACGGCAGCGGCTACCTCGCCAAACACGACCCCGATTTCCTCACCGTCGGCGATCCATGGTTCCGTGGCGTCGATCTTCTCGCCGCGCCGGATGGTGGCGTCTTCATGTCCGACTGGAGCGACACCGGCGAGTGCCACGAAAATGAAGGCGTCCACCGGACCAGCGGACGCCTCTACAAGATCTCCGCGGGCAGGCCGGACGAGGTCTCCGCGGATCTCTCGAAGTTGACCGACCGGGAACTCGTCATGCTCCAGGCAGGGCCAAACGTCTGGAAGAGCCGCCAGGCCTGTCGGCTTCTCCAAGAGCGCGCGTCCGCCGGCGAAAAATTGAAGGACGCCAAGGCGCGTCTGCTCGCCCTTTTCGCACCTGCCGCCGACCTGTCCGTTCCCGGCCAACTCCGCGTCCTCTGGGCGCTCCGCGCCGTCGGAGGCGCGAGCGATTCCCTGCTCCGCAAAACGCTCGCTCATCCCGACGAGCACCTGCGCGTCTGGGCGATCCGCTTTTTGACCGAGGACACCCGCGCACTCCAAACCGTGCCCGCCGATTTCATCCGCCTCGCGGAAAAAGATCCCGCGCCGGCCGTGCGGCTCGCCCTCGCCTCCGCGCTCCAGCGCTTCCCCGTGACAGCCCGCGCCGACCTAGCGCGCCCGCTCCTCCAGCACGCCGAGGACGCCGCCGATCACAACATCCCGCTGATGCTCTGGTACAGTCTCATCCCTCTGGGCGACAGCGATCCCGGCCAGCTCGCCACGCTCGGCGGCAGGGCAAAAATTCCCACCACCGTCCGCTGCATCGCCCGCCGGCTCGCGGAGTCGATCGACAAGGAACCACTCGCCGTCGATCTCCTTCTCGGCGGGGCGCTCGCCGGCCCGCCGGAGATTCAGGCCGCGGTCATTGAGGGACTCGCCGAGGGTTTGAAAAAAAGCACGGCCGTGCCGATGCCCGTTGCCTGGGAACAGTTCACCGCCAAACTCACCGAGAACGCCGACCTGAAACTGCGCGAGCGCATCGCCGCGCTCGACAAACTCTTCGCCGCCGGTCAGGTGCTCGCCGAAGCCCGCCGCATCGTCCTCGATCCCAAGATGCTACCCGAGGAGCGCCGCGCCGCCCTCGACCAGCTCATGGAGGCCCAAGCCCCCGCACTCCGTGAAATCTGCACCGCGCTTTTTCCCGACCTGCTCATGCGATTCCCCGCCGCGCTCGTCCTGACCAGTCTCGACGACCCCACGGACACGCCCGCGCTCCTCACGCAGGCCAAAAGCTATGAGGAGCCGCAGCGCAGCCTCCTCTACTCCGCGCTGGCTTCCCGCGCGCACCATGCCGCGGCCCTTGTGGACGCGGTCGCGGCGAGGAAAATCCCCCGCTCTGCGCTCACGCCCGCCGTCGTGGAAAAGGTGCGCGCGCTCAGCAACGAAGCACTCAGCAAGAAGCTTGATGCGCTCCCCGCGGAGCCAATCCGGAAGAAGCCGAAGGCTTCGTAACGGCGCTGGCTTGCGGGAGTTTTTGCGGCTGCTAGCGTCTCGCGTTTCTCATGGCTGAATCTCCCAACTCTCTCATTCAGGAATGTCCCACTTGCGGTTCGTTGATCGACGTGGCGGGCGAGGAGCCCTTTGCGCTCATGCATTGCCCGACCTGCGGCGGGGCGATGCGCGTGCGGCGGCAGTTCGACCATTTTGAACTGCAGGAGCAGCTCGGTTCCGGCGGGATGGGCACGGTCTATCGCGCTCTCGACCAGAATCTCGGGCGGCAGGTTGCGCTGAAGCTTTTGCAGAAAGAGCAAAGCGCGAACCCGGAGTTCATCGCGCAGTTTGAAAAAGAGGCGGCGATCACCGCGTCGATCAACCACCCGCATGTGGTGAAAGTCTTCAGCACAGGGCAGGATCACGGGCTCGTCTATATCGCCATGGAGCTGGTGGACAAAGGCTCGCTCGACGACCTCCTCAATCTTGAGGAGCGCCTCGGCGAAGTGCAGGTGCTGACCACCGGGATCCAGATCGCCCAGGGGCTGAACGCGGCGCTCCAGCGCGGGCTGATCCATCGCGACGTGAAGCCGGGGAACATTCTTTTCGCCAACGTCCACACCGCAAAGATCGTGGACTTCGGCCTCGCGGTGCTCATGGAGCACGCCGGCACGGTCATGGGCGAGGTCTGGGGCACCCCGGCCTACGTCGCGCCGGAGAAGCTGGACAATCTGCCAGAGGATTTGCGGAGCGACATCTACTCGCTGGGCGCGACCCTCTATCACGCCCTGGCCGGGGCACCCTCGTGCGATTTGGAGACGAATCAGATGAGCGTGCTGCTGGAGGCGAAACGCGCCGAGCCCGATGTCCGCAAGGCGTCCAAAGGGATTTCGGCGGAGACAGCCTTTGCGATCAACAAGACACTCAAGTTCGACCCGGCGGAGCGCTTTCAGACGTACGAGGAATTGATCGAGGCGCTCGAGTATGCGCGCACCGTAGTCATTGCCGCTGCCCAGGCGGAGGAGGCGGCGCACAAGGAGGAGCAGGAGGCCGCCGACCACGCGCCCGCCAGGGACATGAACTGGGTGACCTACCTGGTTGTGGCGGTGGTCGTGATCGGCGGCTTGGCGGCCTTCAAACTGCATGAACGCTGGCAGCAGACGCCGGAGACTACCGAGGAGGAGGCCCGCGGCGGGGGCGGGATTGACGGAAAATACCAGGCGGCGCGCATGCTCCTCGCGGGCAGCGACGGGCCAAAAGCGGCTGCGGCCTTTCGCGCGCTGGAGGAGCTCCCGAATGTCCCGCAGCCGCGGCTGAACTGGATCACGCTGCATGCGGGGCTGGCCGAGTTTCTCGCGGGGCACCCCGCGGAAGGCCGCGTCGATTTTGCCAAGATCGAGGCGCGCGGCATTTTTTCCACCGACCCCACCGAGCAGCGGCTGGCAAACTTTTTCGTCAACACCGCCCTGCTCGCCGCGACCGACCAGCCGGTGGCCGCCGCGACGGTCCCCACCCACGAATTGGAAGGCGAGGAGGCCGTCGCCCTGCTGGTCTTCGCCGCGAAGGACTGGGCGCTCGAGGATTACGAAAACGCAGGTCAGCTCTTCCGGCAATTCAACGAGGTAGCCCTCCCCGCCAAAGCCGCGTGGGTGGCTGATTACAAGGCCCTCGCCGCGCCCTTTGTCGTGGACAGCGCCAGCTACCTGGCAGCCCGCGACGCCGCCCAGAGAGCCGGCACTTTGTCCGAGCTCGAGGCCGCCCTGCCGCTGGTCGAGGCCGCCAAAGAGAAGCTCACCCGGCCGGGCGCACTTCCCGCGCGCCTCGACACTCTGGTTGCGGAATTGCGCGACAAAATCGCCAAAGAGAAAACCGCGATGGCCGCGCAGATGGCCACGCTCGAAGCGGCCGACGAGAAGGTGCTCGCGGAGATGAAGGCCAGCCTCCAAACACTCTGCGCCCAGTTCAAATACACCGAGGCCTACCTGGTCACGAAGGCCGTACCGGTGCAGAGCGAGTCCGGCAAAAAGCTCGCCGCTGCGATCACCAAAAAAACCGAGTGGCTCGCGCGCTTTAAAGCCACGCTCATCGCGGACCTCACCGCCATCGGCTACGCCGCGCCGCTCGTGAAAAAGAACGCGCTCCAGCTTACCGGCGGCGTGCGCCGCGCGAACGATACGCAGGTGGAAATCGTCTCCCAATTCGGCACAGTGCCCGTGCCGTGGACCGACCTCTCGAACGACTGCATCTTCGCCATGGGCCAGTCCTTTTTGCGCGCCGCTTATCCGCCAGACAAGCTCGCCGACCGCGCCTGGTATCTCGGCGTCTTCGCCTTCTTCACCGGCAAGGAGGCGCAAGGCCGCGAACTCCTCTTCCAAGCCAGTCAGGGCAAGGATGAATACCGCGACCAGCTCGGGCTCTTCATCGGCACGGCGGAGACGCAGTAAGGCGAAAGGCGGCCGAGTGACCGTGACCAAAGCATCGTCTTTCACTCCGCAGCCCTGCCGCGGGCGCACGGAATCCGCCCGATGAATGGGCGGGCGCTTGTCGTCTCGCTGCACGATGTCTCGCCGCAGACACGCGGGCAGTGCGCGGAGATTCTCGCCGAACTGGCGGCACTCGGTGTCCCGCGCTGCTCGCTGCTGGTGATCCCGGATCATCACGGGCGCGGGCATTTCCTCGCGGAAGCGGAATGTGCGTGGTGGCTGCGAGCGCAGGCCGCGGCGGGGCACGAGCTGGTGATGCACGGCTACCATCACCAGCGGGCGCGACGCGACAATGAGAGCATTGGAGCAAAGCTGACGACGCGGTTTTACACGGCAGACGAGGGCGAGTTTTACGATCTTAATCACGACGCGGCGAAGACGCTGGTGGAAAAGGCGCGCTCAGATTTCCGGCAACTCGGCGTGGAGCCGGCGGGGTTCATCGCGCCGGCGTGGCTGCTCAGCGCGGAGGCTGAGGTGGCGCTGCGGGAGTTGGGCTGCGCCTACACCACGCGGCTCGGGAGCGTCGTGGATTTGGCAAGCGGTCGCGTGATGCAGTCGCAATCCCTCGTCTGGAGCGTGCGCAGCGCGTGGCGACGGGAGGCGAGCCGCGCGTGGAATGCGCTGCTCTTTCGGCGGCTCATGGGCAATCCCCTGCTCCGCGTTTCCATCCATCCGGTCGATCTGCGTCACCCGAAGATTTGGCGGCAGATTCGCGGCTTCGTCACGAGCGCCCTTGCCGACCGCGAGCCGCTCACCTATCACGCGTGGCTCACCCGCCACCGCGTCCCTTGAAAGCCGACCTCCACCTTCACTCCCGCCACAGCGAGCGCGCGCCGGAATGGCTCTTCCGCCGCGCGGGGCTGGCGGACAGCTATTCCGAGCCCCAGGTACTTTTCGAGAAGCTGCGGGCGCGCGGGATGGATCTGATGACGATCACCGACCACAACCGCATCGACGGTTGCCTCGAAATCGCCGACCGGCCCGGCGTGTTTCTGAGCGAGCAGGTGAGCACGCGTTTCCCGGACGACCGCTGCGAAGTGCAGGTCCTCGTCTGGGGCATCACCGAGGCCCAACACCGCGGGCTGCAGATGGCTCGGGAGAATATTTTCGCGCTGCAAAAGTATCTCGCCGCCGAGCAACTCACGCACGCGGTGGCGCATCCGTTCTACCGCGTGGACGACCGGCTGAGCCTCGCGCACATCGAAAAGCTCGTGCTTCTCTTTCAGCATTTCGAGGGGCTGAACGGGCATCGCGACGCGCTGCTCAGCGCCGTCGCCCGCGACGTGCTGGGAGGGCTGACGTCGGAGAAGATCGACGAGCTCGCGAACCGGCACGGCTTTGCGCCGACGCATGCGGAGCCGTGGCGGAAGATTTTCACCGCCGGCTCGGACGACCACGGCGGGATGTTTCCCGCGTCGGCTTTCACGGAAACGCCGGACGGAAAAACGGTCGCTGATTTTCTCGCCGCGATCCGCGAAGGCCGATGCACGCTGCGCGGCGCGGGCGGCACGCCGCTGGCGCTCTCGCACAGCCTTTACAACAATCTACGCCAATTCATCGGCGGGAAGGTGGCGGGGGCGAAAAGTTCGAGCTTTGTCGGGAAGGCGTTCTCGCGGTTCATGGAGGGCGAGGATCCGACGGAGTTTTCGTGGACGGACAAACTGGCGTTCGTCGCGGAAGGCATCGCCAGCGGAAAAATTTTCGAGCTGGCGAAACCCGCCAACGCATCGCTCTGGAAACAGTTTGCGGGCACCTTCACCGGCGGCGCGATGAAGAAGCTCCTCGCGCGAGAAACGGAGGGGATCGTCGAGCCGGAGCGGCGCGCGTTTGTCATTGCGAACTTCTTCGTCAACCAGCTCGCGTTCCGTTTTTTCACGACGTTCATCAAGCAGCTCACGGACGGGAACATCATCGAGGCGATCCGCGAGATCAGCGTGCTGCTGCCGGTGCTCGCACCGCTCGCGCCGTACTTTTACGCCTTTCGCAGCCAGGCGCCGGATCGACCGTGGCTGGCCGAGGTGGGCCGGGCGCTGACCGGCAAGCTGCCGGCGATTCTGGAGAATCGGAAACGCGCGTGGTTCACCGACACGCTGGAGGACGTGAACGGCGTCGCGAACACCATCCGCAAACTCACCGCCGCGACCATCGCAGAGGGCGGCGATCTGACGGTCGTGACCTCACGCTCGACGATCACGATCACCGGCATCCCCATCAAAAACTTCGCACCCGTCGGCGAGTTTGAGCTGCCGGAGTACGAGCTGCAGAAGCTCAGCTTCCCGCCCATTTTGCAGATGATCGACTTCATCCAGCGCGAAGGTTTCACCGAGCTGATCATCTCCACGCCCGGCCCGATCGGCATCACCGCACTGCTCGCCGCGAAGACGCTCGGGCTGCGCACGAGCGGCATCTACCACACGGATTTTCCGCAGTACGTCCGCATCCTCACCGACGACAATTTCCTGGAAACGCTGACGTGGAATTACATGAAGTGGTTCTATGAGCAGCTCGACCTGCTCTACGTGAACAGTGAGGGCTACCGCCGCGCGTGGGTCGAGCGCGGCATCGCCGCGGACAAAATCCGTATCCTCCCCCGCGGCCTCGATACCACGCTCTTTCACCCCTCGCGCCGCGACCCGCAGTTTTGGTCGAAACATGGCGTCAGCCCCGGCGCGGCCGTGCTCCTCTACGTCGGCCGCATCTCGAAGGAGAAGGATTTGGACGTGATCGTGAGCGCGTGGAGCAGAATGCAGCGCACTGGCCTCGCGCTTGCTTTTGTCGGCGACGGTCCCTTTCAAAAAGAACTCCGCGCGCTGCTCCCCGACGCCGCCTTCACCGGCGTGCTCACGGGCCTCGAACTCGCCCGCGCCTTTGCCAGCGCCGACGTCTTCCTCTTCCCCAGCACCACCGACACCTTCGGCAACGTCATCCTCGAAGCGCTCGCCAGCGGGGTGCCGTGCGTGGTCTCGGATCAAGGCGGGCCGCGCGACCTCATCGCTCACGGGACCACCGGCTACATCACGCGGGCGCTGGATGCGGAGCATTTTGCCCGGCATGTGGAAAAGATTGCGCTCGCCCCCGCGCGACGGCAGGCCATGGGCATCGAGGCTCACCGCGCCGTGCAGGGCCGCGACTGGGCCGAGGCCGGCCGACAGTTTTGGGTGATGCCGGGATGCTGAGGCACCACCCCGGCCCAACCACGGCGCCGAAAATCCAAGGCACGCTTGCTGGCGGTGAAGCACGGCGATTATCGTCCGCCTGTGGCTCTCATTCCGCCGGAAACCATCGACCAGATCATCGCCTCGAACGACATCGTGGAGGTGATCAGCGGGTACTTTCCGCTGAAGCGGGCGGGCGGGATGTACAAGGCGCTCTGCCCGTTTCACCAGGAACGGACGCCGTCGTTTTCGGTAAATCCGCAGCGGCAGATTTTCAAGTGCTTTGGCTGTGGGGCAGGTGGGAGCGTCATCCGGTTCGTGATGAGCTACGAGAATCTGGATTTCGTGGCGGCGGCAAAAAAACTCGCGGAACGCGCGGGGATCAAGCTGGTGGAGGCGGAGATGAGCGCGGAGGACACGGCGCGCTTTTCGATGCGCCGCCGGCTGCTGGCGTTGCATGGGGAGGCGACGGAGTTTTTCCACGCGCAGCTTTTGAAGAAGCCGTCGGCGCAGGTGGCGAGGGACTATCTGAAGGGGCGCGGGATCGGCGGGGAGATCGCGAAGTCGTGGAAGCTGGGGTATGCGCCGGATAGCTGGGATGCGGTGCGGGAATTCGCGCAGGCGGCTGGGTTTTCGGATGAAGAGCTGGTCGCGAGCGGGTTGGTGAAGCTGCGCGATGAGGAGGGGCCAGACGGGGAGTTTTACGATCGGTTCCGCGGGCGGGTGATGTTTCCGATCTGCAATGACAATGGGGAGGTGATCGCCTTCAGCGGACGGGTGCTGGAGGCGGATGCGAAGGCGGCGAAGTATGTGAATTCGCCGGAGACGATGCTTTTCACGAAGGGGGCGGTGCTCTTCGGCCTGCACAAATCAAAGAGGGCGGTGATCGACAAGCGGTCGGCGATCGTGTGCGAGGGGCAGCTCGATCTGATCACGGCGTTTGAAAGCGGGGTGCAGAATGTGATCGCGCCGCAGGGCACGGCGTTCACGGAGAAGCAGGCGCGGATTTTGAAGCGGTTCCTGCCGGACGGGGAGGTGGTGCTGTGTTTCGATGCGGATGCGGCGGGGGAAAAGGCGGCGGAGCGGTCGCTGGCGTCGCTGCTCGCGGAGAATCTGCTGGTGCGGGTGGCGGAGATGCCGCCGGGCGAAGACCCGGATTCGATGATCCGGGGGAGGGGCGCGGCAGCGTTTGTGGAGCGGATCGGGGCGGCGAAGGATTTTTTCGATTTCCAGCTCGACCGGCTGGCGGGGCGGCCTGATTTCGCGACACCGCGCGGCAAAATGCAGGCGGCGCGGAAGATGGCGGAGTCGATCGGGCTGCTGAGCGACGCGATGCTGCGCGAGGCGGTGATGAATAAGGTGAGCATGCGACTGGAGATTTCGTTGGGCGAAATCGCGCGGCTGCTGAAACTGCGCCCAGCGAAGCCGCTGGAGGATGCCAAACTGGGCGCGCTAGGCGCGGGCGAACGGATCACACTCGATCCGACAATCCGCCTCTTAGCATGGGTAGCTCTACGCAACCACGCAGCGCGTGATTGGCTGCGTGCTCAGTCGTGGAAGTCGACACTAGGCGATGACCCAAATGCCACGATTCTAGCGAGGATACTTGGTGCAAACCTTAACCCGGATGATCAGGCTTCAATTCACGCTTTCTTGACAACCCTCGATCCGTCAGAGGAAGGACTGGTTTCAGAGTTGCTCGAAGAAAAAGCGCCGGCACATCCCATTACGATTGCGCACCTCGGAGAAAAATCAGCGGCACATCCAATTACCATCGCTCACGCCGGTTGGCAGAGGTTGGAAGGGAATCGACTTCAGCAACGTATCGACGCGCTAAAAGCGCGCCAGCGGACGCCCGGTTTACCGTTGGAAGAGGCCACAAAATTACATGAAGAAGTCCTTGACCTACAAAAACGAGTCCTAGATATTGCGCGGCCCTTGTCCCCGCCCCTTTGAATGCGCCTGCGTTCCCAGCGGCGGGGACAACGGTCTTTAGCCGTCTCCAACCGCTCGGGTATGCCCAAAAAAATCAAGAAAGCCTCTCCAAAATTGACGAAAGCCAGCGCTAGGAAACCCGAGCCGAGCCCGAAGGAAAAAGCCAAGACAGCCGTTAAAGTCGTTAGCAAGAAAGTCAAAAAGACCGGGAAGGTGAAGGTCAAAGCCGCAAAAGCGGTGAAGGCGGAGAAGGAAGCGACCGGACATTCCAAGATCGCCAAGGCAGTGGCCAAACCGATCCGGGAGGAGAAATCGAAGGCGGCGAAGAAGTCCGGAAAGGGAAAGTCGGTCGCGCCAGCGGCGACACCGATCAGCGTGCTCGACCAACCAGAGGTGCAGGAGAAGATGCGCGACCTCATCAAACTCGCAAAGGAGCAGGGATACCTCACTTTCGACGACCTCAACGAGGCCCTGCCCGACAACATCCATGATCCTGACGAAATGGAGTCGATCATGGGGCGACTCCGCAGCATGGAGATCGAGATCATCGAAGCGTCAGATGTGGATCGTTTCAAGGACGGCAAGAAGACCGAGGACGCGGAAGAGGAGGAGGAAAAGCCCGAGGCGAAACTGGACATCCTCGACGACCCCGTACGGATGTATCTCAAGCAGATGGGGCAGGTGCCGCTGCTCACACGCGAGCAGGAGGTGGAGATTTCCAAGCGCATCGAGGACGCCGAGATCAACGTCCAGAAGTATATCAACCACTTTGGCTTCAGCGCCCGCGCCTATCTCGACTTGGCGGCAAAGTTGCAGGAAGGGCGGGAGCGTTTCGACCGCGTGATCCTCGACAAAAAGATCGAGAGCCGCGAGCGCTACATGAAGCACCTGCCGAAGCTCTGCCATCAGCTCGAACAGGCGACGGCGACCTGCGCGACGACCTACAAGTCATACGTCGCCCACGGCGGGAAGAATCACGACACAAAATCTTTTCACGATTTCAAGAAGGCTCACGAATCGATCCAGAAAATTTACCCGAAGTTCTTTTTCAAACAGAAGGTCACTGAGGAATTCGTCCATCTGGCTGACGAGGCGCACCGGCTGGTCACCCAGTGGACCGGTGAATTGTTGAAGCCGAAGAAGGCGGCGAAAGGCCCCAACCACGCCACGGCGATCGACTATTCGGCCAAGCTCAAAGAGCAGCAGTTGCGGATGTGGATGAGCTCGGAGGAGTTCCTCGCCGAATACAAAGAACTGAAGGTTTGGCTGAAAAAGGCGCTCAAAGCCAAAACCGAGATGGTCGAAGCCAATCTCCGACTGGTCATTTCCATTGCCAAAAAATACACGAACCGCGGACTTTCCTTCCTTGATCTCATCCAGGAAGGCAACATGGGCCTGATGAAAGCGGTCGAAAAATTCGAATACCGCCGCGGCTACAAGTTCTCCACCTACGCGACTTGGTGGATTCGCCAGGCCATCACCCGCAGCATCGCCGATCAGGCCCGCACCATCCGCATTCCGGTGCACATGATCGAGACGATCAACAAGCTCATGCGCGTGCAGAAGCAGCTCGTGCAGGACTACGGTCGCGAGCCCACCCCGGAAGAGGTCGCCGACGAAATCCAACTCCCCGTCGAGCGCGTCCGCGCGGTGCTGAAAATGGCGCAGCAGCCCATCTCGCTGCAATCGCCCGTCGGCGAAAGCGACGACACGAGCTTTGGTGATTTCATTGAGGACAAAGGCGCGGAAAACCCGAGCGACATGACCGCGATCGTGCTCCTGAAGGAAAAGATCAAGGATGTGCTTGAAACCCTCACTGAGCGCGAACGGCAGGTGCTGGAGCAGCGCTTTGGCCTCGTCGATGGTTACAGCCGCACGCTGGAGGAAGTGGGGCGGCAGTTCAAAGTCACCCGCGAGCGCATCCGCCAGATTGAGGCCAAGGCCCTGCGCAAGATGCGCCATCCCACGCGCATCCGGCAGCTTGAAGGCTTCCTCGAAGCTCACGAGAATTAAAGGCGAGAAATTCGCTCGCCGACACATCGACGGTGTTCCATAAATGTCCGCAACTTTCGCATGAAGATTGCGTTGATCGCTCAGCCATGAACACCGAAGAACACGACGACCTGTGGCACCTGCTCGGTAAAGCTAAAGAGCCCACTACATCGCCCTTTTTCTCGCGCAATATCGTCCGCGCCATTCGCGAGGAAATGCAGGAAAAAACGGGCGCTTTCGGATGGTTACAACGCCATTGGCAACTCATCGCAGTCAGTATCTGCGCGGTAATGATCGCCAGTTTCGCACTTATGCCGCCCCCCGCGCAGCCCGATCAGGTGACCATGCTCCTTGCGGAAAAAGTTTCACAAAGCTCTGACTATCAAGTTATAAGCCATCTCGACGAGCTTCTCGCATCGGAGGAAAGTTTCGTATGGCTGGAAAACTGATCCTGATCGTAGCTACCTGCACGCTGCTCTCAGCGGGATTGTCGGGTTCCTACGGGCAATCTCCGGACATCCCTCCAAAGCGCCCCGGCTGGTTCGGTGGCGACGGCAGTGAAAAGCGCCGGCCCAGAGGCGATCCTGCGGATTTTGAAAAATTCGAGAATGTTCGCAAAGCCATTGAGGCGCTCACACCCGAGCAGCAGAAGCGCTTTCAGGAGAATTTCCTGCGCTGGAGCAATCTTTCGCCCGAGGAAAAAAAGGCGCTGGCTGATCGCGATGGCTTTCGCCGGAAAAAAATGGCTGAAGGCATCGATGCCGCTCTGAAAGAAGCCGGACTCGAACTCGACGCCGAGCGACGCGAAATTTTCGCCAAGCGCTACGGAGAGGAACGTCACAAAATTGAAGACCAGCTTCGCAAGGACATGGATGAAAAGCGGCAAACGCTTTTGAAAGAGGTCATCGCTAAGCTGAAAGCTGAGTTTGCCAGCGGTGCCGCACCCGAAAGCGCGGAAGCACCGCGCCCTCCCGTTAAAACCCAGGACCCAACAGTTCCACCACCACAACCAAAACCCTGAAGGTTTTCACCTTCGCGGTAATGATGCACTCGCCGTGGCTCGAACACGGAACCTTCTGATTCGAAGTCAGATGCTCTATCCAATTGAGCTACGAGTGCCGAACCGGGAACAAGTGAAGCACCGCCGCCCGGGGGAGCAACTGTTTGCTCGGGAAACTTTGCCGGGGTTGGAGTGGAACCTTCCGAGAAAGGGTGGATTTAGCGGGAGACCGGGTTTCGGGGGAGCGCGGGGCAGCGCCTCATTGAGGCGCGGAGGCCCCCTGCGCCGACTCGGCTTATTGGGTGTGAAATGACAGCACTTCCGGGCTTGCGCAGTTCCAGCCCCGGTCTGACACTCCCGCCACTCGCCAACTGCGGCAGGTTCCGCGTTATGGCCAGCGGCTCCCGATGAAAACCCGACTTCCGCAATTTCCCTTGGCCCTGCTGGCCGTCACACTCGCGCTTCTCACACGGGCGACGCACGCAGCGGTCTTCAACGGCGCGGCTCGCGTGAGTGCGGGCGACACGAAGAGTGCATTTAGCGGTGGGACGAACAACGGGCTGACCGTCTCGTGCTGGTTCAAGATGGCGATCCCGAGCACCGCGCCGCAGCCATTGCCAAAAGATATGGTCATCATGTCGAATCGGCAAAACTCGACCGCGGGCGGAAATTTCGCGTTCGAGATCAGAATCAATATCAACACCGGCAACGTCGAGTTTCACGCCCGTGGTGCCAGCGCGATGGTGACAGCACAACCGCTCATCACGAAGCCGTTCCTCGAGCGGTGGTATCACGTCGCGATTACTCGCTCGGTGGACCCCTTCACGGGTTACCTCGACGGGCGGCAGGTGTTTCAGACGACGCAAGCCATCGGCGCGCACACGAACTCGAACGGCATCACCATCGGCGGCACGAGCGATAGCGCAAATCTCTATGGCGAGGTCATCGAGACGGCGATCTACCAACGGGCTTTCACGCTGACGGACCTGAACAGCTACATGTTCGCCGACCAACCCGCGACCGACGGCGATATCCGCGGTTACTACAAACTTCGCTTCTCGACGACCATCGCCGAGCAATTGAAGAATTTCGCCGCGCCGCCGACGGGCACGCCAGCCGGCACCGATCCGCTCATTGCGAGCGGCGCGGTGGCGTTTGAACTGGCTAATCAGCAGGGCGAACAGTCCATGTTCGACTCGCATCGCAACGGCGGGCGCGACGCCACGGCACCGCTCTCGGGCGCATAATCGTGGGAGCGCACCGTTTTTCGCCGCCCGACTGGGGGCATCTCGTTCGAGTTCAAGGTCGGCTACCACAGCGGAGCGGCAGTTCGATTATCTCGGCGGTGCGGGCGTCGAGACGAATCTCGTCGTGAACACGTATTGGGATGTGCCGGGCAAACGCGGGATGCTCAAGACGACGACGGACGCAAACGGCAATTGGGCCTCCTTCGACTACACCGCCGAGGGATTCCTCGCATCGAAGACCCTTCCCGATGTGGGCAACACCCTGTGCACTTGGAATTACGGCTACACGGAGTTGGACTGGCTCTCGACCGAGAACGATCCGCATCACCGATGCGCTCGGCGGCCATTACGACATGCAATACGGCCCGCGCAATGAGCGGCTTCGCGAGGAAAACCAGGATCACTACGTGTGGCTTTACACGTACGACGAGCTGCTCCGCCTCCGCACGCAAACCGACCCGCTCCCACTCGCCGCCGATCCGCCCGCTGCGCCCGGCACGCCTGTCGTGCGCACGTTCCATTACGACCTCGCCGGTCGGGTCGAGTTCGTCGAATTCAACACCAACCGCCAGACCGTCTTTTTCTACGACGGCAACAGCATCCCCACGTCAGTCATCCGAACCCAGCCCGGCGTCCCGCCGACGAGAACTTCGTTCAGCTACGACGCGAGGGATCGCGTCATCGGGACTCAGGACACCTTTGGGAAATCCGTCGGCTACACCTTCGACCCCTCCGGTCGCGTGAAAACGATCACCTACCCCGGCGCGAAGACCCGCACCCCCGGCTACGACACCGCCGGGCGCCTCACCACGCCCACCGATTGGGTCACCCCCACGCGCGTCTCCACTTTCACCTACTACGATACGGGCCGGCTGAAAACGCACGCCTACCCGAACGGCGTCCTCGACACCATCAGCTACCACGACGACGGGACGGTGAAGAAACTCGATTTCACCCGCGCGGGCGGCGGCGCGTTCACCGCGTTCGCGCTCGAATATGCCTACGATCGCAACAGCAACAAGACGCAGGAGAAAAAGAAGGGCGTCCTCGACTGCTAACCCGGCCTCGCCGCCGGACAGGACGCGCCTTTCGATGAGAGCTACACATTCAAAGTGCCCGCCGATGGCTCCACGCCCGTCGGCTCCGGTCGTCTCGCCACAAGCGTGGATGCTCTCAATCCGAACCGCAAATTTCACCTACACCTACAACGCCGCCGGCGACATGACCCTCGCCGCTAGCCCCGGCGCGAACTACGGCTTTACCTACGACGAAGACCATCGCGTCGCCAATGTGACACAGACCGACGTGCTTGCTCGTTCAGCTGCGGCATTTGCCGGAGGGTTGGTTGACGGTTCCGGTATCGCTGGGTCATTCGCTGGTGAAGTTGTCGGTAACAGCGTACCCGATGCGCTTGATGGAGATGGCTTTAGTATCGAGGAAATATTGGTGGACTCAGCAGCAAGTGCAGCTTTGGGCGAGTTGTTGCCGGGAACCGTATCCAAAGTTCCAGGGAGGAAGCCGATCAAGGAAGCCGCAAAAATACTCGGTGCGCATGGTGCCAAGAGTTTGCCCTAAGTGTCGCCGGCAGCACGCTGAAATCCACAGCGTCATTTTATCGGAACATCGCTCGGCTCATTGGCCTGCCCCGGTTTTTGATCCGCTCGCTCTGAGAGTTTTTGTGGGTTTTCGGGGTTTGGGTTGGTGGTGAGGTGCCCGGTGGAAAGGGCGCAACCGCAAGGCTGCGCTGCGCGAACTCCACGGGCGTCTGGTAGTCCAGCGACGAATGCGGACGCTCGTGGTTGTGCCGTTGCCGATGCTCTTTGCCGAGCACTTTTGCCTCCAGCACTGAGGCGAGCGCTTCCCGGTTCAGGAACTCGTCCCGGAACCGGCTGTTAAAACTCTCGCTGGAGGCGTTCTGCCACGGGCTCCCAAGCTTAATGTAGAGCGTCTTGAACCTCCGCCGCACGATCCACTCCTGCACGGCCAAGGCCACGAACTACGGCCCGTTGTCGCTGCGAATATACTCCGGCACGCACCCGCCGAGGAGGAGGAAGGGACTAGGGAGGCTGGTGGGCGGGCGAGCCGCGCGGCTACTGCTTCGTCCAAAATGCAGATGACATCCCCGGCTTCCATCCGCCGCTCCACTTCCAGCGCCACCAGCTCCTGGCTGAATTCGTCGCAGATCGGCAGCCATTTGAGCCGCCGTCCATCCTCGGTTTGATCCATCACGAAGTCGTAGCTCCACACCTGGTTCACGCGCGCGGCGCTCAGTCGCTGCGGGCCGTTCTCGCTCTTCCCGAGCCGCGCCCGCTTGCGCTGGCGCCGGGGCACGCGTAGCCATTCCTGCCGCCAGCGGTGGTAGGTCGGCGGGCTGACTTCCAGCTTCTTGCAGACATCTTCCACGCCCTGGCCCCCGGCCAGCAGCGTGGCCGCCTCGCGCAGCTTCTTGATGATCTCTTGGGGTGTGTGTCGTTTGCGTTTCATCTTGAGAGTTCGGCGGCGCTCGCGCGCCGCCAATCTCTCATAGCGCCTGGTTCAACTGTTGGGGAGTAGGCCATTTGCACGGAATCCGAGCGCCTTCGACCCCACACCGGCCTCCACCGTGACCGCAGAGGCCAACCCCACCTCACGCTTACCTACCGCCGGCGGCTCGACGCCGCGGCGCTCGGCCTCGTATATGAAATCCAGACCGGGACCGCGCTCGGCACCTGGATCATCGACGGCACCGATGTGGAGGCAGTAAGCACCACGCCGACCGGCGATAGCGTCACCGTTACCGTCCGCATCAAGCCTCCGCTCGGGCCGCCCGGCACGCCGCAGAAATTCGTCCGCGTGCGGGTGACGCGTCCGTAGCGCAGGGAAATGGGGCCCGGCCTTTCCAGCCGGGCGCGTGTGGGCACGCGCGCTGCTTTCTCGCAGAGGCGAATCTGCCGACTGATGCCCCATTTTTTTCGCAACGCCCCCATTCAGCGCAAGCTCATGCTCATCATTCTGGCGAGCTGCGCGGCGGCGGTGCTGGCGGCGGGGGTGGTGGAGACGGGCATTCGGTTTTTCATCGAGCGGAACGACTTCAAACGCGACCTCACGACGCTCGCCAGGGTCATCGCCCAGAATGCCACGGCGACAGTGGCGGAGCAGGACGAACTGGGCGCGCAGGCCACCCTCGCTGCGCTGCGGGAAAAAACGGTGGTCCGCGCGGCCGGGATCTGGTTGCCGGACGGACAGGCTTTCTGCCGCTACGGCGAAGCGGACACGCTGGGGCGGTTTGAGAGCCGGACACGATACCCGCGTTCGGCCTATACGGGGCTAATGCTCCGGCATTTCGAGCCGCTGATGCTCAACGGCAAGTCGATCGGCACACTCTATCTGCGGGCGGATTTTCGGCCCGAGTTGATCCATGCGGCGCGCTACGATGGGGTCATTCTGCTGACCGCCATGGGCATCTCCGCACTGGCCGCCTTTTTTGTTTCCCGACGCCTTCAGCACGCCATCTCCCGGCCGATCCGCCGGCTGGCGGAGACCGCGGCGACGGTTGCGCTGGAGAAGGACTACACGCTGCGCGCGGAAAAATTTTCGGTGGATGAAGTGGGCGCGTTCACCGATGTCTTCAACTACATGCTCGGCGAGATTGAGCGCCAGCATCGGACGCTGCGCCGGGAGATAGAGGAGCGGGTGCGCGCCGAGCAGGAAGTGGACATGCTGCACAAGCAGGTCCTGGCCGCCTCGCGCCAGGCCGGCATGGCGGAGGTCGCCACCGGCGTGCTGCACAATGTCGGGAACGTGCTGAACAGTGTGAACATCTCCGCGGCGCTGCTCACCGAGCAGCTCGACAAATCGCGGGCGGCCAATGTCAGCCGGCTCGCCCAGCTCCTGCGCAGCCGCGGCGACGATCTCGCCGGTTTTCTGACCACCGATCCGAAAGGCCGCGCGCTGCCCGAGTACCTCGCCGAACTTGGCCGGCGGCTCGACGCTGAGCGAGTGAAGATGCAGGGTGAACTTCGGGGTCTGGCGGCGAATATCGAGCACATCAAGGAGATCGTCTCCATGCAGCAGAGCTACGCGAAGGTCTCGGGCGAGACGGAATCGCTCAACGCCATCAGCCTGATCGAGGACGCGGTCCGGATGAATGCGGCCGCTTTCACCCGCCACGGGGTCACTCTTCAGCGCGATTTTGCGCCCGTCCCATTCATCTCGGTGGACAAGCACAAGGTCCTGCAAGTTCTCACCAACCTCCTGCGCAACGCCAAGTATGCGATGGAAGGAACCGCCCAGCCGCGAAAGCTCATCCGCATTGGCACCGGGACCGCCACCGGCGGCTTCGTCGCCATCACCGTCACCGACAACGGCATGGGCATCGCCGCGGAGAATCTCACCCGGATTTTTTCCCACGGCTTTACCACGCGCAAGGAGGGGCACGGTTTCGGCCTGCACAGCGGCGCCCTCGCGGCCAAGGAGATGGGCGGCGAACTGATCGCGCAAAGCGCCGGCCCGGGCCGCGGCGCGACTTTCACCCTGACCGTGCCCATTGCCTACGATCTCACCGTTTCATCCACGACCCAAGTATGCCCACCGAATACGCCAGCGCTAATCGCCGCATCCTGATCGTCGATGACAACGCGGCGATCCATGAGGATTTCCGCAAGATCCTCGCACCCGAGGCCGGAGACTCGCAGGCAATCGACGACCTCGAATCGCTGATTTTCGGCGACTCCACACCCAAGACCCGGGCACCTTTTGAGCTCGCGCACGCGCATCAGGGACAGGAGGCCTTGCAACTCGTCGAAGCCTCGCTGGCGGCGGGACAGCCTTTCGCCCTCGCGTTTGTGGATATCCGAATGCCGCCCGGCTGGGACGGCATTGAGACCATCTCCCGGCTCTGGGCGGTGAATGCGCAGCTTCAGGTGGTGATTTGCACGGCCTATTCGGACTGTGGCTGGGACAGTATCGCGCAACGGCTGGGTTCGTCGGACAATCTCGTGATTTTGAAAAAGCCGTTCGATCATGTCGAGGCCCTCCAACTGGCCCACGCCCTGACGAACAAGTGGAACCTCGCCCGCCAGGCGGCGCTGCGCGTGGACGACCTCGAGAAGATGGTCGCCGAACGCACGGCGGCTTTGGAAGCCGCGCAGGAGCAGCGCCGGCAGGCCTGCAAAATGGAAGCGGTGGGCCAGCTCGCCGCGGGCATCGCGCACGATTTCAACAATCTTCTCACGGTCATCCAAGGCTACTCCAGCCTGCAGCTCGCGCGGCTGCCGGCGGACTCGGATGCCGCCGTTTCCCTGGGCCACATCGCCACGGCGGCGGAGCGCGCCGCGAATCTTACGCGCCAGCTTCTCGCCTTCAGCCGCAAGCAGGTCATGCAGCCGCGGCTCCTTCAACTCAATGAACGGCTCTCCGCGCTTGAGCCGATCATCCGCCCACTGCTCGGCGCGCACATCGCCCTGGGCTTCGAGCTCGCGCCAGACCTGCCGCCGCTTTTTGCGGATACGACCAATCTCGACCAGATCATCCTGAATCTGACACTCAATGCCCGCGACGCCCTGGCCCAGGACGGCAGCATCGTCATCCGCAGTGCGCTTGAAGTGGTGCCGCGCGAGCGCATCCCGATTTCCGCCGACACCGCGGCACCCGGGCCGCATCTGCGAATCACCATTGCCGATACCGGGGTGGGCATGGACGAAGAAACCGCCCGGCATTTGTTCGAGCCGTTTTTCACAACCAAGGAAGTCGGCCAGGGCACCGGCATGGGGCTGGCCACGGTGCAGGGCATCGTGCAGCAGCATGGCGGCTGGATCGCTGTGGAAACCGCGCCAGATCAGGGCTCGGCGTTTCACGTTTTCCTCCCCGCCGCCACCGAGGCCGCGATCGAGACCGAGCCGGCCGCTCCACCCGCGGGCCGGTTGCGCGGCAGCGGTACGGTGCTCATCGCGGAGGACGAGGAGGCGGTCAGCCTGCTCGCCGCGTGTACTTTCGAGGAGCATGGGTTCAAGGTGCTGACCGCGCCGAATGCGGCCGAGGCCCTGCAACTCTGGGACCGCCACTCGGCGGACGTCGTGCTGCTTTTCACGGATATGGTGATGCCCGGCGGCATGTCCGGCCACGATCTCGCCCAGCGGCTCCGCGCGCAGCGGCCCGCGCTGCCGGTGATTTTTTCCAGTGGCTACAGCCGCGATCTGCTGACCGGCGGCGTGCAGCTTCAGGAGGGCGTGAACTACCTGCCCAAGCCCTACCGCCCCGCCGATCTCTCGACGATGATCGCCGCGGCCTTTGCCGCCAGCGCCGCAGCCGCCTGCGCGGCGTGAGGTAGGGCGCAAGACTCTTCACAGTCTCTACGGCTTCGATACTTCGAGACGGATGAACCGCCGCGCCGCCGCGTCGATCGGCACGTTGTCACGGGCTTTGAACAGCCTGGGCGTGCTGGGGAGCGTGGTGACGTGTGCGGCGTCGGCAAACCATGTCACCAGATCGTCCGAAACCGCGACGCGAAAGAGCAGCCCGACCGCCGCCGGATTGCGGGTCGCGGTGAGCGTGAGCCAGCCGCCTTCGGTTGTGATTTCAGGGCCGCCGAGGGCGGAGTCGAGATGCGGATCGAGGCCCAAAGCGAATTCCAGTAGGTTGCTGAACCCGTCGCCGTCCCAGTCCTCAAGTCCGTCGGCTGCTGCGTCCGGGTTGAGGTGGTTGTTGAGTTCCCAGCCGTCCGGGATGCCGTCGCCGTCGCTGTCCGCGCCCATGTTCGCCGCGTAGGCCGGCGCGTCGGCCACTTCCACGCGGTAAAACTCTGCCGGCGTCACGCGCGCGTCGATCTTCGCATCGGTGAAAGTCGTCAGCGGATAAACGCCCGGAACCGCCGCCGCGACCACCTCGAAGCTCGCAAAATCCGGCGTCACCGCCCGCAGCACGCGGTACGTGCTCCCGCCCCGCCCCGTCCACCACAGCGCGATGCTCCCGTCGCCATTCGTCGCCATGTACTTCACGGAAAACACCGACGCGCTCCCAAGCGGGTTTGTCCCGGTGGCGAGTTCCAGATAATCGTCCACCCCATCCCCGTCCGTATCGTATCGCGTTGGATTTGTATGCGCTGTGTGGACTTCAAAGCCATCACTCAATCCGTCGCCATCGGTATCGAATACCAGCGGGTCGGTGCCTAGCATCGCTTCCTCAGAGTTGGACAGTTCATCGCCATCCGGGTCGTCCGACATGGCAAATGCAAGGCTGTCCAAACGCGCCACGGCATTACTGGCACCCCGGCTCACCAAGCGGAAGATGAGCGTGCCGTTTTCACCTGCTATCGCTCGCGTCGAAACTTCGTAGTCGAGCCATTGGCCGGACGTAGTCGCGAGACCGTCGATCACGGCCAGCGGCGCGTGGTCGCCGAAGCCCACTTCTAGAAAATCACCGTCTCCGAGCTGATCGAAGCGCACGCGGAATTTCAAGTCGGTCGCCCCGATTGGGACGGTGAGTGTTTGAAAGATGCCCGCATCATCCAGTTCGGTGAGGGTGAATTCGCCCGCGCTCTCCGCGACCTGGCCGAATGTCTGGAACCCACCGAGCGATTGGTCCGGGAGGGGTGGTGCCGCCGCGACGGCGAGAGCCGGCGAAGGCGCTGCTTGCGCGGCGATCACCGCCCCGCCGTCGGTCCATGTGTTCCCGAGAAACGGTGAAAAATAAAACCCATCGTGCCACTGCTCCGCACTTTGGACCGACGCGATATACCACTCATGCGCCTCGCTGTGCATCGCAAAGGTATCAGTAGCCGGGCAGGTGTCCGTCGAGGTCGCCTCGCCGATCCGGTATCCCGGATCGGGGATGACAATCGGGGTGGTATAGGAAAGCACCGAGATACTCCGAGGCTGGGGGTTGTCGAAGATGGACCGAAGATAGGTCCGGCGATCCTTGATGAAGGTCAGCGCCGGAGTGATTCCGCCAACCATCGAGTTGTATCGCTCGATTCGAGCGCCGTGATCTTTGACGCCGGTAATGTGCTTCGCGTGAAACATCGGCGTATCGAGCGTCGTCACCAAAAGGTTTGGCATCGCGTGTTTCTGCAAGAGCCGCCCGGCACACGTCGCGACGACAAAGCCCCCCGCGCTGTGCCCCACCAAATGAATCGGCGCATCAGCGGAAATTTTGAGAGCGGAAATTTGTGTCTCGATCCAGTCGTAGAGGGCTTCCCCGTGCCGTTCCGCTATCTCTCGAATGTATCGAATGTCCACGGTCGTCTGCTCCGCCTTGGTAAGGTTGTCGTACACGATGGGAGCGAAACCTGGGCCTGCGAGCCAGGAGCGGCGGTCGCCGAGTTCCGCGTAAAAATCCTTGGCCGCTTGGTTCTTCGCATCCGTCCCGCGGTATTTGGACGGGTTGGCGCTTTCACTCCAGTCGTAGAGCAGCACGTTCGGCGGGCCATGCGCAGTGCCCGTGAGTTTCATCTCGATGCTCTGCGCCATCCTCATCATCCACGCACCGCAAGGGTTGGCAGGATCGGGCAGTTCGACGCGATCGGTCAGTCCGTGGACAATCACCAGCAACCCGGCATCCGTGCGCGCAGAGAGCAGATTTACCCCCGTCACTCCATCGCCGTGATAAAGCGTGCCGGGTTCCTTGTCCCGCGTGGTGATCGTCTGAAGCGGCTGCGTCGGCGCTGACGGCTTGTTCAGCGCGAGAAGGGTGAAGGCGTTGCCCAGCTTTCCTTGCGCATCGGTAATGCTCACATCCAGTTGCCCGGAGCCGAGCGGACCGCCCACCGGCGCGACGAGGCTGAGGCTGGTCTGCCCTGGGATCATATTGCCGCGCCACCGCCATTGCGCAGTGAAGGGAGCCACACCTCCCGTCGCCGTCGCCGTCGCATGGAGCGTCCACGAAATCGCCGCCCCGCTCCCGACACCCACTGGCGGCGTGACGCTCAGCGCGACACTCAGCGCCGGACCGATGGCAATCGCGTGCGGCGCGCTGATGATGCGACGATCATATCGCAAATAGCTCGCCTGCACGAAAGCTGTCACCGGCACCGCGCTGTAGCCCGTCTGCAATGTGCGCCCGACCATCCGCGTGCCGGCTGGGCCGCCGGTGACGCTCCATGTCGCGCGATCACTCACGTCTTCCGTGAAGCCCGTGGAAAATGTTGCCATCGCGCCCAGCAAGATCGACGAACCACCGCTGAAGCTCGCGGGAGCAATGACCGTCAGTCCGGTGGCCGTCGCACTCCGCGTATCAAAGCCGAACCCGCCCGAGGCGCGGTTCCCGCTCAGCCCGTCGATCGCCCGCGTGTTAAAGGCGAACGCGCCCGACTGGCCGTAATGCGTCGAGTTGGAATCCCGCGTGTCGAAAACGAACGGGGCCGAAATCGTGTAATGCGCCGAGTTCGAGTCCCGCGTGTCGAAGCCGAAAACCGGCGAGACCTCGTAAGTCCCGACGGCCAGCGCCGTCCGCTCCGCGCCGAGCAGCGCCACCATCGCGCAGATGAGCCAGCGCAGCGTCTTCATCGCGGAAGGTGGAGCGGGTCTTGCATCACGCCTGCGGCGGCTCTTCGCGCACCACCAGCGTCGCGGCGTCTTCCTCCGGTGCCGGTTTCGCGAGCGAGCGCCACCAGCGGGCGAGCGGGTCGCCCCCCGTTTTCAACCACTCATCGCGGCGGCGATTCATTTCCTCGCTCCCGCGCCGCGCCTCCTCTTCCGCCATCTCCTGCTGGATGCGCCCTTTCATCTCCACGCAATCGAACGGTTTCGCTTTCATGGTTCACACTATTTCCAAGGGCGAGCGGATGTCCACCGGGTTGTAACCCTCGCGCAGATTCACGGCGTTGAAGAAGCGGATTTTGTCGTAGTGGACGATGTGCTTGAAATTCCAGCTCACGATCACATCCGCCCGCGCCACCGTCGCCAGCGCCACATGCAGCGCATCGTTCACCTGGGCCGGTCCCACGATCCCGGCGGCCACGTAGCAGTCGCGCAAGGTCCGCGCCTCCTCCGTCTCGGCCACGTATTCCACGCACTCCGGCGCGAGCCCGGCCAACCGCCGCTGCACTGCCTCGGGCGCGCGCGCCAGTTCGCCCAGCAGCAGGCCGGAGACGAGCAGATCCAGCTTCCCCGCCTGCGCCTGCGCGAGCAGCTCGCGGCTCGCCTCGGCAAACTCCTCATCCTCGCAGCCGCCCACGACGGAGGTATCGAGATAAATGCGGGGCTTTTTCATTGCGGAAAAATGTTCAGGCCAGGCCCGCGCGTCCCGCCGGGGCGGAGCCGGGGCCGGCGGGAGCAGCGTGCGAAGGGGCGTTCATCGTGGCCGCGGGAGTCTGCCGGGCGGGCGCACAGCCGGGACGGGCTGGGTCACTTTCGGGGGCACTTTGTGGGGGGGGCGCACGTCTGGCTTCAAAGGGTAAAAGGGTAAGAATCAAAAAAACTAAAGCCCCCTCACACACCGAAAGCCAACGTCAAAGCTGACGCTGGCGGGCGCGCTGGTGAATCGCAGCGCACAACGTGCGTAGGACGCCTGATAGGGCCACGCGCCGCCTCGGAAAACCCGGTAGCTGCCGGTTGTCGGGCCACGTGGATTACTGTTCGCGGAGACATCGCTATAGTAAGTCCCGCCATACCAATCCCAGCACCATTCCAAAACATTCCCCGCCATGTCGCAAAGGTCATAAGCGTTAGGCAAGAAGGCACCGACCGGGTTGGTGTAAGGCGAGCCGCCGGGGATATAAGTCGGGTGGTAGCCACTCGTCGCGCTCACGTCGTAGGTCGGGTTGCCGGGCACTGCGTAATAGTTCGCCTGCGTGTGGGCAATGGTGTTGCCCCACGGGAAGCGCAGCCCGAGCGAGCCGCCGCGTGCGGCTTTCTCCCACTCCGCCTCGGTCGGCAGACGGTAGCCATTGGCGCTCCATTTTACCATGGCGTTGGTGATGTTCGCATTGCTCATGCGATAGACCAGCGTCTGTGCGACATCGGTGTAATAGCAGGGAGTCAGTCCTTCCTTCTCAGAGCGGGCATTGCACCAGCTCACCGCGTCGTGCCACGAGATGCTTTGCACCGGATGACCGACGCCTTTGAAGCTCCCGCCCGAAATGCTGTAGCCATTTCCGGCACCCCACGTTTGCACGTTTTGAAAAAGCTCCTTCGCTACCTCAAAGCGATCCATGAAGAAGGCATTCAGCGCGACGTTATGCACGGGCATGGCATCCGTATCGCCATCCAGATTATCCCCCATCTGAAAACTCCCCGCCGGGATGTAGACCATACCGGTGGGCGGGACGGGCGTGGTGCCGTCGTAGGCGGTCACGCGGGCGCGGGCGTTGGGCACGTACTGGTTGTTCCAGTCGGTGCCGGCGTTCCAGACGATGCGGCGGTTGAGGCCAGGCGCGACGCCCGAGCCCACATTGCCGCTGAGCGCCGTGGCCGGAATGGCGTAGGTCAGCCCGCCATCGCCGGAAATCTCCAGGCCGATGGTCAGCGCGTCGCCATCCGCGTCGCTCACGTCGTAGAGCACCTCCACATTTTTCGTCCCCGCGAGCTGCGCCGCGCGGATATTCGAGACCACCGGCGCCGCGGCAAAAGTGACACGGGCGTTCCAGCCTGTGAGGAGGCCGACGGCGACGAAGAGAAAGGCGTATTTCATAGGAGGAAGGATTTGCGGTCGTGCGCAGGCTGCCCAGACACGCGGCGGAAGTAAAGACGCGCCCCGCATCTTGCCGATCGGCGGAAGCCGCCTACCGTGGCGGTCTTATGATGCTTCGGCGTTCCCTCCTCCTCTGCAGCACGCTCGTCGCCTTCGCCTTTCCGGCGGCGGCGCAGGAAGCGGTGCTCCAGTATTTCAACACCTCGTGGAAAGAGATCGAGCGCCGCATCCCGGAGGTCGCCGAGGCGGGCTACACCTCGCTCTGGCTGCCGCCGCCGAGCAAGGGCGCGTCGGGCACGTATTCGGTGGGCTACGATCCGTTCGACCGCTTCGATCTCGGCGATAAAAACCAGTCCGGCTCGGTGCCGACCCGCTATGGGACGAAGGCGGACCTGCTGCGGCTGGTGGAAGTGGCCCAGCGGTTCGGCCTGCGCGTCTATTTCGACAACGTGATGGCGCACACGGCGGGGCCCCTGGACGATGTGCCGGCGGGGACGCTTTTCCCCAATCTGCCGGGCTTTGTGCCGGAGGATTTTCATCTCGTGCGGAAGACCGGCGGCGGCTGGCGCAAGGCGAGCGATAGCGTGAACTACAATGACGAATGGCAGGTGCTGAACCGGAATCCGTTTGCGTGGGACATCGCGCAGGAAAGTCCGAACACGAGCTTCGATCCCGTGGGCCAGACGGAGAATCTCGACTACGCGAAATGGTCCGGCATCCGTCATCCGGGCCGGACTGAGCTTTACCCGGACACCGATCTGCCCGGCGTGACCGACGACAACGGCGTGGTCTTCCGCCCGTTCGCCGACAAGGAGCCGTATCAAGACATCGGTTTCACGGACGGGAACTCGCTCGTCGGTGTGACCAATCTCGCTGGCGGCTACATCGTTTTCAATGGGGGCGGCGCGAACGTTGGCGCGGGCAATGGGAAGTTCGATTTCAAGGATCTCAATGGAAACGGCCAGCACGACGCCGGCGAACCTTGCGAGCCGTTCATCGACAACGGAGTGGAGGCAACGGTGCCCGCGCATCAGGTTCTGGCGTGGGGCTACGGCGATGGGCGCTACAACATGGGCAACCCGGTGGCCGAGGACGTGAACGCGATGCTCATCCGCTCGATTCGCTGGACGATCGACCAGACGGGGTGCGACGGCTTCCGGCTCGACGCGGTGAAACATGTGCCGCAGGGCTCGACGACCGAGGCCCTGCCGACCTATTTCTTCGGGAAGCAAGACGGGGACAAGGATCCAGACAGCGCAGGTTATCTGGGGCGGGCCCAGGCGCAGTATAATCTGACGCACGGCTACACCGACTGGGACAACCATCGCAATTCGACGTTCGCGACGACGGCGGTGCGCGATGACCTGCTGCTTTTCGGCGAGCATCTCGGCGCGCCGCCGAATCCGGACAACTACCTCGCGGCGGGGATGCGGATCGCGAACGATGATTTCCTCAACAACGTGGGCCCCGGTATCGGCGGCAACCTCAGCGGCTACGACAATCCGGGGCAGTTCACCAAGGGCGTGAACGGCGGGATGATGTATTGCCTGAGCCACGACAACAACTACATGGCGGGCAGCGAGCGCCCCGCGGCGCATCAGTACATGCTGACCCGCGCCGGTGTGCCGATCGTCTATACCGACGGCTACAACATCGCCGGCGGGCCGGATTACTTTCCCAAGCCGTCCTACGTTCCGTTCCTCGGCCAGTACGGGCAGAACTATATCACCGGGACGCTGCCGGTGCGGCGCGACTTCATGCGGGGCGACCAGTGGCCGCTCGGCTCGGGGCAAAACCACGCCGGCTGGGACTTCCGCGATTTCAGCGAGAATCCGGCGATGTCGGCGGCGGACGCGACGACGCTGGTGGTGCTGCACGCGCGCAATTATACGGGCGGGCAGTCCATGGCCGTTGGCACCGCGTTTCCCAACGGCGCGCGGCTGCGCAACTACGCGCCATATGGCGGGGCGTTTTACGCCACGGTGGGCAGCGGCTGGCGGTTGTACGCGGACGGGGACTCGAACCCGATCATCATTCCCTCGGGGCAATACCTGGCCTTTTCCTACGACCTGCCGGAATTGCCGTCTGTCTGGCAGGGTTCGTCGTCCGTGCATGCCATCGACATTCTCGAAAACGGCCTGCCGGTCCTGACCATCGGCGTGCTGCGCAAAGACGGGGCGAACGGCGATCCGGCCTACAACTACACCGCGCATATCCCGCTCGTCCGCGACGGCACGAATCTGCGGTTCACCGCCCGCGCCGATGGCTCGGCGGCGAATCTGCTGATGAAGCTGGACGGAGGCATCGACTTGAATACGCAAATGGGTGTCGGCTCAGCAGGTCGCGACAATCCGCCCGGAACGGCGAAGGACACTTTCCTCGGATATGAGCAGATGCGTTTCGTGCATCGGGTGACGGAAAAATTCGCCGCGCAGGTGACGAATACAGGGCGGGAGATCCTCGGTTCACCCGGCGCGGAGTCCTGGCAATGCACGCTGGGCACGGCGGGCTTCACGCGCACTGACGGCGCGGGGGCTTCGACCGATACGGACACCGCAGACTGGGTGTATCACAATCCCGGCGCGGCAGACATCAACGGCACGGTGAGCACCCAGTTTTCACCGGCCCCGGAGAGCGCCGCGGGGCAGGCGATCAGCGTCTGGACAAAGATCGGCTACAAGGCCAGCGGGATCACTGCCGCATGGCTCTACTACACGACCGATGGCGCCACCTACCCCGAAGGCAGCGCCGGCGAAGGCCGCGGGACCACGCAGGTCATTGCGCTGACCTACGACCGCGACGGGACCGTGGACGGTGGAGGCACGCCCGAGTGGTGGCGGGGGAGCATCCCCGCGCTTCCGTCCGGGACCGTGCTGCGCTACAAAATCGGCGTGCATAAGACGGACGCCGCGCCCCGTTTTCCTTCGAGCGCCGACCAGATCAGTAAGAAGCAGAAAATGGAGACGCTCTTCGAGGTCGCGAATTTCAACGCCACGACCTGCACCGTCTTCCCGCACGCCGATCTCGGCCAGCGCATGACCGGACTGGCGGAAGGGTTTCACGTCCTGCGCACGCGGGCTTTTCTCTCCCGCTCCGGCAAAGCCTCGATCTTCAAAACGAACACGCAGACCTTTTACTACGACAGCCAGGCTCCGACCGGGCAGGTGCTCTTTCCCGCGCAAAACGCGACCATCGGCGGCTCGACCTACGGCTTTGTCGTGGCGACCGATGCCAGCGTGACTGGCGTGCAGTTTAATATCCTCGACTCAAACCCCGGCAACGATTCTGCGGCCAACGGCAACGGTGCCGGTAACTGGGTCGCCGCGACCGAAGTGACGCCTTCGCAACTCGGCGGCACCAGCTTCGTGCGCGAGTGGCGCTTTGACTACAAGACCATTCCGGCGAGCGGCTCGGCGGTCATCAACGTCCGCCTGCGCGAAGCCTCCTCCTCGGCAAACAACGCGCTCACTGACGCCGTCGGCTGGTTCACCACGCTAACCCGCAATGTCAGCACCGGCTCGGCGGTGAACTACCGCATCCAGTTTCCCACGAACGATGGCGACGTGGTCGATGCGAGCTACGTAGCGAAGGTCTATTTCAACAAGAGCCTCGCCACCGGCATCTCCGCGGCGCAGATGGTCAATGAGTTCACCATCACCGTCGATGACGTGCTTATTCCGCGCAGCGGTTACGTCTTCATCGCCAACGAAACCGCGACCGAAAGCGCGATGTCGTTTCACTTCCCGAATCTCTACACCGGCAATCCCGACGACCTCCACGAAACGCGCGCCACCCACCAGCGCGGCGACGTTTCGCTCTCCGACACCCGTCTCGTCAAAGCCGCGCCCGGAGCCATCGTGGACAGCGACGGCGACGGCCTGCCCGACTACTGGGAAAACCAAAACGGCCTCGATCCGAACAATCCTGACGGCGTCGAGGGCGGCGACGGCGACCCTGATGGCGACGGTGTCTCCACCGCGCTCGAATACCTGGCCAACCTCAATCCCAACGACCCCGCCGACGGGCTCGCGGCGGTCACGCCCCGTATCTCGCAAAGTGGCCCGGCGTGGCGTCTGGAGTTTCGCACGATCACGAACCGGCGTTATCAGATTGAGAAGAGCGGGGAACTTCTCGGCTGGTCGAACGCCGGGGCCAGCTTCACCGTGCCGTTCGCGAACCCTGCCTATCTCTGGACCGATCCTGCGCCCGATCCGACGAAGCGCATGTACCGTCTGCGCATCAGCCTGCCCTAAGCCAGCATCCCCGCCCGGTCCGCGCACTACCTTCCCACCTGCCGCGCGAGGACTTCGACATTGATACTTTCGTAAGCGGCCACTTGCATCGCCCCGCTCGGCGGTAGGATCGGGATGGGATAGCCCTCCAGCCACACGCAGGCGTCGCCAAAGGCGAAGCCCAAATCGACGTACGGTGTAAGGGTGGCGGGGATGGCGAACTCCGGACGTGGGTTCTCGCCCGTAATGAGCAGGACACGCTGGTGCTTGCGCTGGAAAAGTGCAGCGACTTCCCGATGCAGGCCGTAGGCATCGAGACGCAGGACCAGGCCGCCGTCAGGCGTTTCCTTTTCAAAGGATTTCATCTGCGCTTCCACGTTGTCGTGGACTTCGTGGTTCTGGGCCCACAGCGCGTCGTCGTAGCGGCCGATGTAGTTCATCACCATGTGCCCGGCGGAAGCCACCGTGGTCTTGCGCCCCTCGTGGAGTTCATCGGCGATTTTCTCCGCGAAGCTGCAAAGGTCAGCCAGCTCCGTGCGCTGAAGCCGCTCCAGATTCGCGCGGAGACGCAAAGCGTAACGGCGCGCGAGTTCGCCGGGCGCGACGGGCGGGACTTGGAAGTCTTCGTGAAACTGCACCTTGCCGAAGTAGCGGTCGGACCACTCGCGTCCGCCTGGGACAGACCAGCCTTTCCACATCGGCGGCATCTTGCCCCGGCGGGTGAGCGCGGCGACGAACTCGGCGGTAAACATCCAGCCATTCACGACGTTGGTGAAATGGTTCGTCTTGCCGACGCGATGATCGCCGAGGGCGACGGCGCGATCATCATCCACCGCGCCGGTGTCGAGCCACGCATCGCAGGCGGCGACATGCTCGGTCAGCGCCTTGGCGCGACGCGGGCCGAAACCGATGACGTAGATGCCTTTGCCCCGGTCGTCGCGGAGGCGTTGGAGATCGCCTGCCCGCGGTTGGTCGTCCCACGCGTAAAGGGAGACGTCGTTCGCCTTTTCTGCGGCGGAGCGTTCCTTCTTCCAGGCACGGTCAAACCCGACATGGATGACGCCGCCGCTGCGGCCGAAAAGTTCCTGTTCGAGAGTGGAACCGATCCAGGGGAAGCCGATCAGCCCGCCGGCTTCATGCCGCGTCGCGACCACTTCAGCGAGGCGCGTCATCTCCGGGATGCGCAGCGCGGCCTCGTCGAGTTTGTCCCGCAATGCGTCGAGGTACTGCGCGGCCGGCGTGGGCGCGGGCGCGGGCAGTTTGAAGCCATCCATCTTCAGCAGCGTGAATGGATAGATCACGGTCGCGTAAAGGGTGCCGTCGCGCGTGGCGAGCAGCGCCATGTGCGCGTGGAGCGGCGTGAGGGTCCCGTCGGGTAGTGTGTGAAAACCATGCGAATGCGGCTTCGGTTTGCCGTCTGCGCCCGGCGACCAGTCGAAGTAGTCCGGGTTGGTCACTTTCAACACTCCGAGATCTTCGTGGCGATTCATCGCCGGATCGTGGCGCACCAAATGATGCAGATAGCCCGTGCCGAAGCCCGTCTCGTTGTCCACCCGGATGAGCGCATAAATTTTCCCGTCGGGATGAATGGTCAGCGCACTTCGACAGTCCGGGTTTTTCCCCTCGATCATGCGCCCACGCGCCTCCGCGGCAACACTCTCACCCGCACTGTACAGGTCGATGCGCAGCAGCGTGGGATCGTTCATCAGAATGAGCCAGGCGTGGCGTCTGTCGGGGTCGAGTTGCCAGATCGGGATCGAAGCATTGCCCGCCCGTTTCCACGGTTGGCCGTCGATCACGATGGGTCGTGTGCTCACGCGTTCCGTGGCTGGATCGAATTGCGCCAGCTCGAAATTTTTGGTGATGACGCCGGCGATGCCGCGCGCGTCCACCAGCGTAGCCGCATAAGGCGTCAGCATCGGCCCGAGTTCGCGCCACGATCCGCCCGCCAGGGTGCCCAGCATCCAGTGCTGGTCTTCGCAAGTCACAACATAGAGCCGCCTGCGCGCTTCATCGGCGACCACGTCGATCACCCCCTGGCCCGGCAGCGGCATCCCGAGGTTTTCCGCATGATCGGAGCGGGGATCATAGGTCATCACGTAGCCCCCGGGATACGTCTGCGTGTCGCCCTTCACCGCATAACCTTGCTTCGAGCCGAGGTACACTTTGCCGCTTGGACCGACAAAATTGCGCGTGTGCAGCTTGGACTGCGCTGCGTAACCCGTGGCCGTCAGTCCGCAGACCTTTTGCGTATCGAGCACCACCCGCTGCCGGCCGGTGCGCGGATCGAACTCCACCAGAAACGCGTTGTGTCCATATTTCGCCGTTCCCACATGGATCACACCATCGAGCGATTCACTCAGCGAAAAATAACCTGACTCCTCGCTGGTGGTCTCGGGCAGGATGTGATGAGCCGTGGCTGCCACATAGCGCGGGGGTTCCGCCGCTGTGGAGAGTGCTACGGCGGCCAGCGCCACGAGAAAAATTCGGGGGAACATGACAACCGGTTCACCGTGTTGCTGCGGCTTTCTTTGGCTGCACCTGCGCCGCCATTCCCGGCCTACTTCGCCGGGATTTCGTTCAGTGTGTAGTAGCCAACCGGGTGGAGCACAGGCTTGCCGTCGGCGGCGCGCACGCCGTCGAGGTGCAACTCGTGGATGTGGCCTTTGGTCAGCTTGTCGAAAGTCAGGCGGACGGATTTTTTGTCCGCGCCGACGACGGCCTTGGTGATTTTCGGAATCACGTCGTCGATCTCCGGGCCGCCGTATTCGGATTTGTAGAGGTAGGTGAATTCGCGCGCCTTGTAACTCTCGGGATTGCCAGCGGTGGCCGGATCGACCGGCTCGGTAAAGGTCAGCTCGAAGCCATCCGGGCGGGCGCGCATTTCGTGGACTTCAAACGGCACCTTGCCCGTCCAGTCCACGCGCTCGAAGGAGTAGGGCTTGCCGCCTTTCGCGCCCCAGCCGCGGTCCGAGCCGCCGGCAAAAAGCTGGCCGTCGTCGTTCATCCGTCCGCCGATGAGGCCCGACTTGAAGCCTTTGAGAAACGGGAAGACCACGCCCTGTTTGATGCCGTTCACTTCCTCGACGAAGACGCGAGAGACGTTCGAGTGGCTTTGGTCAGCGATGAAGAGCTGCTTCGAGAACGTGCCGAATTTTCCTTTGCTCAGATCGCAGACGATGAACGACGACGAGTTGCCGATCTTGCCGTGAACCATATAGACGACCGGCGGGACGAGTTCCTTGATCCGCGCACGCTCGGTGACCATGTAGCTCTTGTCGTTCGGCTCGATGGGCCGCGGCCCCATGTTCGGCGCTTTGTCGTACCATTTGAAACCGCCGGGATGGCCTTGGAATGAGCCGGGGATCAAGTGCTGGAGGGTACACGCGCCGTGCCACGGGCCTTGGTTGTCGGTGAAATAGACCGCACCGTCCGCGTCGAAGCCGATGCCGCCCGGCGAGCGAATGCCGCTGCATGTTGGGACCATCGTGCCGTCCGGCTTGATGCGCAGCGCCCAGCCGCGGAAGTCCGTGGCGCTGCTGAACGAACCGGTGAGGCAAAGCACCACCCAGAGGTCGCCCGCTTTGTCGAAGCGCGAGCCAAAGGCGTATTCGTGGTAGTCGCCGCTCACTCCCCATTTGTCGCAGACCGTGAGGACGCTGTCGGCGCGGCCGTCGCCGTCGTTGTCCTTCAGCTTGGCCACTTCGTAGCGGTTGGTTTCGTAGAGCCAGCCGTCTTTGTAGGCGAGGCCCATGACTTCGTGCTGGCCGGCGGCGAAGAGCTGATACTGCACGCTCGTCGAGGTGCCTTGCGCGCCGGAGACCGTCCAGATTTCCCCGCGGCGCGTGCCGAGCGCGAGCTTGCCGCCGGGCAGCAGCTCGATGGAGCTGACTTCGAGCGCCGTTTCCTGCGGCGTGTCGAAGGTGGTGATCTTGTAGTAGTCGGATTCCTGCGGATCGGCGGCGTGGACGAGCGCGGCGCTGGCGAGAAGAACGCTGAGGACGTGGAGAGCTTTCATGGCGGTAAAAAAGTTAGTGAACGTGCCCCGCGTGGTTCACCGCCCATGTGTAGGTGATTTTGATTTCCGCACGGGCGGGAACGAGGAGGTTGCGACCAGCGATCCTTGCGCCGTCCACGGCGACATTGAATTGGTTGTCGAAGCTGCGCCCCTGCACATCAAAAACGCCGCCGTCCACGAGGAACGCGCTGCCCGCCGGCTTGATCGCGCCGCCGGCCACGCGGAGGAAGGCGTTCGGCGGAATCGTCCCGGCGAGCTTGAGCGTGCGGACGAGTTTGCCCGTCGTCGTGGCGTCGCCTTCCGGCTCAAAACGGTCGGACACGCGCACGCTGCCCCATTCGTACTCGAAGGTCGGGATGCGCTTCGCATCGAGCGTGTAGCCTTTCCACTGGTAGCCCTCGGCGCGCTGCTTCTTGTCGGCTTTCGGCCACTCGGCGTCGGGCGAGGAGAGCACGGCGAAAGGCACGCCGACATCGACCGCAGGCCGCAGCAGATCGTAGCCGAGCGGTGCTTGCTCGCCGCCACCGCGGTCGATCCAATGCAGCGCCGCGTCCATAAACGCGCCGCGCCAGATCAGCGCGAGATTGAGCTGGTCCACGCTCCACGCTAGATTGAAGCCACCCGGATAGCCGACCGCGATCGGTCGCCCACCCGCATTGGCGATGAAGTTCCGATACACGATCGGCTCCCCGCCGACGACCAGCGGCAAGCCGGTTTTGCCGTCCTTCTTTTTCGCGACCGGCCCGCCTTTCGCGTTCGGATGCACCCACTTGCTCAGCGGCGTGCTCGTGAACTCCTCGCTCCGCCACGCTGCATACACTTCCGCCTCGCCCGCGCCCTGGAAGTATTCCATCCGCAGCTCATGCTCGCCGGCCTTCAGCTTCACCTTGCCCTCCTTGATTTCGGCGGACGGATGAATGCCGTCGAGTTCCACCACTTTCTTCCCGTCGATCAGCAGCCGCACGCCGTCATCGCCCGCGATGGAAAAGGTGTAATCGCCATCCTTCGGCGCGTTCAGTTTGCCGGTATAGACGATGCCGAACTCGTTCTTGTAATCATCCACCTTGATCTGGATGAGATTGTCCGCGATCTCGCCTTCGCGGTGCGGTTTCAGCGCGGCGAAATCCGGCAGCTTTTTCCAGTCGCCGAGGTAGAGTGCAAATTTCAGCGCCGCCAGCCCCGGCCCCGGCGCGGCGACTTTCATTTTCCCCTGCATCTGCATCGCGTGGCCGGGAAAGGTGCAGACGTACGGATAAATGCCCGGCTTCTCCGGCGCCTTGAAAACGATTTCGTCCTTCGTCTTCGGGTTCACCATTTTCGAGTGCGCCAGCATCCGCGGATCGTCCGGCAGCCAGTCCCGCTTCAGCGCCGCCTCGGGCGTTTCCATGTTCTTGTTCGTCACCGCGATGACATCTGTGCCGGCCTGGAAAAGGACGAGGTTGTGCGGCATGTCGTCCGCGTTTTCCAAAATGATCTTCACGTCCGCGCCGGGGCTGACCGTGAACTCCGCCAGATCGTAGCGCATCTGTGCCTGAAGCGTCTTGATTGTGATGACCTGCGGTTCGGCGGCAAAGGCGCGTGCGGCGAAAAGCGCGGCGAGGGAGACGAGAAGGAGCTTGGGCATGAGTAGCGGGAGGGTTGCGGGAAAGACCGGCGGAGGGCGCAGGGATTAGACGCTTTTTGTGCCGCGCAGCGCATCGACGCGCGCTTTCACCGCCGGCGGCATCTTTACCAACTCCGGCCAGCCGCGGGTGTGGCCCTCGCCGGGCAGTTTGCGCGTCGCATCCAGACCCATGTGCGAGCCGATGCACGGCACCGTGGGCGCGTGATCGAGCGCGTCGCACGGACTTTTCACGAACGTCGAATCGCGCTGCGGATCGGTATTCGCGCAGAGGCGGAAGAGCACCTCACTGGTGTTGTGCACGTCGCAGTCCTCATCCACCACGACGATGTATTTGCTGAACATCATCTGCCCCATGCCCCACAGCCCGTGCATGATCTTGTAAGCCTGCCACGGGTACTGTTTGCGGATGCTGACGAAGACGAGGTTGTGGAAAACGCCTTCCGCCGGCAGCGCGAGATCGACAATCTCGGGGAAGTTCATGCGGAAGACCGGCAGGAAAATCGCCACGCTCGCCGTACCCATGTAAAAGTCCTCCATCGGCGGAATGCCGACGACCGTGCAGGGATACACCGCGTCCTTCCGGTGGGTGATCGCGGTCAGGTGAAAAACCGGGTAGTCATCCACCGGCGTGTAGAAGCCGGTGTGATCGCCGAACGGCCCCTCGGGCCGCATCTCGCCGGGCTGGACGTAGCCTTCGAGGACGAAATCCACATCCGCCGGCACTTCGAGATCCACGGTCTCGCACTTCACCAGCGGCACCGGTTTCTTGCGGATGAACCCGGCGAACATGATCTCGTCCAGCCCGTCCGGCAGCGGCGCAGTGGCGGCGAAAATGTAGGCCGGATCACCGCCGATCGTCACCGCCACCGGCATGCGCTCACCCTTTTCGTAATACCGCTTCCCATGCCGCGCGCCGACCTTGTGGACCTGCCAGTGCATGCCTGTGCTGCGGTCGTCATAGACCTGCATGCGATACATCCCCAGGTTCCGCTCCCCCGTGTCCGGATCGCGCGTATGCACGCACGGAAAAGTGACGAACCGCCCGCCATCCTCCGGCCAGCATTGCAGGATCGGCAGATTGAGCAGCGTGGGCAGAAAGGATGAAGCCTCCGGCGCTTGCTCTTTTTCATCCTTCATCCTTCCGCCTTCATCGTTTTTCGCGAAGCGATACACCACCTCCTTGCACGGCCCGCTCCGCACATGCTTCGGCTTGGCATTCAGCAAATCCAGCCCCTGCATCGCCAGCGTCCACGCGTGGCGCAGCGAAGTCGGCGGCTTCGCTTTCAAAATCAGCTCCATCTGCGCCGCCAGCGTCCCCACCGACTCCAGCCCGAGCGCCATGGCCATGCGGCGGCGCGAACCCATCGTATTCACCGCCAGCGGGAAAGGGGACACCACGCCATTGACCGTCGGCTTTTCAAAAAGCAGCGCCTGCCCGCCGCCCGGCGACTTCATCTCCCGATCCGCCCACTCCGTAATCTCCAGCTCCGTCGCCACCGGCGCGGCGATGCGGCGCAGTTCTCCGGCACGCTCCAGTGCGCTGAGAAATTCGGAGAACGAGGAATAAGCCATGCGCACAAGCTAGAAGACTTCGCCAGGCCTTGGCGAGCGGATGCGCCGGCTGCGTCGCCGCAGGGGAAGCGATCAGCTTCCCCACCTGCGGCGCCGAGCCGGAAACGATCTTTGGCAATCGCTCTACCCGCGGACGGATGCGCCTGCCTCGTTCCGACGAAACCCTCTCGCCGACCATGCAAAAACCGCCAGGGCCAGCGCCACGCCGCCGAGGATGAGGAGGCGTTTGAACCATCCAACTGAGCTGACCGCCTTCGCCTTGATGCCGATGTGGAGATCGGCCTGAGTGTCCACGGCAACGGTGCGGCTGAAGGTGAGCACGCGGCCTTGCTCGGGGATGGTCGCCTGGATCGTCGCGGGGTTGCTGATCGCGGCGTCCTGCTGCTGGATGAGGCGCTCGGCGAGGCGGGTGAAGGCGATGTTTTCGTCGGGGCTGTTGAGATCGGTGAGCTGCTTGGCCTCCTGCTGAGTGTAGTTCGCGTCCTTGTTGCCACCGGCGCGGAGCTTGCCGGCGACGGGATCGGGCGCTCCGGCGACGGTGTTGTTGCGGACGTTCAAGCCGACGAGCGCTTGCTGAAGCTTGATGTTGTGGAGTTGCACGCGCACATCTTCGTTAAAGGCGTTGTCGTGCTGGCTCAGTCCGAAGGCGTTGTTGAATGCGCGCCGCGCTTCCTGCGGGTTGCCTTGTTGCAGCGCGGTGTTGCCGAGCGCGAGTTGCTGTTCGGCGGCCTTGGTCTTCTCGCGCTGCTGGCTGACTTCGCCTCGCAGGTAGCTTTGGACATCGACGGTAGCGGCGCGGGAGACAACTTGCTCGCGCTGCATTTGCAGCGATCCCGTCCACTTTTTGAGCTGCCACTTCTCGTTGAGATAAACGTGCCAGGTGATGTTTTCGAGCGGCAGGTCGAACTTCGGCGCGACCAGTTCCAGATCGAGCGCGCTCGTCCCGGCCTCGCCGATCTGGCTGCCGTAGAAAATCGAAACCGGGATCGCTTCGCCGCTCCGCGATTGCGGCTCCAGCGGAATGAGAATCTGCTCACCCTCGCGCCACGGCCAGACGCCGTTTTGATTCACAAAGGCGAACCAAAACTTCGCGTCTTTCGGCAGCGTGAGATGGAGCAGGCGCTTGTCGCCAGGGATCATTTGGAGATGCACCTGGGTGAGCATCGCGCCGTTGTCCGAGATGACCGAGGTGAAGGTGATGCTGTTCACCCGTGCCGGCAGCAGCTTGGTTGCTTCGTGGCGTTCGAGCTTCATGGGAAGGACGAACGCGGGCTCGACGAGCCGGTAGGCAAAGCTCGCCGAGGAAGTGGTCAGATCCTTTTGCAGCAGGCGCGGGATGCTCTGCCACTCCGTCGGTTGCAGCGCCGCGGGAGCCGCGACCACGCGCACTTGCAGCCGCCCGCCGGATTGCACGGTGACAAAGCCGCGCTGCAGATTCACATCCGCGACCTGCACCCCGCGCAGGCTGATCTCCGCAGCATTCGCCGCCACCGGCGTCTGATACGTCGCCTGCAAAAGATACGCGCCGATGACGCGCCGTTGCAGCTTCACCTCCCACATTTGCAGCCCGCCGTTCACCCCATTCGGCACCGGCAGAAAGTCGGCGACCTGATCGCCCGAAAACTTCACGCTCTCCGCGCCCACTGGCAGCGCGACGCGGAACGATTTCAGCCCCGTGTTCTCGATCTGATATTGCAGATTCGCGACCGTCTTCACCTGCGCCTCGCCGACCGTGGCGTGCTGCAAACTGTTCACCTGCACCCACGGATCGACCTGCTCGACATCGAGCGCGAGGTTCCACGGCGTCTGCAAAATGCGGAAGGCGAGCACGCCCTTTTGCTTGATGCCCGACTTCTGCGGATCGAGCTGCGTCACGCCTTCGCGCGTCGTCACCTGCAAGCGCATGCCCTGCTCCGGCACGACGAGAAAAGTCCCGCGCTGCTTGCTCGCTTCGCGGAAAATGAGCTGCGGCGCGACCCACGCCTTCGCCGACTTCAAACCCGGCCCGGTGAGGCTGATGGCAAACTTCTGCTGCCCTTCCGTCCGCCCCTTCAAGTGCATCGTGATGATCCGCCCCGCGTCGGTCTTCAACTCCGTCCAATGGCTCACCGCCTCGCCGCCGATCGACTCGACATCCATCCCCGCGGGCAGCGCAAAGCTCAGCCGAAAGATGCCCGCGCGGGTGATGTCCACCGTGGCGTTCACCGCGAGCAGCGCACGGTCTTCGCCGAGCGAAAGCGTGTCCTGCGATTCGACACGCACGTCGGGCTCGACGGCGGACGCTTTCACGGAAGCAGTCGCTTTCACATCCGCGTAGCGAAAGGCGCGGCGCACGGTGAGGCTGGGAATTTGCGCGGCGAGCACCGGCGCGATGTTGCCGGGAAAATCTTCGAGATTGATCGGCGATAGTGTCTCGGCGGCCACGGTGTCGAGCTGCACTTCATTGCCGGTGGCCACACCAAGCACGCCGATTTGGCCCGCGGCACCTTCGACGGAAACAAGGCCGACGACCTGCGTCACCGGCAGCGGCCCGGTGGCGATCTGCGAGCGGATGAGCAGCGAAAACTGGCGCGACTGCGGCGGCGCGAAATTCACGCGCAGCTTGCCGGCATCAGGATCGAAGCGCCATTGCCGCACCGTGGACGCGGGCGCTTTGTCCTTGGCCGGCGCGAGCGTCGCGGGGTCGATGACATCGGTGATTGTCGTGCCTTTGGGGACATTGAAAACGAGTTCACCTAGCTCGCCCTGCGCCGGACGGATCGAAACGTGATGCAACCCTTCGATGACGCCCGCGGTCGGCGCGTAGAGTTGCGTAAGCTCCGCGTAAAAAACCGGCTTTTCCCGCGCGACATCGCGGCTGCGCGGTTTCCACGCGATCCAGATGTCGTTCACCGGCGCGAGCACCAGCTTGGCCACGGTGTCTTTGCCGGCGGCTTTGCGGTCGATGGAAACGGCCTGCGGCGAGACCACATCCACGTCGAGATTGGTCAGCGTGAGCGTGAGTTCGTTGACCAGACCAAACTGCGCCGGCAGCACAAAACCCGTCTCGGCATCCTTCTTCGTCACCGGCACCTGATACGCCAGCTCGATGTCGAACGCGCCGCTCTCCAGCGCGAGCAACACCTGCGCACGCCGCCCGCCGATGCTCGACGGCACCAGCTTCAGCGCCGCGTTCGGGTAGGTGATCTGCGTGAGCACGGCCGGCTCGAAGAACACCGGGAGTTGCTGCCCCTTGACCGCCTGCCAGCGAATCCTCGCCGTCGCCATCGCGAACTTTTCCTCGACGCGAATCTGCTGCGTCACGGTTTCCGCCACGGGCGTTCCTTTCGGCAGCAAAGCCGCGGCATCCGGCGCAACGGGCGCTTGCGCAGACGCGGCGCTCAGCCAGCCGAGACTGATGAGCAGCAACGCCGCAGTCGCGGCAGCAGCGCCGCCGGTCGGCGGTGGCGAAACGGGCTTCGGCTTGCGCGGCATTTGCCAGAGCCGGCGCAACGCGGGCACGGCGATGTGCCAAACCACGAAGAGTGCCATGACCACAAAGAACGGCCCGGCTCCATTGGGCATGCGCAGCGTGGCCCACGCGAGCAACGTCCAGCCGATGATCGTCCATGTGGGCTTGCCCGCCAGCCAGGCATACGCCCATGCGAGCAGCGCAAAGATCACCGGCCAGGCCCAGCCAATCACGCCCAGCACCGACGTTTCATCGGCGACGTTGCCGACTTCGACCGAAAGCGCGTTGCCCGCCTGCTGCACCGGCGCAAGGAAGGTGAGATCGCGCGGCAACTCAGCCATGTGTTCCCGGGCGATTTCGGCGAGGCTGATGACGGCCAGGCCCGCGAGCACCAGCGCCGCGCCCCCCAGCAATAGCCCGGACCAATGGCGCGGGCTGAATTTGAAAACGGCCTCGCGCAGCGCGACACGCCACACGAAAATCGCGAGCACGAGCAAAGCCAGCGCGGCGAGCAGCGTGGACCACGCGCGGCCGGAATCGTCGCCGCCAAATATCCGCGCGAGGCCGGCAAAGCCGGAGACATCGGTGACGCCGCCGACCGGCGTGAGTGAGCCGTCGCGATAGAGGAGGCGCTGCGCGGTGTCCGGCTCGAGTTTCCATTCCGCGAGCAGCACCGGTGCGCCGACGATCGGGGTCGTGACTTTCACGCGCTTCGGAGTTTTCGACCGATCGGCGAGTTTCAAATGGATGGCGAGCACGGCGTCCGGGTCCGCCTGCTGCGGCAGTGGGATGAGATTCGCGCTGCCACTTTTCACCGGCACGACCGCCGCGCCATTGACCGTCGCCGACCACAGATCGGTGGTCGCCGGCAGCGTCACGCTGAAGTGCGCGTTGCCGCGGTTCTTCACGAAATACTGCGCGTCGGTCAGCGCGTTGCCTTCCTTCGAGATGCGCGTGGTGAGCGACGCGCGATCCACCACCTGGCTGAGCGAATCGCCCTGCACGAGCTGGCTGAGCGCGAGGGTCAAACTGAAGGGCCGCCCGACATAGCGATACGCGGCGAGGAGCGGTTCGTCGAAGAAGAGGCGGTATTCCGCCGGGACTTCGCCGGTTTCCAGCCGCAGCAATCCGGCGGAGACATCCACCGGCTTCACCTGAAACTGATACGCGCTGATGATCAGCGTGTGCCCTTGCTCCGACTGCGCGTCGAGCGGGCGCGCGCCGGTAAAGGCGAGCGTCTCGCCCTGGGCCTTGAACGGTCGTTCATAAGTCGCCAGCAGCGTGTAAGCGCCGCTGACCGGCGTGTGCAATTGCACCACGTATCCGCCGTCGGTCTTCTGCCAGTTGCGGATGTCTTTGCCGGTGAACTCGACGTTAAAATACTCCGCTGACAGCTCGACTTTGAACGCCGCGATCGGCGCGCCGGAGACGACGTAATTCATCACGCTGCTGCCATACGCGACGCCTTCCCCGACCGAGAAAAGGTGAAAACAATCGGCCTGGATCGACTGCGGCAGCCGCTCGATGCGCAGCGTCGCCTGCCACGCCGGCTCGCTGATGCGGAAGGCGGTCTGGATGCCGGCGACCTTGCGCGGGAAAAAAGCCACGGCCATTTCCGTGAGACCCTGCGTGCGCTCGGCGGTGAGGCGGAAACCCGCGTCGGCAGAAACCGCGACATGGCCGCGGACCGACTTCGCTTTGCTCACTTCGACACGCGGCAAGACCCACTCCGCCGCGCCAAGCGCCTGGTTGCGCTCCAGGCGGAGCTGCACGACCTGCCGACCCGAGACGGGCTGCCCATAGACGATCCGCAGTTCGGATTCGGTCGGCTCTTCGAGATCGCGGAGAAAGTAATCGCTCAGGCCGGGAGCGTTGAGTTTCGCCACGGCGTAGCCTCGCGGCACGCGCAGGAGCAGTTCGCGCAGCGGCGCTTCGCGGACATCGAGTTCAATTTCGGCGTCGATGGTCAGCTCGGTTTCGCCGAGGCGATAGGCGAGAACCTGCGAAACCGTGAGTTCCGGCAGGATCTGGTCGGCCTGGATGCGCAGCGCGAAATCCGCGCCCGAAAAGCGATAGGCGAAACGCTGCGCTCCATCTGTGCGGAAGACTGCTTTGGTCGTCTCCGTTTCGGGAAACTGCTCGGGCGAAATCTGCGAGAGCCCTTTGGCCTGCACGACTTCGAGCCGCACCGCGCCTTCATTGACGACGCGGAAATAGCCGGCGAAACGGGTCGCGCCCTCGGGCCGGATTTGCAGCGCATCGACGGCCTGCGGGAGCGCGCCGAGCGGCGTCTGCGTGTGGACGTGAATGGTGAACTGATTCTTCTGCGGCTGATTGAACTGCACGACCAACCGCCGCTCGCCCGCCGCCGCGCCCGGCTCAACTTTCCATGCGAGCACTTGCTCGCCGGCCACGCGCGTGACCTCGCCTGCGCCGCGCAGGAGCAGG
>JBBQCM010000020.1:0-65837 GCA_038318725.1 Chthoniobacterales bacterium
GCTCGATCCAGGAATTGCTGGGTCACGCGGATGTGCGGACGACGGAGATTTACACGCAACTGGCGCGGGCAATGCGCGGGGAGATCACCAGTCCGCTCGACGATCTCTGAGAGACTGTGAAATAGGTCGTCCCATCGGGACGAACGAGTGTAGCCGTGGGCTTCAGCCCACGGTCCGCGCAAAAAAAAGACCTTTGTCGCGGCGCGCCATCCGAGCGCTTCAACCGTCGCTCCGCGACGGCGTGCTCTCGTTCCTCTCCGTGGGCTGAAGCCCACGGCGACCATCAAACGTCCCGCTGGGACGCGGCTTTCCGCTGGCTTACTTCACAGCCTCTGGGGGGAGGAAGCGCGGATAGGTAGGCCATTCGGGTCAGATTTAGAATTTCGCTCTGGCTGGCCTTGCCGGGGGTGAGCGCCGGGCGCGCTGGTCTTCGCCGGAAGCGTCGCGCCGGACGCGTCGCAGATCCCGGAGGTCACGCCGCCGGATAATCCCAGCATCTTGGTCCGCGTGCCGAAACGGCGGCGAATCCATATTCCAGAGCACCGCGAAAAAGGGCTGACGCACCGCCGCTTGACTTCGAGGGGCGGCGTTTTACGCTCGCCGCTCGCTTTTTTCGCATCCGTCTCACGCTCTCGCTTCCATGTTTCGACACCTTTTCCGCCGCACTTCCGTGATCCTCTTTCTCCTCGCCGCCGGGGGCGCTCTGGGGCAGGAGGTGCTCGATGGAATCGCGGCGGTGGTCAACAACGAGGTCGTCACTTTTTCCCAGGTCCGCGAACTAGTCGCCGCGAAGGAAAGATCCGCGAAGGAGACCTACAAGGGGGAGGAATTGGTGCAGAAGGTGAAGGAAATCCGGCTCGCGGCGATCAACGATCTCATCGACCGGCAGCTCATCCTCGCGGAGTTCAAGTCGAAGGGGTTTCAAATCCCGGACTATTTCATCGAAGAGCGGGTGACAACGATCGTGCGGGAGGAATTTGGCGGCGATCGGTCCGCCTTCATCCGCACGCTGGCGGCGCAGGGTTTCACGCTGGAGCGTTTTCGGCAGCTCGAGAAGGACAAGATCATCGTCCAGGAAATGCGCCGGCAGGCGATCAAGGGCAACGTCACCGCGTCCGACACGCAAATCGCCGAATACTACCGGCAGCATCTCGAAGATTACGGAACACCCGAGCAACTCAAACTGCGGACGATCACGGTGCGGCGCAGCGGAGAAAATGATGCGCGGAAAAAAATGATCGAAGAGATTCGCCAGAAGATCGCGGAAGGCGCGGAGTTCGGCGACCTCGCGCGGATGTATTCCGAGGATGACAAGCAGGAAGCCAGTGGCGACTGGGGCTGGATCGACCGGCGAACGCTCAATGAAAGTCTGTCAAAATCGGCTTTTGCGCTGAAAGCGGGAGAAGTGAGCAAGGTCGTCGAACTCGGCGGCAGCTATTACCTGCTCTTTGCAGAGTCGAAGAAGCCGGCGACAGTCAAGCCGCTGAAGGACGTGCGCGATGAAATCGAAAAGACGCTGATCCAGACTGAGCGCCAAAAGCTCCAGGCGGTCTGGATCGCGAAGCTGCGGAAGAAGGCCTTCATCAAGATGTACTAGGCGATGCCGGTCATCGGCATCACCCTCGGGGACACGGCGGGGATCGGGCCGGAAATCGTGGCGGCGGCTTTGGCCTCGGGGAAACTGGACGCGCGGTTTGATTATCGCGTGCTCGGTGCGGGCACGGATGCCCGGCTCGGCCAGCCGACTCCCGCCACCGCGCGCGCGGCCGGCACCGCCCTGGAGGAAAGCGCGCAACTCCTCCACACGGGAGAAATTGCCGCGGTCGTGACCGGACCGATCCACAAGGCGCGCATGCAGGCGGAGGGTTTCGCCTTTCCGGGGCAGACGGAGTTCTTCGCGGCTCGCGCCGGCGTGCAGGATTTTGCGATGTGTCTGACGGGCGGTGCCCTCACCGTCGCGCTGGTCACCGCGCACATCCCGCTGCGCGAGGTCGCCGCGCTTTTGTCCGCGCGGGAAATCATTCGCACGGGTCGGCTGCTGACCACTTTTCTCCGGCGGCGGCTGGACCGCGAACCACGCATCGCCGTCGCCGGCCTAAACCCGCACGCCGGCGAATCCGGCGCGCTCGGCCGTGAGGAGATCGAAGTCATCTCCCCTGCGGTCACTTTGCTCAACGCCGACGCGCCGCTCTTCACCGGCCCGCTTTCGCCCGACACCGTTTTCAATCGCGCTGTCGCCGGCGAGTTCGATGGCGTGCTCTGCATGTACCACGATCAGGGACTCATCCCGCTCAAGCTCCACGCCTTTGACTCCGGCGTGAACGTCACCCTCGGCCTCCCCCACCCCCGCACCAGCCCCGATCATGGCACCGCTTTCGAGCTGGCGGGCAAAGGAACCGCGCGCTCCGACTCCATGATCGCGGCGATCAATCTCGCAGCCGAACTTGCCCGACCATGAGCTTTGCCAAATACTGGAAGCTCTTCGACATCGGGCTCCAGAATACCTTCGTCTATCGCTGGAATTTCCTGCTTCGCATGGTCTTCGGCATCGTGCCGCTCTTCGGCATGGTCTTCATCTGGCAGGCCATCTTCGAGTCCAAGCACACCCCCATCAATGGCTACGATTTTCAGGAGATGATCTTCTATTTCCTGCTCGTGGTGTTCATCGACAACCTCATCACCCCGACCGAGGACGAATGGCAGATCGCCGGGGAAATCCGCGACGGAAAAATCAGCGCATATCTCATCAAACCGATGAGCTACCTCGGCTACCGGATCAGCACCTATCTCAGCTACCGGCTGCTCTACATCGCCATCGTCTTTCTCCCGATCGTCGGACTGGCCTGGTTTTTTCGCGACGCCATCCGCCTGCCCGCGCAGGCTTGGACCTGGCCGGCCTTCCTGCTCTCGACGCTGATGGCTGCGGGCCTCCAATTCTTCATCGCCTACTCGGTTGCGATGATCGCATTTTGGATATTGGAGATCTCCACCATCGTCTTCCTCATCTATTCCTTCGAATACTTTCTGAGCGGCAATGTCTTCCCGCTCGACATCATGCCGGCGTGGCTCCAGCCCTTCATCAAATGGTCGCCATTCACCTACCAGCTCTTCTTTCCGGTCCAGGTGGCCATGGAGCGCGTGCAAGGCGAGGCGCTGGCGCAGGGACTGACGATCCAGGCCGGCTGGCTGGTCATCGCCTACTGCAGCGCCCAGCTCCTCTGGGCGCGCGGTGTGCGAAAATATCAGGCCTTCGGCGGCTGACCTATTTCGCCGGTTCCGGCACCGGCGTGGACGGTTTCCGCGCGAGCGCCCGGACCACCACGTTCTCGCCGATCTCGGCCAAAGCCTCACGCCCGGCGAACCCATCCTCCCGAGCGAAGGTCTGCCAGTCGGATTTGCGCAGCGTGGCGATGGCCGAGGGATACTCGTTGAGAAAGTCGCGCAGTCCCTTCTTCCACACCACCACTGGAATGGGATGGGCGGCCCAGAAGGGCTGTTCCGTTTTGGCAAGCACGCGTAGCCTGGCGTCCGGGGCGGTGATGTCGGTGCGCGTGTAGTAGATGATTCCGCGAACGAGAAATTTTCCAGCGAGCATCTGCTCATCGCCCTGGCGTTCCTGCATCATTTTCAATGCCACGGGTTTCGCAGAGATCTCCGCCTCGACTGCCGGGAGCGCAAAAGTCAGCGTCCCGACGAGCAGCGCCAGACCCGCCGTGGAACTGGCGAGCACCCACGTACGCAGGTTTTTGCGCACCCCACGCGCGCCGCGCCGTCAGCGCCACGGTGGGCATCCACGGCAGCGAACCGAGGAGCAGGAGGCCGGGGTAATACCAGAAGTGATTGTTGGAAGGATGCTCGGCGCGGATCACGCGCAGCCAGTTGTCGCGGATGAAAAATTCCTCCCAGAACGGTTTGGCATGCCAGGCAAACATGAGTGCATACCACGGCCCCACAATGACCGCGTAGGCCACCACGCCCCACCAGAAGCCGCGGCCCCGATAGAGCACCGGCCACCGCATACTCAACGAAAAAGCCACCGTCGCCACGACCGTGACGAGCGACCCGAGCGGCCCCTTGGTCAGCACCGCCAGCCCTGCCCAGACGAGATGCCAGAACATCCATTTATCGCGGTGCGACTCCTCCTTCAGCGCCAGCCAGAAGCAGAAAAGCGCCGCCGCGAGGAAAGCGGCCAGCGGGATGTCCGTGAGCATCAGCCGTGACATGACACAAAACTCCAGCCCCGTGGCCAAAACCAGCGCCGCGAGGAACCCCCCCCAGCCGCCACCAAAAGGCCACGAAACAAACGCCAAGCAGGACGATGGAATCGGTTTTTTTGGGAACCAAACACAGGGCACGCTGGAGGAACGGGAAGCAGCGTGGCAACCAAAAAGCCCGTGAATCAAGGCCGGCAAAAACCATTTGACGCCCAGCGTGTGCATCCCTACTTTCCGCACACTTTCATCAAGAGTGACCGAGGGACTGGCCCAATGAAGTCACGGCAACCGCTCGGTGCGCAAGCACCGGGGACCAGGTGCCAAATCCAGCCGAAGGCGCGCCAGCGCCGGAGGAAAAGATGAGAAGAGATTCCCAAGGTCGCAGCCTTCGAATCTTTGCCTCTTCGCCACGAGATCCTCGATGGAAGCCCACACGACTTATGGACAAACCATCACCCTTCTTCACCAGCCTCAAGTGCCGCGAATGCGGCCGCCTTTATCCGAAGCAGGCGATCCATGTCTGCGACTTCGACTTTGGTCCGCTTGAAGCCGCTTACGACTACGACGCCATCCGCCCGGTGCTCACGCGGCAAGTCATCGAAAGCCGCGCGCACACCATGTGGCGCTACCGCGAACTGCTGCCCATCGACGGTGATCCCACCGTCGGCACGCAGGTCGGTTTCACGCCGCTCGTCAAAGCCGATCGGCTCGCGAAAGCGCTCGGCATCCGCGAACTCTACGTCAAAAACGACACGGTCAATTACCCCACGCTTTCGTTTAAGGATCGCGTCGTTTCCGTAGCGCTGAGCCGTGCGCGGGAACTGGGTTTCAAAGTCGTGGCCTGCGCCTCGACGGGCAATCTCGCCAACTCCGTGGCCGCCAACGCCGCGAGCGCGGGACTGAAAAGCTACGTGCTCATCCCCGCCGATCTCGAGCAGGGCAAAGTGCTCGGATCGCTCGTCTATGGCACGAACGTCGTCGCCATCCACGGCGCGTACGATCAGGTGAACCGGCTCTGCTCCGAGATCGCCGGCAAGTATGGCTGGGGCTTTGTGAACGTGAACCTGCGCCCGTATTACGCCGAGGGCTCGAAGTCCATGGGCTACGAGATTTGCGAGCAACTCGGCTGGCGCATCCCCACACACACCGTCGTGCCGATGGCCTCCGGCTCTCTGCTCACCAAGATCCACAAGGCGTATGGCGAGTTCGCCCGGCTCGGGCTCGTGGAAGAAACCGCCTTCAAAGTCTATGGCGCGCAGGCCACCGGCTGCGCCCCCATCGCCCACGCCATGAAGCGCGGCACCGACATCGTCAAGCCCGTGCCGAAGCCTGAGACCATCGTCAAGTCGCTCGCGATCGGCACGCCCGCCGACGGCTACTACGCCATCCACGCCATGAAGCAGACCGGCGGCACCGCCGAGGACGTCACCGATGAGGAAGTCGTCGCCGGCATCCGCCAACTCGCGGAATGCGAGGGCATTTTTTCCGAAACCGCCGGGGGCGTCACCGTCGCCTGCGCGCGCAAACTCATCGAAACGGGACAAATCCCGCGCGACGGCAGCGCCGTGCTCTGCATCACGGGCCACGGCCTCAAGACGCAGGAGGCCATCATCGGCCAATGCGGCGAGCCGCGCCTCATTAAACCCAGCCTCCGCGAATTCGAGGAGCACGTTTATAGCAAAGACACCGCTGCCGCCTGACGGCACTTTAAAAATACCAACCGCTCAATCCCAAACCCTAACACTCCCCATGCCCTCCGTCCTCATCCCCACCCCACTTCGTAAACTGACCAATGACCTCGATGAAGTCAGCACCGCCGGCACGACCGTCGGCGAAATCCTCGACAACCTCGACGCCGCCTTTCCCGGCCTCAAAGACCGCATCTGCGACGAAGCCGGCAACGTCCGCCGCTTCGTGAACATTTTCCTCAACGGCGAAGACATCCGCTTCCTCCAGGAGAAAGCTACGCCCGTCAAAGACACCGACGAAATCAGCATCGTCCCGGCCATCGCCGGAGGCTAACTCTCCTCACCAATGAACGAAAAGCAGCGCCTCTGGCTCATGTTTCCCACCAAGCTCGTCACGCGCCCGGTGCTGTGGGAACTCGGGCAGAAATTCCCCGTCGTCACCAATATTCGCCAGTGCAGCGTGACCGATGAAATCGGCATCGTTTCCCTCTCCCTCGAAGGCGAGCGCGCCGAGATCAAAAAAGCCATCGCCTGGCTCGAGGAACTCGGGATCAAAGTCGAGCCGGTGGAGATGAATACGATCGAGGGCTAAGACTGCGGATCGTGCCGCCCGGCGCAGTGCGCATGGGCTCATTTCACGAGCCGGAGTTCCCACAACTTTTGCTCGGCCGCGAGCACGCGTTCCTCGGCGAGCAGCTCATCCATGGGCGTGGCGGTGCCGGTCTTCACGCACGCCTTGATGTAGGCATGCCCCTCCTTTTCCGCGGCGACGATGCGTTCCTGCCATTGGGGACGCTCGGCCTGCGTCTTCGCGGAGTCCCGGCGAAACGCGTAGAGATTGATCGTGGCCTGGCGCACCTGTTCCTCGCTGCCCGTGCCGGCCTTGCGCAGATTCGTGTAGGCTTTGACGATTTGCGCCAGCACGGTGCCGCGGTCTTGAACGATCTCGTCGAGTCGGGTGGGTTCCTGGGCGTGCGCCGCCGACAAGGCGACACCAGCGAAGCCGAGAGTGATCATTGTTTTCATGGGTCGATGGCGTGGAATGGAAGGACTGACGAGTTTACGAAGAGGATACGCCGTTGCCACAGCGCCTGGTAGCCGATTCGCCTATTGCGGATGGGCCGTAAATATTCTCAATGAGCCCTTCTCGTGAGTGGTGCCGCTGCTCGAGGTGCTCGCAAATTGTCTGCGTCTCGGGAAGGACAACTCGGGCCCCGGCTTGCTTCCCAACAGCCACATGTCCCTGCCACGCCCGCGCCTTGCGCTTACTCCGTCTTCAGCATGATGTCCTTGAACTGGACGGTCATGGGCGCGCCGGCATGGAGCTGAAAGGCGAGCACCCCTTTTTTCGCACCGACGGCGGACGAGTCGGTCACGTCCACGGTTTGTTGGCCGTTGATGTAGTGTTGGAGATGGCCGCCCTTCGCGATGATCCTGTATTCATTCCAATCGGCCGGCTTGATCGCGTCCTGGACCTCCTCGCTCTTGCAGACGGCACCGGTGACATCGGGCTTCGCACCTTCTTTGATGACTACCTCCTGCCCGCGCTCGGCGAGGATGCCGCGGCCTTTTTCCTCGTAGAGAATCCCGCTGTAGGTCTGGCCGCACTCGAAATCGGCCTGGTAGCCGGCGACGACGAAATACTCGGGCTTTACGACTTTGCTGCGATATTGGATGCCGGAGTTGCCGAAGCCTTTGGACTTGCCGTCGGCGTCCGTGATCTTGAATTTACAGGTTAGCTCGAAGTCGCCGACTTCGCCGTCCTGCCAAATGAGAAAGGTGTTTTCCTTCGCCGGCGTTTCTTTGGTGGTTTGCCCGGTAATGGCACCGTCTTTCACGCTCCAGAGTTCCGGCTGGCCTTTCCAGCCAGTGAGGTCTTTGCCGTTGAAGATCGGCTTCGCCTTTCCGGCGATGGCGATCGCCCGGACGGGAAAGACCGGCAGGTTCAGAACCTCCGAGGTATCGACGGCGTGAATCGTGAAGGTGGCGGAAAGCAGCGTAAGCAGAGATGAGAGCAGTTTCATGAGGAGTTTTTTGGTTTGAAGGAGCGCAGCTATCACCGGCTCGCGCCCTCTGCCTTAGCCGGAACTTTCCGCGATGCAAGACCGGGCCGCAAATTGGGCCGGCACCGCTGGTTTATTCGGGCGCGTCGCGGGCCACCGTCAGTTCCTTGAGACCATCGGGCGTGAATTCACGGTCGGTGTAGGCGACACCGTGTTTGATCCGGGAGCCATCCAAAGTCGTGACCGAGTTTTGCCCTGGGCGGCGCACGGAAAGGTTGGCTGGGATTTGGCGGCCATCGGCGCTGACGACGCGAGTGGTGTCGATGCGGCGCAGCAGTTGGCCGGAGCTTGAATACTTCTCCACACGGAGTGGGACGAGGCGGCGAGTGTCGATCCAACTGCGCACGCTGGCGTAGATGGAGCGCCCGCCCTTGCCAGGTTTGGATTCGAGAATCTGGCAGGTCACGCCGTCCACTTCCTCGGTGCCGACGATGGCTTGCTGCTCCCACCCGAAAAAATTCTCGACCACATCTTCGTACGCGAGATCGCTGCCGAAGAGCGCTTCTTTCATCTCGCCCGCGCCGAGCGTGCGGAGGCTGTTGGGCGGGACGAAAAGCGTGCCGCTGGCGGCGGCGTTGCCCGCTTTGCGCAAAAGGACGGCTTCGCCTTTCCGCTCCTTCGGCCAGAGCACTTGGTACACGACCTCGGCAGAGCCTTTGGTGCGCCGCTGCTTGATTTGGAGCTGGAGGGTGCTGGTCGCGTCGCCTTTCACGTCGAGCCGCACGCGGACAAAAGAATTCCCGTCCTCCACGCCGGCGCTCAGCCGGGCGGCGAGATCGGCGGCGGACATCGGTGCGGGTGCTTTGTCGGCGGCGTGACTGAGGGGCAGTGTCAGTGTGAGGACGAGGGCGGCGAGGACGGGGAAAATTTTCATGTGGAAAGAAATCGCGGCTGACGAGGGCGCAGGATGTCAGCCTTGCAGAGCATGGCTTGGCGTGAGGCGGGAACTCCGCCAGGCAGGATAGAGGCCGCTGACCACGCCAACCACGACGGAGATGGCCACGGCGGTGACGAGGAGGCGGGGGGTTAAGTCGGGCTCGAGAAGTCCGCGCATCGTCGGTGCGGTGACGAGCACCTGCACTCCCGCAATACCGAGCAGCACTCCCGTAATGCCGCCCATCAGTCCGAGCAGCGCCGATTCCCACAAAATCATGCGCATGATCCGGCTGCGCTTCCAGCCGATAGCGAGCAGCACGCAGATTTCCTGGGTGCGCTCGAAGACCGTCATCAGCATCGTATTCATGACGCCGAGCACTCCCACCACGATGGCGAGAATGGAGGTGCTCCAACTCATGGCCCGGGCGATCCGGAAGCCTTGGCTGGTGCCCACGACTTCGCTGGCGACCATGGCGCGGCCGAGCGGAAAAATCTCCTTCACCTTTTCGGAAAGCTGGGCCACTTCCTCCTTGGTGCTCTTGGGCGTAAGGCGGACGTCAATAAAGTTCACCTTGCCTTCGTTGCCCGTGGCCGCTTGCAGGATCGGGAGCGAAAGAATCACGGCGCCGTTCTCCACCACGGCCTGGCCATCGACGATGCCTACGACGGGCAATTCCTCTGCCTCGATCTGGACCTTGTCGCCGACCTTTTTCTTTAGCACTTCCGCCGCCAGCCGGCCCAGGACGACCGCTTGCTCCGACCCATCGTGAGGCATCCGGCCCTCCAGCAGTTTAAGCTTCTCCCAGGTAAATCCTCCCCACTCTCGCCCAGACACCATCATCATGGGGGCATCTTCGATGCTTAACATTTGCATCAGCACCGAGGTGGTATTCGCCACGTTGGGAAGCTTCGCGATTTTATCTTGAAGTGAGGCATCATAGACCTTGGGCAGGATCCCGCCGCTCATGTTGCTCACAACAAGATCGATCCCGATGACGTCCAATTGCTTGCCGATGCTCTTTTCGTAACCCGACGCCATTCCGACCAGCGCCACGACTGCGGCGATGCCGATGGAAATTCCGACCAGTGTCAATCCGGTGCGGACGGGGCGCCGCAGAAGTCCGCGTGCTACTACGGTCAGGAAAGTCATCGGGCGGCGGCTTTTTTGCTGGGCATTGCTGTTTGCGGTGTGGCCCTGCCTCCCGTGTGGTCTGCGTATTTCACCAGGATTCGCTGCACCTCGGCGATGCCCTCGGGGCTCCGATTGGACCAATGGTCGCTGGGGACGATGACTTCGCTCACCGCGCCGTCGAGGTGGCTGCTCCAATAGGGCACAATGCCGTCGCTGCTTTGTGGCGGGGTCTTGTCGTGATTGCCGCCCTTGCCGCGGTCGGCGATGATCGAATGGTAGGGAATGCCTGTTGCCAAAGGGATTTTGTCGATGGTGGTCACGAAGCGGTTGTTGGGGTCGAGTGCATCAATGCTATTCGGTGCGCGCTTGAGTTTCTGGCCGTCAGTTGCCCTAGGTTTCGACAGCATGGCAAGTTCTTTTCCGACGCCTGTTAAATCAGGGGGTGCGCCGATGATTTTTTCCCCAAGGCGGCCAAAGAAGTCGGTCGCCATGTTAGCTCCACGGAGCGAGGCAGAGGCAAAAATCACCCGGGAGATTTCCGGGCGGTGTTGAAAAATCAGGGTTTTGGTCAGGATCGCCTTGGCCTGAGGGGAGAGGGGCGTTTTGTCGGGCGGTGTGTCGAAGAAAGTGTTCCAAATGGTCATGCCGCTGTCCGTCATCAACACCCTCGCAATCATTCCCCCCATACTGTGGCCAATGACGACGATGGGCTTGTGTTCAGGGTAGTAGGAGTTGATGGCGTCCATTTTATCGCGCAGGATCGCCGCCATCAGGGGATAAGGGTAGCCGGTCGGATAACTATAGAACCAGATCTGGTAGTTCTGCCGGATAGTGGCATCTCCGCGCAGCGCCTCAATCATGGGCGCCCATGTGGCCTGCGAATCTCCGAGCCCGTGAATGACGAGGATGGGAATTTTCTTCGGGTCGTAAGGTTGCAACCTGGCCAGGCGGGTACTCGACGCGAAATCCGAGGGTTTCAGAAAGTGCTGTATCTCTTTCTGCCGCGGCTTCAGCTCGGCCAGCGCCAGCCCGATCGGCGCGGTGAAATCGGCGGCCACCGGATACGTGTGGTTGCCAAACTTGACCGTCTCGGTGGCCAGCGGGTCCAGGTAGTAGGCGATGCACGACCTTCCCTTAAAATGCAGCGTCTCGGTCACGCCGTAGTAAACGTTCTTCCCTTGGATGAAGGGATCGAACTTGGTCGGATCAAATCCTTTGCTCGCGATAATCATCGGCGCTCCGAGACCCTTTTTCACGGTGCGCTGCTTGACCAGCTTGCCTTTGAACTGAAAACGATCGGCAGGCAGAATGCGGTAGTGCGACGGGTCGTGCTCGGGCTTTCCGTCGGAGACGACGGAGAAACTCCATTCACCATCGGCACCTGGACACTTCACGGGAGCTTTCCATGGCTCCAATCCCGATTCGTGCAGCACCTCGAAGATCCGGCTTACGGCGAAATTGTAGTCCTTGAGCGCCTGCGCATCGCTGGGATTTTTCTCGAGGACAGCCGCGGTCGCAGCCGCCGCATCGATGTAGCGACCCATCTGCGCTTCCGGTTGCTTCACCGGATGCCTGAGAGCTTGGACGATCAACTGGCCAGCGGGACTGGTCGATTGATAACCCGGTCGCTTCTCGCTGACGGTCGAGTAGTTCTGGCAGCTCGCTGCGGCGAGCGCGAAGCAGGCGAGGGCGACGCGAACACAGGAAGTCGTTTTCATGGGTGCGATAATTTTCAGCTTTTTGCGAAGTGGGTGCCCGTCAATTGGCGGCCGGCACTATGTTCAGAAACACGCGATGCTGACGAGCGGGATCAGGTGCTCCGAGCTTCGTGCGTTCTTTTTCGCCCGCAGGCGAGGTAGATTTTGTGCAATTCTTCGTCGAGTTCCTTGCCTTCGCCGCAAGCGGCACTCTTTGGATGAAACGGGCAGATGGGGCGCTGGCCGGTCTTGGGATCGGTGAGCCGGAACCAGCAGGCACCCTGCTGCTGCTCGGCATCCGAGAGATTGGCGGGGCCATAGCCGAGCGCTCCGCTCCGTTCCAAGTTGGTGCGCTCAGGCAGTTGATCCAAAGCGATTCCCCGGCAGAGCGCCCATTTTCGCAGTGAACCGACATCGGTGGCGTGCGCGGTGTTGCCAGGATCGAAATGATCCGCCACCGCGCAGATGGTGGAGGCACATCCGTGGGCGATGCTTTCCGCCTGCTTTTGGCGACTGAACCCGAGCATCGGATGGAAAGCGAACGTGCCACACAGCCATTGAGGTTTCACCGCGAGCACATCCAGGTTCAGCGGAAGATCGGGCGACTGGACATCGGGATCCCCCTCGTCGGTGCGCTGTTTGATGATGCGCCGGATGATGCGCTGACCTTGCTGGAATTTGTCGATTTTGCCGTTGTAACGCAGTTGCTTGGCGCGGGCGCTGATCTTCGACCAGCCGAGCTTCTCGACATCCTCTTTCCCGGTCCAGTCCGCCTTCTCGGGTTCGAGCGTGGCCGTGAGAATGAGATGGGGAACCTCCGGGCGGCGTTCAAAGCGTGAGGCGGAGTCTTTGCCCCACAGATACTCGACCACGGCACCGAGGGGCAGGTTGTCCATGATACCGCCGTCGGCGTACTGCGCCACCTGCTCGGGACGGCGATAAATCTCCCAGGACCAGCGCGGGCGAAACACGGTGGGAAAGGCGCTGCCGGCGAGAAGGCTTTGGGTGAACCGCGGGTCCCACGGGTTGGTGCTTCGGAGAATATCCAGCTTGCCAGTGGTGAGATTCGTGGTCGTGCCGATGAGCGGAAAACCAAAGTGATCGAGGCGCGTGCCGGGGTCGGTTTTTCCGTCAAAAACAAATCCGTCGATGAGCTGTTGGAGCGGCTCGGGACCGAGCAATTCAAGGCCCACACCATATCGGTCCACCATTTCCTGAGTCCGCTGCTTGATCTGTTTTGCGGCGGATTGCCACTTGCCCGCCCGAAAGGTCTGCGCCAGCTCGAACATCTCGAATGGGCTGAGGTGAAAGAGCCTCTCCATGCCCGAGAAAACCCGGCGGGCACGCTTGCCATACGTGAAGGCACCGTCCTTCTCATACCGCCGGAAAATTAGATCGAGGTCACTTGGAGAAAAGTCGGCTGCCGCTGCATGAATCGAAAAGTGACGGATGAAATCCGCGAAGCGATCGGTGAGCACGAAGCGGTCGATGGTGAGGAAAGTCGCGGCAAGACGGCGCGTCTGGCGCTGCCTCGCCACGAGGTCCTGCGCGGCGGGTCTTTCAAACACCCTGCCGGTCAATGCACCGATAATGCTGCCGACCGAGGCGCCAGCCACCACATCGGGCTGGATGCCCAATTCGCTCACGGCATTGGAAAAGCCCACCTGAAACACTCCCCGGAAGACTCCACCGCTGAAGAGGAACACCACGGCTGGGCCTTTCTTTACCTCCGCCGGCTTCGGATCTGGACGGAACGGAGTCGGGTTGGCGCGCGGCAGCCGCACATGTTGTCGCAGTTCACCTTGGTGCGTTCCATTTGCGTCAGTCCCTTTTTGACAAGTGATGCAGCGGCTGCACACGTCGGAAATCCCGGGGCCTGGATCTGGATTCGTCGCTCTCACCGAGTCGCCTCCGGGGAAAGGTTTCATCCCACCCCAGGCGGCGATCAATTTTCTGCATGGCACATATTCCTTGCCGTCGGAACGCGTGACCGTGCTCCCGGAACTTCGCAGAGTCTCGACGGCCTCGCGAAGAGTGGAGGTCTTACTTTCATCGCGATGCGGCCATTCGTCTGGCTTCTCCTCGTCGGGTTCCAGAAAGAACCGCCGCTCTTCCTGGGTCCTCGTATCTGGCATGGCGTCGGTGACGAGACGCTCGATCATAGCCCGGCAACCGTCGGCCACTGCGGTGTCGATCAGTTTGCGCCGCTCACCGACCGATCCGGCATGCATCAGGCGCAGGCCGAGATCAGGAAGAGTGTCGGGTGCCACGAGGCGGACCTTGGTCGGAAGGAAGGTTTCTCTTTCGCAGTTCTCATCAGAGATTGTCGCCGGCCTCTCGTTGAGCACCCGGTTGACGCGGTCGATCATGCCCTTGTCGAGCAGCATGTCTTGAAAGCGCTGGAGTTGCCTGGCGCGCAGCGCAACTTCCACCAAACCGGTATAGGGCTCGCTCTGTTGGGAAAGGTGGTCTTGTCTCAGCGGCAGCAGCGGCACCGAGATGATGCGCAAATGATCCCGCCGCGGCGCTGCCTCATTGCAGAGGATTCGGCAAGCCTCCTCGAAGACGGGCACGATGGGATCATTCGACACACTGCTCCCGTCAATGAAGGTGGCCGTGGCCCCGTCTTTCTTGATCGTTTGTGCCCGGAAGAATGGAACCACGGCGCACGCGCACATCAGGGAATCCACGACGGATGTCTCCTCGGGAATCGCCTCGATTTTGCCGGTGCGCAGATTGGCCGCGAGCGGCACCACTCGCACGCTGCTCCGGCGTTGACCGTCATCGGCGTAGGTGCGGAGAGGCTTTTTGTTCCCGCACCCACCGGGGGACGGCTTTTCCCCCTTGAGCGCCCTGCGGACGTTGTCGTCAAACCGGAACTCACCGTAGTACGCCGGATCGAAATTCTCCACCAACGCCTCCTTCAGCGCATAAGAGTCGCTGAGTTCGGTGAAGATTTGGTAATGTTTGAGCAGGTCGCCGAAGATGGTCTTTCTGCGCAATAGGAAAAGCCACGCGATCAACGTGGCCACGATGATGAGGGCAATGGAAATCTCCGTCCACCCGCTGATCGAAATTTGTCGCGGCAGGTGAATCACCGACCACGCGGACAGGGCGAGGAGCACAAGGACGGGAAACCCTGCCAGGAGCAGCAAAAGAGGAACCACTCCCAGGAACAGCCGGAGAATGTATTCCCGAGGCCATTGAAACAAAGCCCAGCGATCGAACATGATGTGCCCGGCCTCGACGCCCGCCGACTGCGCTCCCCCATTGATGCCCAAGACCTCGCACAGCCCCACCCTGGCAATCAGGCTGATCGGCATGCTGAGGGCGATGATGTTTCTGGCGACAATCCACCAGAGTCGGGCCGCGAGTCGTGCGCGATTGATCCAGCGCTGGCTCCAGTTTGCTTCACTGCCGGCACGCCATCCCATCAATACTCTGCACAATTGCGCGAACACTTTCACACTGACCCTCAGTCGGATTAGATGATTTAAGAGACGGATCAATCCCGTGCGAATGGACACCGATTCCTGGCGGCTGTCGCGCTCTTCCTTGAAATGCCGCGGCAACTCGACCGGCTTGAGCGCATGCGCGGCGTTCGTTTCCAGCGGGTCCGGGAAAAATCCCTTGAGCACGGTGGTCGGCGCGTTGCGAAAGGCTTCGAGCAGTTCGCTGAAACGCGCCACCCTCACCTCCTCATCCTCCGCTGCCGATGCGTTCGCTCCAGCGCTCGCGTGAAAAACCTCACCGAGGGCCGCGGCGGTGATCGCGCCCACAGAAATGCCTGCCACCATGTCCGGTGCTCGTCGTCGCGTAACCAGGAGCGCATGGATGACGCCCATCTGCAGGACGGTATCAAGGCCCGCACCGGGGAATGAGATTACCCGGTACGACCGCTTGGCCGCGGAGTTTGGCACCGTGGCTTCCGGCGCAGGGGCTTGATCTATTGGGTTGGGCGCAGTTTCCATGACGGCTCGATCAAGGTTGGAAGACGTTAGGGTCTAGTCGCTGGCGTCCGGTTCAGGCAAAGGCGAAACCCACAAAGGTCTTCACTCCATGGTGGGCAGATTCTTCCCAAAGGCCCGCACTTCGCGAATAAAGCGTGGAAGGTCGATCTGGCTAGGTGGGACTCTTTTCATAGACCTTTAAATCGTAAATGTTCCCGGACCCAATCAGCCGGGGGTTCTGAAAATTCACGGTGGCCAGCAATTCCGAAAGGTTCTCCCGGTGCCGGTAGTCAAACCGCCGGCCGAAGAGTTCCAGAATCCGGATGCTGGCGTGGGGGCGGTAGGTGTTAATGATCAGGGCACCGGTGGCCGCGGTCATTTGATCGAGCTTTTCGGCGAGATGATGCGCCGTCGTCGCGTCCTCCACTTCCGGAAGCCGGTGGCTTCGCTCCGTCGAGCCGGAGGTGCAACCTTGGAAATACTCCAATATCCCGACGGCGGTGACCACATCATACTTTTCCGCGCTGGTCGCGTCAGATGCGGGCTCATCGGCAAAGAGATCTTCCGTTCCCACGGAGATTCCACCCGCAGCTTCCGCGGCAGTGACTCTGCTCTTGGTGGAGGTTAGTTTCGCCAGCAAGCGTCCGGTTTTTCCCGCATTCGCCTGATCCCGGTCAGCAATCCTGACGGTGAGCCGCGTCGGGTCATAGCCGTCCTTGATCAGCCGGTCGTAGGCGAGGATCATGCTCAGGCCGGTCCCCGCTGCCACGGCTTTCATACGGATGGCTCCTCCTTTCTCCAAACGAGATCGGGCTTCCTGATAAGTCGCCTGGGTCTCCCAGATGAACCGTAGTTGGACATCCCGGCTCTGGACCGAGTGCAGGAGCACTCGGTCCCAGAACCCGCCATTCTTCAAGATCTCCGGGGAAATCATCATGTACGGCCCGTTCATGGGATCACCACCCTCCACCAAGGCCTCGGTTTTATCGCAGGAGGAGTTCATCAAAGCCTGGGCGTAGGGATGCCTGCTCTGCTCGAGGATGGGGTTCGAATATGCGCCGCCCTCCCGCGCATCGCCTTCGCTTTTCCGTCGGCTCGTGGTCAATTTTAGGGCGCGGTAGCTGATTCGCGCCAAAACCCGCTGCGCCAGGCCCGCAGGTGGGACAGGCCCGCCGATAAAAATGGCCCGGCTCAGACTCTCCACGATGGCCTCCGCCAATGCTTCATCCCCGTCCGAGTAGAGGGCCACCACCGCATCCATGGGCTTGACGCCGAGGGGTGGCATGTCAGCTCGGCGGCGAAGATGCGTTAAGCATGTCTGAGGCGACCCGCCCGTCTTTCATCTCAATGACGCGTCCGGCCTGGCGGGCGATGCCCATGTCGTGCGTCACCAGCACGAGTGTGAAATTCTGCTCGCGCCGGAGACGGATGATCAGGTCCAGGACAAGCCGGGCGTTTTCGCTATCGAGGTTGCCCGTCGGCTCGTCGGCGAGCAGGACTGAGGCACCATTGGCGAGACTGCGCGCGATGGCCACACGCTGCCGTTCGCCGCCGGAGAGCTTCGCCGGGAAATGATTCTGGCGCGCTTCGAGCCCGACCGCTTTGAGCAACTCAACCGCGCGATCCTTTCGTTCGGAGGCTGAGCGCTGCGTTTCAAACATCGGGATCTGCACATTTTCGAGCGCCGTGAACGTCGGAAGCAGATGGAAAGCTTGAAAGATGAAACCGATCTCGTGCGCGCGGTAGGAAGCGAGCTCGCCATACTCCGCGAGCGATGTGCCGCGGTAGCGCAGCTCGCCGCTGGTGGGATGATCGAGTGCGCCGAGCATCTGGAGCAGCGTGGATTTTCCCGAACCGCTCTGGCCGACGATGGCGACGAACTCGCCCTGCGCGATGCGAAAGTCCACGCCACGCAGCGCCTGCACCTGACCGTCGTCGTATTCTTTTTTCAGCCCGATGGCCTCAAAGACGCTGCTGTTATCAGCATTCGGAGCCGTCATTAGTTCGCTTCTTGCCTCGCCAATTCCTGCCGCGTGGTCCTGGCCACTCCGCGCCACTGCGCGCCGACGCGCGGGTCGGGCAGATTGATGAAGAGATCGTACAACGCGGCGCGGAAACTTTGAAACGGCGGGCGTTCCTCGGGCACGGTCGGCTCCAGCGCATCCGTGTGCTGCGGCAGCTCAGGATGTGACAGGCCGCTGCGCCAGTGATGCACGCCATGATACGGCTCGTGCAGCAAGGTGAAGTTCAGAAAAGTAGCCACCCAGCCTTCCGCGACGATGCTGCGCGTCGAGCTGTTCACCGTGGAGCCGGTGAGGCCGACATGCTCCACGTATTTGCGCAGGCTTTGCATATTCGCCGCAAACCATGCCGGAATGAGATGCACCCAGAGGAAATATTTCCACGCATCGAAAACCGCGGTCGCTGTGAGGATCGCAGTCCAGATGATCCCGATCGCGGCGAACTCCTTCCAGACACGCCGGCGCAGCTTTTTATTCCGAATGGGCGAGCCTTCGCGAAGAAAGGTGCGAGCGAAGAGGAAGGGCGTGAAAAGCAAACCCATCGTGAGTTCGAGAATCGCCGCGAGCATCCGCACTCCACGCGGCACTTGCGGAAGGACGAACGGCCACAGCTCTTCGTCGCGTTCGGACGCGAGGTAGACGTGGTGGAGCTGATGCGCAGCGCGGTAGAGGCTGAAGCTCATCAGGCTCAGGGTGCCAATGATGAGGCCGTCGATTTCGTTGAGCAGGCGGCTTTTGCGCAGCAGTCCGTGAGTGGCCTCGTGAAAGCCGATGAGCATGCCGTGCATGAGATGGCTGACAACCAGGACGAGGGGTACGGCCAGCCAGTAATTCCCGCGCTGCACGGCCAAGGCCAGCGCGACTTGCGAGACCAGAAGCATCACCGCCAGCACCTGGAAAGTGACGCGGCTGACCCAGTGCGGCTCCTCGGTTTCGACGGTGGATTCTGCGGTGGTGGAGTTCATCGCGGTCACGTTATGAGGGCGGCCACGCGGTTCTCCGGCAGGCGGCCCGCGCTCGCCAGCACGGCCTCAAACATGCGGCCCAGGTTTTCGATTTCGTCGGCAGGAAACAAGCTCGGTCGGAAAAGCCAGACGATTTCCAACCCTTCGCCTTCCTCGGTAATTTCGCATGCCAGATGAAAGCGCGCGGTGCCGGTTGAGCGCATCCGCAGCTTCGCGGAAAGACCGGGCAGCGCCACGTCCGGCACCGGATGATTTTGCAAAGCGAAGCGCACCTCGAACACGGGGTTGTGCCCCGTCGCGGGCGCGTCGCCGAGCGCTTGCGCGAGTTCGGCGAAAGGCATGGCGTGCGCGAAGGCATCGACGGCGGCTTGATGCACTTCGCGGAGAGTGGCAGCGAATGGCCGGTCGCGGTCGATGCGCGCCCGCAGCGGCACGATGCCGGCGAAGGAGCCCATCGTTTCGCGTACGGCTTGTTTACCGCGATTCGCGACCGGCGTGCCGAGCACGATGTCGTCGGCGCCGGTCCACTGCGCCAGCGCGATTTGAAACGCGGTGAGCAGCGTGCTGAAAAGCGTGGCCCCGTTTTGCCGCGCCACTTCCCGCGCCATGTCGGCGAGATCGGCGGGAAAATGCGCAATCACCCGCCGATGCGCGCCGGACGCGGTCTGCGGGCCTTCCAGTTCGCTCCACAGCCGCGCGCTGCCCGCGAGGTTTTTTTTCCAAAAGGCGGCGCACTTTTCCAGTTCCGCCGGCTGCCAAAAAGCGCGTTCCGCGGCTCCCCACGCGGCGTAGGAAAGCGGCACGGGCGGCAGCGCCTCGCGCACGCCGCGCAGACCTTGCAGGTAGGCCACGACCAAGTCCTGCACAAACACGCCGAGCGTCCAGCCGTCGGCGATGGCGTGATGGATGGCGAAGGCGAGGACGTGGTCATCGGCGGCGCGCGAGAGCAGTTCGACGCGGTAGAGCGGTCCCTGCAAGAGGTCGAAAGGCGCGCTGAAAATTTCCCGCGCCAGCTCCTCGACCGCCTCCGGCGAGCGCTGTGCCGGAGCCAGTTCGCGGCTGCGAAAACTGGCCGGCGCATCCTTGCGAATCATTTGCACAGGCCGGTCTTTGCCCGGCAGAAACGAAACGCGGAGCGCCTCCTGCCGCTGCACCACGCGCTGAATCGCCGCCTCGCATTCCGTCGGCGTGATCGCGCCGCGCACCTCGATGAGGCAGCAGATGTGGTTCGCCATATCCGTCACCGGCACGGGCGACGCCTCCCACAGTTCCCGCTGCGGAAAGGTCTGCGGCTGGAGATTCATTTCTCCATTTTGCAGCCGTTGCTTGAGCAGTGCGCGTTTGTCAGCGGACATCAGTTTTTGAAACTTTCACGGCAGCGTCTTCGCGGCATCGGGATCCTCGTCGGAAGCCGTCGCTCCGCCGAGCAGTTGGTCGATTTCGTCGTCGGACAGCGCTTCCACATCCACCTCCTCCGCGGGTGCCGCTTCGACCGGATTTGCGGGCGCGGCGGGTGCCGCCTTGCCGCCCATGTGGCCGGCGATGACCGTGGCGATCTGGCCGATGGTGCGGGCGCGCATGAGGCTCGTCGGGGGAAGGGCGACGCCGGTAGTGGCTTCGAGCGAGTTTTCAATTTCCACGCCCATCAGCGAGTCGAGTCCGAGGTCGGTGAGCGGCTGATCGTCGCGCAGGCTGTCCGGTTTCACACGCAGGACGGAACCGACGACTTCGCGCACCGCGGCGGCGATGATCGGCTCGCGTTCCTCGGGCGAGGCGGACTCGATCTTGTTCCGCCAGTCGCTCGTGACGCCGCCGCCGTCCTGATTTTCGACGGAGGAAAGGATGCGTTCGAACAGCGGATTCTCCTGCATGCTGCGGAAGAACTGGCGCCACTTCGCCCAGTCCACGCGGATCGCGGCGACCTGCGTGTTGCCGGCGACGAGCGACGCTTCGAGGATCGACATTGCTTCGCCGGGCGTGAGTTCCGTGGTGCCTTGCCGCGCGAGGAATTCGGCGACACGTTCGTTGCGGGCGACGTAGCCTTCGCCGCCGAGCACGCCCCAGTTCATCGTGAGCGCGGGCAGGCCGAGCGCGTGGCGATGATGCGCGAGTGAGTCGAGGAACGAATTCGCCGCGCCGTAATTTCCCTGCGCCGGATTTCCGAAGATGCTGGAGATCGACGAGAACATGACGAAGCAATCGAGCTTCAGGTCGCGCGTGCCTTTGTGCAGCAGCCATGCGCCGTAGGCTTTCGGCTGCATCACGATGCGGAGGCGTTCGCGGTTGAGCGCGGCGAGCGGGGCGTCGTCGATGACCATCGCGAGATGGAAAACGCCGCGCAGCGGCTGGTCGCCCGTGCGGATTTCCGCGAGCACTCGCGCGATATCCTTGTCGGAGCCGGCGTCGGCTTTCACCACGCGCACGCCGATTGCGCGGTCGCGCAGACTTTGCACGAAAGCTTCCGCGGCCGGTGTCGCCGCGCCGCTGCGGCTGCTGAGCACGAGGTGCCGCGCGCCACATTTCACCAGCCATTCGGCGATCACCTTGCCGAAGCCGCCAAACGCGCCGGTGATGAGGTAGCAGCCGTCGGGCTTGATGGCGAAAGGCGGCGCGAGTGGTTCCCCGCGGCGCGGGACGAAGGCCTCGGGGAACGAGACGACGACTTTGCCAATGTGCTTGCCGCTCGCCATGAGCCGGAACGCCGCATCGATGCGGCACGCCGGGAAGGCGCGATATGGCAGCGGTGCGAGTGCCCCCTTTTCCACCAGCGTGGCGATCTGGCCGAGCATGTCGCGCGTGAGCGATTCGTCGCCGCTGAAGACGGCATCCATCGCGACGACGTGGAACGAGGCGTTGCGCCGGAGCGACCAGAGCGGGATGCGCGAGTTCTGGTAGATGTCGCGCTTGCCGATCTCGACGAAGCGGCCGGACTCGGCGAGGCATGAAAGGCCCATCGGGATCGCCTCGGAGGCCAGCGCGTTCAGTACGACATCCACGCCGCGCCGTCCCGTGAGTTCCATGACGGCTTCGGCGAAATCGCCGCGGCGTGAGTCGATGACGTGCTTCACGCCGAGCGTCTGCAGCAGCGCGCGTTTGGTCGCGCTGCCGGCGCTGGCGATGACGGATGCCCCAAGATGATGGGCGATCTGGATGGCCGCCATGCCGACGCCACCCGCGCCCGCGTGGACGAGGATCGTTTCGTCCTTGCGGATGCGCGCGACGTTCTTGAGCGCGTGCCACGAAGTCATGAAGACAACCGGGATCGTGGCGGCTTCCTCGAACGACATTTTGTCTGGTATACGACGCACATCGCCGCCGCGCGCGAGCGTCTGCGTGGCGAGGCCGAAGACGGCGAGGCCGAAGACGCGGTCGCCGGGCGCGACATGCGTGACGCCTTCGCCGACGGCTTTCACGATGCCGCCGATTTCGTCGCCAAAGATGCGCGCGTCGGGCGCTTCGCCGGGGTAAAGCGCGAGCGCCTTGAGCACGTCACGGAAGTTCATGCCCGCGGCTTTCACGTCGAGGAGCACTTCGCCCGGTCCGGGCGCTGGCAGCGCGAATGGTGCGAAGCGCAGCGTGTCGAGGTGGCCGCGTTCGCGGGATTCGAGCCGCAGCGGAATCTCCGGCGCGAGCCTCTGCTGCACGGTCGGACGTCCGCGCGTGAGGCGCTGCGCGTAACGCGCTTCGCCGCGGAAGGCGACTTCGCGCTCAGGGTCGTTGCGCTGAAGTTCGCTCCAGAGCAAGGCGGCATCAGCCTCGGAAGGTGACGGCGGAAGGTCGATGCCGCGGCAGGCGAGGTTCGAGTATTCGTTGAGGATGACGCGGAAGAGTCCGACGGCGGGCGCTTGCGCCACCATCGTTGCAGTCGTTTCGCGGCCCACCGGCTGAGCACCGCGCGTGATCGCGTCGATGCGCACTTTGCCGCTAGGGTTGGTGGCTTCAAGAGCTTGCGCGAGATGCAGCAAAGCATCGGTGCCCATGAGAGAATCGCCGTCGGCGACTTCGGCGGGTATGTCGAGATTCCACAGGTAGATGATGCGCTCGACCGGCGCGTCGGCGGCGCACGCTTCGAGGAGCTGGGTGAAATCTTCGGGCGCTTCGGGGCGCAGGGTGAAGGTGTCGGTCTTGATTGCGGAGAATTTTTTCCCGCGCAGCGCGAGGCGGCAGCGTGCGCCAGCGGCGCGGAGTGGCGTCGCGAGTTGCGCGCCGAGTCCGGCAGCGTCGGCAAAGATGAGCCACGATTTTTCCACTCCGGCCTCCGATGGGACGGATGGGACCAATGGGACGGATGTTTGCTGCCAAGCCTTGCGCGCGAACAGGCCGATCTGGCCTTCGCCGCCGGTCGGGCCGATGAGGCCGGGCAGCGAGGCGGTCTCGCTGAAGCCCACGCCTTGCAGCGCGCGCTCCCACTGCGCGCGGTCGAGCAGCGGTTGCTCGGGGCGCAGGTCGCGGTCGGTGAAGCGCCACCAGCCGCTCGTGAGGCCGAAGACCGTCTCGGTCCAGAGCTGCGGCATCGCGGTGTCCATGAAAACGAGGCTGCCGCCGGGCGCGAGGAGGTCGCGCAGATGGGCGAGCGTCGCGCGCACGTCGCTGACGGCGTGCAGCACGTTCGTGCCAATGACGAAGTCGAACGACTCCGCGGCGAGATCCTGCTCGGTGCCGGATTTTTCTAGGTCGAAAATCTTGCACTCGACTTCGGGGAACGCGGCGAGCTTTTGCATCGCGCCGGGGAAGAAGCCGGCGGAGACATCGGTGAATGTGTAGGAGTGCAGCCCGCGCTGGAGCAGCGGCAACACATGTGCGGCGAGACCGGCGGTGCCGCCGCCGACTTCGAGGATGCGCAGGCCGCGGCCCTCAGGCAGATGGCGCTCGGCTTCCTGCACCGCGGCGGCGATCGCGGCGAGCCACTGGCTTGTGTAGAGACCGTCGCCGTAAAATTGATCGAGCAAATCCGCATTGGAACCCGCGAAGAGCACCTGCACGGCCTCTTTTTCACCGCGCAAGATCGGGCCGAGTTCGGCGCAATTTCCAGCGCAGAGGAGCGCTTCGGGAAGATGGCCCGATTGCGTGCCGACGAACGTGCGCAGCTTGTCGCTGGCTTTTTTCGCGGAGGTGTTGAAGGCGGGCGTCGCGCGATAGGCACCGTCCTCTTTCGTCAGGAGCCCGCGCTTCACGAGGGTTGACATGAGGCGCTCGAAGACGGGCTGCATCGCGGCAGCGACCGTGAGCGACTTCGCGCTGAACTTGCCGCGCGCGCCCATGTCGCGCAGGCCGCGCGCGAGCTGTGCGGCGGCGAGGTCCTCGCCTGCGGCGATGGACGCTTGCAGTGCTTCGCGACCGCGCATGGCAATGACTTGGTCGAGCGCGTGCGCGGCGGCGGCCTGGAGCTGTGCGAGCGGCAGCGGCGGACGCGGCGCGGGTGCGGTGGACGACGGCGTGCGCTCCCAATCGACGTGATAGAGCACGTCGCGCGTGCCACCGGGCGAGCCGGAGCGGCGGACGCCGGCGACGCTGATCGCGCGGAAACCATCGACGAGCACGCACGGCTGGCCGGCGTCGTCGTAGATGCCGAGACGGCCTTCGAAGAATTCGTCGTTGCATTGCAGCACGGTCGCCCGCACTCGCGCCGACGCGCCCGGGGTGCGGAGGAAAAAGATGCGTCCGAAGCGAACCGGCAGCTTCATCCCCGAGTTGCGGCCCTCGACCGTCGAGCGGCTCGCGGAGAGCACATGCAGCGCGCCGTCGAGCAGCACGGGGTGCAGCGGATATTCGTCGGCGCGCTTCGCACTTTCCTCGGAGAGCGCGACGCGGCCCATCGATTCACCAGCCGCCGCCGAAAGCTCGCGGACCGAGCGAAACTCGTCGCCGTATTTCAATCCGAGGTCGGCCATGTAGCGGTAAAACGCCTCGACCTCGACCGGCTGCAGCGCCGGATTTGGGTCGAGCGTCGAGTGGGCAAACGGCGACTCGGTGCGTTCGCCGCGCATCGCGCCGACGACGTGCAGCGACCACGCGGCACCCTGATCGAAACGGCTTTGGATCGCGAAGGTGCGCTCGTTCGGATCGTACGTAAGTTCGAGGTGAACGCCCGATGCCGGCTCGGGCAGGATGAGCGGTTTGCGAATCTCGAAATCCTCGATCACAAACGCGCGGCCGTCGAACAACTGCACGCCGGCTTCCAGTGCCATATCGACAAAAGCCGCGGCGGGAAAAATGACGTGGCTTTCGACTTTGTGATCCTTGAGGAAAGCCATGTGCCGGCCATCAAGCCGCGCCGTCCAGGTGGGCGTGGCGCGCGGCAGCCGGACTTCGAGCAGACCTTTGCCACCGGCCCCAAGGCGGCCGTCGCGCCAGTCCGCGGCCTCGCTCCACCAGCGGCTTTTGTCCCACGCGTAGGCGGGCAGCGAGAGCAGGCGGCGGGAGGGCGTCATCGCCGTGAAATCAAGCGCCACACAGGCGCGGTGGAGATCCATGGCCGTTTCGAGCAGCGACGCGTGCTCGCGTTCACGACGCGCGGACGACAGCACGTTCGCCTTGCCGCCGCGGCCCGCGAGACATTCCTGAATCGAATGGACGAGCGCGGGATGTGCGCCGATTTCCAACCACACATCCACGCCGAAATCCGCCAGCGCCGTGACCGCCGACGCGAATTGCACGGGCTGCCGCACACCGCGGCCCCAGTGCGCGGCGTCGCACGCTTCACCGGCGCAGCGTGCGCCGCTGACGGTGCTGAAAAACGGGGTCGTGTCCGCCCGCGGCTGCAAGTCCGCGAGCGCTTCCTCCAACTGCTCGGAAGCAGGCTGCATGAGCGGATGATGGAACGGGTGATCCACGCGCACGAGGCGCGCGAAAATGCCCTGCGGCTCGAGTTCCGCGAGCATCGCTTCGAGCGAAAGGCGCGAGCCGGCGAGGGTCAGCGAACGCGGGCCGTTGAGCGCGGCGATGGTCACCGTGCGGTCGCGGCGGGCGATCAGCGCACGCGCTTCGTCCTCGCCCAGACCGACGGCGAGCATGGTGCCTTCGTCGCGCGCACAATCACCCATGAAGCGCGCCCGCAGCGCGATGATCCGCGCGCCTTCCTCCAACGAAAAAACGCCCGCCACGCAAGCCGCGGCGATTTCGCCGACGCTGTGCCCGACAATCGCCGCCGGCTGCACGCCCCACGATATCCACAGTTCCGCCAGCGCCACCTGCATCGCAAAAATCGCGGGCTGTGCGATTTCCGTCTGCTGCATGCGCGAGGTTTCTTCGCTGCGACCCAGCTCTTCGAGCAGGGAAAAACGCGCCCACGGCCGCATCGCCGCGGCGCACCGCTCCATCGTCTGGCGGAAGACTGGCTCGTGCTTCATCAGCTCGCGGCCCATGCCCCACCATTGCGGGCCCTGTCCGCTCATGACGAAAGCCACGCGCGGCGGCTGCTCGGGACGCGGCGAGAAACCTGCGCGGACTTTGGGACTCTGCTCTTTGATCGCGAAGCCATCGAGCTCCTGCACCAAATCCTTGGTCGATCCCACGACAACGGTCAGCCGGTGCGGATGGTGATTGCGCCGGGCTCCGAGGCTGTAAACCAAGTCGGGCAGCGTCGGCGAACTGCCATTGGCGTGCGAACGCTCCTCCAGCCACGCAGCCAGACGCAAGGCGGAGCCGCGCAACGCTTCCTCGGAACGGGCCGAGAGCATGATTGGCCAGGTCCGCTCGGTGTGCGGGGAGGCATGCTCCGGTTGGTGGCGCAGCGGCACTTCCTCCAGAATGACGTGGGCGTTGGCCCCGCCGAAGCCGAAGGAATTGACGCCGACAAAATGCGGGCTGTCGCTGTCTGGAAACGACTCCAGCATGGTCGGCACGCGGAGTTTCAACGCCGCAAAATCGATGTGCGGATTAGGCGTTTCAAAGTGCAGGCTCGGCGGAATCTGTCGGTTCTGGAGTGCCAGCATGGCTTTGACCAGCCCCGCTACGCCGGCGGCGGTTTCCAAGTGGCCGAGATTCGTTTTCACAGACCCAATCGGCAGCGGAGCATCCGCCGGGCGATCCACGCACAGCGCCTCGGCGAGGGCGTGGGCCTCGATGGGATCGCCGACCGCAGTCCCGGTGCCGTGCGCTTCGACGAAACTGATCTGCGACGGCGAGATACCGGCATCCTTGCAAGCATCGCGCACGAGCCGCGCCTGGGCCTCGGTGCTGGGCAGCGAGATGCCATTGGTGTGGCCATCCTGATTAGTGGACGTGCCGGCGATGATCCCGTGAATCGGATCACCGTCCGCGATGGCCTGCGAAAGCCGTTTCAGCAGCACCATGCCTGCACCTTCCCCGCGGACAAAGCCATTGGCCGCGGCGTCGAACGCTTTGCATTTGCCCTCGGGCGAAAGCATGGACGCCTGCGAGAAGCCGATGAAGCCACCCGGCGTAATCATCACCGTCACGCCGCCCGCGAGCGCCACGTCGCCGCGTCCGGCGCGGATGTGTTCGCACGCCGCATGCACCGCGGTCAGCGCGGACGAACACGCCGTGTCCATAGCCACGCTCGGCCCACGCAGGTTGAAGCAATACGAAATGCGGTTCGCCGCGATGCTGTGCGCGCTGCCGGTCGGCGAATGCGGGCTGATCCCCGCGGAATCCCACGGCGTGCCTTGGATGATCTGGTAGTCGTTGTGCGAGATGCCGACGAAGACGCCGACATCGCTCCCGCGTTCGAGATCGAGCACGAGGCCCGCGTCTTCCATCGCCTCCCACGCGGTCTCGAGCAGCAGCCGTTGCTGCGGGTCCACGTAAGGCGCCTCGCGGGGCGAGATGCCGAAAAACTGCGGATCGAACTGGTCGATGCTGTCGAGAAACCCGCCGCGCCGGGCGACCGACTTGCCGGCGAGACCCGGCTCCGCGTCATAAAACCGCCCGACGTTCCAGCGATCCGCGGGCACTTCGCCGACTGCCTCGCGGCCCTCGGTGAGGAGCTTCCAGAACGTGCTGCAGTCATTGATGCCACCGGGAAAACGGCAGCCGATTCCGATGATGGCGATTCGGTCAGTGGGCATAATTTGAAAAAGCAGTTGGCGCGGGCGCGGCGGGATTAGTCCCGCGAGGATGCGGGGAGGTCAAGTCGCGGTTCGCGCCCGCGGCCCTGTTTTTTCCCGTCTCTCCAGTTTGCGCGTAAAAAGCACTCGTCCATTGTGCGGCTTTCAATCTAAAGCCTCACCACCATGTGCGGCATCGCCGGTCTTCTCCATCTCGCTGACCCGCAAACCGTGGCGGACGAAATCATCCGCTGCATGACGCGCGCGATCATTCATCGTGGCCCCGACGAGGAGGGCTACCTGCACCGGCCGGGGCTCGCGCTGGGCTCGCGGCGGCTGAGCATCGTCGGCCTGGCGGACGGCCAGCAGCCGGTTTTCAACGAAGACGGAAATATCTCCGTCATTTTCAACGGCGAGCTTTTTGATCATCTCGAAAGGCGGCGCGAACTTGAGGCGCACGGGCACCGGCTGGTCAAACATTGCGACACGGAAATCATTCCGCACATGTGGGAGGAGCATCAGGCCGGCATGTGGGAGCGGCTGCGCGGGCAGTTCGCCATCGCGCTGTGGGATGACCGCGCGCGCCGCCTCGTGCTCGGGCGGGATCGCTTCGGCATCTGCCCGCTGTACTGGACGCGGCAGGGCGACTGGCTCCTTTTCGCCTCGGAAATAAAAGCGCTCCTCGCCTCTGGCCTGGTCCCCGCGCGCCCGGACCGGCGCGGGATCGATCACGTCTTCACTTTCTCCGCGCTGCCGGGGCCGGTCACTTGCTTCGAGGGCGTGCAGATGCTGCGTCCTGGTCACTGGCTGGAAATCACGCCGGGGAATGAGCGCGGTGACGCTCCGGCTATCGTCGAGCGCGCCTACTGGGAGATGAACTTTCCCGACCGCGGCGACGAAGAGCGTGGTGATGACGAGCGCCGGCTGATTGATGACTTTGAGCAGGTCATGCTGCAAGCTGTGGAGGAGCGGCTGCGCGCGGATGTGCCGGTCGGCTCGTATTTGTCCGGCGGCGTTGATTCCAGCATGATCGCGGCGATGGCCTGCCGGCTCAAAGGCCCGGCGATCAACACCTACACCATCCGCGTGGACTCGCCCGAACTCGACGAACTCGATGCCGCCAATCTCGTGGCGCGGCACATCGGCACGAAACCGCCGGTCGTGCAGGAATTTCGCGCCGAGGACGCGGTGAACACTTACCCCGAACTGATCCAAGCCGCCGAAGCGCCGGTCATCGACACGTCGTGCGCGGCGCTGCTTCAGCTTGCACGGCGGGTGCACGAGTGCGGGCAAAAAGTCGTGCTCACCGGCGAGGGCGCGGACGAATGGTTGGTGGGCTATCCGTGGTACAAGCTCTCTAAGTTGGTCGGCTACCTCGACCTCCTGCCGGGAGTGCCTCTGAGCGACCTCGCGCGTCGCGGCTATCTGCGGCTGAACAAGGTGCCGCAATATCCGGCCAGTCACCGGGCCGGCGTCATGGAAGCACTCGGCGGCCCCAACGCGTGGATTGACGCCTGCGGTCTCCTTACTCTTTCCAAACTGCGCTTTTACTCCGAGTCCATGCACGCCGCGACCGATCAAATGAACCCGTGGGGTGATCTGGAGATGCCGCTCGAACGCGCCGCGCGCTGGCACCCGCTCAACCGCGGCATCTGGGTCGCGGGCCGCTTCCTGCTCGCCGGACATCTGCTCCAGGCCAAGGGTGATCGCGTGGCCATGCATTCCTCGGTGGAAGTGCGTTATCCCTTCCTCGACGAAGACGTTTTCGATTTCACCGCCCGGCTTGACCCGAGTTGGAAGCTGCGCGGTTTTCGCGACAAACATCTGCTGCGCAAGCTCGCGGAGCGCTGGCTGCCGCCCTCGGTTTACCAGCGGCGCAAAGTCATTTTCCGCGCACCGCTGGACAGCTTCCACATGGACCCGGAGCCACCGTACGTGGCGCAGCTTTTGAGCGAGGAATCGCTGCGCCGCACGGGCTATTTCGACGTGGCCGCGGTGCATCATTGGCGGCGCGCCTTTCGCCAGATGCGGCCGGGTTCCATGCCCCGACTCTCCGTCGAGGCCGGCCTCGCCGCCGTGGTGGCGACGCAGCTTTGGCACCACCTCTACATCGACCCGAACCTCGCCGAGTTGCCGGCGGCGCGAATTCCGTGAATCGTGCGCGGACTTTCGCCCCTCCCGGGGCGTCAGCCGACGGATTCGTCAGTGAAGCTGCTGGAGGATTTCGCGCCCCTGCCGCTTGGTTGCAGGGTCATCCTTTTCCGTGTCCGGCAACGCGAGTCCTTTGGTGATGAATTTCCGCGCTTCCGCGGTATTGCCCATCACCGCATAGGTGCGGCCGAGCTCGATGTAGTGCATGAGGCGCTTGGGGTTGAGTTCGATCGCTTTTTCAAAGCAGCGCACCGCGTCCGCGTTCGTCGCCGAGGGCAGCTTGCCGAAAAAGGTCTGCGCGGCGACCCGCTTCAGCCCACCGATTCCCGCGACGTTAAATTTCCAACGACCCAGAATATGCCAGCCGAAGTCATTGCCCGGGTCCAGCGCGATGACCTTGTCCACCGCGGTCTTGATGACGCGCGAGTTGTTAAACTGTTCCTTGTTGCTCTGAAACGGCAGCAGTTTGGCGTAGCTGATGGCCACGGCCAACTGCGCCTCGGGATCGTTCGGCGCAAGGGCGACCGCACGGTCCGAATACTTCACCGCCACGGTGCCAAGGCGAATCTTCTCCTCCGGCTTCGACGCCTCGCTCATGAGGTGCCGGTACTGCCGCGCAATGCGCACCAGCAATTCCGCATTGTCTGGAGCCAGCTTTTCCGCAGGGAGATAAAATTTCAGCGCCTCGGCGGGCTGGAGTTTGTCGTAAAAGACATTGCCCTTTTGGATCAGCTCGTCGGCCGACTCCGCCCGGATGGTCGCAGTCGCGGCGAGCAGCGCCACTGCGGCGAATGTGGCGATGGAAAAAAGAGAACGCATGGCTGATAAACGGACGGTTGGCGCAAAACCGCAAGGGCGAGGCGCTGACCGCGTGGAATTAAATCGCGGGTGGCTTGCCTTGCGGATTGGGCTTTGGCGTTTTTTTTGTTTCGGGCGTGACCGGCGAGGTGGCTTCGACCAACCGTCCGGCATTGAGCAGTGCCGCCTCGCTCAGGCGGGGGCCGATCAGTTGCAGGCTGGTGACCGGGATGCGCTCGTGCTGCACCGGGATCGGCATCGCCAGTGCAGGGTTGCCCGCGAAGTTGACGGCGCTGGTGTTTTGCAGGTTCTGAATCCGCGCCTCCAAAGCGGCCACATCATTGAAGAGCGGGATCGCGGGCGGCCGGGATTTGACCGTGGGCAGGGCGATGAAATCCACCTTCTTGAAAGTGTCGCGCAAGGTGTGCTGCCACGCCGCCCGCCGCTCCAGCGCGGCGCGGTAGGGCACCGGATAAAGGATTCGCCCCAGCACAATCACGGCCTTGCTCCGGGCACCCACGTCGGGCTGCAAAAGGTATTTTCCGTCGCTCATCCACGCACCCGCCGCCGCCACCGTCGTTCCGTCCGTTTGCGCACGATCCCACGCCTCCTGGAAGTCCCGTCCCAGCGGGACGACTTCAAAGTGCGCGCGGGCGAGCGCTTCATCGACCGCTTGGTCGATGGCCGGATCGGTGCCCGTGAGGACCAGCCGCCCGATGCGAATTTTCCGGGCGGCGGGATGGTCCGCGACGGCGGCCTGATATTTTGCGGCGAACCCTTTTTCCAACAGCTCCATGCCTTGCACCGTGCGGGCGATGTCTTTGGCGATGGGGCCGACGGTATCGAGGTGCCAGGGCTCGACGGGAAAGACGCCGTCGAGCGGCACCAGACCGAAGGTCGTCTTCAAACCCACGAGCCCGCACCACGCCGCCGGCGTGCGCACCGAGCCCGCGGTGTCGGTCCCGAAGGCGACGTCCGCCTGACCGTTGCGCACTGCCGCAGCGGAACCGCTCGAGGAACCTCCCGGCACGAGGCGGATCCATTTGCTGAAAGGGTTCTTCGGCGTGCCGAAATATTCGTTCACGCCCGAGGGCGAAACCGCGAACTCGCTCAGGTTGGCCTTGCCCACAATCCGCACGCCGCGTTGCCGCGCAATGGCCAGGCACGCGGCATCGCGCGTCGCCGGAGGACTGTTCTTCGCGAGATATTCCGACCCCGCCGTGGTGACCACGCCCTTCACGTCGATGTTGTCCTTCACCGCCAGACGCAAGCGCCCGCTCGTTTCGGGAACCGGCGAATAGGCGATGAACGCGTGATCCCGAGTAGCGCTGGCACCCCGGCCTCCCAGAATCGAGCAGCCGCTGAGAGTGCCCATCAGCAGAAGAAGCGAGAGGACGGCGATCACGCGGTGGGGATTTTTCATAAATTGGTGGAGGATGTTAAGATGGCCTCTCCAGCAGTCCAAGGGGTTTCGCCATCGCCTCCGTTGCGCTCACCTGCTCCTCCCGTTTTTTTCAACTGATCAGCAGCAACCGCGGCGGCTGGCCGGGCAGGGTTTCGGGAGCGCGGTGGAGGCACGGCGGGACGGGACTGCCGGGCCAGTCCACGGCGATGCGCCAGAGATTGCCGAGGCCGAAGGAAAAAGGCCGCGCCTGCGGGGCGGGAGCATAGTGGAGGTCGTAACAGTTTTCGTTTAGGTATTCGCGGAAGCCGGCGTTCTCTTCCCCGCCGAAAAGCTGGAGGAGTTCGGCGCGGGTTTCGGGGATGTCCACGCGTCGTCGTGCCTCGTCATTGCGCAGGCCCTCGCTCGCCGGCCCGTGGTACGTGCAAAGCCAGGTATCCGCCTCCACCGGGGCGCTGTCGGCGTGAAAGGAGAAGACATCCGTGGGCACCGGCCCCGCCTCCTCATCGCGCGGGTAGCCGTGGATGCAGTTCAGCACGGGGTCGCGGTCGTGCGCCCGGAGCAACCGCTGGTCTTCGAGGAGAGTCTCGATCGCCGCCCGGCCTGCGGCGCTCACCGGCAGGCTCTGGAGTCGTGCGTCGTCCAGCGTAACGATCCCTTCACCCGCGCCCAGAAGTGCCACGACTTCGCCGAAGTCACCCGTCAGCCTGCGCGGCCAGCAGAGCGCGTTGACGCCATCGGTGAAAGGCGTCGTGAGCAGTTCGCGAAAGCTTTCCACCCTCCGGATGCGTGGGTAATCGGGAAGCAGAGTGGTCAGCCCGCGCAGCATCATGGAAAAGACCTACTCGCCGTCGAAAAGCCGGCCGATCCCGCCGAGGACGCTGCCTTCGCCAGTGGCCTTGCCGCCGGAGGAGGGCGCGTTCGCAAGGATGCGGTCGGCGAGCCGGGAAAAGGGCAGGCTTTGCAACCACACGGTGCCGTGGCCACGCAAGGTCGCGAGGAAAAGACCCTCGCCGCCAAAAATCATCGACTTGAGATTGCCCGCGCGCTGGATGTCGTATTGCACGCCGGCGGTCATCGCCACGAGGCAGCCGGTATCGACGCGGAGGGTTTCGCCCCGCAGATCCCGGCGGATGATCGTGCCGCCGGCGTGGACAAAGGCGAGGCCGTCGCCCTTCAGCCGCTGGAGGATGAAGCCTTCGCCGCCGAACAGGCCCACGCCGATCTTCTTGTTGAAGGCGATGCCAATGGACGTGCCGAGTGCGGCGCACAGAAAGGCATCCTTTTCGCAGATGATCTCGCCGCCGAGCTTCGCCAGGTCGAGCGGGATGATCTTTCCCGGATACGGTGCCGCGAAGGCCACTTTCCGTTTCTGGCCGCCGCGATTGGTGAAGTGCGTCAAGAAGATCGACTCGCCGGTGAGGACGCGCTTGCCGATATTCCTCAGCGCGCCGAAAAAGCCGCCTCCCGGCGCCGAGCCGTCGCCCATGCGCGCCTCAAACTCGATGTTTTCCTCCAAGTAACACATGCCCCCAGCCTCAGCGATGACGGTCTCGCCCGGATCGAGTTCGATCTCCACCATTTGCAGATCGTCGCCATGAATCTCGAAATCGATCTCATGCGAGCGCTTCGCCAAAGCGGGCGGGCCCGCGGGCAGCGGCGGCGGCACGGCAGCGACCGCGGTGCGGGCGAAAACGTGCGGCAGCGCCTGGCCTGCGGGCTCCCAAGCGGCCATCCCTTCGCTCCAGACAAGCGTCGTCGGCTGCAAAATTCCGCCGGTGACGAGATTCAGGAGTTCCGTTTCCGGCGCGGTTTCGCGTTGCGTGGGAGTGATCGTGTAGTGCCAGGTTTTCATGCGGGAAAGTTTTGGAAGCAACGTGAGCACGAGGGGGTTATCAGTTCCGGTTGGCGGCTGGCAATGGGGGGAATCGAAACTCCTCCGGCCCACGATAGAGGTGCATGAAATATTCCCACCGTCCCGAATCGCCGCGCTGGCCTAAAATGCTCGGTGCAGCCGCCTTGGGCGGCCTTGCGACGCTGTTTATCTCCCGAAACTTTTTCCCGGCGGAAAAGAAAGTCCGCAGCCGCATCACCGCCGATTATCATCCTGGCGACGACGCTTTCCTCCGCACCATGGGCAACGTGCTCGGGCCACCGCTGCTCGAAGGAAATAAAGTCACGCCGCTGGAAAACGGTGACCAGATTTTCCCGGCGATGATCGAGGCCGTCCGCGCCGCGGAAAGGACGATAACCTTCGAAAATTTCCTTTTGGCCGAAGGCGAAGTTTGGGACGCCCTCTCCGAAGCACTGGCGGAGCGCGCCTGCGCCGGCGTGAAAGTGCATGTCCTCCAGGACGCCATGGGCTCCAACTGTCTGCATGGCCCCGCCATGAACCATCTCCGACGCTGTGGCGTGCAGGTGGAAATCTTCCGCTTCGTCCATTTCGCGAGGATCAATTTCCGCACGCACCGCAAGATCCTGGTCATCGACGGCAAAGTCGGTTTCATCGGTGGGGTCGGAATTTCCGATGGCTGGAAAGGCGACGGCCGGACCAAACATCTGTGGCGCGATACGCACTACCGCGTGGAGGGGCCCGCTGTCGCGCAAATGCAACAGGCCTTCATCGACAACTGGCTCGAGACCCGCGCGGAATTGCTCCACGGCGACCCCTATTTTCCCAAGCTGGAAACGGGGGGAGACCTCACCTGCCAGGTGTTTAAGAGCTCCGCCGGCGAAGGGTCCGACTGCGCCCGCCTGATGCTCCTCGTTTCGATGGCTTCGGCCCGCAAAACCATCCGCATCGCCAATGCCTATTTTGTGCCGGACGACCTCTGCCGGCGCACCCTCCTCGAAGCGCTCCAGCGCGGCGTGCAGGTGGAAATCATCACGCCGGGCGAAGACTTCGACGCGCCCCTGGTGCGGGCGGTGGGCAAGGCGCGGTGGCAGCCGCTGCTCGAAGCGGGCGCGCGTTTTTACGAATACCAACCGGCGCGGTTTCACTGCAAATATCTGCTCGTGGACGAGTGCTGGGCGTCCGTCGGCTCCGCCAATCTGGACAACCGCTCCCTGTCGCTGAACGAAGAGGCGAATCTCAATGTGCTCGATAAGGAATGGGTGCAGGCGCACGTCCGCATCTTCGACGAAGACAAAAGCCACTCCCGCGAAATCACTTTGAGCGACTGGCACCGCCGGCCTTTTCCAGAAAAGGTGCGTGGGAACTTGGGGATGATTTTCCGCCAACAAATGTAAGTTCTTTACGAACGCGCGTCAGCGACGATGAACGAAGGAACTGCCTCCACGCTGCGCGTCGCCACTTACAACGTGCATGGCTGTGTGGGCATGGATCGGCAACGCTCCGAAACGCGGATCGCCGACGTGATCGGCGAGTTGCGGGCGGATATCGTGGGCCTGCAAGAGCTGGACCTCAGCCGACGGCGCTCTGGCGGAGTGGACCAAGCCGCCTTGATCGCCGCGCAGCTTGGCTGGCACCGTTTTTTTCACCCCGCCATGCGCACCGGCGAGGAACACTATGGCGATGCCCTCGTCAGCCGCTTCCCGCTGACCCTCCGCCGCACGGGCGAACTGCCGGGACCGGCGCCGTTTTTTTGTTTGGAAAAACGCAGCGCGATCTCCATGGACGCGGAGACACCGCTCGGCCGCGTGCGCATCGTGAATACCCATTTCGGCCTGGGTTGGAGCGAACGTTTGCGTCAGGCGCACCAGCTCACCAGCGCCGAATGGTTGGGTGGGAGTCCGCCCGACACTCCGCTGATTCTGCTCGGAGACCTCAACAGCCTGCCCGGTTCCCGCCCTTATCGCGCTTTCACCCGGCATCTGCGCGACGTCCGACGACTGGTCAATCCAACCGGGTCCTTTCGCACCTTTCCCACCTTTTTCCCGATGCTCGCGGTGGATCACATCTTCATAAACTTGGGACTGCAGCCCCTCAGCCTGGACGTTCATCGCTCCCGCCTCGCCCGCGTCGCGTCCGATCACTATCCCCTCATCGCCGAACTCGAGCGCGCGTAACCGGGACCGCGGCGGGGCGGGTTGCTCCAGTGTCCGCCTCAGTCCGCCTTCTTCAGCGCCTTGATAAACGCGTCGGGACCGCCTTCCACATATCCCAGCTCGCCCCGCTTCGTGCCGCTCGCACTGGTAATGACGATCGTCGGAAAACCTTGAATGCCGAACTTCTTTTGCAGTGCGTCGTTCTGCTTTTTCGTCGCTTCCGGCAGTTGGAAACTCCTCGGAAAATCGACCTCCACGAGCACGAGATGTTTGGCCGCGTAATCCTTCCACGCCGGCTGGCTGAAGACTTCCTTATCGAGTTTCTTGCACCAGCCGCACCAATCCGAGCCCGTGAAATCGAGGAGGATCTTTTTATTTTCCGCCTTGGCCTGCGCCTTGGCTTTTTCCAAATCGTCGAGCCAGCCCTCCTTGGCGGCAAAAGCCATCGAAGTAAGGGCCAGAGTCATGAGCAGGGAGAAAAACGTTTTCATAGTGCCGACGATTCTGTCACTGCATAGCCCCGAGCGGAAGCCCATTCTCGGGCCTCGCCCAGTGCGCTATTCACCCCACTTTGCGACTCGGCGATACCGGCTTCCCAGCTCGCTGAGCACTCCCGCGTAAGCGCGGCGACCACTCGGCATGCGAATCCATCATCGCACCTGCCATCTTATGCCTGAAGAACTTCCACATTCCCCCGACCCCGCGGTCAACATGCCCTTGGAAGACGATGTCGCCCGCCTCGCCTACCGCTACTACGAAGAAGAAGGCCGCCCCGAGGGGCGCGCGGAAAAACACTGGCACCGCGCCGAGCAGACCATCCGCGGCATTGTCCCGCCGTGGACCGTTGAATCCGGTGCCGGTGATGCCTAAAAGATTCCCCAAAAGTAACGAATGGAAAAGTTCGCGCGACGATCGCCGCGACGATAGCGTTTGCCTCACTATGAAAGCATCCTCGCACGTTTCTTTGGCGATGCTCGTCGTCGCCCTCACCGCCGCCCCCGTCTTCGCCCGAGGCCAGTCGTCCTCAGGGCTGGTCAGTTCGACGAATCAAGTCATCCTCACCACCGCGGGCAAAACTTCGGCCAAGCCGCAGGCGGTGATGACGCCTCAGCCCATTCAAATCGTTCCCGTGCTTCCAAGCGAGATCGTTGCCCCGCTGCTCCATGAGATCACGCGTCCGCTGCCGCGCCAGATCGTTGGTTCACTGCCTGGCCAAATGATCCCGCCACTGCCCGGCCAGATTGTCCGGTCCCTGCCGGGCCAGATCGTCCAACCGCTCCCCGGCCAAATCGTTCGGTGATCGTGTCGGCCACACTCCGGATCGGCGCTTCGGACTGGATAGTCGCGCTCGAAAAGGACACGAACCGACAGAGTCCTGTCAACTGCGACCACGGGTCGAATGCGGCACCCTGCTCACCTGCGGTTATTTGCTCGAGTGCAGACCGATCATGTTGCCTTCGGTGTCTTGCACGAAAGCAATGAAGCCGTAATCGCCGATCGAGAACTTCGCCTTGATCACCTTGCCGCCGCTCTCGCCGGCGCGTTTCGCTTCCACCGCACAATCGACGCACGAGAAATAAATGATCGTGCCACCGACTCCCGAGTCCTTGCCCTCCATCTTCACCAGCGAACCCGTGCAGCCCGGCTTTTCGTCGAGCATCGGAAACGCCCACATCTCCATGTCCGGACCTGCCAACTTCTGGAAAGTCACCTGCAGAGTCTGTTCGTAAAAGGTTTTGGCCCGGTCCATGTCCTGAACATAGATCTCGAACCAGCCGACGGGATTGCGTTCTGAAGTCATAGGAGGAGTGCGGTTCTCCTGCTGAATCGCAGCGCCAAAGCGGCGCGCGTGTTTTCAATATCGGCACAGTGTCCCGGTGACTTATCTCGCCCGGCGTGAGGTCAGCCATCGGAGTTCCTTCGCCAGGGCCCGCTTAAATGTTCCGAACGAAGCCGCCGCCAAGCGACCATCAGTAAAGGCACCAGCCACGGCCACCAGTGTTCCCGGAGAGAAGTGTCGCTCGCAGGAGAGGATGTAAACCGGCTCCCATTGGTGCGGACGAAACTTGGCTTTGAAACTCTCCAACCCGTCGAAATTGTAGAACCGTCGCGCGTGGGCGCGCGCCCAGGCAAACAACGGTCGGAGCCATCGCGGGTTCTCCACCCGCACCTCGCGCTGCGCGAGCGGCGCGAGGCCAAACGTTACCAGGGTATCTCCGTCCGCAGCCATCGCTCTCATGGCGGAATCGAGCATCATCTCAGCGGTCCCGTTCGGTGCCTTGTTCCCGCGGATGACCTGCTCGATGAGCCATCCACGACGCAGCGGGATCGGTGAGGCGAGAAGAAACCCGAGCGGTTGCTGATCCTTCATGGCGACGAAAATGCGGCGGCCTTCGAGGAATCCAAGCGTGTCGGGCTCGACGAGGAAGTGCAACTCGGACATGCCGCGTGTGGCCAGCCATTCCGCGAGGCACTGTTCGAGCAATGGATTGCGCGTGGCCTGCGCCCGCTCCCATTCCACGACGGCGACTCCCTTGTTCCGCGCACGATGCCGCTGTGCACGCAGAGAGGCGCGGCTATCGAACGTCGCCGGCCATTCGGCCAGTTGCCATACCGGCTGCGCGCCGATCTGGACGGCGGCGTAGCGATTCGTTTCCATGGCCCGGCATCGCGCCCGCTCCTCCGCGTAGAAGTAACAGACGCGCCGGCCGGTGCCAGCCGCGGCCTGCTCAAAATCCGCCATCGCCTCGAGCAGCCGCTCTGGAGCGCAAATCGGCACTCCCGCCGCCACTCGCACCTTGCCGAAATCAACGTAGCCGGTGATCGCATCGCCGCGCGATGACAGCATGTGTGAAATTCCCGGGTTCAGGATTTGATAAGCGGTCGAGTTCCAGCCGAAGCGCTGCACCAGTTCGACGGCAGTTCTCTCAGGCTGGTAGGTGCGCACGCTGGCAATCTAGCCCGACACCTTCTCGGCTGCGCGTGGAAACAGCCGCGCGCGCAAGCCGGACTTACGACCACTGCGGACGGTCTGAGCGGCTGAGTTCGACGCCGTTCTGCGCCAGTCGCTCCTGGACCTCGGTGATGTGCTCGCGGTCGCGGGTCTCCACGGTGCAGAGCACATGAACACGCGAAAGGTCGGGGCCGGCAAAGGTCCGGTTGTGCACGATCTCGGTGACGTTGGCGCCCGCATCGGCCAGCACGCTGGAGAGATGCGCCAGCCCGCCCGGCCGATCGCTGATCAGCGCGTCGAAGCGGTAGATGCGTCCATCCGCGGCCAGCCCGCGCTCAATCACCCGGCTGTGGGCCAGCGGATCAATGTTCCCTCCCGTGAGCAGCAACACCACGCGGCGGCCCCGAAGCTCGGGCAACCCGCCCTCGAGCAGCGCCGCCAACCCCGCGGCGCCTGCACCTTCGATGATGCACTTGTCCAACTCGGCGAGTCGCAGCATCGCCAGCGCCAGCGCTTCCTCGCCCACCTGCACCATGCGCGAGACCAGCGGACGCGCGATGGCCAGCGTGTGCCGTCCCGCTTCCACCACCGCCAGGCCATCCGCGAGCGTGAAGCGCGTCGGCACGCGCACCGGCCCATCGGAGGCCAGCCCGGCGGCGAAACACGCCGCGTTGGCCGGTTCCACGCCGATGATCTCCAGATCGGGCTTGAGCGCCTGCAAGACCGTCGCCACTCCGGCGACCAATCCGCCGCCACCCACCGGCACGAGGATCGCCTCGGCATCGGGCACCTGTTCGAGGATTTCAAAAGCCAGCGTGCCCTGCCCCGCGATGACCTGCGGATCATCGAACGGATGCACGTAGGTCAGCGCACGTTCCTCGGCCAGTCGCCCCGCCTCCGTGCGCGCTTCGTCGAAGCTGTCGCCGTGCAAGACCACCATCGCGCCGAATTGCCGGCAGCGCGCCACCTTCACCAGCGGCGCGAACCGCGGCATCACCACCGTCACCGGCACCCCGAGCGCGCGCCCGTGCCACGACAGCCCGAGCGCATGATTCCCCGCCGACGCCGCGATCACTCCGCGCCGCGCCGACTCCGTTGCGAGCTGCGCCAGCGCATTGCGCGCCCCACGCTCCTTGAAACTCCCCGTGCGCTGCAAATGCTCCTGCTTGCAGAAAATCCGCGCGCCCGTCAGCTCGCTCAAGGCGGCGGACTCGACACATGGCGTGCGCGCCACGGCGCCGTTCAAGCGCAGGCGCGCCGCCACGATTTCGGACAGGGAAACAGCGGAGACAGGTTGGTCATTCATCGGGACATGTGGGCAAAGAAAAAGCCCTGAGCGGAAAACTCAGGGCTTCGGAATTTAAGACTGGCGGTGGATCAGCGCGCGTCTATCCCTGCCCCGAGTGGGTGCCAATAATGATCGCGATGATCATGATCGAGCTGGCAGAAGAGAGACGCATGTGAGGTGCCGTAGATCGGCGACGGAAGACCGTCTGTCAATCGCGCAGCGTGGCTCTTCGATGGAACTGCGCAGATCGAAATCTCCAGGCTGGTTTTCGCACGGATCGGCGCGCACGGTTTGCCGCAATCACCCAACCTCCAAAAAACATGACCACCTCCCGCATCCTTCGCTTTTGGCCGATGGCCGCCATCTTCACCGCAGTCTGTCTTACCGGCATCGCGTCGGCACAGGACGCCGTCGCAGCTCCCGCAAAACTCGATCCGCCGGTCAAACCCGCGGTCAGCGGCAAATTTATCGGCGACGGCAAGGCGGCCGCGATCAAGTTTGTCCTCGTCGAGGAGGAAGAGGAGTTCAACGGGAAGCCCGCGGTGACGCTGATTTTCACCGAGAAAAATCCGGCGGCGGCGAAGAAGCCATCCTTCGACGCGCTCTTCGGGAAGCTCGGCAGCGCGCTCATTTTGAAAGTACATTACGATGGCGGGATCTTCGGCTGCCAGGTAGCCCACAGCGCGCACAGCAAATCGGGATTCACCTCGCTCGGGACGATTAAGATGACTGAGTTCAAGATCGCGGGCGGAAACGTCGCCGGACATGTGAGCACGGGCGGGATGCTCGATACGTTTGGCATGAAGTGGGAGGTCGATCTGGAGTTTGCCGCGCCGCTGCCGGAGAAGCTGCGCACCGCGAGCGTCGCCCCGCTAAAGCCGACCGCAAAGGTGCCGCCGCCTGCGTCGGACGAAACGCCCGCCAAACCAGTTGCCGCCACCCCCACCATCTCCGCTCGCGACCTGCCGCTCCCCAAGGATGCGAAGGACGTGCAATACAAGGCGCTGATGCACCAAATTCAACTCACCAGCGGGCAGCCCGTCGCTGCCGTGACCGACGATCTTTCGGCCCGGCTCAAGCAACAAGGCTGGAAAGACGGTGCCGGCGGCGTGAAAGGACCAAAGAATGCCATCCTCAAGCGCGAGCAAGGCGACGCCACGCTGACGATCATGATCCAGCAGGCCCCGACGGGCAGCACCGTCAAAATCTTCGCCGATGGCCTCAATTGGGACGGCGTCCCTGCGGGACAACCTCCCGCCGCGAGCGATCCCGCAGCCGAAATTGATGCCGCCGAGAAGGAAGCGCAGAAGGCGCTCAAAGAAGCGCTCAAGAACCTGCCGAAGGGTTTTTGACGTAGCCTGATCTTCCGGGGGATTCCGTGGAAAAGAGGGAGCCTGCTTCTTTGGGATCTTCCCCAATAGCGCACAAGGCTGCTGCCCCGTTCTCCATCAGCTTTCGACGAGTGGCGTCTGCTTTCGCCATTCCGCCATCGAAATCTCACCCTCGCGGATGAAACGGAAAGTCCGTGTAACCCTCCGCCGTCGGCGCGGACCATGCCTTCATGTCCGCCGGCGGATTCAGCTCCCAGCCGTTCGCGAAGCGCTCCACGAGATCCGGGTTGCTCAGGTAGGGGCGGCCGAACGCGATCAGGTCCGCGTGACCCGCCGTGATCGCCGCCTCCGCCGTCTGCTGCGTGTAGCCGCAATTGCCCATCAGCGGCCCGGTGAACACCGCGCGGAATTCCGCCAGCGTCATCGGCACGCCCTGCTCGTGGAAACCAAACGCCAGCCCGTCCACCACATGCAGGTAAGCCAGCCCATACGCATCGAGCTGCACCGCCGCATACGTGAACGTCTCGCGGAAATCCGGCGCACCCATGTCGTTGAAATTCCCATTCGGCGATAGCCTCACGCCGACCCGCGCCGCCGGCCACACCGTGAGAATCGCCTCCACGATCTCTCGCAGGAAACGATACCGATTCTCCACGCTCCCGCCGTACTGGTCCGTGCGGTGATTGGTCTTCGAGTCGAGGAACTGGTGGATGAGATAGCCATTGGCCGCGTGAATCTCCACGCCATCGAACCCCGCGGCCTTTGCCCGCTCCGCCGCCCGCCGGTAATCCTCCACCACCGCCGCCACCTCTGCCGTCTCCAGCGCCCGCGGCACCTCGTAGGGCTGTTTGCCGATCGGCGTATGAATGGTGTCGCCGACAATCTTTATCGCCGACGCCGACACCGCCGGCTGCCCGCCGTGGAAGCTGCTGTGCGACGCCCGCCCGCAGTGCCAGAGCTGGAGAAAGAACGGCGTCCCGCGCGCATGCAACGCCGCCGCTATCTTCGCCCAACCCGCCACCTGAGCATCATTGTAAATGCCCGGCGAATCCACCCAGCCAAACCCCTGTTCCGAAATCGTCGTCGCCTCCGCCACGATCAACCCCGCCGAAGCGCGCTGCGTGTAATACTCCAACATCAACTCATTCGGCACCCGCTCCCGCCCCGCCCGCGCTCGCGTCAGCGGCGCCATCACCACGCGATTGCGCAGCGGCATTCCGCGGAGATCGAAGGGTGAAAGTAAAAGCGGAGACGTGGTGGTGGCGGGCGGTGTGGTCATGGTGAAGAGAGGTTTAATTCAGGCGCTGTTCGCTCGCCCGGCAAGTCCGGATGCCAGCGCTCTCGGCGACGCCCATCTTCTTCTCCTCCGCCCGGTCCCGCACGATGCGCTGCGGCAATTCATCTATCAACAGCCCCACGCGCTGCGGACCATCCACCGGCGTTCGGGTCTCGTCACCCGCGGCGTGCCGTCTCGATCTTGGCCACGTCGATTTTTCCCATCTCCATCATCGCGGCGAAAGCGCGCTTCGCCTCCGCCCCGCCAGCGGCCATCGCCTCGGTCAGCACGCGCGGGGTGATCTGCCAGGACAATCCCCAGCGGTCCTGGCACCAGCCACACTCGCTTGCCTCGCCACCATTATTGACGATCGCGTTCCAGTAGCGGTCCGTCTCCTCCTGCGTATCCGTCGCGATTTGGAAGGAAAATGCCAGGCTGTGCTTGATCTCCGGCCCCCTGTTGAGGCCGAGGCAGGGAATGCCGAGGACGGTGAACTCGACCGTGAGGACATCGCCCTCCTTGCCCGATGGATAGTCGCTGGGCGCGTGGTGGACCGCCGTCACTTCGCTCTCCGGAAACGTGGCCGCATAGAAGCGCGCCGCGTCGAGGGCATCCTTATCAAACCACAGACAGATCATGTTTTTTGGAATCGTCCTTTTCATGCCGTGATTCTCGTCCGTTCCGCTTCAGCACGAAAGTCCGAAGCCATTTTGCGTGAGCCACTCCCAGATCACGCCTCCGGACTCCGCGCGCTCACCGCTGTAAACTTTCTTCCTCGGAGTAAGGATGCCGTCCGTTCTCGCAGCGCAAAGCGATCGCCTAATTCTCGGGAGGCTCTTCGCGCAAGACGAGCGACGACGCTTCCCGTTCCTCCATCAGCTTCCGACGAGTGGCGCGGATTTCGGTCATGATTTCATCCTCCGGCTCCGCATCGATCTTCTCCCAATCGGGCAGCGGAAGTTCGAGCGGCGACTGACCGGCAAACGACACAACCGGATGCCCCGCCTCCGCCCAGCGTGCTTCACCAGTGCGCAGGTGCTCGCCGAGTCGTTGCAAATCGCCACCAGACTCGCGCACGAGCGCATCGCGCGTGAGACGGATTTCATCATGGATGGCGTTCGAGTTCACAGGGTCAAATTGCGATCAAATGATATAGAGTGCAAATGATTGGGCAGACCAGCCCCGCCTCGGCGCACACCGCTTCCACGCGTCGCCGGTGGTCCACGTTGGCCATGTGTTTGCAGTTCCAAGTCAGCAGAAAACTTTGGGAACGAGGAGAAAGGCTGATGGGCGTATCTATTTTCGAACGTAACTTTCCTCGACTGCCGCATTTTCAATGCACGTCTGCGCGTAGTCGAGGAGATCCACCACGAGCCGGTGGAGCTCCTCATACGTCGGTTGATCGATCGGAATCTTATCGCCATGGGCGATTGCGTTTCGATTCTTCAGCAGGCTGCCATCGATCAAGAGAAACTTGCCGCTCCAGTAAGCGTCCACTAAGAAACCGATTTCGGTCAGTGCGTGTCCCAGCACTTCGCTATTGAGATTATCCTCAGCATCAAAAGACGTCGGAAATCGCGCGTGATTGCCTTGATTGAATAGAACAAAGTCCACAACCGCGAGATGTGGCTTTAGTCGGTTAGATGCCCCCAATTCGCGCATTGCCGTACGACATGCTAAAGCTATGAAATTAGGCGTGAGTTGTTGGTAGCTCATCCCTTTCCGTTGAACAAAATCGAGATAGCACTCGACGGCTAACTTGAAAAATCCCTCCCAGTGCGCGTAAAGAATTACTATGGCCGAACGACGAAGTAGTTCCTGCTCATGCGGTCGGCTATTTTTTATCAGGAGATGCTGGCACGAAATCTCCTTTTTTCTCCAGGAGATCGCGCCAGTCAGAGCGTCGTTCAGCTCTGCGCGACTACGAATTTTCACGGTTTGAACAGCTCACGACCCAAAGGAATCGTGATCGGCAATCTGATCGACGCTCGGATACCTGACCCGGTGCTATTGATAAACGCGGGTGTGTCCCAGACCTTCTGATGCTTCTCACGGACAACCTCGGGTGCCGCGTTGAACCCATTGGACAAAACATTTTGACCGACACCAAGGGCCATAACCTCGAAGCCGGAAATCAATGTCGGACCCGTGATCTTATTTTTGGCTTTGTCGTATTTTCTGAAGCTGTCTTCGCCCAAGGAAGTGGCAAGGAGTTCGAAGGTTTTAAGAAACGCTTCCTCCTCACGGTTCCTATCAAAGCCGGCGTCCTCCGCCATTTCGACAATTTTGGTGGTAAGAAACGGGCCAACATCAATCAAGCTGGCTAAGTCGTCAGGAGTGATGTTGCGCAAGGTCAGGAAGCGAACCACCAGTTCCATATCGAACTGCTCTTTATACTGGCGCTCAGTAAGCGGCAGGCAAGCTTTGAAGTTTGGGTTCTTTCCTAGTTTGCTTATCCAGTCAAAGAACCCCTTGTTGAGCATGATCAAAATGCAATTACGCACTTCCTGATCCGTCGCTGCTGAACCACCGGTGTTCAGTCGATCGAAAAGCTCAAACTTGCTCGATTTGTCACTGCTGTTCAGGACGATTTTCAAATCTAGTCGAGCTCGCTTAATCAGCAGCCTCGCGCTTTCCGACAGTTCGTTCTGTTGGCCTGGAGGCTCCGAGGTCCAGAGCTTCCCGTCCATACTCGGGAGATAGCGTGTCCTACTCAAAACCAAAGGGGCGACAGCGTTACCATCCTCGCCCTTTAAGTCTCCCGTAAGTTGCAGGACGGTAGAAAGCCGCTGAAGACCGTCAATAACGTCCCATTTTCCGGCGTCATCCTGAGAGACGAAAATCGGAGGAATCGGAATACCCAGGAGAAGTGATTCAATGAACCTTGATTTCTGACTCTCCGACCATCGAAAGAATCGCTGAAATTCAGGGCGGATATTCAGTTCTTTGTCCTTGTAGAGACTGATCATCTCACCAATCGACATTCCGTAGGAATCTGTGGAAATTTCTTTGCGTCGCTGATTAATTTCTTCGTCTAGGGCCATGTTGCAGCTTACGGGCGATGCGTCGAAGGAGGCGAGAATCGTTTTTTCAGAGATTCACAAAATCTATCTGGCGATCGAGTCCGCTCAAATCTTGTAGCTCACTTCGCCCTTTTCGCCGACCTCGATGACTCGCTCCTTGGTGAGCGTTTGGACCATGGCCTCCAATTCGGTGTCGGTGAGTTTTTTGCCGAAGTAGGAGTTGATCTGCGAGAGGAGCGTTTTCTTCCGCTTGGGACGGTTCGTTTTGTTTTTCTTCAATCTCTCGATGACGACTTTCGCCCGGTCGGCGGGGGCGACCGGTGGTGCTTCCGTGGCGAAGGCTTTGGCAAAATTCTCGTCGCGGCGCGCGAGGATGTGGTGCTGACGCAAGTGCAGAATCAGCGCGTCGAATCCGGTATCGCGCGAGACGATGTGAAAGAACCCCTTGGGATCGGCGGCGGAGGCGACTCCCACGCGATAAGCGAGAACGAAGTCGAGCGCGTTGCGACCCGATTTTCCCGCTTTCACGAGTTTGATCTGTTGTGGGTATTTCAGCAGCCGTTCGACCATTTCCAAGTGGAGTTTGGTGTGCTGTTCGCCAAGGATCAGTTCGACGACGACCGCTTTTCCGGCCACGAGGTCGTGGTCCACAGTTTGGACGTTCTCGTAATCGACGAAGACGTATTGGGTCCGGCTCATTTTGTGGGAATCGTTGGTACTCACTCAGCCCTCCCGCTGCGCGTGGATTTTGACGTGGAGGTGGATGAGGTCGTTGACGAGGTGTTGGCCGAGGAAGCGGAAGAGTTTGCCGGAGCCGTAGTGGCTGCGGTAGGCGGTGCGGTCGAGTTCAAACTGGTTCTCATTTCCCGCCCTCCATTTCCGCCCGGACGATGTCGGCGAGCTGTTTGGCGGTGGGCAGTTTGCCTTTCAGTTCACCGGGGAGTTTCGACTGCAAGGTGTAGGCGGCGACGCCGATGGGGTTGGCCTTCGAGCGAAGGGCATATTCGACCTCCACATCGTCCTTTTCCGCGCAGAGGATGATGCCGAGGGAGGGCTGGTCGCCGGGGCCGCGCTCGGTGTCATTGAGCAGGTTCAGGTAGAAATCCATCTTGCCCGCAAACTCCGGCTCGAAGGGGCCGACTTTGAGGTCGAAGGCGACGAGCGCCTTGAGGAAGCGATGATAGAACAGGAGGTCGATGAAATACTCCTTCTTCCCGAGGGCGAGCCGGTGCTGGCGGCCGACGAAGCAGAAGCCGTAGCCGAGTTCGAGGAGGAAGGATTGCAGGCGCGTGATGAGGCGGTCTTCGAGTTCGCGTTCGCGCACAGCGCGGCGCAGGCCGAGGAACTCGAGGTTGTAGGAACTCTTGAGCATTTCATCCGCCTGCTCGGCGAAGTGCTCGGGCAGGGCGAGGTCGAAGTTGTGCGTCTTTTTTTCCGTGACGGCGCGTTCGTAGGCCCCGGCCTTGATTTGGTTGAGCAGCACATTGCGCGACCAGCCAAAGCGGGCGGTGGCGCGGAGATACCAGAGGCGGGCGGCAGGCTCGGAGAGCTTGTTGAGGATGAGGAGGTTTTGGCCCCAGGGAATTTCTGCGACAAGCTGCTGCAGAAATTCGATTGGGTTGGCGTCCTCTAATTTGGCGACGGGTTGTCGCCGAATCATGGCCTTTTCTAATTCTGCGACAGGCTGTCGCAGAATTTGGGTAGCACCGCGTTTGGAAGTTTTTCTCACCACCTGTGAGAGAAAATCGGGAGCCGAAAATGCCTCGTAGAGACGCTTCATATCCCACACGTTGCGAGGGGAGAAACCGCTCATTGACGGAAATGCCTTCCGCAAGTCCGCAGCGACCATTTCTACCACGGATTCGCCCCAGCCAAGCGCCTTCTGTTTCTCCACGATCCTGCGCCCGATGTCCCAATACAGGAGGATGATTTCATGATTGATCCTCCGTGCCGCGGAGAGCCGGGCGGTGGAGACGCGCGCCATCAGTTCCTGCACGAACTGCCGGTAGTCTGCAGTAATAGCGAGAGTGATATCCGTGGGCTTTTTCATCGGGCGAGTCGCTTATCCCTCCCGCTCCGCGTGGATTTTGACGTGGAGGTGGATGTGGTCGTTGACGAGGTGGGGGCCGAGGTAGCGGAAGAGTTTGCCGGAGCCGTAGTGGCTGCCGTAGGCGGTGCGGTCGATCTCGAACTGGCCCTGGCCGGTGAGGCGCTGGCCGTCGGCGCTCGGGGCGATGAGGACGGGAAACTCCAGCGGCTGGGCGATGCCGCGGAGGGTGAACGTGCCGCGCAGGAGATAGTTGGGCGTGCCGTCGGTGCAGGAGCCGATTTTCTCCGCGGCGTGGGCGACGAACTCGGCGGCGGGATGCTGCGCGACGTCGAAGAAATCGGCGCTGTGCAGGTGGGCGATGAGCAGGGCGTTCAGCGCGGAGTCGGCGAGGTCTTCATTGGCGATGCTGGCCATGTCGATGGTGAAGCGGGCGCTGGCGAGCTGGCCCTGATTGACCCGGATTTCGCCGTCGCGGAGTCGCACAGTGCCGCTGTGGTGATTGAAGAGATTGCGGCCGGTCCAGCGGATAACGCTATGGGCAGTATCCACGGCGAAGGTGCCATCGGGGACGGGCGGCGCGGGGAGCTGGCCGGTGCCTTCGAGCGGGAGACCGGCGGGCTGCCAGTCGGCGAGTCCGCCCTCGAAGGTCTCGACTTGGGTGAAGCCGAGGGCGCGGAGTTTTTCCACGGCGGTGGTGCCGTCGAGGGAGCCTTCGCCCTCGCCATAGACGAGGAGCGGCGCGGCGGGGTCGAGCGCGAGCCGGGCGACCTGATCCGGGAAGGCGGTTTGATCCGCGCGGCCGCGCGGCCCCTTCGGGCTGGCCTGTCGGCCAGTCTGTCTCGCTCCGCTCGGCTCGTAGATGCAGGCGTTGTGCGAGCCGGGGATGCGGGCGGCGGCGAAGACTTCCGCCGGAAGGACATGGAGGAGCGTTGGCGGCTGGGCGGACTGCAGCAGAGTCTGGAGGTCACGGGCGGTCATGGGCGGGGCGGGGGTGTGTGAGTGCGAGCCATGTACCGATGTTCTTTCACTCGACTTCCTGACGAGAAGCACGCGCGAAAATCAAACTCGCCCGGCCTTTCGATGGTGGTGGAGCGGCCTTGCGGAATCGCTGGTTGCCGCATTCCGCGTTTTTCTCGATCCGTCGGCTGCTGAAAGTGCCCGTGGCGTAGCTATAAATGAGCAACCCGAGCATCAGCGAGGGCGGGAACGGCTCGCTGCCGCTGCCACTGTGGTTGACGCGCGCCGCGCTCAATTCGAGCAACCCGACGGCATCCATGATGAAGTGGATGAGATGATCGGCCGGCACCCACTCACGCAGATCGGGCGGCAGCAACAGCGGAGTGTCGTGATCGATATTGACGAAGCGCGCCGCCATCCCCTTACAATCTGTCAGTCCTCCCGGACTTTGGAAGTCCGACAGGCTGCTAGGAGCCTGTGCTTAACTTTTAGAGGCTGGTCAGCGATGTGTTTCTCTGTAGAAGGCCGCGGCTGGCCTCTTCGGAAATGTATCTATGCCATGATTGGCAGTCCTGAGGCCAAGTGTCTTCTCTCTAGAACAACTCGAAAAGTTAATAACAGGCTCTAGACGAGCGCTTCGGTCAGATGGGCAAGGTGACTACCGACTTCGGGAGCAGGGATGATGTTGGTCTTAGTATGGCAATTCAAGACGACGGGAAAGTTGTGGTCGTTGGGTATTCTGACATCGCCCTCGCGCTTGCGGGCTACGAAACCGGATCATTCACTCCGCTCCAGCAATGGAAGCTCACGCATCTTGGCGATGCGAACGCCCCCGACCTCGGCGACCCAGATTCTGATGGCCTGCGGACGCTGGCGGAGTACGGCCTCGGCCTTCTCCCCGAGACGCCCTCGCAGCCGCCGGGCGCGAGTGTCTTCACCTACGCCGAGGGCGACCGGCTGCGGATGTTCGTGCCGCGCGATCCGGCGCACAACGACATCGCCGTGAGCGTCGAGGCCACGGGCGATCTCGTGGCCGGCCCGTGGACGCCGCTGGCCACGAGCACGCTTGGCGCACCCTTCAACGGCCCCGGCTACATCAGCGGCGATGACGTGACGCCCGGCGTGAAGACCGGCGAAGTGCGCGACATCGTGAACTTTTCTTCCAGCACGCAACGCTGGCTGCGCGTGAAGGTGACGCACTGAGCGAAATGCGGGCAACGGGGTCACGTTAGGATTTCGCTCTCGTCGGGGATTTTCCTTCGCAGACCCTCAGCACAGACACTTCACTGCGCTGGCGCTGGTTTAAGTTTGACGGTGACGTTTTCAAACTAAAACGCGAACCCGAACGAGAAATGAAACGCGCCGAAGGCTTTGCCGTCGCGTGGTGAGGGGTTGACGCCGTAGTCGAGGCGGAGCGGGCCGATGGGGAGCTTGTAGCGGAGGCCCGCGCCGATGGCGTGGCGGAGGTCGCCGGAGCCGGTGACGTTGTCGTTGCGCAGGCTGCCGGCGTCAGTGAAGACCGCGCCCTGGAGCGCGCCGGCGAGGGGGAAGATGACCTCCGCGTTGAAGACGGTGACGACTTCGCCGCCGAGCGGATTGTTCTGCGAATCGCGCGGCGCGAGCTGGCGTTCGGCGAAACTGCGGACGGAGGTGGTGCCGCCGTTGAATTAGAGCACGTCGATGGGCAGGTCGCTGACGAGCGGCACCGTGGCCTACGGAGGGCGACGGGCTGGGCTTGGATAGCTTGCCTTTCCTCATCCTGGCGGTCTATGGCTCGGTCGAAAAGCTGGACAAACTCGCTGGTCGAAACCGCCTTCGATCTCGGTGCTGGGCCGATGCGCGCGTTTCAGCGTGTGATCCTGCCGCTGACCCAGCCCGGCATCATCGCGGCGGCAGGCGACGGTCGAAAGTTGACGCCACCCCACCGCCGGGCATGCTGAATTTCTTCCACCCCACAATGCTCCCCCTATGAAATCTACCCACATCACCCGCCGCGCTTTTATTGGGACGACTGCCGCGGCGACGGCTGGTTTGTTCGCGCCGAAGGTTCACGCCGTCGAGCCGTTTCAGATCAGCTTCTTCGTCCTGGGCGATACGCACTATCTCGCGAACAAGGAAAAGCCGGAGGAGATAGATGCGGTCTCGGCAGCGACGAACGCCGGGCTGGTCAGGACGCTCAACGGTTTGCGCGGGACAGCCATTCCCGAGGCCGCACGGGCGGGCGGCGTGGGCGAACCGCGTGGCGTCATTCATGTTGGGGATCTCATCGACAGCGGCGACAAGAACAGCCCCCTATTCACGGCAATGCAGGAAACGGAACTAAAATCGTGGCTCGCCGATTACGGGCTGAATGGCGAGGGCGGCGCGCTGAAGTATCCCGTCTGCGAAATCCTCGGGAACCACGACGCGCCCCACGGCGAAGGAATCGTTAAACAGAAGATCATCGAGCGAAACACGCAGCGCGCCGGCTTGGCGAAAGTTTCGGAGAACGGACTGCATTATTCGTGGGACTGGGGTCCGGTGCATTTCGTCTGCCTCGGTCTGATCGTCGGCACGGACAAGACGATCGACCGCAAGCGCCGCTACGCCGCGCTCGATAGCCTGGACTTCCTCATCGCCGACCTCGCCGAAAAAGTCGGTGAGAGCGGACGCCCTGTCGTCCTCGTGCATCACGTGGATATCGCGCGCTACTCACAACCCGTCGAGGCGCCGGGGCCGTTTGAAAAGATGGAGTGGGATCCCGCCGATGTGCGGGCCTTTTACGCGGCGATCAAGGGCTACCGGGTGGCGGCGATCTTTTACGGTCACACCCACGCGCGGAATATTTTTCGCTGGGACGGCGTGCAGACAAAGGGCGCAGAGGGGATTGCGGTTTTCAACTGCGACAACTCGGGGCATTTCAACTTCGAGGAGCAGGCGTTCTTCCTCGTCGAGATGAACGAGCGCGAGATCGTCGTCCGCGAGTACCATACGGAAGACCGCTGGCAGACGGCTGAATGGACGCCACACTCGTGGGCGGTGCCGCTGGCGAAAGTCTGACCGCAAAATCGTTTGGAAGATTTTCGGGATTCGCGGATTACATTGCCCGTATGAAGCTGCCGTTGGTTTTTCTCCCCGCCTTCCTTTTGGCCACGAGCCTGGCGCCGGCCCAGCTTTCGCCGGAGCGGACGGCGAAACTGCCGTTGCCCGTCGCGCGGACGGTGGACTTTGAGAAGGAGATCAAGCCGCTCTTCGAGGCCGCGTGCATCAAGTGCCACGCGAAGGGGAAGGACAAGGGCGGGCTGAGCATCGAGACGCGGGAGGTGTTCTTCAAAGGCGGGGATACCGGCCCGGCGGCGGTTATCGGGAAAAGTGCGGAAAGCTTGATCGTCGAGGCGGTGAGCGGACTCGATCCCGACACAGCGATGCCGAAGAAGGGGACGAAGTGGACACCCGGGCAGGTCGGACTGCTGCGCGCGTGGATTGATCAAGGCGCGGTGTGGCCGGCGGGGATCTCTTTCGCCAAGCCACCACCGGAGAATCTGCATCCGCGCAAGGTGGAGCTGACAGCGCGGCCCAGCGTGCATCCGATCGACGACTTGCTCTCGCGCTATTTTGCGGGCAAAGGCGTGCCGTTTTCCAATGCCGTCAACGACCACACGTTTGCGCGCCGCGTCTGGCTCGATCTCGTGGGCCTGCTCCCGCCACCCGAACAACTCGACGCCTTCCTGGCCGACAACGCCCCGGACAAGCGGACGAATCTGGTGACAGCTCTGCTGGCCGACAAGAGCGGTTACGCCAATCACTGGCTCACATTTTGGAACGATTTGCTGCGCAATGACTACAAGGGCGCGGGCTTCATTGACGGCGGGCGCAAGCAAATCACCGGCTGGCTGCACCGTGCGCTGATCGAGAACAAGCCGTATGACCGGTTCGTCGCCGAACTGGTGAACCCGGTGCCGGAAAGCGAAGGCTTCACGCGTGGGATCATCTGGCGGGGCAACGTGAACGCCTCGATGCTCCCGCCGATGCAGGCCGCGCAGAACGTCTCGCAGGTCTTCCTCGGCGTGAATCTGAAGTGCGCAAGCTGCCACGACAGTTTCGTCAATGACTGGTCGCTGGCCGACGCCTACGGGCTCGCGGCGGTCTATGCGGACGAGACGCTGGAGCTGGTGCATTGTGACAAGCCGACCGGCAAGAAAGCGGCGGGCCGATTTCTGTATCCCGAGATCGGCGCGCTCGATGGCAGCGCGCCAAAAGCCGCGCGGCTGAAGCGGCTCGCGGAGATCATCACCAGCCCGAAAGATGGGCGGCTGGCGCGGACGATCGTGAACCGGCTGTGGGCGCGGCTGCTTGGGCGTGGGCTGGTCGAACCGCTGGACGACATGGAAAAAGCGGCGTGGAACCGCGACCTGCTCGATTGGCTGGCGGAGGATTTCGTGGCACACGGCTATGACTTGAAGCACACCATCGCGACGATTTGCACGTCGCAGGCGTATCAGCTTCCGGCGGTCGAGGGGCCGGGAGAGAAGGAGGAGTTTGTCTTCCGCGGTCCGCTCACGCGCCGGCTCACAGCGGAGCAGTTCAGCGATGCGATCAGCGTGCTGGGCGGCGAGTGGGCGCGGCTGCCTTCCACGCTGGAGTTTGATTTCGGCACGGATGGTTTGCGCATGCCGCAGTGGATTTGGACGGGCGAACCGGTGGATCTCGGCCCGCAACGCAGTGCGCTTCGTGCGGGCAAGGCGCAACTCGACGTCGCGCTGAAGCAGCTCACCGAGGCGCAGTCGAAAGCCGGGACGGCCATCGCGCAAGGCGGGGCCGCAATCGCGCAGGCGCAGGCCGCGATGGATGCTGCCGTTTCGGCGGTGACCGTCGCGCAGCAGCAGATTTCCGCAGCGGCGGCTCCGCGTCCGCCAGTGGCACTGGGCACGAACCATGTGCTCCCGGCGAGCGACCGGCACAAAGTCGTCTTTCGCAAAAAATTCACGCTGCCGAAAGCGCCGGCAGAAGCTTACGCGACGGTCATCGCGAGCCAGGGTTTTTCCCTGCGCGTGAACGACAAGGAGGCGAAGTCGATCCAGCGGGACGGCTTCCGCAACGGGCGCATCGCGCTTTTCAATCTCCAGCCGCTGCTCTTCGCCGGCGAGAACGTGGTCAGCATCGACGTCTCCAGCCACACCGAGAAGCAGATCAACGATGTCGAGCGCACCCAGTTTCCCGGCGCGCCAACGCATCTGAACCGGCAAAGCGGGCTGGCGTTTTACGTGCGCGCCGTTTTGCCGGACGACGCGGACGCGGTGGAAATCGTCAGCGACGAAACCTGGCGCGTGCGGCGCAATCCCGACGGAGCCTGGAACGCGCTGGCCTTTGCCGATGCCGATTGGAGCGCGGTGCAACCGCTGCCCGCGAGCGTGACACCGATCGACGAAGGTCCGGGTTTGCTGCCGCTGAACCGCAAGGATTTCGCCAATATCCCCGTCGAACTCGGTCCCTCGCTCAGCCCCGCGGTGAGCACCGCGGCGCACGCCGGCAAGATCCGCGCGTCGCTCCTCGCCGCCGATCCGCTGCAGGTCGCGCTCGACCGCCCGAACCGCGAGATCGTCGTCCCGGTTCGCGCCAGCATCGCGACCACGCTGCAGGCGCTCGAACTCACCAACGGCGGCACGCTCGACGCCCGCCTCCAGCGCGCCGCCGCGAAGCAGGCTGCCGATGCCGCGCGCGAACCCTCCGCGTGGCTTGACCGCACTTTCCTCGCCGCCCTCAGCCGCCCGCCCAGTCCGAACGAACGCGAAGTCACGCTCGCTCTACTCGGCGCGAAACCCACTCCCGACGCTCTTGCCGACTTCCTCTGGGCGCTCGTGAATCTCCCCGAATTCCAACTCATCCGCTAACCCATGCAAACCCGCCGCAACTTCCTCAAGACTGCTTCCGCCGCCACGCTCGGCGCGCTTAGCTCCCGCGCGCCGCAGCTCTTTGCTGCCGGGGAGTTGGAGAAAATCGCGCCGACGGCGGACACGATCATCGTACTATGGATGGCGGGGGGCATGGCGCACACGGAGACGTTTGATCCGAAACGCTACGCACCTTTTGAGAAGGGGATGGATCCGAAGAGCGTGCTTTCGACTTTCCCGAGCATCCCAACTTCCGTCGATGGCGTGCGCTTTTCCGAGGGGCTGGAGAAGATGGCGGCGGTGATGGATCGCGGGACGCTCATCCGTACGGCGCAGGCGGAGGATCTCGGTTTCATTTTGCATTCGCGGCATCAATTCAACTGGCACACGGGTTACGTGCCGCCGCAATCGGTGGCCGTGCCGCACATTGGCGCGTTCATGGCGCGGGCACTGGGACCGCGCGATCCGGCGGTTCCGGCGTTCATCAATATCGGGCAGCGCTTCGATCTCGGGGAGGCGGAGGAGCTGAAAGCGTTCACGACCGCGGGCTTTCTCGGGAGCGAGAATGGGCCGTTCAACATCCCGTTCCCGCACGATGCGGCGCGCGCAGTGCAGCCGCCGGCGGGGATGACGCCGGGACGCTTTGAGGATCGCGACAAATTCTACCGCCGCCTGCTCGACGCCAGCCCCATCGGGCAGCACGGCAGCGAGTATCAGCGCGATTCTTTTCTCCGCGCGATGGACAACGCGCACCGGCTGCTCAGTTCGCCCGCAGCCAAGGCCTTCGACCTTTCGCTCGAGCCGAAGGACTCGGTCGCGAAGTATGTGCCGGCGGGCTTCGACCCGGCGAAGATCGACGGCGCGAAGCAGAATCGCGACGGTGACTACGAGGCGGCGACGGTCGGGCGCTTCGGCCTCGGCTGCCTGCTCGCGCGGCGGCTGGCGGAGGTCGGGGCGCGGTTCATCGAGGTGACGACGGAGTATATCCCTTTCCTCAACTGGGACACGCACGAGAACGGTCACGCGCGGCTGGTGAATATGAAGAAGATGATCGATGCGCCTGTCGCGCAGCTCATCCTCGATCTTGAAGAGCGCGGCCTGCTCGACCGCACGCTCGTCGTGCTGGCGAGTGAGTTTTCGCGCGACATGATGATCGAGGGCAAGGAAAGCGCCCAGGTGCGAACGCAGGCGAAGGTGCCGGACACGATCGAACTGCCGTTGCATTACGGGATGCACCGGCATTTCACCGAGGCGGGAAGCGTGCTTCTCTTTGGCGGGGGGATGAAACGCGGGCACGTCCACGGGGTGACGGCGGATGAGCGGCCCTGCAAGACGGTGCGCGATCCGGTGACGATCACGGACCTGCACGCCTCGCTCTACCGCGCGATGGGCATTTCACCGAAGCTGTCCTACGTGGTGGAAGAGCGCCCCTTTTACGTGACGCAGGACGGGAAGGGGAATGCGGTGATGGACCTTTTTGCGTAGTGCGCCGCCGCCCCGTCAGAGCATCTCGGCGGTGAGGTGGCGGATGAGGAGGCGCAGCCGCTCCCCGACGCGGAGTTCCTCAAACACATCCTGGCGGTGCCGGTCCTCGCGCAGAAAGGTGTGCGCGACCATATCGCTGAGCGCGCCAGGGTCTTCGATCCGGGCGAGTTGCTGGTCGAGAGCGGGGGAAATGCCGGCCCCTTTGCTGCGGAGCTGCGCGCAGAGTTCCAGCAGCTTGGTGGTGAGCAGTTCCCCGGGCAGCGGCTCGGCCGGGGTCGAGCAGAGTTCGCGAAGTTCGGCGATGCGGAAAGGCAGGTCCTGGAGAAAGGCGGTGAGCTGCACGCGGGCGAGGCCTTGCAGCATCAGGTGGGAGGTGCCGTCGGCGCGCTGGACGCAGGCGCGGACCAGTCCGAGACCAGCGGTGTGATGAAAATCGTCGGGAGTGTGCGCCTCGGAGAGGCCGTCTTTGAGGGGCGCGAGGCAAAACATCCGCTGCTCATCGAGGGTCCACGCGAGCATGGCCCGGTAACGCGGCTCGAAAATGTAAAGCGGCACCAGTGAGCCGGGAAAGAGAAAGGCTCCCGGCAGGATCATCACGGCAGCTTGCCGGGGAAGGTTGAGGTGTTGGTCGGCGATGTTTTTCACGCGAAAGCTAAAGTGCATACGCTAGCGCAGCGCGTGCGGACGACAGGCGGTGGCGGTTTTCCGCGCCCTGTGCTCAGTGTTCCGCGCGGACTGAAACGCCCGGGTTTTCAAGCTCGGTCTAATGCCGGCCGAGCAAGCCGGCAAAGCCTTTCCAGAGTTTGCCGGACTCGGGGCTGCCGGCGGTGGCGCCCTCCTGCCAGGTGGCGATTTCCTGCTGGAGTTTGCGGACCGTGGGATGGCGGTCGTCGCGGGCGAGGCTGAGCGCTTTCATGGCGATGGCGGCGAGATATTCGGGGAGTTTTTCGCCGGGCCAGTGCGGGCAGGGGGGCTGTCCGGCGAGCAGGGCGGCAGGGGCGTCGCGCCGGGTGAGCGCCTGGTCGAGAAGTTCGGATTCCGTCTCGCCGCTGATCGGATCGCGCAGCGTGAGGATGCGGTAAAGGATGCCGCCGAGGGCATGGATGTCGGTGCGAGTGTCGATGTCGTCGAGCGCGCCTTCGGCCTGCTCGGGGGCGCAGTAGTGGGAAAGCGCGGGTTCGCCGCTGGCCTCGGGAGCTTGAACCCGCGGGGCATCCTCGTCCTCGAGGGCAAAGAGTTTGGCGAGCCCCCAGTGGTTCACGAAGACTTCGCCGAAGCGGCCCACGGTGATGATTTCCGGGCGGAGGGTGCAGTGGACAACGCCGCGAGAATGCGCGTAGGCGACGGCATCGCACACTTTTTGAAAGACCCCGATGAGGGCGGCGAGATTGGGACGGTGGACTTCCGGGTCTTCGCTGGAGGTGAGGAGATCGAGCAAGCCGTTGAGCGTATCGCCCTCGACAAAACGGGTGGTGGAGTAGAGCCGGCGCTGCTCATCGAGGCCGAGCCCATAGACCGGGAGGAGGCTGGGGTGCTGGAGCTGCGCGGCGATATGGGCTTCACGAATGAAACGGAGCACGTAGCCCGGTTTCGCCTGGCTTTCGGGGAGCATGATTTTCATGGCGACCTGCCGGTTGAGAAACAGATCGCGCGCGTCGTGGATGACGCTGGTGCTGCCTTGGACGACGGCCTCGCCAACCGCGTAGCGCTGCGGACCGAGGAAGCCTTCCGGAAGATACTGAAAGACCGAGGCCGGCAGTCCGCCGCGCTGAAAATCGAGCGTGGTCGAGCCAAACTCGACCACGGAGTCGAGGGTGATGGGCGTGGAGCCGTGGGCGGGCTGGCCGTTGACGCGTGTGCCGTTGGCGCTGTCGAGATCCTCGATGAAGTATTCGCCGTCGCCCTCGACGATGAGCTGCGCGTGCCGGGCGGAGACCGAGGGTGCATCGACGACGATCTCATTTTTCCGATCCTGGCCGATGATGTAGCGGCCGCGGCGCAGGACGCAGCGGGCGACAGGGCGTCCTTCGTGACAGATGACCGCTTCGAGGGGATGAATGGCAGAGCCCGACATGGGTGGGATGGCAGGGCTGGAGATCATTGCACCGCGACGGTGAAGCGCATCGTGCCGAGGCGGACGGTCTGGCCGGTGACGAGTGGCGCGACCTCTTCGGGGGCGAGGGCGATTTCGCCGAGGCCGATGGCGTGCGAGGCGAGGGAGTGGTTGCGCAGCCAGAAGCACCCTCGGTAGTGATGGAAGGCGGCGGGGCTTTCCCCGGTGCCGCGGGTATCCCAGAGGAGCTGCCCGCAGGAGTCCGTGCCGAAGCCGATTTCGGAGAAAAGCCAGACGCTGCGGCGAAGCACGGGCTGGCCCTGACGCGGCTCGCACACCAAGGCCCCGAGCGGCTCCCGGGGTGGGGCGTCCGTGCCGGGCCAGGCGGCGAGCGAGTCCGCCGGCCAGGTGCGCGCGGCGGGGTGAAGGAGGGGGATGAGTTCGAGAAAGTATTCGTGTCCGAGCGAGAGAATGGCGCGGTGGTGGAGGACGGTGGGGTGATCGGGGGAGAGCAGGTGACCATCGAGGAGGGAGCCGTTGACGCTGGGGGAGGAGCCATTGCCATCGCGCAGGAGGAGGCGTCCGCCGACGTTTTCACCGACCACATGAATGCGGCTGAGACGGTCGGTGAGGGCGCTGTTGGCGGCGGAGTCGGGGAGGAAGCGGGTGATGAAATCGGCGGACTGGAACGACCGGCCGATGGTGAAATGCGGACGGGCGATGAGTTGAATGGTGGGTGTGGTGGGGTCTTCTGGCGTGAGGATCAGGGCCAGACCGGCGTCGGGCGGGCCGAGCAAGGCACTGGGCAGGATCAGCGGCGGTGGGGGGATGCGCTTGATGCTGAGGTGGATGGCGGGAGGGACGCTGCTGGCCTGAGCCTTGCGCAAGTCCTGCCACAGCGACTGGCAATCCGGGTGTGGCGCCACGAGCAGGGCCCGCCGCAGGATCCCATTGCCCTCTTCGCGCAAGGCGCTGATCGGGCTGTAGCGGCGAGAGTCGGCTTCGCGCTGGCGACCGCCGAGCAGTTCGTAGAGCAGTTCTGCGAGGATGCGCGGGGCGCCGGGGGTCTCGGCGGTGGGGGCGGTCCGGAGATCGACGATCATCGTCCTCGTGGTGTCGCTCGTGGTGTCGGATAAATGGGCGCGCACGCTCAGCGGGTTCACTTTTACAGAAAAGGGCGGCCAGTCCGCGATGGGCTGACCGCCGAGGTTCTCAAGCACGGTGGCCGGGGCAAACTGAATGAAGATCTTGCCCAGAAGCGGCTGGGGGATGGGGAGGTCGCGGGTGGTGAGGTAGTCGAGCGTGGCGGGCAGCGAGGAGAGGAGGCGAAAGGTATCCTCGGCGCTCAGCTCGCGGCGGCGGCGGAGAAGATCGAGCAGGGAGAAGCCGTGAATCCATTCGCGCACTTGCAGGCCGGCGGCAGCGTCGAGCGAATCATGGCGGAGGAGATTCGGGTGAGGAGTGATCTGCACGCGGCGCAAGGCGATTTCGAGGGCCTGCCGCGCCGGCGATTCCATGCCGCAGCCGGCACCCAGCAGTTTCACCGCAACGGATTCGCCAAAGGCGAGATCACGGGCATGGAAGAGGCGCCCGTCGGTGACGCGCGGCATTTCTTCGAGCAACTCAAAGCGGTCGGAGATGAGGGTGCTGGGGATCGGGGCGGTGGACATGGGACGGGCGGACGCTAGGCCAAAGAAACGGTTGAGGAAAGGCCGGCAGCTTCTACAGGTCGGTGAAGCGCTGGGCGACGGGCATTTTGCGGCCGAGGCCAAAGGCGCGGCTGGTGACTTTGAGGCCGGGCACCGCCTGGGCTCGTTTGTATTCGTTGAGATCCACGCGACGAACCACCCAGCGAACGGTTTTTTCGTCAAAACCGCGGGCGACGATCTCCGCAGTGCCGAGCTGTTCCTCGATGTAGAGCTGCAAAATCGGGTCGAGGATTTCGTACGGCGGGAGCGTGTCCTGATCGCGCTGGTCGGGCTTTAGCTCGGCGCTGGGCGGCTTCTCGATGGTCGCGCGCGGGATAATTTCGCGCTCGCGGTTGATCCATTCGGCGAGGCGATAGACCATCGTCTTGGGGACGTCGCTGATCACCGCGAGACCGCCGCACATGTCGCCGTAGAGCGTGCAATAGCCGACGGCGAGTTCGCTTTTGTTGCCGGTGGTGAGGAGGAGAGAGCCAAATTTATTTGAGAGCGCCATCAGCGTCATGCCGCGCAGGCGGGGCTGCATGTTTTCTTCAGTGGTGTCCTCGGGCAGTCCGGCGAAAATTTCACCGAACTGCGCACGGAAGGTCTCGAAGCTGCGCTGGACCGAGATTTCGTGGCATCGGATGCCGAGGGCCTTCGCGAGCGCAAGCGAGTCATCGATGCTGCCGCGCGAGCTGTACTCGGTGGGCATGGTCACGCCAAGGACGTGTTCCGCGCCGAGCGCATGGGCGGCGATGACCGCGGTGACGGCGCTGTCGATCCCGCCGCTGAGGCCGAGGACGGCGGATTTGAAGCCGCACTTGTGGAGGTAGTCGCGCGTGCCGAGAGCGAGGGCGTGGAAGAGTTCTTGGGGCTCGGATTGGAAGATCGGAGATCGGACATCCGACATCGGAGATCGGAGGTCCACGACCGCCGAGTCTTCGGCGAAGGAAGCGAGCTTGGTGTGCAGCGCCCCGGTGGCGTCGAGGGCGAGCGAATTGCCGTCGAAGATGAGCTGGTCGTTTCCGCCGATGGCGTTGCAGTAGAAGATGGGGACGCATTGCCGGGCGGCCACGGCGCTGAGCATGGCCGCGCGGCGGGCGGGCTTGCCGATGGAGAAGGGCGAGGCGCTGAGATTGAGGATGATCTCGGCTCCTTGGGCGACGAGCGACTCCACCGGCGAGGCTCCGTAAAGGCGGCGCGGCAGATAGTCCTCCGTCCAGATGTCCTCGCAGATGGTGAGGCCCAATTTCACCCCGCCGATCTCGACCGGCGCGACGCTCTTCGCCGGCTCGAAATAGCGGTCTTCGTCGAAGACATCGTAGGTCGGGAGGAGCGACTTGTGAACTTTGCGCAGCGGCTGGCCGCGCTGGAGGACGGCGGCGGCATTGTGAAAAGGCTGTCCGGGGCCGGTATTCACGTCGATGAAACCGACGATGAGCGGGACGTCGCCGACCGCCGCGTGGAGTTCGCCGAGCGCTGCGAGATTCAGCGGGACGAAACGCGATTTGAAGACGAGATCCTGCGGCGGGTAGCCGGTGAGCGCGAGTTCTGGCGTGAGCACGAGTTCCGCGCCGCGGTCGGTAAGTTCGCGGTACGCAGTGAGGATCCGGTGTTGGTTGCCGGGAAGATCACCGACGGTGGTGTTGAGTTGGGCGAAGCCGATTTTCACAGGCGGCGCGGTGCGCCGCCGGCGAAACTACGGTTTGCGTTGTTCCGCCGTCGAGCCGCGAAGACTTTCCTTCCAGCCTTCGCCAGATTCGTAGAAAGCCTCCTGCACGATGTGGCGGAACGCCCAGAACATGCACGCCGCCCCAAAGCCGGCGAACAAGCACATGAGAAATTTGTGACTGAACGTGTTGTGCATCTTGAGGGATGTTCTAAGCACATCGCTTGCCGCGCCCCCCGCGCAATTTTGGACGCCCCGTCTTCGGCCCAGCCGGGAAGCCATCTCCCCCCGTCCGTGGCCACTGGGCTCCCCGCCGCACCGAGGAGGTGCTTCAACGCTATTCCGGCCCCGTCGCGGACGGGAACTCAGCATCCGCCGGAGTTTCCGGGTCGGTCTGCGGGGAGACTGGCGCACAGGGGACGCGGAGGCCTTGCCAGACGCCGCCCGCAACGATGGCCACAAGGTAGGCCGTCCCGACAATGGGCCGCGCCGGGACGGGACACGCGAGAGTGACCACGACGAAGCCCAAGCCCACCGCCAGCAGCCAGCAACCGGCGATCCACGCAATGGCGCCGGCCGTATTCATCGGCCAGGCGCGGTAGTTGATTGCCTGCCAGGGTGCGGGGTCCAGTGCCGCGTCGCTTTCATGCAGGACGGAGAGCGGACCTTGCCCACTGAGGAGCAGAGCCATGATCTTGCCAAACGGAACGGGGCCGAAAGTCTCCTCGCCGCAGCAGAGAAACCAGCGGTTGCATTCGCGGGAACGCCTGACGAATGGAGCCAGTTCCATCCTGAGCGCCGTGGTTTCGAGCCAGGCGAGGATGGTTAGTGGAAACGTGCGAAATGATCGCGTTTCGTGGATGCCGAGATGAAGCTGTGTAGTCATATCTGTGAGTGCTTTCAATTGGGTTCTGCAGGTTTCGGAAGCCTCCTCCATCGCCACTCGGGAATTCTCTTATACGAAGCAGAGTCGCGAGGAGAAGACGGTCTAAGCGTGCGTGCATTGCCTGGGAAATCACAAGTGGACGGAGGCCCACGCAGCGACTTCACATGGGCAATACGGAGGTGGCGCTGGTCGTTACACGGAAACCTCGTCTTCGGCGCGAATCTCTCCATCCCTCAAAATGCGCGCTCGCAGTCCGGCCTCATTTCTTAATGGATCAAGCAGCTTCGTCGGCGGCTCTTTCTGGAAAAAACGCACAAGGACTGCAAGGGAGTTGCCCTCGATGACGACAACGCCGATGCGGAACTTACCGACGGCCGATCCGCGTCGGAGATGCGCTGATTCAAACGTCACTTCGCCAGCAGCGGAGCGATCAATTCTTCAATCTCCTTCTCCCGGTCGTCGGTGATGATCTTCCCATCGGCTCCGATGATGTAGTCGGGATAAGATTCCCGCTCGATAATCTCCTCAATCTCAAAACCTGCCTCAGTCAGATAGGCCGCCATCTTCGCCGGACGTATTCGTCGGCAACTCGGACGTAGCTGGTTTCGGCAGTCATGGCAGAGGCGGGCGCGGAAGCAGCCAGCCAAACAAACAGCTACTGATGATCGCAGCGGTCCCTGTCAGAGCCGCGCGAGTCCAGATTTCTCCCGGCGGCAAAAGGCTTTGAACCAAGCGGGCTCCGAAGACGCCGCCGATGACGATGAAGTTGGCGCCTTTTGGGATTCATTGGGCGTCGTTGTTTGGGAGGAGGGTGAGAGCGCAAGAGCAAAATATCACCGGATATGCGGTGGTGCGGGATTCTGCGTGCGGTCCTCCTCCGTGCGCGTCATTGCCGCGCGCGAATTTCGCCCACGTCCAACGGCTCGGGTGCCACGTCGTGGTCTTCCGCCGGAACAGTGAAGCGGCTGTTCGCCACCTGCTCCTTACTATCCGCGCCGCTGAAGAAGATCTGGTAGTTGCCGGGCGGAACCTGCAGAATTTCGAAAGAGCCGTCGGCGGCGACCTTCAGACCGTTGCGAAAAAAGTTCGGACCTCTTTCACTCTTCTGAAACTGCCCCCACGCCGCCCCTATCGCATCATCGCCGGGCATCCCGACATGCGGAGCCGTGGGACGGAAATGGAACGTCACGCCAGCCCAGACTTCGCGCCCGACGAGCCGGCCGCGCACAGTCCGCCCGCGACCGCCAAGCAGCACCGACACATGTTCGCCCGCTTTCGCGGTCACCTGGCCGAGCCGGCCGGGAAGATTCACCGAACTCACTACTCCTTCCTTCCCCGGCTCGGCGAGGTTGATCGGCACGGAGAGCTGCACGAGGCCAGGCAGCACCTTCTCGAAAACGAACTGCCCCTTTTCATCCGTCTTTGTGTTCGCGTATTGCGCGACGATGCCGGGATAGCCGTAGTCGTCGCGATGAACGGTGAGATCCACTGTCTCGCCGGCACCCGGTTTTTCGCCCCACTGCACGCGTCCATGCAGGCGTCCCCACGGTTGCAGCGTGACGGTCGGTGTTTTCAGAAACCCGGTGTAAGGCAATTCGAGCACCCCGTCGCCGTGCGTGATTAAAACCGCGGCGGAAGGGTCAGGCTCGTTGGGCAGGATGAATTCGCCGTTCTCGTCGGCGATGACCTTGTAAGGAAGATCCCACATGGCGCGCATCGTCTCCCGTGTCCGAGCATTGGCATCGCGAAATTCCCCGAGGCCGCCTTCCAGCACGGCACCACGCATCGCGGTGGCGAGCACCACCGTCGCTCCACCCGCCGGACGGCCCTGCGGCAGCATTGCCACGCCGACCACGCCCTTGTCCTCGACCATTTTGAAAGTGAGATCTTTCGGGCCGTCGGCCTTTACAATCCACCCGGAGTGCTGTGGCACAAAGCCGTCCGCCTCCACCCGCAAGATCATCTCCTGGTAGCTCCCCTGGGCGATCGGCCAGAGCATCGCGCCGTCGCGGCCTGCGCGAAGCGTGTGCGACTGCCACGCCGCGACTTTGGTCCCATGCGCTTTCTCAAATTCCTGGGAAACGCCGGATGGCACGCCGGCCACGACGCGGAACTCGCTGATGGGTTTCGTCCCGCCCGCATCCATGACCCGCAGGCGATGTGCCGTCTTCATCGGGGTGGCAAGCTGCTCCGGGTCGGTCGGCGCAGCGTCGTAAAGCCGCGCCTTCGTTTGCAACACCGCCCGCTCTGCGTCGAGCACCTCGGTCTCCGCGACGATTCCGTTCTTCCGGAGAACGCGTGTTTCGGCGAGGATTTGCTCCTGTGCGGCGAGCAGTTCGCGGAGCAGTTGCGGCTCGTCGCCCGCGCGACCTTCCACGCGGGCAAGATCCAGCTTCGCCTCGATCAACTCCATCGTGCCTTTGAGCACCTCTGCCGTGGATTGCACGCCCGCCTTCGCGGCCTTGCGCGTGATGACGAGTGCGCGCTCGCGGTTCGCGACCAGCGCGTGCAGCGTCTCGATGCGCCCGGGGTTCGTGCGCGCCGCCGCGTTTGCATCCGTGCCAGCTTTCGGCGCGGGCTGCGCTGAGGGGGCTGCTGCTCCCCCTCCGGCGGATTCAATCTTCACCGCTCCATCACCGCTGTTCGCAGGAACCGTCACACGAATGATGTGCGGCTTCGCGGGCTCGAATCTCTGCGGCGCGGATGTGCTCGTCTCGCCCGGTTTGCCACCGGGGTTCGTTGTGAAAATGAGCGGCATGTTTGCCGGGATGCCCTTCAGCCGGAAGAGCCCGTCCTCGCCGCTGGAATCATACGCGACGCTGTAACCCGCGCGCTGTCCGGTCGCAGACGCGGCGATGAAATAGTTTGGCAGTGGCTTTCCGTCCGCGCCGACGATCTGGCCGGCGATCTCGCCCGCCGGGAGCATCACAAAATCCGAGCGGCCCGGAATTTCCGGCAGAAGCTTTTGCTCGCTGAAGCCCGGGATCGGTCCCGGCTCCGATTCGCCTTTCACGGCGCCGACGATCCACTTCTCCGGATAGTCCCGAATGTTGATCCGCTGCGGCTTCTCCGCGCCGTGGAGCAGTGCGTCGAACTCCCCCGCGCGGGCGAGGTCGCGCTCGGTGAAGCCCTCAATTCCCGGCTCGACCGCGACACCGCGGAAGCGCGCGAGCGTGCGGAGATCGAGCCGGAAGGTAACGTGATACCCGCCTTTCTTGTCCGTCTTCGTCGTCGCGAGATCCACTGTCGGCGAGTATTGCGTGCGGACGCGGATCGGCACGTCGGCCAGCGGCTTTCCGTCGGCATCCGTCACCGTGCCCTCGACAATCCAGTTT
>JBBQCM010000021.1:0-65736 GCA_038318725.1 Chthoniobacterales bacterium
CAAGTCGCCCTACCGCGGCTCGGCGGCGGAGTTTGCGGACTACAAGGAATACGTCCCCGGCGACGACCTCGCGCACCTCGACTGGCGCGTCTATGGGCGCACGCGGCGGCTGTATCTGCGGCAGTTTGAGGAGGAGACGGACATGACCGTGTATCTCATGGTCGATACCAGCGGCTCGATGCGCTACGCGGGCGAAAAGCGGGCGTCGAAGTTCATCGTCGCCGCGAAGATCGCCGCCGCGCTCGCCTACCTGATGATGGCGCAGAGCGACAAAGCCGCGCTCGTGCTCTTCGCGCAAAAAGTCACGCAATTCCTCGCGCCCGGTGGCACGCGGCGGCATCTGCACCAGATCGTGACGGAGCTGGAGCGCGTGCGGCCGGCGCGGACCACCGGCATCGCCGAGGCGGTGCGCGAGTGCAATGCGCTGTTCAAGAAACGCGGGCGCATCGTCATCCTCTCGGACTTCCTCGACGACACCGCCGCGCTCTTCGACACGCTCGCGCAGTTTGTGCATCGGAAGTTTGAAATCCTGCTGCTGCAAGTCACCGATCCCGACGAGATGAACCTGCCCGCCTTCAATGCCGCCAAGTTCGTCGATCTCGAAACGGCGGAAACCGTGCAGGTCGATCCCGAGGAAATCCGCGCGCAGTATCAAGCCAACATGCAGCGCCTCGTCGCCGACCTCGCCCGCGAAGCGGACATGCGGCAAATCCAGCATCGGCTCATCGACACGCAGCGCCCGTATCTGGATGCGATCGAGGCGTATCTCGGCTTCCGCGGGAAAAATGAAAGCACGCGATAGGATGAAACGCAGAGACGCAGAGACGCAGAGGTGGGAGGCGCGCAGCGCGCAGCGCTCGAAAAAACCAACCGTCATCCTGAACGAAGTTTCGCCGTGGGCGCAGGCGGGGGCGAAACGCAGTGAAGGATCGCTGACAGAAACGCGGGGGGGGGGGGCGGGGGGGGTGGGGGGGGGTTGTTTTTGCGGGTTTCCCCGCCCGCCCCCTCCGCCCGTTTACAGTCAGCGATTCTTCACTCCGCCATTGTCGCAAAGCCTTCAAAGGCTCCGTTCAGAATGACGGCGCGGTTTTTTGGGGCGCTGCGCGCACACAAATTCTCTGCGCCCTCCGCGCCTCTGCGTCTCTGCGTTTTCAAAATCCGCGATGAGCTTCCTCAACTCTGCCCTCCTCCCCGGCCTCGTCCTCCTCGCCGGCCTGCCGCTGCTCATCCACGTCCTGAACCTGCGCTTCCCGCGGCTGTTTGAGTTTTCGTCGGTGAAGCACATCCGCGAAACCATCGCACAGCGGTCGCGGATTTTCCGCTGGCGGCATCTGCTGCTGCTGGCGCTGCGCACGCTGTTCATCCTGCTGCTGCTGCTCGCGTTTTTGAAACCGCTGCTGCCGCGTTTCGGCTCGGCGGCGGATAAGCAGGCGGGGCGCGCGGTGCTGCTCGTCATCGACCATTCGCTGAGCATGGAGCACAAGGGCGGCGGCGTGAGCAGCCGGCAGCGCGCGGAGAGCGAGGCGGACAAAATCCTCGCGACCCTCGGCGCGGACGACACCGTCAATGTCATCGCCGCCGGGCAGTCGCCGAAGTCGTGCTTCTTCGAGTTTTCGCGCAGTCACGCGGATGCGAAACGCTTCGTTGCGGAGCTGAAGGCCGGCTTCACCCGCGCGGACTTCAGCCAGGCGAATGCACTCGCCGCGCGGCTGCTCGCGCAGAACGCCGGCAGCCTGGAGATCTACTATCTATCGGACTTCCAGCGCCGGAATTGGGCGAATGTCGATTTCACCGGACTGCCGCCGAACGCCCGGATGTTCTTCGTCGATTGCGCGCCGCCGAACCGCGACAACCGCGCGATTCTCGGCGCGTCGATCAGCCAGACGCAGGTGCTCGCGGGCGACACCGTGACGCTCGAAATCGAGGTCGGAAACTTCCGCGACACGCCGATGCAGGAGCCGCTCAAAGTCGTGCTTGATGGACGGACGAGCTTTGAAAAGGAAGTCGCCGTCGCGCCGTGGAGCACGGCGAAAATGACGCTGCCCGTGCCGCCCGGCGGCCCCGGCCTGCACCAGTGCGAGATCAGCCTCACGCCCGACGACCTCGCGCTCGACGACCGCTATTTCCTCACCATCCCGGTCATGGAGAAGGAGGGCATCCTCATCGTCTCCGACGCACCCTCACCGAACGCGGACGCGACGCTTTTCCTCAAAACCGCGCTGAATCCGTACGACGATCTCGCTGGTTCGCTGCTCCCCGAGCAGGTGCCCGCGGCGGGTGTGACGAGTGCGAAGCTCGCGGCGGTGACGAAGATTTTCTTCACCCGCACCGGCCGCCTGACCGACGCCGCGTGCAAGCTCGTGGCAGATTTCATCTTCCACGGCGGCGGCGTGGTCTGGTTCCTCGACGGCGAAAACGACGCGGCGAATCTGGCCGCGCTGGAAAAGGCGATGGCTGGGAACCCGCTCCCGCTCAAGCTCGGCAGCCGGCGCGTGGCGAAGAGCGTGGGCACGGGCGCGCAGCAGATCATCAAGGGCGATTTCAAATCGCGCTACCTGCGGCTCTTCCGCGGGCCGATGCGGCAGAACCTCGCGCTGCTTGAATTCTACGACATCTACGACGCCGGCTCGACCGGCGCGGGCAGCGTCCTCCTCACCTACGCCGACGACACGCCCGCGATGGCGAGCCTCAACCACGGCCTCGGCACGCTGCTCCTGATGAATTTCTCCGTCAGCGAATTCTCCAGCAACCTCGCCCGCCAGCGCATCTTTCCCGCGTGGATGCAGGAAATCGTGAAGAACATCACCAGCGACGAACCGCTGCCGGTGTCATCGCTCATCGGTGAGCCGGTGACGGACGAGGTCTGGAAAAGCGAGCTGGCCGCGAATCCTCTGCGCAGGCCGACCGGCGAGCCGCTGGAGGTGAAGACGGAGGCGCTCGGCGAGCGCATCGGGATCTCGTTTGTGCCGGAGGAAATCGGCTTCTACACGATCCGCGGCAACCGCCTGCTCCACGCCTACGCCGTGAACCCGCCGCCCGATGAAAGCGACCTGCGCCCCATCGACCGGACGCTTCTGCCCGAGCAACTCGGCGAGAAAGGGCAGCACGGCTTCTTCGTCCAAGGACGCGAGGATTTTGAAAACCTGATCCTCGGCAAGCCAGTCTTTCATTGGTTCGTCCTCGCCGCTGTCGCTTTGCTGCTGGTCGAACTCGCGTTCCAATTCTTCATCCACCGCACCGCCACGAAACAGCCATGAAGATTGAAGACGCTTGCTTCGCGCTGAAATCGGCCCCTCCCCACGCCGTCATCCTGAACGGAGTTTCGCCGCGGGCGCAGGCGGGGGGCGAAACGCAGTGAAGAATCGCTGACAGAACCGCGGGCGGAGGCGGCGGGCGGATTGACGCGCCATCACTCCCGCCGCCTCCGCCCTTTTACTGTCAGCGATTCTTCACTGCATTCCCGCCTGCCTTCGCCCGCCGGGAATTCCGTTCAGAATGACGGTTGGGTTTGGGGCGCAAAACGCGCAAGGTGCGCAGCATGAGCATGGACTGGAACCAACTCCTCTGCGCTGAGCGCCTCGGTCGCGAGAGCAAGCCGCGCCCGCACGATCCAGCGCGGTCGGAATTTCGGCGGGACTCCGACCGACTCACCTTCTCGACCGCGTTCCGGCGTTTGCAGGACAAGACGCAGGTCTTTCCCCTCGCGGACAATGACTACGTGCGGACGCGCCTCACCCATTCGCTGGAGGTTTCGAGCGTTGGGCGTTCGCTGGGAGCGCGGGTGGGTGCGGTCGTCGCGCAACGGCACCGACTCGCCCAGCATGGCTCGGAGTTTGGCGAGATCGTGGCGGCAGCGGCGCTGGCGCATGACTTGGGCAATCCACCGTTCGGGCATTCTGGCGAAGATGCGATTCGGTATTGGTTCGCAACTTCACGGATTGCAAAGGCGGCCCGCGAAGGGCTAAGCGCGGCGCAACAGGCGGATATCGAGCAATACGAGGGCAATGCGCAGGGCTTCCGGCTGATCACGCGGCTGCAAATGCCGGACAATCCCGGCGGCCTCCAACTCACCCACGCCACGCTCGGCGCCTTCACGAAGTATCCGCGCGAATCGCTCCTTCCCGACCCGGCGCTGCATCGCGGCGCGAGCGCCAAAAAATTCGGTTTCTACCAAGGTGAGTGCGAACACTTCGCGAGCGTCGCCGCACATTGCGGCTTGTTGCGACGCACGCCAAAGGCGGCTTGGTGGGCGCGGCATCCGCTGGCTTTTCTGGTCGAGGCGGCGGATGACATCTGTTACCGGCTTGTGGATTTCGAGGACGGCTTTCGTGTCGGGGAACTCACCTATAAAGAAGTCGCCGAGAGTTTCCTCGCGCTCATCCCCGAACCCGACCGGCCTCGTCGCCTGCACGAAGCAGACACCGACAAGCGCCGCGTCCAAATCCTCCGCGACAAGGCGATCGGCTGCGGCATTGAGGACGCATGCGAGGTTTTTCTCGCAAATGAGGAAGCGATTCTCAGCGGTGCCTTCGACACGCCGCTGATCGAAGCAGGGAGCGCACGAGTGGCGTGGGCGGCGATCCAAAGCCGGTCCATTGCAACGATCTATGCCACCCCGCGCGGCGTAAAGATCGAGGCCGCAGGCTTCGAGGTGCTCGGAGGGTTGCTCGATGTTTTCGTCTCCGCGCTTAATGATCTGGACGCGCATTCGCGGCGCTCCCGCAAGCTGCTCCAGCTCGTCCCCGCGGAATGCCTCGGCCCTGGCCACCGTCCGGAGGCCGATCCCTATCCGAGACTGCTCAAGATGCTCGATTTCGTCTCCGGCATGACCGACAGCTACGCGCTCTCCCTTTACAAAAACGTCCGCGGCATTTCTCTGCCAGGGCAGTAAGCAAGCGGGCATGCTTCCTGCATTGCGAAGGGAGAAACCTAAACTCTCACCTATGAAACACACCCTCATCGCTCTCACCGCCGCCTGCGCCTTCACCGGATGCGCGGGCGTCAAAGTCTCCAATACGGACATCGCCACCGGCGCCACGAACCCTCGGGCCATTTACATCCGCTCCTTTGCGGATGAAGCGGAATTCAGCGGACATCAAGGCGGAGCAGGAGAGAAGCCGATCCGGCATTCGCTGGCCCCGGCGGAATACTCGAAAGCGCTCAAAGAGCAACTCGAGAAAATGGCTCCGGCGCACGTTCTGGACGATGACGAAACGCCCACCACCGGCTGGCTGGTCGAGAGCAATCTCGAAGTGGTCGATGCCGGCGATCCCAACCTCCGTCATCTGGTCCTGCCGAGCGTTGGGCGCTCGAAAGTGAAAATCCACGTCCGTGTGACCGATGTGAGGGGCACGCATCGCGGAATCGACGTGAAGGATATGGGGAAAGGCCGGGGGCGTGGCAATGTGCTCTACGAATTTGATCTCGCCGGCGGCAGCCGCGTGAGCGGCCCGATCGGCTCGATCTACGCTCCGGGCTGGGGCTACGCGCCGACCTTCGATTACAAAAACGCCGCCGAGCGCGTGTATATGGCCCTCAGCGTGGATCCCCATGTCTACGGAGTGCGGGTCTCGCCGACGATTCGGTAACAAATTTTCTCGTGTTGGTGGTTCCGGGAGGGCGGGACTTCGGCGGGGCGATGGCGACCAGTGAGTCGCCGCCCGGTCGAAGCCCGCCCTCCCGTTTTTTTCAGGCAAACTCACGGAAAGCCGCGGTCCCCGTGCGGCATCGGAAGGCGCGCACCGCGCCATCCCAAAAGATGTGCGGCTTCGGCGGCGTGGATGATCGCGTCCAGGCGTCACGCGAATGTTGCTTGGCCTTTTTCCGCACCATTCCCTACGCTCCCCGGCCCCCGTTTGTATCTATGAAGACCTTCACCGCCGCCCATTTTCTCAGCCGCGAACTGAGCTGGCTCGAGTTCAATCAGCGCGTGCTCGACGAGGCGCTGGACCCCGCGAATCCGCTGCTCGAACGGGTGAAGTTCTTCACCATCACCAGCTCGAATCTCGACGAATTCTTCGAAGTCCGCGTAGCCGGCCTGAAGCAGCAGATCGAGAGCGATGTGGTGGAGCGCAGCGTGGATGGCAAAACCGCGAGCGAAACCTTCCGCGCCATCTGCAAGCGCGTCCGCGCGATGGTCGAGCAGCAATACTGCTGCTGGCGCGAGGAACTCATCCCGGCGCTCGCAAAAAACGCCATTCATCTTCTCGACTATGAGCACCTCGACGATGCCGACCGCACCTGGGTCGAGCAATACTACCGGGCCAATGTGCGCCCCGTGCTCACTCCACTCGGCATCGATCCGGCGCACCCCTTTCCCCAACTCCTGAACAAATCCCTGAACATCGTCGTCCAGCTCGAGATCGAGCGAAACGGCGAGATCGAGCGCCGCCTCGCCGTCGTCCAAGTGCCACGCGTCCTCCCCCGCCTCGTGCGGCTGCCGCGCGAAGACGACCGGCGCGATTTCGTCTATCTCGGCTACCTCATCGGCCACTATCTCGCCGATCTTTTTCCGGGGACAAAAATCCTCGGTTTCTGGCATTTCCGCGTCACCCGGAACAGCGAACTCTACATCGACGAAGCCGACGTCGGCAACCTCCTCAAGGCCGTCGAGAACGAGCTGCACAACCGCCGCAAAGGCGCCGCCGTGCGCCTCGAAATCGATGCCCCCTGCCCGCCCGAGATTTACCATTACCTCCTCGACACGCTGGAACTCGACAAGGACGACCTCTACCTCATCAACGGCCCCCTCAACCCCGTTCGCCTCATGGCCATCTACGAAGGCGACCATTCCCCCGAGCTGCGCGACAAACCCTTCAGCGCCCCGGCGGCTCCCGCCTTTCGCGGCATGAGCGATCTCTTCCCCGTCATCCGCCATCGGGATGTGCTCGTTCACCATCCCTACGAAAGCTTCAGCGCGAGCGTCGTCGATTTCCTCGAACAGGCCGCCGCTGACCCGCAGGTTCTTGCCATCAAGCAGACCCTCTACCGCACTGGCGGCGACCCGCGCATCGTCGGCGCGCTCATGGACGCCGTGCGCAACGGCAAGCAGGTCACCGCCGTCACCGAGCTGAAGGCGCGCTTCGATGAGGCCAATAACATCGCCTGGGCGCGGCGGCTCGAGGAAGCCGGCGTGCATGTGGTTTACGGCATCGTGAACTACAAAGTGCACAGCAAAATCACGCTCGTGGTGCGGCGCGATGAGGACGGCCTGCGCCGCTACGTCCATCTCAGCACCGGCAATTACAACCCCAGCACCGCGAAGATTTACACCGATCTCTCTCTCTTCACCGCCCAGCCCGACTTCGGCGAGGACGCCACAAATTTCTTCAACCTCCTCACCGGCATCAGCCATTTCCAAGGCGCGAAAAAACTCCTCATCTCCCCCTTCACCACCCACGAGGCGATGCTGGCGCTCATCGAGCACGAGACCGCCCAGGCCCGGGCGCACCAGCCTGCGCGCATCATCGCGAAGATGAATTCACTCGTGGACCAGGAGCTCATCGAAGCGCTCTACGCCGCCTCCCGGGCCGGCGTGAAAATCGACCTCATCATCCGCGGCATCTGCTGCCTGCGGCCCGGCGTCGCGGGCGTCAGCGAAAACATCTCCGTCCGCTCCATCGTTGGACGCTTCCTCGAACACTCGCGCATCTTCTATTTTGAAAACGGCGGCACCCCCAAGGTCTTCCTCGGCAGTGCGGACTGGATGCCGCGGAATTTTTTCCGCCGCATCGAAATCGTCTTTCCCATCGAGGAGCCCGCCCTGCGCGACCGCCTCATCACCCAGATCCTCGCCCTCCAGCTCGCGGACAAGGCCAAGGCCAGCATCCTCACCGCCGACGGCAGCTACACCCGGCCCCCACGGAAAAAGGACGGCGACACCCGCCACAGCCAGGCCGAATTCATGGCCCTCGCCCTCGGCGAAAGTAAAGCACGCCGGGTCCACCGCCCGGTCAGGCGCACCTACCCTAAAATCCAGGTCGTCCGCACCTCGCGCACGTAGTGGCGCAGACCTCCCTGCCTGTGGGAACCTACTGAGCAGCTCCGCCTTTTTTCCGACGCGCAGGGATGCCTCCGCCTCTACCGCCTACCAGCCATCGCCGCGCCGGCGAACGTCCTGCGCCGGAGCTGTATTCGCCCGGACAAAGGCACGTTGGGCGTTCCCGAGCGCGCCCTGTGAGCCGAAGCATTTCAGTCATCTGCGTTTCGCTCGTGCTCCTTGGCTGTGAGCATTTTCAGCCGCCGCTTAGGCTGGTTGTTGGTATTCCCGAGTTTCGCCGGTGGTGCCTTCGCGCATCACACCATCCGAACGACGGAGCCGCGTTTCACCAGTTTTGTTCCGCCTACCATCGAGATACGGCTGCTCTCAGAGCCTACTTTGCGGAGGCGCTGAGCCAGTGCGAGTCCCCCGAGATTGACGCCGCCGGTGGCGAGTGGCTCACTTGGACGCTTGAGACGCTTCTCGACCGTCTTGGAGACGAGCAGTTCGCGGCCGTGCTCTCTCGTGAAACGCTCAGGACTCAGAGCGCTGTCGGCGATTTCGTCCAGAAGCATTCTTTGGCGCGGAACCCCAAAACCAGGAAGATACTCCAAGAGGCACCGAAGATTGATTTCCCACTGAACAGGACTTACCGAGGTGACCACCATCCGAAATCACCAAACGCCTAACTGTTGGACCTCGGCACGTTGTCCGTAGTTTTAGGCGGGAGCGGGGCGGTTACTTCATCCAGACGACGCGCAGCGAGTCGCGCTCGAACCACGCGTCGCCCTTTTGTCCGCGCAGTTCGGCGACGAGGATCAAGTCGCCGCCCGGCGACTCGAAGTTGTAGCCCAGCGATTTCCACGCGCTGTCGCCGTCGGCATAGTCGGTGCCTTTGTTGCCGCCGGAGATGCGGAGCGCCGCGCCCTTGTTCTTGGCGTCGTCGCTGGCGACCACACCCGCGGTCTTCACCCGCGCCTCGAAACGATATTTGCCCGCCGGGAGATTCATCGTCCGGCGCCACGAACCCGCACTAGCGCTGTTCGCGCGGATGTGGAGGCACTTTTTTCCATCCGCCACCGCCTCGTCCATGGCCGCATCGCCGCCGGCTCCGCTCGCCGGCCCCCAGCCCTCGGCGAGCCGCAGCACGTTGTCCTTGTCAAACTGCGGTGGCTTCGGCACGTCGCCCATTTGCTTGCCGACATTGGCGATGCGCTGCGTCACACGGTCGCGCGCCGCATTGATCTGCCCTTGGTAATCCTTGGCCCAGTTGGCGTTCTTTTTCGCCAGCGCCGCCTGCACTTTCTGGCCGACCTCAGTGACGCGCTGCGCCCAGTCGGTCGGCTTGAGCACCGTCTCGTAAATCTCCTTCACCCGGTCGCGATACTTCGCCTTCCACTGCGGATTGCCCAGCACCGCCTGCCCAACGAGCGCCCCCGGGTCGCGCACCGCGGACGCGCCAGCCTCACCAAACGTCTGGTCCATCCCGTGGAGGAAAAACACCGCCTTCTTCGTCTCGGAATCGAAATAAACGCGGTAGTTGTTGCGGTTGAAATCGTAGCCGTCCCAGTGCGTGAGGATGGACTCCATGGCGAGGTGGCTGAGAAATTTATCCACGTCGAGAATCGCGTCGATCCGGGCCCAGCGCTTGGCTTGGTCGCCTTCCCGGCACGCGGCGATGAGTTCCTTGATGTTGTCGCGCTGCTTCGGATCGCCGATGTCCTTTTCCATGTTCACGTCCACCTCCTGCACGAATCCGCCATCGTAAAGATCGCCGTCGGTCTGCTTGAAAAAGTGCCCGAGGAAGTCCCTCGAGAACGCTTCCTTGAAGACATAGAGCCCGTGATCCTTGCCATTGAGCGTGACGAAGGCGTGCGAGCACCGACTGGCGGGCACCCCAGCCTGACGCGCCATCTCCCCGGCGATCATCTCCATGAGAAAGGTGCCGTCCTGCGCGCCGTTGTTGAGGTGAAACTTCTCCATCCCGCGAAACGGCTCCCCGTTCTTGTATTTCGCCATGCTGATCGTCAGGCCCGGCTTGTCATTCGGCCCGCGGAAGCTGCCGGCCGAGCCCTTGAGCTTGAGCGCCACGCCTTTCTGGCTTTTGCCGCCCACTTCCATCATCGAGCACTCCACGTAGCGCCGGTTGTCCTTGTTGAGATACTCCCACTCCTCCGGCTTGAACTCGAACTTGAGCTCCGGGATGGGGCCATCTTTCGCGAAAAAACTGTCCACTTCGATCCTCTGCTTTTCGCTCTTTGGCGCTTTAACGTCGGGAACCTCCGCAGCCGGCGGTTCCGAGCCGCCATCCGGGGCGAGGTAGATCACACCGGCGATGACGAGCAGGACCGCGAGCGTACATTGGAGCGTTCTCATTCGGCCTGCGCCTCGGCGCGAAACGGTGCGTGGATTCAAGTCGTGACGTTCCCTGGTCATGTTGGCGGAGTCAATCCGCGGTGCCCGAAATTTCTTAGCGCGGGCGCTTCCGCGGGCGCGGCGACAGCGCGAGACAAAGGTTTTCGAGCGCCGAAATTTTGCATAAGAAATCCTTCAGGCCGCTGCTCTATTCTGGGCGAGACACTCCCTGAACGAGCCGCCACTTCATGCTCTCTCGCTTGCCTATCTTCGCCGCCAGTCTGCTCGCCTGCACCGTGGGCACGCTTGCGGCCGCGGATGACACGGGGCTGGATTTTTTTGAAAAACGCGTGCGCCCGCTGCTCGCCGAGCGCTGTCTGGAATGCCACAGCGTGGAGAAGAAAGTGAAAGGCGGCCTGCGGCTCGACACCCGCGACGGCTGGCTGAAAGGCGGCGACACCGGCCCGGCCATCGTGCCTGGCGAACCGGACAAGAGCCTGCTCATCACCGCGGTGCGCTACACCGATCGCGACTTGCAGATGCCGGAGAATCGCAAGCTGCCGGCCGCGGAGATCGCGGTGCTTGAGGAGTGGGTAAAGCTTGGCGCACCCGATCCGCGCACCGGCGGAGCGGTGGCGAAAAAGCAGACCGGTCTTTCGCTGGAGGAAGGGCGGAAGTTCTGGAGTTACGCACCGGTGAAATCGCCCGCGGCGCCGGCAGTGAAACAAAGCGACTGGCCGCGCGGCGACATCGATCGTTTCATCCTCGCCGGGATCGAAACCGCCGGACTCAAGCCCGCGAATGACGCCACGCCCGCCGCGCTCTGCCGCCGCATCTACTACACACTGACCGGTCTGCCGCCGACGCCCGAACAACTCGACGCCTTCAGCCAATCAACAATGGGCAATCAGCAATCAGCAATTGCCTCCCTCGTCGATCAGCTCCTCGCCAGCCCGCAGTTTGGCGAAACGTGGGGCCGGCACTGGTTGGACGTGGCGCGGTTCGCGGAGTCGAGCGGCGGTGGGCGCACCCTGCTTTTCAAGGATGCGTGGCGCTACCGCGATTACGTCATCGAGTCGTTCAATGCCGACGTGCCGTTCGACCGTTTCATCCGCGAACAACTCTCCGGCGATCTCTTGGCCTCGACCTCGCCCGCCGAGCGCCGCCGGCAACTCGCCGCCACGGCTTTCCTCGCGCTCGGGCCGACGAACTACGAAGAACAGGACAAGCAGCAGCTCCGCTTCGATGTCATCGACGAACAGCTCGAAACCGTGGGCCGCGCCTTCCTCGGCCAGACCATCGGCTGCGCGCGCTGCCACGATCACAAATTCGACCCCGTCCCGCAGCGCGACTACTACGCGCTCGCCGGCATTTTCGCGAGCACCCGCACGCTCGAAAACTACACCGACAACGTGGCGAAATGGATCGCCGCCCCGCTGCCGCTGGACGAGCAGCGCGAAGGCGAACTGCGCGTCCACGAGGAGAAAGTCGTCGCGCTGCGCAAGGATCTCGATGCCGCCAAAGCCGCGCTGGCGCAGGCTTCCAAGGCCACGACCGAGGCGACCGCCGCGCCCGGCATACCCATCGCCGCCGACAGCCTCCCCGGCCTCGTCCTCGACAACACGCAGGCCAAAGTGGTCGGCGACTGGGTGCGCTCGACACATGTCCGCACCTTCATCGGGCAGGACTATCTGCACGACGGCAACACCGGCAAAGGCGACAAGACCATCACCTTCACGCCGACGATCATGAAAGCCGGCCGCTACGAGGTCCGGCTCGCCTACACCCACGGCGATTCGCGGGCGAAAAATGTGCGCGTGCATTTGCTCCATGCCGAAGGCGAGGACGATGTCTTCGTCGATCAATCCCTCCCGCCGCCGATCGACGGGCGCTTCGTCTCGCTCGGTAAGTTTCGTTTTGAAAAAGACGGCGCGGGCTACGTGCTGATCTCGAACGACGGCACGAAGGGCCACGTCACCGTGGATGCGCTCCAGCTCCTGCCCGAAGAGGAAGCCCCCGCGCCGGTCGCCGCGAAAGACGCCGCGCTGGACACCACCGGGAAGACCGCCTCGCAGCAGCGGGTGAAGAAGATCGAGGCGGATTTGAAGGCGCTCGCGAAAGGCGGGCCGGAGCGTCCGACAGCGATGGCCGTGCGCGATGACGACAGGGTGGCCGACACGCAAATCCGCATCCGCGGGCAGGTGAAGCAGACCGGCGAGTTGGTGCCACGCGGCTTTCTCCGCGTGGCGATGACCGAGGAAACGCCCGCGCTTTTGCCGCAGGAAAGCGGCCGGCGCGAACTCGCGGAATGGATCGCCGACGCGCGGAATCCGCTGACCGCGCGGGTGACTGCCAATCGTGTCTGGCACTGGCTCTTCGGCGCGGGGCTGGTGCGGACGGTGGACAATTTCGGCACGACCGGCGAGAAGCCGTCACACCCGGAGCTGCTCGATCACCTCGCGTTGCGCTTCACCGCGGAGGGCTGGAGCGTGAAAAAACTCATCCGCGAAATCATGCTCTCGCGGACGTGGCAGCTCACCGTCGCCGCACCGGGCACGGGCGATCCCGAGAATCGTCTCTTCGCCCACGCGAACCGCCGCCGTCTGGATGCCGAGCAACTCCGCGACGGCATCCTCGCCGCAAGCGGCACGTTGAAGCTCGAAGTCGGCGGGCCGAACATCGCGCAGGCTGGCGACGTCGATCCGAACAACTTCAGCGCGCAGGACGTCGAATACAGCTACCAGTTCACCGACACACGCCGCAGCGTCTATGTGCCGGCCTTCCGCAATAAACGGCTGGAGCTTTTTGAGGCGTTCGATTTCGGCGACATCAATGCGTCGATGGGCCAGCGCAACGTCAGCACTGTCGCCCCACAGGCGCTCTACTTTCTCAACCACCCGTTCGTCGCCGAGCAGGCTAGGCTCGCCGCCCAGCGTGCGCTCGCCGAACCTGGCGACGATGCCGCGCGCCTGATCGTACTTTTCCGCCGGACCCTCGGCCGCGCACCGTCGCCGGCGGAATCCGCGAAGTGCCTCGCCTTCCTCGGTACCGCCACACCTGAGCGTCAGCTCGACGTTTGGGCGCAAGTCCAGCAAACCGTCTTTGCATCGCTCGATTTCCGGTATCTCGAATGAACACGCAAACGCTCACGCGCGCAGCGGCGCAGCCGCAACCCTTCGTCCTAAACGCCGTCATCCTGAATGGAGCGAAGCGGAATGACGGATCGCTGACAGAAGCGCGGGCGGAGGCGGTGGGAGTGATTGCGCGCGCCTCTCACCAGACCGCCTCCGCCCACGTAGAGTCAGCGATCCTTCACTACGTCCGGGTCGCAGACTCCCGGACTCCGTTCAGAATGACGACCGTGGGGACGGGGGAACACACCGCCTCAAATCACGCGTCGCCCTTTCGCACCTCCCACCCATGAACTGCCATCATCCCCTCCCCACGCGCCGCGCCGCGCTGCGCCAGCTCGGCTGCGGCTTCGGCTATCTCGCGCTCACCGGTCTCGCGGCGCAGGAAAAAGCGCGCGCCGCAGTGAATCCGCTCGCGCCTCGCGCGCCGCATTTCAAGCCGCGGGCGAAGCGGATCATCTTCCTTTTCATGCAGGGTGGCGTGAGTCAGGTGGACTCGTTCGACTACAAACCGCGCCTCGCGAAAGACGACGGCCAGATGCTCGATTTCGCCGATGGCCGCGAACTGGCGAAGACTGGCAAGAGCGGTGCGCAGCGGGTGATGAAGCCACTCTGGGACTTCCAACAGCGCGGGCAAAGCGGCACCTGGGTGAGCGATCTTTTTCCCGAAATGGCGAAGCAGGCGGATGACCTCTGCGTCATCCGCTCGATGCACACCGAGGGCATCGCGCACGGGCCGGCCACGCTTTTCCTCCACACCGGCAGCACGAGTTTCATCCGCCCGTCGATGGGCGCGTGGGTGAACTACGGGCTCGGGAGCGAAAACGAAAACCTGCCCGGCTTTGTCACGATCAGTCCTTCGCTCGGCAACGGCGGACCGCGCAATTACGGCAACGCCTTTCTCCCCGCGATCTACCAGGGCACGGCGATCGGCCGCGCGGGCCTGCCCGCGAAAGAAGCGACGATCCGCAATCTCCAGCCCGCGCGCTCGCCGGAGGAGGCGTTGCGGCAGTTTGACCTGCTGCGCGACCTCAACGCCGAGCAGCTCCGGCAGAAGCCTGGTGAGAGCGAACTGGAGGCGGTGATCGACAGCTTCGAGCTTGCGTGGCGCATGCAGGGCGAGGCTCCGCAGGTGCTGGATTTTGCGAAGGAATCGCCGGAGACGCTGGCGCTCTACGGCATCGGCGAAAAGGACACCGATAACTTTGGCCGGCAGTGCCTGCTCGCGCGGCGGATGTGCGAGAGCGGCGTGCGTTTCGTGCAGGTGAATTACGGCGACAACACGAACAATCCGGCGTGGGATCAGCACTCCAATTTGAAAAAGCACGGCGATCACGCGAAGGCTGTGGACAAGCCGGTTGCGGGGCTGCTCGCGGACCTCAAGCAGCGCGGCTTGCTCGAAGACACGATCGTCTGGTGGGGCGGCGAATTTGGCCGTACGCCCTACGCGGAAAAGAACGGCACCGGGCGCGATCACAATCCCGGCGGCTTCAGCGTGTGGCTCGCGGGCGGCGGGGTGAAGCGCGGCGTGGCCTATGGCGAGACGGATGAGTTTGGCCACCACGCGGTCATCGACAAAGTTCACATGCACGACCTCCACGCCACGCTGCTCCACGCCCTCGGCCTCGATCACGAGGCGCTGACCTATCGCTACGCCGGGCGGAATTTCCGGCTGACGGACGTGTATGGGAATGTGGTGAAAGACCTCTTCGCGTAATCTGGAATGTTTTTTAAACGCGGAGACGCGGAGACGCAGAGAGCGCAGAGATTCAAATGCTTAGACCGGATTCCGAATCCCTCTGCGTCCTCTGCGTCTCTGCGTTAAGAAAAAAACCTGCTGTTCTACACTTTCGTTATTATGAAAACTTTCCTCCTACTCCTTACTGCCCTCACCTTCGCCACCGCCCGCGCCGAAGTCACCGAGGAGCAGCGCCGCCTGCCGATCGAGGTCGATGCGCCGGACGCGAAGCTTGCGAAGATCGTGCTCCTCGCGGGGACGCCGAGCAACAAGTCGGGGCAGCATGAATACTTCGCCGGCTGCGCGTTGATGATGAATTGGCTGAAGCGGAATCCCGGGGTGTGGCCCGTGCTCGTGGCTGACGGCTGGCCGAAGGATGAGCGCGTCTTCCACGGAGCGCGCGCCGTAGTCTGCTACGCGGATGGCGGGACGTGGCTGACTTTTAACGATCCGGCACACCTCGCGCGTTTGCGCGGGCTGATGGAAAAGGGCGTGGGCTTCGTGATGCTCCATCAGGCGGTCGATATTCCCGAGGCGCTGGCCCCCACTTTTCAGGCGTGGCTCGGTGGAGTGTGGACAAAGGACATCGGCTGCCGGGGGCATTGGGACATGGAGTTCGACCCCGCTTCCGCGAGTGCGAAACATCCCGTGCTCGCCGGCCTCCAGCCATTCGCCGCACCACTCGATGGCTGGCTCTACAATCTCCACTTCGCCGAGCGCGGCGTTACGCCGCTGCTCACCGGCGCGGTGCCGGAGAAGTCGCGCACGACCGCGGATGCGCAGGCGCATACAGGCCGCGCGGAAACGGTGGCGTGGGCCTTTGAGCGCGCGGATGGCGGGCGCAGCTTCGCCTTCACCGGCTGCGATCTGCACCGCAACTGGCAGGTCGAAAGCCAGCGCCGCCTCGTCGTCAACGGCATTCTCTGGGCCGCCAAACTCGACGTGCCAGCGGGCGGCGCGAAGGTCGCCTCTGATCCTGCTGACCTCGCGAAAAACCTCGACGCGAAACCCACGCCGCCGCCCGCAAAGTAGCGCGGTGACGGGCGCAAGCCTCGGCGAAACCGTCGCTTGCCGCACTGCGAAGCCGGCCTAGCGTGCGGACATGCGCGCCCTCCTCCTCGCCGTTTTCCTCACCTGGGGCCTCGCCACCCACGCCCAACTCGTGCGGCAGGCCAATACCACGCTGACGCTGCCCGCCGAGTTGCCCGTGGCCACGGGTTACATCACGCAGAACGCGCTCGGATCGCTGACCTTCAACGGCCCGATCGACGTGGCTTCGCCGCCCGGCATGACGAACCGCCTCTTCGTGCTCGAACGCGGGGTGGGTATCCAGATCGTGAATCTGGATACGATGACGCAGTCGCAGTTCATGCCGCTGGCCGCCTACACCAACAGCGAGTGCGGTCTGCTCTCCGTGGCCTTCCACCCGAACTTCAATCAAAACGGATATTTCTACGTCTTCTACAGCCTGCGGATCAGCAACCAGACCTACCAGCGCGTGGCGCGTTTCACGGCGACCGGCACGCCGGGAAACTACAACGCGGCGATGACGGCGCTGCCTTCCACCGAGGCACCGCTGATCACCCAGCGCGATCAGCAGGACAATCACAACGGCGGCGACATGGCTTTTGGGCCGGACGGTTATCTCTACATTTCCGTCGGCGACGAAGGTGCGCAGTACGACGGCGGCGACAACGCCCGGCGGATCGCAAAGGATTTCTTCGGCCACATTCTCCGCATCGATGTGGACTCGAAGCCCGGCTCGCTTGCGCCAAATCCGCACGACGAAAGCAGCACCGGCACCGTGGGCGACAGCGCGATCACCGCGGGCAGCTACCGCATCCCGCCGGATAATCCGTTTGTCGCCCTCGCGCAGGGCGGCGGCACCGCGAGCTACAACGGCTTCACTTTTCCCAAGACCACCATCCGCACCGAAATTTACTCCTGCTGCTATCGCAATCCGTGGCGCATGAGCTTCGACCCGCTCACCGGCCGGCTCTTCGTGGGTGACGTGGGACAGGACCACCACGAGGAGGTGAATCTCGTCACCAAAGGCTTCAACGCTGCCTGGAGCTGGCGCGAAGGAAAACACAATCACACGCCGGCCAATGCGCCGTTCACTCCCCCGACCGGTTTTCTCGGTGCCGATCCGATCTACAATTACGACCACAACAATGGCGCAACGGAGGAGGACAGCGGCAATGACGCCGTGATCACCGGCTCGTCCATTACCGGCGGCGTCGTCTATCGCGGCGACCGGCTGCCGGAACTTTTTGGGAAGTATCTTTTCTGCGACTACAACTCCGGCTTTATCGTCGCGCTCACGGAGGACGCGGGCGGCACCTGGACGGGCGTGCGCATCGCGACCGACAGCGGCATCTCCGGCTGGGGCTACGATCCGCGCAATGACGACGCGCTGCTCTGCGACCTCACCGCCGGCACGGTCAAACGCCTCGCCCGCAGCGGCACCACCGGCACGGCGCCGCCAGCCACGCTTTCGGCCACGGGCGCATTCTCCAATCTCACCACGCTCACACCGCAGGCCGGCCTCGTCGGCTACGCGCCGAACGTGAATTTTTGGAGCGACTACGCGGTGAAGTCGCGCTGGTTCGCGATCAAAAATCTGACCGACACCGTGGGCTTCAGCGCGGATGGAAACTGGACGCTGCCGACCGGGATGGTGTGGGTGAAACATTTCGACATTGACCTCGAGCGCGGCAACCCGGCGACCCGCCGCCGGCTGGAAACGCGCTTTCTCGTCAAGACGGCGAGCGACATCTACGGGCTGAGCTACCGCTGGAATAACATCCAGAGCGGCGCGCAGACCGACGCCACCCTCGTCGCCGAAGATGGCGCGAACCTCGACCTCAACCTCACCGTCGGCGGCTTGCCTGCCACGCAGACCTGGCGTTTCCCGAGCCGCACTGAGTGTCGCATCTGCCATACCGCCGTCGGTGGCCACGCGCTCAGTTTCAATACGCGACAGCTGAACCGCCTGCAGCTTTTCGGCGCGCAGACGCTGAACCAAATCACCGCGCTGAGCAGCGCGGGCTATTTCACCACCCCGGTGCCTGCCATGAACACGCTGTCCGCTTTCGCCCCCGCGGACGATGCCAACACCTCGCTCGAATGGCGCGTGCGCTCCTACCTCGCCGTGAACTGCGTGCAGTGCCACCAGCCCGGCGGCGCCTCGACCGGCAATTGGGACGCCCGCGCCACCACGCCCACCGACCTCGCCGGCCTCATCGGCGGCCTGCTCGTGAATGACGGCGGCGACTCCGACAACCGCTGGTGTCTCGCCAACGACACCGCGCACTCGATGATCCTGAAACGCCTCACCGGCACCGGCGTTCAGCGCATGCCGCCGCTCGGGACGAACGAACGCGACCTCGCCGCCGAGTTGCTGCTCACGAACTGGATCAACAGCGCCCTGCCTGCGCGGAAAAGTTTTGCGCAATGGCAGACCACGCACTTTGGCAGCACCGTCGTCCCCGATGCCCAACCCGGCGCGAACCCCGACGGCGACGGCCAGACCAACGGCCTCGAATGGCTGCTCAGCGAAAGCCCGCTCCTCAACGACCCACCCTACCTCCCACTCGCCAGCACCGCGGGCGTGCTGTTCTCACTGTCCTTCGAGCATCCGGCCAACCGCTCCGTCCTCGTCGAAACGACCACTGATCTGCAAACCTGGTCGCTCTGGAACGTCCCAGACAATGCGCCATTCTTTCCCGCCGCCGCTCAGATCCGCACGCTGACCGGCCCATTTGACGTGCCGAACCGCTACTTCCGCCTGCGGCTTTCGACGCCCTAAGCGACTGTCTAAAAAATCCCGCGAGAGCGGGACAGTCGCCAAGATGAGTTCCCCCGACCGTGGGTGAGAAAGCGCTGCGATCCTGAGCGGGATCCGATCGGCAAAAACCGTTATCCCAAGCTACATTGGGCGCAGTGTGATTTGCCGCAAATCCAGGACGGCGCCGCCTTTTTTGGAATGTGGTTTCACAGTCAGGGTGTGCTGGCCCGCGGAGAGTTCGACGACGCCGATCGTGCGGAGGATGAAGTGCTGGAAATGCCCGGTGTTTTCGACCGTGAAAGTGAGCTTTTGCCCGGCGACTTCGACCGCGACTTCGGAACCGCCGCCGCTGCACCCTTGCAGCATCTCGACTTCGTACTTGCCGGCCGTGGCGACGGGAAAATCCCAACTCGCCCAGTCTTCGGGGTTCACCCAGAAGCCGAGTGTGCGCTTCATCGGCTGCGGTTCGTAGCGGAGTTTCTCGCCATGCACTTGCGCCTCAGCGGCGTGCAGGCGGATATCTCCGGTCGCGCGGGTCACACGGACCTCGCGGCCTTTCACCGCGGCATTCATCGCTACGCGCCAGTCCCGCCATTCCGCCTCCAGTTGCGCGGCAGTCCGGCCCGCGGCGCTCAGTTTTGAGGGATCGCGGGAAAGGTAGAGCGCGGCGTGCGCAGCGGGGTCGAAAGCCGGATTCGGCACGCCCTCCTGCGCGCCCACGCGCCGGCGCCAGTCGCGCAGCTTTTTCTGCAACTCATCCGCGCGGGGCTTTTCCTGCGCGGCAAGATTCGCCGTCTCGCCGGAATCTTTCAGGAGGTCGAAAAGCTCCACGCTCCCGTCTTCGTAGTTTTCCACGAGTTTCCAATCGCCCTCGCGGACCGCTCCGGACGGGCGTCCGCCTTGATTCGTGTAATTGGGGAAATGCCAGAAGAGCGGACGCGGCGCGAGTGCGGTGCCGGCAAAGAGCTTGACCAGGCTCATGCCGTCGAGCGGGCCCGTGGCTTTCGCCGGATCGACGCCGCCCCAATCGAGCATCGTTGGCATGAGGTCGGTGAGCACGACCGGCGTTTCGCTCACGCCCGGCGCGATCTTTCCGGGCCAGCGCACGAGGAGCGGCACCCGCAGGCCGCCCTCATAGACGAAACCCTTGCCCGCGCGGAACGGGGTGTTGTGCGTCGCGGGGGTGCCGGGCGACTCGAATACATGGAGGCCGCCGTGGTCGCTCGTGAAAATGAAAATCGTCCGTTCGGCAAGGCCGAGGGCGTCGATCTTCGCCATGACGCGACCAACCGCCTGATCAAGCCGCGCAATGACATCGGCATACGCGGGGTTGAAAGAGTCCGCGTGCTTGGCCGCGTCCTCGGAGCGGGCGGCAAATGGAATGTGCGGGCTGTTGTGCGGGAGGTAGAGAAAGAAGGGGCGCTGCTTGTTGGCCTCGATGAATTGCTCAGCCGCGGCGGTCAGCCCGAACTCCCCTTTGCTCCCCTCCTCCGCAGTCGGCACGGTCGTCGCCTGCCCGGCGAAGGCGACGTCGAAGCCCTGCTCTTTCGGCCCGAACCCGGTTCCGCCAAGATGCCATTTGCCGATGCAGGCGGTGGTGTAGCCGGCTTCGCGGAGCAGTTCGGCGACCGTGACTTCTTCCAGCGGGAGCTGTCCCTCGATGACCGGCTGGAGCAGCTTTTGCGTCGGTGCATCGGCCCGGCCGGGGAGAAAATTCGTGAGGTGCAGGCGGGCTGGGCATTTGCCGGTCATCAGCGCCGCGCGCGACGGCGAGCAGATCGGCTGAGCGGTGTAGGCCTGGGTGAAACGCAGACTCTGCGTTGCGAGCTTGTCGAGGTTTGGCGTGGCTTGGTCCTGGCGGCCGTAGCACGAGAGGTCATTGGCGCTCAGGTCGTCGGCGAAGATGAAAACAATGTTCGGCTTCTCCGTCTGCGCCCGCAGCGGGCAGACGACGGCGAGGCCAAGGAGCAGAAGAAGGCGTTTCATTGGGGTCCGCTGGCGGGCTTGGGTGCAGGCGCTGGCGCGGTTTTCGCCGGCGGCAGGCGCGGCTCGATCTTGGCACCGCCGGTGATCTGCTCCCAGGTGAAGGCACGCTTTTCCACGAGCCCGACGCCGGTCTGCCAAATCTCGATCGTGATGGCGGGCGGCGTGGCGGCGGTGTCGAGGTCGTAGATGCAGAAAAACTTCCCGTCGTCGTGGTAGGCGAACATCTCGGGCACGGGTTTGCTCTTCGCGCCGGGGCTGCCGAGCGGACCGCTGGTCACTTCGATGAAGCGCCCGCGGACGTGATACGCGGCGGTGAAATGGCGGTCCCCGCTGAGCAGCAGGACGTTCCTGATCTCGTGCCCGGCGAGGAAGTCGAAAATCTCCTGCTCCTCGCGGGCGTAGCGTTTCCACGAGTCCTCCGAGCTGTGGCTCTGCCACTCGCCGCCGCTGCCGATGATTTTGAGCGTGGCCTTGCTGGCGAGCAGTTCGCGCTTCAGCCAAGCGAGCTGTTTCGCGCCGAGATGGGTCTTCGTGCCGTCGTCCGGCGCCTTGTCGGGCGAGCGGTGATAGCGGACATCGAGCAGAAAAAAATCCACGTCGCCGCGGGTGAATTTGAAATAGACGCCGGGGTTGTCGGGCTCGCCCGCGCCGGGGTTGGCGAAGAACTCGTTGAAGGTGCGGAGCGCGTCTTCCTTGCCGGGCTGCGTGCCGTCGCTGTTGTCCACGCCGAAGTCGTGATCGTCCCAAATGCCGTAGAGCGGCGTGTGCTGGAAGAGCGCGCGGAAGCTGGCATTCGAGCGGTGCGCGATGAAGGCGGCGCGCTGCTTCGCGGGGTCGGTGGTGTTGGCGTAGTGGTTGTCGCCGAGAAGCAGGAAAAGGTCGGCGCTGGTGCGCGCGTCGAGGTCGGCCCAGGTGGCGGCGTCGAGCCACGGTTCCTTGCCGACGCAGGAGCCGAAGGCGAAGCGCAGTTTGCCTTTCGCGCCGTCCGCCGGAGCCGTGGTGAAAGCCGGCCACGGCCGCGCGAGCGCGGGCTGGCCGTCGAGGAGCACGGTGTAAAAATAACGCGTGTCCGCTTTCAATCCCGAAAGGACGACGACGCCGGTGAAGGCTGACGCCTCCTTGAGTTCCGGGCCGGCGACCTCGCGACCTTCGGCCAGATCCGCCTGCTCACTGAGGCGCACGGCGAGCTTCGCCACGCCCGTGGCTTTGACCCAAATGCGCGCCTCATTTGGTCCAATGTGCCCGAGCATCGGCGCGAGTTCGAGATACGCCGGGCCGGGCTGCGTCGGCGGGAGCGCTGGCGCGGCGGTGGACGTGCCGTAGTCATCGGCGGCGAGCGCGGTGGCGGCGAGGAGCAGGAGCGGGAGGAGGCGGGGCAACATGGGGCACGATGTTTACGCGGCAGGCGGAAGTTTCAACGCTCAACTTCCACCCAGCCGCAAACTCATCGTGTGAAAGCTGGCAACGTCGGGAAGGGGTCTGCTAAGACCCGCCGATGCTGTCTGCGCCCTCCCGCGGAAAACTCTACCTAACGCTGCTCGCGGCATTTCTCGGCTGGATGTTCGACGGGATGGAGATGGGCATTTTTCCAATCGTCGCCGGGCCGGCGCTGGAGGAGATGTCGCGCGGGCTGCAAGGCGCGGAGCTGAAGACTTTTGTGAGCGGCTGGATGGGCTGGGCCACGGCGCTCTTTCTCTGGGGCGCGGCGCTGGGCGGGCTGGTCTTCGGGTGGCTCGGAGACAAGATCGGGCGGGTGCGCGCGATGAGCTGGAGCATCCTCTGCTACTCGCTCTTCACGGGGCTTTCGTATTTCGCCGCGGAGCCGTGGCACCTGCCGGCGTTCCGCTTTGTGGCCGCGCTCGGAATGGGCGGTGAATGGGCGCTGGGCGTGGCCCTGGTCATGGAGATTTGGCCCGAAAAAAAGCGCCCGATGCTCGCCGGCGTGATTGGCGCGGCGTCGAATGTGGGCTTTGCGCTCATCGCCGTCATCGCGATCGCCTTCCCGGTGATCAAGGACTCGTGGCGCTGGGTCATGCTCGTGGGTGCGGTTCCGGCGGTGCTGACGTTTTTCATCCGGCTTTTCGTGCCGGAATCGGAGCGCTGGAAGGCGGCCGTGGAGCACCGGCAAACGCATCCGCTGCGCGAGATATTCCAGGCTCCCCTGCTCCGCCGCACGCTGCTGGCGATCCTGCTCTCGTCGGTCGTGCTGATCGTCACCTGGGGTGCCGTGCAATGGCTGGCGCTGGTCGGACAGGACCGCGCGGGGAGCGCCGATCCGCGGGCGAAAGGGATCACGCAAACGGTTTCGTCGGTAGGTGCGATCTTCGGCTGCCTGCTCGGCGCGTGGCTGGGGCGGTTTGGCCGGCGGCCCGCGTATTTCATCCTCTGCGTGCTGGCGCTCGGGGTGACAACCTACCTCTTCCGCTGCACCCGCTTCTATAACGTGGAGTTCTTTATTTTCGTGCTGCTTGCCGGCCTCTTCACGGGCGCTTTCTACGGCTGGCTCCCGCTTTATCTGCCGGAACTTTTTCCCACCCGCGTGCGGGCCACGGCGCAAGGTCTGAGCTACAATCTCGGGCGAGTGCTCGCCGGATTTGGCGCTTTGCAAACGGGCACGCTTGTGGAAAGACTCGGTGGCAGTTATGAGCGTGCGGGCGCAACCATCGTGCTCGTTTATTTCGTGGGTATGGTGACGATCTGGTTCGCCCCCGAAACGCGCGGCCAGCCGCTTCCCGAATAAATGACGCCTCCGAACCCACCTGATTCCGAGAGCCCGGTCGAAAGTCCTGGGCGGACGCCGGCGCGCGACCACGGGCGGAAGGCGGCGGAACTGCTCGGCGGCGAGAGCGCGCGGTTGGTGCGAATCCTGGAGGCGACGACCGATCTTGTGGGCATGATGACGGCCGAGGGCGAACTGCTCTACATCAACGCGGCCGGACGGAAGATGCTCGGCTTCGATCCCCGCGAAACGGTCAAAGGGCACATCTCCACGGTCCATCCGGCGTGGGCCATGGAGATTGTGAAGGAGGCGATTCCCACCGCCATGCGGGAAGGCTTCTGGAGCGGCGAGACCGCCGTGCTCACGCTGGAAGGGCAGGAGATGCCAGTCTCCCAAGTCATCATCGCGCATCTGGACACGAAAGGCGGGATCGAATTCCTCTCGACGATCATCCGCGATCTAAGCGACCGAAAGCGCGCGGAAGTGACGCGCATCGAGTGGGCGAACCGCTATGACGCAGCGATCCGGGCGAGCGGCCAGGTGCTCTTTGACTGGAATTCGCGGACCAACGAGATCACCTACGCCGGCGACCTCGAACGGTTGCTGGGTTACACCGCCGCGCAGATGAGCGGCGGGCTGGAGGCGTTGCGTAACCTGATCCATCCGTTCGACGTCGAAACCTTCGACCGGGAAGTGCAGCGGGTGACGGTGACGCGGGATCCTTTTCATCTCGAATTCCGCGTGCGGCACAAGGACGAGAGCTATCGTTGCATCGAGGCGAAGGGGTACTTTTTTCTAGATCGCGAAGGCCAGATCGGGCGCATGGTCGGGTTTTTCGCGGATGTCAGCGTGCAGCGGCAGGCGCAGGAAGCGCTAACCCAGGCGCACGAGAGCCTCGAGCAGCGGGTCGAGGAGCGCACCGCCGAACTGGCTCGGGCTTACGTGGTCATCCAGGATCGTGCGCTCCAGCAGGAGGCAGTGGCGCATCTCGGCCAGCAGGCTCTGCGCGGAGCCTCTCTGCCGGCGCTGCTCGACGAGGCGACCACGCTGGTGCGGACCATCCTGCGCGTGGACTACTGCACGGTGCTGCAGCTCGCGCCGGACGGCCAGGAACTCGTCGTGACGGCGCAGGTCGGCTGGCCTGATCCCCAGACCGGCAACCGCGTGCCGACCGGCAACCTCTCGCAGTCGGGTTATACGCTGCTCACACGCCAGCCCGTGGTCGTCGAGGTCATGGCCGCCGAGACGCGCTTCCAAGTTTCCGAAGTCGTCGCCAAAAGCGATGTCGTCAGCGGCGTGAGCGTAGTCATCGAGGCCGGCGCGTCCCCGCTCGGCGTGCTCTGCGCTTTCACCACGGTGCAGCGGCTCTTCCAGCAGGACGACGTCCATTTTCTCCAGGCGATCGCCAATGTTCTGACCGAGGCGATCCAGCGGCAGCGTGCCGAGGAGACCATCCATGTCGCCCGCGAGCAGGCCGAAACGGCGAACCGCGCGAAAAGCGAATTCCTCTCCCGCATGAGCCATGAACTGCGGACCCCGCTGAACGCGATCCTCGGATTCAGCCAGCTTCTGGAACTCGACACCCTCTCGCCCACCCAGGCGGAAAGCATCGACCACATCTCCCGCGCGGGAAAACATCTCCTCAAGCTGATCAACGAAGTCCTGGACCTCGCGCGGCTCGAAGCCGGCGTGTCCATGCTCCTCCCCGCGGAGTTGGTCGAAACAGAAGCTTTGGCGACCGCCGCGGCGCCCCAGCCAGCCGTGACCGCAGCCACCACCCACACGCTGCTCTACATCGAGGACCAGGATCTGAACCTGCGCCTCGTCGAGCGCATCCTCCAGCCGCGCCCCCACTACCGTCTGCTCACCTCCATGCTCGGCACTCCCGGTCTCGCCATCGCCCGCGAGCATCTGCCCGACCTGATCCTGCTCGACCTCAATCTCCCCGACATCAGCGGCGACGAAGTGCTCCGCCGTCTCAAGGCCGATCCGGTGACGAGCCATATCCCCATCGTCATGGTCAGCGCCGACGCCATGGGCGAACGCATCCAGCAATTGATCCAGCAAGGGGCCAGCGGCTACCTCACCAAACCCTACAAAGTCATGGAACTCCTCAGTCTGATCGAAGGAACCCTGGCCGCCCGCTGAGGACGACAAAATTTCATCTTCATAAATGCCGCGCGCTCCGCCAGCTTGGGCGATGTGAAACGCGCGATTTATCCCGGCAGCTTCGACCCTGTGACCAATGGCCACCTCGACGTCATCGGGCGGGCCGCCAGGCTTTTCGACGAGGTCATCGTCGCCGTCGCGGTCAATGATCAGAAACGCAGCCTCTTCACCCCCGATGAACGCACGGCCATGATCACAGGTTCGGTCGCCGGCTGGGAAAATGTCCGCGTCTCCCGCTTCGACGGGCTGCTCGTCGAGTTTGCCCGCACCCAAGGCGCCACGGCCGTTATCCGCGGCTTGCGTGCCGTCTCGGACTTTGAATTCGAGTTTCAAATGGCGCTGATGAACCGGAAACTCGATGAGCACATCGAGACGATCTTCCTCACACCCGCCGAAAAATACACCTACCTCAGCTCCCGCATCGTCAAAGAAATCAGCCGGCTCGGTGGCAATGTGGACGCCTTCGTGCCAGCTTCCGTCGCGCTGGCCCTGCGGGAAAAACACGCGGCCACCTCCGCTTAGAAAGACCGTCCTATGAAAGCCCATCTAAATCAGATTCCCGACACGGGCCTGCACCTGGAAGGGACTGCCAGCAGCCAGATGCTCGATCTGCACGAGGAAGGTATCCAGCCGGTGAGCGAGGTCCGCTACGACCTCGAAGTGGGCCTGAGCGACGGTGGCCTCTTCGCCACCGGCACCCTCGGCGTCGATCTGGAACTCCAATGCGTCGCCTGTCTCGACCGTTTCCGCTACCCGCTGGAGGTCGCGAATTTTGCCTGCCAGGTCGAACTTACCGGGGCCGAATTGGTGGACTTGACAGCCCTCGTGAGGGAAGACATCTTGCTCGCCCTTCCGCCCCATCCACATTGCGATTGGGATGGCGGGAGAGTCTGTCAGGGCGCGGCCCTTCGAGCTAAAACCGAAACCGCATCCGAGCCTCTCACCGACACCCGAGAAGCGTGGGGCGCGCTGGACCAGCTAAAAATTAAATAGACCAACTGATATGGGAGTTCCAAAACGTAAAACCTCCAAGATGCGCCTGCGCACCCGCAAAGCCGCCAACCGCTGGCACGCCGCCGCCCTCAATAAGTGCGGCCAGTGCGGCAGTGCCGTCCCCTCGCACATCGCCTGCCCCTCATGCGGCTACTACAAAGGCCGCCAAGTCCTCACCATCGAGGCCGCTTAATCTCTTTTGTTCAACGCTTCAGCCGCCCCGCTTCTCCCCGCGGGCGGCTGATTCTTTTTGCTCAAATCGCTCCCCCCTAGGAAGCGAAAAAAAATCTCCCTCGCAACTGGTCCAGCGTCCGCGCTCACCCCCAGCGGCGGCGGCCGAGCAGCAGTCCGGCTCCGCTGAACAGTAAGAACAAGGCTCCGGGCTCCGGCACCACCGCAGCGTCGGCGGCGAAGGCCGGGGTCTGGTTCACCGCGACCACGGCACCTGTGCCAATGTTCAGTTCGGCCAGGGTCTGGCTGGAATCGAAGTTCGTGGTCGCATTCGCGTTCACCGTCGAACTGCCAGTGCCGATCGCGGTTTGGACGTTGGTCGTCCCGGCGGAGGTGGTCAGCAGCGGATAATCCTGCGGGCCGGCGAGCGTCAGCGTACCGGGTCCGCTCTGGGTCACAGCGCCGGAGCCGCCGATCGCATTCGCCACGACCACGGCGTTGCTGCGGTTGAAAACAAGCAGGCCGTTGTTGGTGATCGCGCCGGAGGGAAGCGAGCCGGTCGTACCACCATTGCCCACCCGCACAGTCCCGGCGCTCACCGTTGTCGTGCCGGTGGACGCGCTGTTGCCGGAAATTTCGAGCGTCCCAGAGCCGGTCTTGATGAGGTTCGCCACCCCACCGCCGGTGATCGCAGGGATTTTGAAATCAGCATCGGCGACGTTCACGGTGTACGTCCCCGCGCCGTTCAAGATGAGGTTCGTCGCGGTTAGTTGGCCTGCGCTTTTCGTGAAGTTCACCCCCGGCTGAAGCGTGAGCTGGGCGAGTTGCGCCGCTGTCACGGCGACGTTGACCGAGGAACTGCCGGAAGCGGTGACCGGGTTCACGAAGGCCAGCGGCGTGGGATCGGGCGGAAGTCCGCCATTGGCGAGGATCAGCGTGCCACCGGCGAGACTCACGTTGTTCGTGGCTGTGCCGAGACCGCCGGGGACGATTTCGAGGTTGCCGGTCAGCACCGCAAAAGACGCAGGGACGGTATTTGTCCCCGCGCCGGAGGTCAGGGCGAGGGTGGCCCCGGGAGCGATGACAGGAGTGAAACCCAGCGCGACCAATCCGCTGAATTCCAGCCGGCCCGCATTCACGGTGAGCGCATTGAGGGTGCTGGCATTGGCAAAACGCAACTGGCCGTCGCCGTTCTTGATCAACCCGCCGCCAAACAAATTGCCGGTCACCGAAAGCGAGCCCGCCGTGATATTCGCGTTCAGGGTCTTGCCGCTGACAACTTGCACACTCCCGCCGAGGATGTCGTTACTCACGGCGCTGTGTTCGAGGATGCCCGATTCATTGACGAGCAGCGAATTCCCAAAGGTCGTGGACGGCCCGCCCGGCGTGCCGACGCGCAGTTTTGCCGCGATCCCGTCGATTTGGATGGGAGCCAGGAGTGTCGAAACCGGACTCAGGCCTCCGCCGCCGCCTTCGATAGAAAGCGTGCCGCTGACCACGCGGAGCAGCGCCCCGATAAGTTGGTTATCGCCGCTGCCGTCCAGGATCAGTTCACCCGGACCGCCATTTTTGACCAACTCGACGTTGGCGAAACCCCCGTCCGACAGGAGCCCAGGCCGGAAATCCGCGGTGCCTTGGATGACCAGTTGCCGGCCGTTGGCGTTCCCCAGCACGTTCGCATTGAACGCGAGGGCGCGCAGCGTCGCATCCACGCTATTAATCGTCAGCGTCGTCACCGGCGTGGCGCTTTCGTTGAAGAGGAGGTTTTCCGAAGTCGTGGGGCCGGGACCTTGCAGGGTGACGACGGTACTCGCCCCGAGATGCACTTCGTCATCCAAAACTCCCGACGCGAGCGTTTGCGGAGCCCCATTCCAAAAAACATCCTCTTCGGCAGCTGCCGCAGAGAGCAGGAGAGGAGTGATCGCGACGGCCAGGATTCTGGAACGCCCGGCCCGCCACTTGGATGAGAAAACCGGGGTCATCGACCGGCGCTTAGAACCCGCTTTTGAGGAGTCCAATAAGTATGGAGATGTTTTATGCAAGGCGAGTTTGAAGCTGGAAAAGCGAACTTTTCGGGGAGGAAATGCTGCGGATGCTAATCTTGGGTTCCGCACTCCGCTACCGGATTATCGTGTTTGGAGAAAAAATTATTCATGAAGGATTTCCACCCATATTTCCTGCCACACACCTCCGCAATTCTAGGGATGCGGATTATTTCCTGAAAACCAGTCTGTCCATCTGCGGCATCCGTGGTTTATGCCTAACTATCTCCGGCCTCTGCCAAGAACACGCCCATGCCTCGCCCGCCACTCCGCCACCTCTGCGCCGCGCTCGCCGCCTTGCTGCTCGCGCGGGTGCTCCCGGCTGCGGAGGGTGACTTCAAACCCATCTTCAACGGGCGCGATCTCACCGGCTGGGACGGCGATCCGCGCTTCTGGTCCGTGCGCGACGGCGCGATCCGCGGCGAGACCGCGCTGGGCACGATGACCGTGGGCAACACTTTCCTCATCTGGCGCGGCGGCGCGCTGAAAGATTTCCAACTCAAGCTCAAAGTCCGCATCCGCAACGGCAACTCCGGCGTGCAGTATCGGGCGCGTCATCTTGGGAAATGGATCATCGCCGGCTATCAGGCGGAGATCGACAATGCGCCGGGGAAAAGCGGGTTTCTCTACGAGGAGCGCGGGCGCAAATTCCTCGCGTTGGTCGGCGAGAAGGTCGAGATCGACGCGAGCGGGAAGCCGCGCGTCATCGGCCAGATTGCGGACAAAAAGGAACTGCTCGCCCTCGGCTACTACCAGCCGAGGGACTGGAATAACTACCTCATCACCGCCAAAGGCAACCATCTTGAACATTTCCTCAACGGCACCAAAATCATCGACGTGACCGACAACGACCCGAAAGCCCGCGCCCTCGACGGCCTGCTCGCGCTGCAAATCCACACCGGGCCGCCGATGCTCGTGGAATTCAAAGACATCCTGCTCCTGACTCCGTGACGAATCTCCCATAACCAAACCCGACCCATGCAAACCCGACGCCTCGCCCTCAAGAATCTCGCCCTTACCACCGGTGCACTCACCCTCGGCTCCCACCTCCTTCAAGCGCAGGCCCCCGCCGAACCGCCCGCCGTCTTCAAGCTACCACCGCTCGGCTACGACTACGACGCTCTCGAACCCTTCATCGACGCCGAGACGATGAAGATCCACCACGACAAACATCACGCCGCCTACGTCAGCAAACTCAACCAGGCCATCGTTGGCGCCCCCGGATTTGAAAGCAAACCCATCGAGGAAATTCTCGCCAAACTCGACACCGTGCCGGAAGCCGTGCGCAAAGACATCCGCAACCAAGGCGGCGGCCATGCCAACCACTCCCTCTTCTGGCAGACGCTGAAGAAAAACGAAAACGGCAAACCCACGGGCGAACTCGCCAAAGCCATGGACACGACTTTCGGCAGCTTCGCGAAGTTTCAGGACCAGTTCGCCGCGGCCGCCACCAAAGTCTTCGGCAGCGGCTGGACTTGGCTCGTCTGGAAAGACAAAAAACTCGCCATCGAATCCGCCCCGAATCAGGACAGCCCCTACTCCACCGGCGGCGTCCCCCTACTCGGCATCGATGTCTGGGAGCACGCCTACTACCTCAAATACCAGAACCGCCGCGCGGACTACATCAAGGCGTTCCAGAACGTGGTGAATTGGGACTTCGTGGGCGAGCGTTTCGCGAAAGTAGCGAAGGCATAAACGTCCGCCATTTTAGCGAGGAGCCGGGCTCCTGACCGCGCGCTTCCGCCATGCGAATTCGGGTATCCTACGTTTTGGGGATCGTCTCGATCGTGATCGTCCTGATGGGCGGTTACTCTTTCTACAATGTTGTCACGCCACGCACTGTCGCTAGCGCCGTCGCGCCTGACGGCACCGAGATGCGCATCGTCCAGTGGTTCAATTGGAGTCCCGAACTGTTCACGACGCGCTTCGTCTATCACAAACCAGGCGGTTCGTGGGGCGAGTTCTATTTCGATCATCAGGATGATTACTGGGCGCGGAGCCGGGTCTCGCTCGACCCGACCGCTCAGGTAGCCGTCTTCGACCGCGACGGTGCGCCAGCGATCACCTTCGACTGGAAGAGCGAAACCTACACCTTGCACCGCTGGAAGCGCACGCTCACCGGAGCCCAGTGGCTGCGCCCCGCTGGTTGGTCTCCCCCGCCATAGCGCGGGGCTTGCCGCCGCAGCCCGTTCTCTGGCAAGTGCTGCCGCGCCCATGAATCCCCCATTCGCCCGCCAGCCTTGGTATCGCCTGCTCTACGTGCAGGTTCTCATCGCCGTGGCATTGGGCGTCGCCGTCGGGCATTTTTATCCCGCCACCGGCACCGCGCTCAAGCCGCTCGGCGACGGCTTCATCAAACTCATCAAGATGATGATCGCACCGATCATTTTCTGCACCGTGGTCCACGGCATCGCGTCGATGAGCGATCTTAAAAAGCTCGGACGCGTCGGGCTGAAGACGCTCCTCTATTTCGAGGTCGTCTCCACGCTCGCGCTAATCATCGGCCTCATCGTGGTCAATGTCCTCCAGCCGGGCGCAGGCTTTCAGCAAACCGCAAGCGCCGCAGATGTCGAAAACGCCCGCTCCTTCACCACCGCGGCGCACTCGCTGAGCCTCGCGGAGTTCGTGTTGAAGATCATCCCGACCACGTTCTTCGACGCTTTCGCCACCGGCGATCTGCTCCAGGTCCTGCTCGTCTCCACCCTCGTCGGCTTCGCCATCGCCTTCATGGGCGCCCGCGGCGAGCCGGTGCTCCGCGCGATCCATTTCGGTGCGGAGATTTTCTTCAAGGTCCTGCGCATCATTGTCCAGCTCGCCCCTCTCGGCGCGTTCGGCGCGATGGCCTTTACCGTCGGAAAATTCGGCTTCGGCTCTCTCTCCAATCTCGCCGCGCTGATGGCCGGCTTTTACCTCACCGCCCTCGTCTTCGTCCTCGTCATCCTCGGTGTCATCGCCCGCTTCGCCGGCTTCTCGATCCTGCGTTTTCTCGCCTACATCAAAGACGAACTCTTCCTCGTCCTCGGCACCAGTTCCAGCGAGACCGCGCTGCCTGGGATGATTTTGAAAATGCGCCGCCTCGGCTGCGCGGAATCCACCGTCGGCCTCGTCATTCCGACCGGCTACAGTTTCAATCTCGACGGCACCAATATCTACATGTCGATGGCCGCCGTCTTTCTCGCGCAGGCCACCAATACGCATCTCGATCTCCGCCACCAGATCACCCTGCTGCTCGTTGCCATGATTTCGTCGAAAGGCGCGAGCGGCGTCACCGGCGCGGGCTTTGTCACCCTCGCCGCGACGCTCGCCGTGGTCCCCGGGGTCCCGGTGGAATCGATGGCTCTGCTCGTCGGCATCGACCGTTTCATGAGCGAATGCCGCGCGATCACCAACCTCATCGGCAATGGCGTCGCCACCGTCGTCATCAGCCGCTGGGAAGGCGAAGTCACGCCAGCGCAACTCCGCGAGGGCCTCGACGCGGAGGGCCGTGCCCCCGCGGAAACTTGACCTCCGCAGTTTCCTTTTCGCACTTCCCGGAAAGTTGGGGACGCGCAGAAGCACGTTCCTTCACGATGAAATTTTCACACCTCCGCCATTGACCCCGCGCGTCCGCAACCGAACGCTCCCACCAGCCACATGAAAACCGAAATCACCCATTTTTGCGAAACCACGCTCCGCGCCCTCTTCCCCTTCCCGCCCGCCCTGCACGACACCACCGAGGCGCTGGCGGCGAGCAGCGAGAAGGCGCTCCTCGCCGCCCCGCTCGCCGCGCTCAATGAAACCCGCGCCCGTCTCCGCTCACTGACCGAAAAGCTCGCCGCGCAACAAGCCTATCTCCTCATCTTCGGCCCGCTCAAAAGCGGCAAGAGTACGCTGATGAATGCGATCAGCGGCAGCTACGTCAGCGAGGTCACCTCGCTCCCCGGCTACCCCTGCCTCGTCTTCGTCCGTCACGCCGATGACGCCCGCTTTTCCGTGACGCGCTACAACGGCCGCGAAACCGTTTTTGCCGACGAGCGCGTGCTCAATGACGTCCTCGCCGACAGCCACGCGGCTCTCGCCCAGCAAATTCGCGAGACGGAAAAAGGAGGTGCCTCCTTCGACCCGCGCACGCATTTCACCGAGGCCATCCGCCGTATCGACGTGAAACTTCCCATTCCCGCGCTGTCCGAATCCAGCACGGTCCTCGTCGATACTCCGGGCCTCTATTCCCGCATGAATTTTGGTTACGACGTGCTCACCCGGGAATTTCGCGACAGCGCCGCGTGCGCCGTTTTCGTGGTCAAAACCGACAACCTTTTCCTGGAACAAGTCTTCACCGAATTCAACCAGCTCCTCGGTCTCTTCTCGCGCATCTTCCTCGTCATCAATGTCGATTCTTCGAAGCGCGATCTGCAGCCCGATGGCACGCTTACGCAGAGCGCCGAGAGCAGCGATCCCGCCCGCATCATTGAGGCCTTCACCACGCTGAGCATGGCTGGCCCGATGCGCGCCGCGTGGGAGCAGCAGCGCGTCCGCATCCACGCCATCGATCTGATGAACGCCGCCGCAACCATCCTGCAAAACGGCAGCGCGCCCGCCGAAAGCGGCTCGCACCGCGCGCCGTTCGACGCCTTCCTCGCCGATCTCACCGACTACCTCGACAGCGGCGAATATATGCAGGAGTTCGTCCGCGACAGCATCCGCCAGGGCCACACGCTCTGCGCTGAAGCCCGCGCCGTGGCCGAGGGTGCGGAGATCCTCCATCTCCGCGAAAAGCAGGCCGCCCTCGAAAAGGAAATCGCCGACGTCGATGAGCGTCTCACCGCCATCGACCGCCTGCGGGCCACGGATTGGTCCGCCACTTTCAAGCCGGTGAAAGAAGAAAACGCCCGGCGGGCCGACGGTGCGGCACGCGGCAAAATCGCCGGGGTGAAGAAGGAAATGCGCGCAGCCATTGACACTTGGATGGGCACCTCCGAAAGCCTGAAAACGCTCGAAACTGCACGCCTCCGCCCGGCGCTCACCCGCGCCGCCGCGGCTCTCGCGGACGAAACCCGCGCCCGTCTCGGCACACTCCTCGGCGGCCCGCTCGGCGGGGCGGAACCCGCCGCCGCAGCAATGCATGATTTGCACACCGTGGGCTTCGCGCTCTCACCCGTGGCCGTCGCTGCCCAGACCGCGCTCGACGCTTCGCCCGACGCCGCGCCCTATGCTTTTGCCGTGGAGCCCGAGACGCTGCCCGTGCACAAAACTTTCGCCGACTGGCTGCTTTTCCGCAGCGCGAAAACCGTCCGTCGCCGGCTCTTCGGCGAGCAACTCACCGCCGAAATTGCGCCCGAGGAAAAAGCCTGGCGCTTGACCGACGCCAGCCGTGAGGCCCTCGCTCAACACCTCGATGAAACCCTCGCTGCCCGCCTCCCGCTGGTCCCTGCGAAACACGCCGACACCCTCGCCAGCGCCTACGTGGAGAAATTCACCGCCGAAATCCGCGCCGGGCTCGACGCCCTCCACGACAGCCTCACCATCGAGCGCGCCGTCAGGCAAACCCCGAGCGATGCCAACACCCTCATCTTCGCCACCCTCGATGCACTCATCCGGCACACCATCGAGACCGACACGGCGCTTGATGCCGTCGCCAGCCCTCCAGTCGAAACCGACCCTTCGATTGATGCGCTCAACCCGCGCACTGCCGAGGCCGACGCGGCGGCTCCCCTTTCCGCCATAGCGTGACGGCCGGGGCCGGCGATTCTTCACGCCGTTCAGATGACAGGATGATTACGTGGCGCTGCCGAACTGCAGTTCAGCCAGTCGGCGATACGTCCCGCTCGGCGCGGCCATAAGTTCGGCGTGCGTGCCCGTCTCGGTGATGATGCCATTTTCCAGCACGCAGATGCGGTCGCACTGCCGGACCGTGGCCAGCCGGTGCGCGATGATGAACGCGGTGCGCCCGGCGAGGAGCGTGGCGAGCGCCGCCTGGATGAGCGCTTCGCTTTCGCTGTCGAGCGAACTGGTCGCTTCGTCGAGAATGAGGATTGCCGGATCGCGGAGCAGCGCCCTCGCGATGGCCAGCCGCTGGCGCTGCCCGCCGCTGAGCTTCACCCCGCGTTCGCCGACGAGCGTCGCGTAGCCTTCGGGAAAGCGCGTGATGAACTCGGTGCAATGCGCCCGCTCAGCCGCGGCGGCGATCTCCTCCTCACTGGCGCCGGGTCGTCCATAAGCGATGTTTTCCCGAATGCTCCCCCCGAAGAGCAGCACCTCCTGCGGGACGATCGCCATGTTTCCGCGGACGGCCGCGAGCGGCAGGTCGCGCGCATTTTCACCATCGAGAAAAAGCGCACCGCTCTCCGGCTCGTAAAAGCGCAGCAACAGCGCGGTCAGGGTGCTTTTGCCTGCGCCGCTGGGTCCCACCAGCGCGATTTTTTCCCCCGCCCGCACCTCCAGCGAAACACCGCGCAAGACCGGCAAGTCCGGCCGACTGGGGTAATGGAAGTGGACAGCGTCAAAGCGCACGCGGCCTTGGAAACGTCCCGCGGGCGCAGCGAGGCCGGTGGGGCTTTCCCCCGGCTCGCGCAAGAGTTCGCGCACCCGCTGCGTGGCACCGAGGGTTTTTTGCACGGAACTGATGATCTCCGGGATGGAGGAGACCCCGCCGCCGATGAACATGGTGAAGAGCATGAACATCGTGAGGTCCCCGTGACTCATCGCCCCGCTTTGCATGAGTTTCCCGCCGTACCACAGGACGAGGACAATGGATCCAAAAATGCCCGCGATGATGAAGGCCACCAGCCCGGCCCGGTATTTGGCCGTGCGGAGAATGACGTCGAGATAGCCCGCGAGGCCGGCGGCGTAGCGGCGCTGCTCGTAGCCTTCGTTGCCAAAGGCTTTCACGTTGGCAATGCCGCTCAGCGTCTCCTCGACCACCGTTGCGGTCTCCGCGAGGCGGTCCTGCGCGGTGCGGGAAAAGTGGCGCACTTTCCGCCCGAAGATAACCGCCGCGAGCATGAGCACAGGCACTGTGGCGAGCATCACGCCCGAGAGCCGGAGCGAGGTCGCGGCGATGGCCACCAGCCCGACGCCGACGAGCATCGACTGGCGGATCGCCTGCGCGACGGTGAAGGTGAGCGTGTCCTGGATCTGCGCAAGATCGCTGGAAAGGCGGCTCGACAGTTCGCCGACGCGGTGCTCTCCGAAGAAAGTCATCGGCTGCGCGATGAGCCGCGCATAGAGCGCCTGCCGAAGATCGACGACCGCGCGCTCGCCGACCGTGTTGAACGAAAGCGACGAAAAAAAGGTGAGCGCCGCTTGCACGACCAGCGACCCGAGGAGGAGCAGCGCGACGGTATCCAGGCCAGGCTGCCAGGTCTCGGCGGCGACCGGCTTCAACGATGGAATCGAGGCGTCGAGCAGGTGCTTGACGAAAAATGGGAACATCGCGCCAAAGCTCATGCTGATGAACGACGCGACCATCGCGATCTGGAAACGCCGCCGGTACGGGCGGACGTAGGCGAAGAGATGGGCAAGTTCGCGCAGGCTCTCGCGCGGCGGGGATTTCGGGTCGGCTTTCAAGGGGCGCATCTTCCTACGCATGAGCCCGGCAGTTGCACGCGGGTATTTTTTCCGGGCGTCCGCTGCGTCACTTTGCCGTCCCCGATTCCGACTGGTCGGCGAGGCTCATGTCGATCTCATAGCGGGCCGCGGAAATGCAGCCGCCGAGGATGATGATCGAGCCGGAGAGATAAATCCAAAGGAGCAGCGCGATGACACTGCCGAAGGTCCCGTACAGGGCATTGAAATTCCCGATGTTTTTGGTGTAGAGGACGAAAAGGCGCTGGAGGATTTCAAGCGCGGCGGTGACAAACAGCGCGGCGCTCCAGACCTCGGCGAAGAGCGTCCGGCGGCGCGGCGCGTATTTGAAAAACAAGCTCATCCCGAGGAAAAGGATGATGAGGGGGAGGAGCAGCTTGGCAAATTCGAAGACATACCAGAGGAAGGTGAAATCCAGCCCGACCTGCCGCGAGTGGACCCAGTAAAAATCCTCGATCTGCTTCAGCACCACGGGGGCGAGGATGCCGAGGAAGAGGACGCTGGCGAGGATCGCGAGCATGCCGAGGTTCTTGATCGGCAGCCGCCACCACGAATATTCCTTGGTCCCCCACGCGCGATTCACGCCGCGCACGAGCGCCTGGAAAAAACGCAGGGAAGTCCACGCGAGCACGCCGAAGGCGATCAGGCCCGCGCTTTTCCGCGACTGCACCACCCCGTTTATCGTGCTGATGACGGTCTTCATGTCTGCTTCTTCGAGGGGAATTTGCGTGCTGACGTAAGCAACAATTTTTGTCGATGCGTCCGCCTGCGGGCCGAGGAAGGCGGTGCCGATGGTAATGAGGAGCAGGATCAGTGGGAACATCGAGAAGAACGCGTAGTAGGCGAAGGAGGCGGCGCGCTGCTCGCCGTCGGTTTCGTCAAATTTCTGCCCTGCCCGCCACGCGATTGCCCCAACGCGCCACGCGTGGCGCGTCAGCGTGGAGCCGGCGCGCCGGGCAAAGCGTTCGGGTGCGGTCATTGAGGGGACTTTAAGAGAGAAGTTTCCGCGCAGGCAACCTTGCCGCGTCTTGCGTGCGATACCCAGCACGCTAGCCTGTCGCGCCAATGCCGGAGCCCACACCGCACCTCCTGAAAATCAAGCCCAAAAAGCGGGGCTGGTTTCGCCGCGTGCTCCGCTGGCTGGGGGTGATCATGCTCATCGCCGCCGTTTTTCACCGGCCGCTCTTTCATCACGGCGTCCGAGTCGCCTTGCGCATCGTGGCCGCGCGCATGCACATGAAGGTCGATCTGCACACCTCGGGGAGCATCTTCACCAACCTGACCATCGAGCGCATCCACGCCGAACCCGTGGGCGATTTTCCCAATCCACTGCGGAAGATCGACATCGCCCGCGTGCGGCTCGACTACAGCTTCCCGCGCTTTTTCAAACTCGGCCTCGGCGAGCTGCTGAGCAGTTACGAAATTACTAATGCCGACCTCCAGATCGAGGCCCTGCCGAGCAAGAGCACCGGCGAAAAAAAGGAGAAGCAGAGCATCGCGCAATTGCTCAATACCATTCTCGGCCAGCCTGCTCTCTACTCCGACCGGGTGAAAATCGAGAATTTCAACCTCACCGTGCGCGCGGAGAAAAACGTCACGGACATTCGCGGTTTTGATCTGCTCCTCGATCCGCAAAAGACCGGGCATCTGCGCGTGGCGCGACTGCAGATTCCCGGCGTGCCGCTGTGGGAAAACCTCGCGGCCGAGACGAGCTACGAGGGGCGAAACTTTTTCATTCGCCACCTCCAACTCGCGCCAGAGCTGAGTCTCGAGGAGGTGAACTTCGACGCCTCGCAGCGCGCGCAAAACAAAGGCAGCATGCAGCTCAAGGCCCGCGCCTTTGGCGGCACCGCCGTGCTGGCGCTCGCGGGCAGCCAATTGAACAAGAAAGGCGAAAATCTCGCCCAGAGCTACGACACCCAACTGACCATCGAAGCTGCGGGCATCTCGATCGATCAGGCGCTCGCTTACTTCCAAGCGCCGAAGCTGCCCTTCGAATTGGGCACGCTGGCCAGGCTTGGGCTGCACTTCACTGGCGAGCCGGAGAGGCCGCGGACGTGGCATGGAGACATCGGCATCCGGGTCGAGGGCACCGCTTTCAACAAGACGATGATCGACGACGCGGAACTCACCGCGACTTTTCAGAATGGTCGCGCTGAGGTCACCGGGGTGAACGTGAACGCCGGGAAAAACACCGTCGCCCTGACCGCGCAGGTCGCGCTGCCGGAATCTGTGAACGACTTTCCCAAGAGCGACGTGGACGCCACCCTCAAGCTCGACGCACCCGATCTTCCCGGGCTCACGACGATGCTGCCAGAGCCGCTCAGCGGGGCGATCACGGGTGGTGGGCCAGTCGCGCTGCGCGGCGGCAAAGTCAGCGCCGACCTCACGCTCAGCGCCACAAAACTGGCGATGGGCAAACAGTCCGTCGGCACGGGCAAGGTGCAGCTCAAGGCATCCAAGCGCATCGACACACCCGGCCTCGCGCTTTTCGACGAGTTGGACAGCGAAGTCTCCGCCGACCTCACCGACCTGCGCGTGGACACCTTCGCCGTCGATGCCGTGAAATTCCAAGCCGCCAATCACAACGCGCTCGTCACGCTCCACGCGCTCGAAGTCCGCCGCGCCGAAAACTCCGTGACCGCGCAGGGCACCTACGAAGTTCCACGCGATTTCAAGGACGCGCCGAATGCCCCGGTCGATGCGCAGTTTGCCATCAAGGTGCCGAAGCTCGCGGATTTCGGTATCGCTGCCAACGGTCAGACGCTCTCCGGCCATCTCGACGGCAGCGGCGCGCTCAAGCTCGTGAACGCCGCGCTCGCGGGCGGCGTGACGCTGACCGGCGGCGATTTCCAACTCGGCGAGTTCAAGGCCCCGAGCCTCGCGGTCAAGATTGTCGTCGCGGACGACGTGGCTACAGTCGAACAGTTCGCGCTCAAGCTGAATGGCACTGATCAGATCACCGCGACCGGCACGGCGGGCGTGCGCGCGCCTTTCCCCTACGAGGCCGCGACCGTCGTGGACATCCGCAACCTCGCCGCACTCCAACCGCTGCTCGCCGTCTTCAATGTGCCGCAAGCTGTCGGCGGATCGCTGCATGCTGAGTGGAGCGGCAAGGGCGAGGACACGAAGAACGGCATGCCGCTGGAGCAGTCCGGCACGCTTTCCATCGCGCTGGAAAAGGGGCGCTTCGACAAAATCGAGCTGAACGAAATCAAGCTCGCTGGTCTGTATGGGCCGGGCTTCGCGCAGACCACGGAATTGCATTTCGCCACCGGGCCCACCGACTTCACCGGCGCACTGGAACTGAAGGAAGCCAAGCTGCGGCTTCGCGACATCAAACTCACGCAAGGGAAAACCGTGGTGCTCACCGGCTTTGTCATCCTGCCCTTCGACCTCGCCCACAAACCCCAGCCCGTCCCGCTCGACGGCCGCATCGCCGCCAATCTCAACGCGACGAAACTCGACCTCGAAAAGCTCCTCACCAGTTTCGGCCAAACTTCGCCGGTGAGCGGCAACTTCACCGCGAATCTCATCGCCGCCGGCACCCTCCTCGCGCCGCTCGCGCACCTCAAAGTCAACGCCACCGGCCTGAAAGCGAAAGCCGTCGCCGCACTGGAGCCGGCCGCGCTGGATCTCGATCTGCACTATTCCAACAAAGAGCTGACGCTCGCGAGCACGCTAAAGCAGCCGCTAATCCAGCCGCTCACGATCAAAGGGCATGTCCCGCTCGACCTCGATGCGACGATCCAAAATAAAAAGCTCGATCCCACGCTCCCGCTCGACGTGACCGTGCAGCTTCCGCCCTCTTCTCTCGCCGTCGTGCCGAAGCTGGCACCGCAGGTGCGCCGCATCGAAGGCACCGCCGCCATCGACGTGCACGTGGCCGGCAGCGTGGAGAAGCCCGAGCTCAGCGGCTCCGCGGCCATCGAACTCAAAGGTGCGCGGATGACGGATGAAAACATCCCGGCGCTCGGCGCGTTTCACGCGAAGCTCGGATTCGCCACCGACACGCTGAGCTTAAATACCTTTGAAGGCGAACTCGGCGGCGGCACTTTCAAGCTAAGTGGAGCCGTGAAGCTGCCCAAACTCACCGAGCCAGTTTTTGATCTGCGCCTGCAATCCAAGGAAGTCCTGATCAAGCGTGATGATTCGATCACCATCCGCGCCGATACCGACATCAATGTGGACGGCCCGCTCAAAGCTGGATCGGTGACCGGAACGGTATTCATCACCCAGAGCCGCTTTTTCAAAGAGATCGACATCCTGCCGATCGCCCTGCCCGGCACGAAGGCGAAGCTGGCTCCAAAATCCGTGCAAAACCGCAATGTCACCGTCTCGTTTCCGCAACCGCCGCTGCGCGATTGGAAATTCGATCTCGCGATCAAGACACGGCCCAAAGATTCCTTCCTCGTGCGCGGCAACCTCGCGAACGGCGCGGCGGCCATCGACCTCAAGCTCGGCGGCACCGGGCTCGCGCCTTATCTCGAAGGCACGGTCCGCATCGAGGAGTTCAAAGCGACGCTCCCCTTCAGCACTCTGACGGTTTCACGCGGCTTCGTTTACTTTAATAAAGACGCACCTTTCCAACCGTCGCTCGACCTCCAGGCGGACTCGCAGCTCCGCGATTATATCGTTCACGCCTACATCTACGGAAAATCCACGGCCCCGCAGATCCAACTCAGCAGCGAGCCCCCGCTCCCGTACGCTGACATCGTTTCGCTCCTCGCCACGGGCACGACGGTGAGCGAACTCGGGGGCAACGCGGACGTGCTCGCCAGCCGCGCGGCGATGCTCGCGGTGCAGCAGCTCTACCAGAAGATTTTCCCGCACAAGGCCGCCGCGCCAAGGGATACAAATAAGGAAGGTGCGGGAGATTTTCGCGACCGGTTCAAAGTCGAACTCGGCGTGCTCGACAATCGGACCGGCGGGCAGGCGATCAATACGTCCTTCCGCATCACCGATAAATTTTACCTCCTCGGCGACATCGGTGTGGACGGACGCGCCACCGGCAGCCTGAAGTACCTCATTCGTTTCCGGTGAAAAAAGCGTGTCATCCTGGTCGAAGCGGAGGTGGACTGGTGGGCGGAGCGGAGTCGAAGAATGACGCCCGCGTCGGATGCGGGTTTCTGTTCGCCATGCTCGTCGGCCTGTTCTTTCCCACGCCGCTTCGCGCCCAGGATGGAAACGTCGCGAACGCCCTCGTCGGAACGGATTTGATCGTTGGTTCGCTGCGCGATGCGGCGAGCAACAAACTCGATTTCACGGGCAACAAAACTTTCACGACCGACCAGCTTCGCGGAGCCATTGCGGAGCAGATTCGCGATCTGCAGGAGAAAGGCCTCTCGCCCGCGCGGGCCGACGATGCCGCGTTTTATGTCGGGGCGTTCTATCGCAAGGGCGGCTTTTCTCAAGTCTCCGTGGAATACACGATCCGCGGTGGCCGGCTGCTCATCCGCATCGCCGAAGGTCCGCGCGCGCTCCTGCGCAAGATCACTTTCGCCGGCGATGCCTCGATCCCCGCAGCCACACTCTACGACTACATGATCGGAGAAACGCCCGAGGAGCTGGCAAAAAATCCCGACCGCTTTCCCTACACCGCCGCGGAGATCGACGCCGGCGCGGATCGCGTGCGCGGACTTTATCTCTCGGAAGGGTTTCTCAACGTCGTCATCGACGCCTCCGGCGTGCAACTCTCGGCCAATGGCACGCGGGCCGACGTGACCCTGCGCATCACCGAAGGGCTGCGCTACACCTTCGGCCCGATCGGTTTTGCCGGTGCCACGCTCTTTCCGCGCGAGCAACTCCTGAAAGCGCTCGGAGAGAAAACTTCGGGACCCTTTTCCCCCGGTCTGGCCACGGCGATGCAGCGCAATCTCCAGTCTTTTTACAAAGCGAAAGGCTACTACCAGGCGGAGGTGGTCCTGGCCGCCGATCCGGCGCAGGCGCGGGCCGGTGCGGTGCCCGTGACTTTCACCGTGCGCCCGCAGGGACTCTTCCGTTTCAACGGCGTGACCGTGCGCAATGAAACCGCGCGCCCGCGGCTGCACGCGGATTTCCTGCCCCGGCGTTTCGCGCATTTGAAAGGCACGATCTATGATCCGGAGAAGCTCGACGAAACGTTTCGCGAGATGCTGCGCACGGGGCTTTTTGAAAATCTGCGCGTCACGCAGACCCCGGTGGAAGGGGACCGGCTGCGGCTCGACTTCACGGTGTCCGAAGCCAAGGCAAAGGAGGTCGGCTTCAATATCGGCTTCGCCACTTACGATGGAGCCGTCGCCGGCGTGCGCCTCGGCGACCGGAATTTTCTCGGGCGCGGCCGCCCCCTCTCCCTCGCCGCGCAATACACCCAGCGCGGGCTGAGCGGCGAACTGCTCTACGTCGATCCGTGGCTGTTCGACACCCGCTTTGCCCTCCGCGCCAGCCTCTACTCCCGGGTCACCTCGCAGGAAGGCTACAAAAGCAACCAGACCGGCATCCGCACCGATCTCAGCCGCAAGCTCCTGCCGCATCTGGAACTCGCGGCTTTTCTCCAGGCGCAGACCGTCAGGGTCACCGAAGAGACGATCAGCGCGGCCGATCTCGGCCTGCTCGACTACAACTTCGTCAGCATCGGCATCACCCAAAGCACGGACTATCGCGATGACCCGATCAACCCCTCGCGCGGGTTTGTCCTGAACTCGGCTTTCGACTTCGGGCAGATCGATAGCGAACTGGCTTTCTTTCGCGGAACGGTGCGCGTCTCGCACTACCAGCCGATTGGGAAAAAGTGCGTGCTCGCGCTCGGGGCGCGGGTCGGGATTATTTCGCCATTTGTGGACGAACTGCCGATCGATGTCCGCTTTTTCAACGGCGGCGCGAGCACCGTGCGGAGCTTTGCCGAGCGCGAACTCGGCCCGCGCAATAACCAGGGGAACCCGCTCGGCGGCGAACTCTACACGGTCTTCAATGCGGAGTTCACCTTCCCGCTCAAAGGCGCGTTGCAAGGAGCGGTCTTCACGGACGCGGGCAGTCTGAAAGGCGCGAACGATCCCGACTCCGGCAATCTCCGCTACGCCCTCGGCGCAGGCCTGCGCTACAAGCTCCCCATCGGCCCACTCCGCCTCGACTACGGCGTGAACCCCAGCCCGCGTGACGGCGAAGCGTTCGGAGCCTTCCATTTCTCCTTCGGCTTCGCCTTTTAAAATGACCGGCGCGGAAGAGCGCGCCGCCGGGAAGGTGGCTACCCGGTCCGGCGCGCCACCAGGTCCGAGCTGGCCTTGATCGTCACCGTCCCGCTGCCCCGGCCCCGGCGCAGCCTCCACCCACGCCCGCCCTCCCACCGCCGACTGCTGACAAACCTCGTCCATCGACTTCCGGACGCCGGGAGTCGGCGGCCAAACCCCGTCCATCGGCTGCCAAACGACATCCCTCGACTGCCAAACGACATCCCTTGACTGACAAACGACGTTCCTTGACTGCCAAACGACGTTCCTTGACTACGAAACGACGTCCGGAGTGGGATTCACAGAGAGGGCTGGATAAACATCGCCAACCCGCGAGCGCGCGGGCCAGCCCCGCCGCCCCCCTTAGGCCAGCTTGTGGGCGATCTGCGCGGCGAGGATTTCCTGCTTGGTGACGCGCCTGTCCCCGAAGCTCCGCTTCCCCGGCGTGCCCGCAGCGACCGCCCGCCCGCTCCCTCGCGGACGGCCCCGAAGCCGGAGCTTCGGCACGCGGGAGGAATTTTACTCCCTTTCCTCAGAAAAAGCTGCCACCCCACCCCAGCCCCCCGGATATACGACCAACCCCAATCCCCCCCACCACCTCAGACGCGACAGGCCATCCCCTCCCACTCGGATATCACCCAGTTAGGCGACTAGCCACGTTATGCCGAACGATCCCTTATACCAAACTCAGTTGAAGACTGGACGATACGAATCGGTGCGTTGCGCGATTTCCTTCGGTTCTCGGACTTTGGAAGGTGTCGGTTTTCAACTGTGTTTGGTATTACTCTCTTCCTCGATTCGGCGTTCCCATTACTATACGCTCGAAGCGAGTCGCGACCGTGACGCCATAGCGGAGTTTTTCGTCGAACGGTTTTTCGAGCGTTATGTTATACCAATCGAATCTACGCCGAGGACGGCTAAGCACGGTTTTACCATCATGGCTGTTTCGTGCCTTCTCATCGAGACGCTGGAGTCATTTTGGTGCGGATGGCCCACCACGGAGAGACAGAGTAAGCTCGCATTCTGCCAGTTTTTCTCCCGCACACGAAGATTCCACGCGCTACTTGGGCGTGTACCCGACTTCTACAAGCACGTTCGGTGCGGGATTCTTCATCAGGCGGAGACAACCGGCGGATGGACTGTATTGCGCATGGGCGATCTATTCGCCCCGTCAGGACCGACACTGAACGCAACGAAGTTTCATCGCGAACTACAAAAGTAAATCAAAGACTATTCGATTCTCCTACGAACAGAAGCTTGGGACAGCGAGCGTTGGCACAAATTCAGGAGGAAGATGCTCGCTATCTGCACTAACTGCTAATGCCACGAACGTCGCCTAACCATCTATGCGCTGCAGGGAACGGCTCCGTGCGTCGCTGAGCTTGGGATCGTTTCTGCGCGCACGACCAAAACCCACAAACCGACGAATATGAAAGCACTTCACCACATCCTCGCGACCTCACTCTTGGTCGCGCTTCACGCACGAGCCGACACACTCACTATCGACGCCGTAGATAACATCTTCGGTGCCGGACACACAACCGCACCTGGCCCAAGTGGCGGCGGCGGCGGCACGCTCCCTCCAAGTTTTTCTTTCACGGCCGGTTTCGCCCAGACAATCACGTTTACCAACATCACCGGCTCCGTAATCTACTTTCAAGGCGCTGGCAGCCAACCATGTGACCCCGACGGGAACCCGTTCAACGAAGTTCGAGACGTATCATCGTTCGGCGGCATTTCGGGCATCATTACTCCGACGCGGTTTTCTCTACTTGGCGTATTTCTCACCGATTCTGAACCCTTGGACCTTGCACCGTCCCGACTCGATTTCACAGCCGGTTCTGGCATTGCGTTCACAACACTTTCCCCCACCATCGGCCAGACATTCTTCATTGGCGACGGACTAACCGGGACTGGCACGGGCGCTATCCAGCAGTTTCAAGTGCCCGCAACGGCAACTCGCGTTTTCCTCGGCTTTGCCGACACACACGGCGACCCCGGCGACGGAGCCGGATCCTTTTTCGACAACACGGGTTCGTTCACTGCAACCGCTACGGTCGTCCCCGAACCTTCTTCTGCACTTCTCTTGCTTTCCGGCGCTGCCTTATGCCTACGGCGTCGCTCGCTTCGCGCGCCGCTTTCACCGAAACGAGCAACCCTATAATTGACAATTTTCGCCTCGTTCCGAAACTGAGGGAGACTGTCGGACTTCGCCATTTTTCCCCGAAAACCACCCATTTTACCCGCCGCCGGATGTCTGCCGGAAAATAAAAAAGCGATGGCGAGCCATATAAGAAATACGCATACGTAAGTCCGACAGTCTCTGAGGGTTTGGAAACGGCAGGCTGCGGCTGAATTCGGTTGCGGTGCTGGGCGGGGGGCGTTCCGCGGATACTGCTTGCCCGGGGCGGAACCCGCAACTTTCCCTCGCCTCGCGACCGCGCCGTGGCTTAGAAACGCCGGCCCCTATGCCCACCCGCACCCCGCTTCTCACAAACACCCCGATCGCTGCCGCGCCGAAAAAACTGCTCGTCGCCAATCGCTCGGAAATCGCCATCCGCGTGATGCGCGCGGCGACGGAACTGGGGCTGCGGACGGTGGCGATCTATGCGGAGGAGGACCGGTTTTCGATGCACCGATTCAAGGCGGACGAGGCCTACCGCGTGGGCGAAGGCAAGGGGCCGGTGGGGGCGTATCTGGACATCGAGGGGATCGTGGCGGTGGCCAAGGAGCATGGCGTCGATCTGATCCATCCAGGCTATGGATTTCTTTCGGAGAATGCGCGGTTTGCGAAGGCCTGCCGGAAGGCGGGCATCGAGTTTGTGGGACCAAAGGCGGAACTGCTGGAGCTGATGGGCGACAAGGTGGCGGCGCGCGCGCTGACGCAGAAGCTGAAGGTGCCGACGCTGCCGGGCACCGAAGACCCGGTGAGCGATCGCGCGGAGGCGCTGAAGGCGGCCGCGCAGATCGGCTTTCCGCTGATCATCAAGGCGGCGTTTGGCGGCGGCGGGCGCGGGATGCGCGTGGTCCACAAGGCCGGCGAACTCGATGCGCTGCTCGACGAAGCGCAGGGCGAGGCGGAGCGGGCGTTTGGCAATGCGGCGGTCTTTTTGGAAAGGTACGTGCCGCGGGCGAAACACATCGAGGTGCAGATTCTCGGCGACCGGCACGGCGGCGTGTTGCATTTGCACGAGCGGGATTGCTCGGTGCAGCGGCGGCACCAGAAGGTGGTGGAGATCGCGCCGAGCGTACATCTCGATGAGCGCGTGCGGCGGGAGCTGTGCGACGCCTCGGTGAGGATCGCGAAGGAGATCGGCTACGACAACGCGGGGACCATCGAGTTTCTTTACGATCTCGACACGAAAGACTGGTTTTTCATCGAGATGAACCCGCGCATCCAGGTCGAGCACACGGTCACGGAGCAGATCACCGGCATCGACCTCGTGCGCTCGCAAATCCTGATTGCGCAAGGTGCGAAGCTGCACGGCCCGGAACTGGCGCTCCCCGCGCAGGACGCGGTTCCGCGGCAGGGCTACGCGGTGCAGTGCCGGGTGACGACGGAAGACCCGGAGAACAAGTTCACGCCGAACTACGGAAAGATTCTCACCTTCCGTCCAGCGGAAGGTTTCGGCATCCGGCTCGACGCGGGTATGGGCGACGCGGGCGCGGTGATCACGCCGTTCTACGATTCGCTGCTCGTGAAAATCACGGCGAGCGGACAGACCTTTGAAATGGCGCTGGACCGCATGGATCGCGCGCTGCGCGAGTTTCGCATCCGCGGGGTGAAGACAAACATTCCGTTTTTGGAAAACGTGATCCACTTCCCGATCTTCCGCACCGGCGTGGCGACGACGACGATGATCGATACGTCGCCGCAGCTCTTCGAGTTCAAGGCGCGCCGCGACCGTGCGACGAAGCTGCTCGGTTTTCTCGGCAACGTCATCGTCAACGGCAACCCGCACGCGAAGGGCTACAAGCCCGCCGCCGCGCTGACGCCCGCGCCGCTCCCGCACTGGGATCGCAAGCGCACGCCGCCGCCCGGCACGCGCCAGCTTTTGCTCGAACTCGGGCCGAAGAAATTCGCCGAATGGACGCTCAAGCAGAAGCGCCTGCTCGTCACCGACACGACCTTTCGCGACGCGCACCAGTCGCTCATGGCCACGCGCGTCCGCACCGCCGACATGGCGGCCATCGCGGGCGCGGTGGCGCGGCGCACGCCCGAGCTTTTCTCGCTGGAAATGTGGGGAGGCGCGACCTTCGACACGGCGATGCGTTTCCTCAACGAAGACCCGTGGCAGCGCCTGCGCACGCTCCGCGAGCGCGTGCCAAACATCTGCTTTCAGATGCTCCTGCGCGGCGCGAACGCCGTGGGCTACACGAGCTATCCCGTAAACGTCGTCGCCGGTTTCGTGAAGCATGCCGCCGAGAGCGGCATGGATATTTTCCGCGTCTTCGATTCGCTCAACGACCTCGCCAACATGAAGGCCGCAATGCAAGCTGTGCAGGAGACGCACGGCATTTGCGAGGCCGCGATCTGCTACACCGGCGATATCCTCGATCCGGCGCGCGCGAAGTATTCGCTGAAGTATTACGTCGGCATGGCGAAGGAGCTGGAGAAAATGGGCGCGCACTTCCTCGCGATCAAGGACATGGCCGGGCTGTGCCGGCCGTACGCCGCCAGCGCGCTGGTGAAGGCGCTCAAGGACGCCATCGGAATTCCCGTCCACTTTCACACGCACGACACCAGCGGCATCAACGCCGCCAGCATCATGCGCGCGGCGGATGCCGGCTGCGATGTCGTCGATCTCGCCATCGCCTCGATGAGCGGCTCGACCTCGCAGCCGAATCTCAACTCCATCGTCGCCGCACTCCAGCACACGCCCCGCGACACCGGTCTCGATCTCAGCACGCTCAACGAATTCTCGGATTACTGGGAACAAGTCCGCACCTTCTACGCGCCCTTCGACACCGCGCCCAAGGCCGGCAGCGCCGAAGTCTATCTCCACGAAATGCCCGGCGGGCAGTACACGAATCTCAAGGAGCAGGCCGCCGCGATGGGCCTCGGCGCGCGCTGGCCGGAGATCGCGCGGACCTACCACGAGGTGAACGATCTTTTCGGCGACATCGTGAAGGTCACGCCGTCGAGCAAGGTCGTCGGCGACATGGCGCTCTTTCTTTTCACCCGCGGCATCAAACCCGCCGACGTGGTCAATCTTCCGCCCGGCACGAGCTGGCCCGAGAGCGTGCTGGACATGCTCAGCGGCGGCCTCGGCGAGCCGATGGGCGGCTGGCCCGCGGATGTGGTGCGCGCCGTGCTCGGCACCGCGAAGCCCAAGCGCGTCAAACCCGCGCCGGTGAAGCTGCGCGAAACGAAAGCCGAGGTCGCCGCGAAGACGAAACGCGAGCCGAGCGAGGACGACCTCTACTCTCATCTCATGTATCCGGCGGTCTTCGCGGACTTCGCGAAGTTTCAGCGTGAGTTCAGCGACGTGAGCGCCCTGCCCACGCCGGCTTTTTTCTACGGGCTGAAACCGGGCGAGGAAATCAGCGTGTCGATCGAGGAGGGCAAGGTGCTTTTCATCAAGCTGATCAACATCGGCACGCCCGACAACGAGGGCCGCCGCATCATCAACTACGAACTCAACGGCATGCCGCGCGAGTCCGTGGTGCAGGACAAATCCGTCGCGCCAAAAACCAAGTCCCGCGTCAAAGCCGACGCCGCCGACCCCCTCCAGCTCGGCGCGCCCATCCCCGGCATGATCACCGCGCTTTCCATCAGCGTCGGCAGCAAAGTGGCGAAAGGCGACAAGCTCGTGACCCTCGAAGCGATGAAGATGCAGACCACGATCTACGCGCAGCAGGCAGGCGTCGTCGCGGAACTGCTCGTCGCGGTCGGCGATTCCGCGGAAGCCGGAGACCTGCTGGTGAAACTGCGCGCATAACGGCTGGGAGAAGCGCGAATCATCGGGGACAAAAAGTGTCCCTTTGGCGGTGGGGCGCGGATGAAAGATGTCCGCCGGGAAAGCTGACGCCGACCCGCACGGACAGGCGACGAGAGCCATTTTTCCCTGATGAAGGCCTTGGACCAAGGCACCGGCATGGGCGGTGCTAAAGGGGCCGCATGCCCGGGCGGTGCTAAAGGGGCCGCATGCCCGCTACCGTACCGCAAAAGTCCGTCTTTACCCGCCTGCAATTGCACCTCGCCGAAGCGCGCTTCTTCACCTTTTCGGCACTCATCCATACGGTTCTCATCGTCCTGGGTGGCAGTGTGGTGCTGGTCAAGAACATCGCGCAACCGCCGGACTTCACCGCGGCCGGGGGCGAACTGGTGTCCAGCGAAGCCACTGCGCAACCGCCGGAGCCAACGCCGACCACACCGCAGATGGATCAGCCCACGCCCGTCGCACCGACGCTGACGGCACCGCCGATGTCGATGCTCACGACGAGCAGCACGGCACCCGCCGCTTTCACCGCACCCGTCGCGATGCCGGCGCGCGCCGGCGTGAGCACGGGGGCGCTGGACCAGGCAGTGGAGAAGGCGGTGAAGGGCGCGGGCAGAGAGCCCGGCGTGGGGATGCCGGGCGGGATGGCGAAGTTTTTCGGCGACAAGGTAAAGTCGGTCGCGGGTTTCACCGGGACTTTTTACGACACGAAACAGAATCGCACGAGGAAGCCGACGGATGTGACGATCGAAGATTACTCGAAAATCATGACCAAGTTTGTGAAGGAGAACTTTCGCGAGAGCGTCCTGAACGACTGTTTCAAAGCGCCCGGCACGCTTTCGACGACGCAGATTTTCGTCCCGAACATGTCGGCGGACGAAGGGCCAAAGGCGTTTGAGATGGAGAAGACGGTGCAGCCGAGCCGGTGGCTGGTGCATTACCGCGGGAAAGTTTCGCCGCCGCAGGACGGGACCTATCGTTTTGTCGGCGCGGGCGACGACTACCTGGTGGTACGCTTCAATGGCAAGGTGGTGCTCGATCACGGTTTTGCGAAGGCGTCGGAATGGGAGGCGGAAAAATACTACGACTACGGCTGGACCGGCGTGCCGCGGGGCTTTGCGCGGGGCGATAAGATCCGGGTGAAAGCAGGGCAGTTTTACGAGATGGAGATCCTCATCGGAGAACGTCCGGGCGGACTGGTCTTTTTCTGCCTGATGCTGGAGGAGGAGGGCGTGGAATATCGCCGCGATACGAAGAGCAATCCAACCCTGCCGGTCTTCCGCCTGGCCGGTGGTCCGTTTGCGGAATTGAAAGATGGCCAGACGCTGCCGCCCTACGATCCCGAGGGGCCGATCTGGAAAGCCGCACCGATGAAGCCGGGCGGGTCCCGCTTCGACGAACTCTTTTCGGCGAAATAGGGGCGCAGCGGGCGGGTTAGGTGCGAATGAGATGCGAATGTTCTTTTGAATAAGAACGCCACCTTTTACGCCGGACTGCACATGACTCTGCCCAAAGCCTTCCTCCCCACCCTGCTCGCCGCCTCCTGTCTCACGGGATGTGTCTATGACGGATACGACGACGGCTACAACGAGCCTCCAGGCCGTGCTTATTACGGAGGCGGCGTCGTGGTGCAGCAGCGGCCGGCCTACTACTACGAGGAACGTCCGCGCTATTACTATGGCGGCCGGCCTCAGTATTACCCGCAGAACCACTCGCGCGCCTATTATCAGGGCAACAATTCGCGCTACTCCAACAACGCCTACGGCTACTCCAACAACAGCTACGGCTACTCCAGCAACTACCGTGGGGAAAGCTCCGACGAGCGCCAGCGCCGCGAACAGCGGGAACGCGAACGGGCCCAGCGCGAACGGCAGCACGGCAATAACGACAAGAAAAAGAACAGCGATTCCCAGAAGAAGCAGCAGTCCTACGGTGCCCGCGGCAATGGGCAGGTCGTCTTCGGTCCGAACAGCGGGGCGCGCGACAACCCCAAGCCTTCGGACAAGGACAAAAAGAAGAAGAAAAAGGACAACTAGAGCGTTTCAACAACAGCTATAGCCGCAAGAGACGAACCAACCGAGGGCATCTTGGGCGGTGACTTTGGCCAGGGCGTCGCCGATCGCCGTGACGAGTGCTTCGGGAGTTCGCGCTTCGGTGCTGCGCAACCGCGCTTTGATTTTGCTCCACATTTTTTCGATGGGGTTGAAGTCCGGAGAATAGGCGGGCAGGAAGAGGACTTCGGCCCCCGCGGCGGTGATGAGTTCGAGGGTGGGATCGCTCTTGTGCGGGGCGAGATTGTCCATAATGACCACGTCGCCAGGACGTAGCGTCGGACAGAGCACTTGGGCCACGTAGGCGCGGAAAACTTCCGTGTCGGTGGCTCCGGGGATGGTCATGGCAGCGGTGCTGCCATCCAAGCGAATGGAGGAGATCATGGTGGTAGTCTGCCAATGGCCGCACGGCGCTGCCGCCTGCACCCGCTGGCCGCGCGGCGCCCGGCCGCGCAGGCGGGTCATGTTGGTCTTGGCTCCCGACTCATCCAGGAAGATCAGCCGTGCCGGGTCGAACCCGCCCTGGCACCGCCGCCACCTTTGGCGCGCCCGGGCAATGTCCGGACGGTCCTGCTCGGTGGCACGGAGCGTCTTTTTTTATATGTCAGTCCCATCTTCGCCAGCACCACATGGATGGCTTGCAGGGAGCACTCCAGGGTCATGGCGTCGCGCAATTCCAACAGCGTGAGGTCCGGCTTTTGGCCCAGCAACGAGCGCATCTGGCGCTGGTGCTCGGCCACGATCAGGGGCTTGCGTCCGGCGTGGTGATGGCGGGGGGTGATGGAACCCGTGTGGCGGCGCTGCTGGAGGAGCTTTTTGACCATGCCCAAGGAAACCCGGAAGCGCCGGGCCACGTCCTCCCGCGTGCCCTCCCCGTCATCATAAGCCGCCAGAATCCGCTCCCGCAAATCCACCGAAGTCGTCTTTCGATTACGCATTCCCTTCCCTACACCAACCCCACCAAAACGGCTATACTATTTATTGAACCGCTCTAGCGTCCGCTCACGGCGGCACGCGGCGATTTTTGCCGTGGCGATGAGGCGCACGCTAGACCTCCCGGCAGACGGCTGCTTTACTCCGCGCGTTTTTCGCACGCTCGCCGCCAGAAACGCACGCCGCCGCACCGCCAGCGGGGCCATTCTGGCGGTTGGAAGTGATCTTTCAACTTCACCACCACCATGTCGAAGGCCACCACCATCATCTACACCAAGACCGACGAAGCTCCCGCTCTCGCCACCTATTCGCTTCTGCCGATCGTTCAGGCTTTCACCAAACACGCCGGGATCTCCGTGGAAACGCGAGACATCTCGCTCGCCGGGCGCATCCTCGCCCATTTCCCGGAGAGGCTCACGCCAGAACAGTTCACCCCAGACGCGCTCGCCGAACTCGGCAAGCTGGCCACGGAACCAGAGGCGAACATCATCAAGCTGCCAAACATCAGTGCGTCGGTGCCGCAGTTGAAAGAGGCCATCGCCGAGTTGCAGGCCAAAGGCTACGCGCTTCCCGACTTCCCCGCCGCTCCGAAGACCGACGCGGAAAAGGACGCGCGTGCCCGCTACGACAAGATCAAGGGCAGTGCCGTGAATCCCGTGCTCCGCGAAGGCAACTCGGATCGACGCGCGCCGAAAGCGGTGAAGGAATACGCACGCAAGAATCCACATTCGATGGGCGCGTGGTCCGCCGACTCGAAGACGAGGATCGCCACGATGAGCGCGAACGACTTTTTCTCGAACGAGAAGTCGGTCGTCGTACCTTCCGCGACGGATGTGAAGATCGAGTTCGTTGCCGCCGATGGCTCGACCAAGGTGCTGAAGGAAAAGACGCCGCTCAAGGCCGGTGAGATCATCGACGGCACGGTGTTGAGCAAGAAGGCGCTGCTCGCCTTTCTCGACACGCAGATCGCGTCCGCCAAGGCGCAGGGCGTCCTTTTCTCACTGCACCTTAAGGCCACGATGATGAAGGTTTCCGACCCGATCATCTTCGGTCACGCCGTGCTCGTGTTCTTCAAAGATCTCTTCGCCAAACACGCCGCGCTGTTCGCGGAACTTGGCGTCGATTTGAAAAACGGCTTCGGCGATCTCGTCGCGAAAATCGCCAGCCTCCCTGCGGAGAAGAAGGCCGAGATCGAAAGGGACATCCAGGCCGCTTACGCCAGTGGCCCCGCACTCGCGATGGTCAATTCAGACAAGGGCATCACCAACCTGCACGTCCCGAGCGATGTTATCGTCGATGCCTCGATGCCCGCGATGATCCGCTCGTCCGGCAAAATGTGGGACGCCGCGGGCACACTTCAGGACACGCTCGCCGTCATCCCCGACAGCAGTTACGCGGGCGTGTATCAGGCGACAATTGACTTCTGCAAAGCGCACGGTGCCTTCGATCCGAAGACGATGGGGAGCGTGCCGAACGTCGGCCTCATGGCCCAGGCCGCCGAGGAATACGGCTCGCACAACAAGACCTTCGAGATTCCCGGGAGCGGCACCGTGCGCGTGACCGACTCCACCGGCAGAGTGCTGCTCAAACACGCCGTGGAAGCCGGCGACATCTGGCGCGCGTGCCAGACGAAGGACGCGCCGGTGCGCGATTGGGTGAAGCTCGCCGTCAACCGCGCCCGCGCCACCGGCACGCCCGCCGTCTTTTGGCTCGATGAAAAGCGCGCCCATGACGCGCAGATCATCGCGAAGGTGAAGACCTATCTCGCCGATCACGACACCACCGGGCTCGACATCCGCATCCTCGCCCCCGCCGCGGCCACGCGGTTCACGCTGGAGCGCCTCAAGGCCGGCCAGGACACCATCTCCGTCACCGGCAACGTCCTGCGCGACTACCTCACGGATCTTTTCCCGATCCTCGAACTCGGCACGAGCGCGAAGATGCTCTCCATCGTCCCGCTGATGAATGGCGGCGGCCTTTTTGAAACCGGCGCGGGCGGTTCCGCGCCGAAGCACGTCCAGCAGTTCCTCGAAGAAAACTATCTGCGCTGGGATTCGCTCGGCGAGTTTCTCGCCCTCGCCGTCTCGCTCGAACACCTCAGCGAAACCTTGCCTAACCAGAAGGCCAAAGTCCTCGCCGACACCCTCGACGCCGCCACCGGCAAGTTCCTCGAAGAAGACCGCTCACCCGGCCGCAAGCTCGGCACCATCGACAACCGCGGCAGCCACTTTTACCTCGCGCTCTACTGGGCCGAGGCGCTTGCCGCGCAAACTGCGGACGTCGCGTTGCGAGCGATCTTCCTGCCGATCGCGGAAAAGCTCGCCGCCAGCGAAGCCGAGATCGTCGGCGAACTCCTCGCCGTCCAAGGCCGGCCCGTGGACCTCGGCGGCTACTACCAGCCGGACGACGCCCGCGCCACCGCCGCCCTCCGCCCCAGCCCGACCTTCAACGAAATCCTGGGCACGCTCTAAGCACCGCGTTCCGCCCTTGAACCTTTCCCCCGCCCCTCCCACCTTTTGCTCCGGATGAACCCCGACGCCTTTCCCACGCCCTGGCAGAGGAAGACCATGTGGAGCGCGCTCGCCGCGCTTTCCGTCGTCGGCATCGGTGCCATCGCCGTCGGGATCGTCTGGCTGGTGGCCGCGGTCATCGGCTTTCTTCAGCCGATCCTCATCCCTTTCGCCATCGCCGGCGTGATGGCCTACCTGCTCGAGCCCGTCGTCGCGCGCATCGTCTCCTGGGGCACCTCGCGACAGTTCGCGGTCTTCTCGGTTTTCGGGCTGGTCCTCATCGCCTTTGCCGGTGTGATGGTCTGGATCATCCCCGCCATCTGGGTGCAGTCGGGGCGGCTCGTGCATCAGGTGCCCACCTACCGCGATGCGCTCATCCGGAAAGTCGGCCAGTTCAACGACTGGGCCGGTTCGCTCGAGAAAAAATACGGCCTCCACACCGTGCTCCCGGGGCTTCCCGAGAAAGCCGAGCAACCGGCCACCGCGCCCGACGGCACCCCGACCGTGCAGCCTGACCCGACCCCCATCCCGGCGGACTCCCCCGTCATCGGCCCGCCGGTGCCCGAGGGCTTCGAGCGCGGGCGCAGCCCCCCCGTGCTGGACTTGCAGGCCTTCCTCACCGGCGACTGGTTGCGCACCAGCCTCCCCACTTTGCTCTCGAAAACCGGCACCGTCATCACCAGCAGCGTCGGCGGCTTCCTCGGCGTCTTCGGCTTTCTGCTCTCGATGATCATCGTCCCCATCTACCTCTACTATTTCCTCATAGAGTCTCAAAATATCTCCCAATCGTGGGGCGACTACGTCCCGTTGCGCGCCTCGGAGTTCAAGGACGAAGTCATCGCCGCCTTCAATGAGATCAACGGCTATCTCATCGCCTTCTTCCGCGGCCAGCTCCTCGTCAGCCTGATCAATGGCACCGTCACCGGCATCCTTCTCGTCAGCGTCGGGCTCGATTTCGGTCTGCTCATCGGGCTCATGCTCTGCTTCCTCGGCATCATCCCCTACCTCGGCATCGCCCTCTGCTGGATCCCCGCCGTCATCATCGCTTCCGTGCAAGGCGGCGTCGGCACTTGGATTCCCGGCGATCCTTGGTGGGTTTTCCCCCTCGTGGTCACTTCCATCTTCACCGTCGTCCAGCAGATCGACGGCCTCTTCATCACCCCCCGCATCGTCGGCGAGTCGGTCGGCTTGCACCCGATGACGGTCATCGCCTCCGTCTTTGTCTGGAGCTTGCTCATCGGCGGTTTGCTCGGGGCGATCGTCGCCGTGCCCCTGACCGCGACGATCAAAGTACTCCTGCGCCGCTATGTCTGGCAGCGCAAACTTTTCCCAGGCGCCGTGATGGCCACCGAGGAAACTTTTTCCGTGCAGCAAGCCCAGGAGTCGGAAACGCGCGCCGCTGCTCCGGTCGGCAAGTGAACCCTCCGGCACCGCGCCTCATCATCCCGAACACGACCAAGCGCGATGCTTTGCTCGCGATTGCCGCCGGGTTGCTGATTTTAGGATTCGTCGGCTACGGGATTTTCCACATGTCCCAGCCTGTCGTGGGCAACAAGTTGACCGGTGTGATCGTTGGGAAAACCTTCACTCCGCAGAAAGAGCGGCAGATCGACTTCAGCGGGCGGAAGATCGAGCGCACCCGGGAGATCGACGGCGAATACGTGCTGAAGGTCCGCGTCGAGGCGCAAAACCGCGTCTATGAGGTCCCGGTGGAAAAACCGATGTATCAGTCCAGGAAGGAAGGCGATTCCATGACTTTCCTCCGCCCCGAATCCGAGCAGCGCTAGTCCGGCACCTTTTCGAGGAGCGCCCGCAGCGCCCCGAATCTCCCCTTCACTGCCGCTTCCGCCACCGGCGCGTTCAGCATCTGCGTCGCGTTGCGATGCTCCACCCACTCGGGCGGCAGCTCTTTGATGAACGAACTCGCCGTACCCGGCATCGCGCTTCCGTATTTGATCCGGTGCCCGCACCACGTCAGCGCCAGCGTCTGCCGTGCGCGCGTGATGCCCACATAAAGCAACCGCCGCTCTTCATCCACGGTCCCTTCCATCTTCGAGCGGTCGTGTGGCAGCAATCCCTCCTCCAACCCGATGAGATAGACGTGCGGAAATTCCAGTCCCTTCGCCGCGTGCAGCGTGATCAGCGTCACCCCGGGATCGTCCGCGCCGTCGTCGTCCTCCTCGCGCTCCTGCCGCAGACTCATCTCGTCGAGAAAGCCCCGCAGCCCGTCCGTCGAGCGGCTCTGGTACTCATCGAATGACTTCAGCATCTCGCCGACATTCGTCTCGCGAGCCAGCGCCTCCTCCGGCGTCTTGCAGGTCCGCCGCAGGTCATCCACGTAGCCGACCTCCTTCAGCAGCTCGCGCAAAATGGCCGGCTGGTCCGCGAGCGGCGTGTTCAGCTTCGTCTCGAACCGCTCCATCAGCGCGACAAACGCATCGATGCTCCCCGAGGCTCGCGTCGTCAGCGTCTCGCGAAACTCCGCCGCCTGCAGTGCCGCGAAGACCCCGCAGCGCAGCTTCGCGCTCAGCTCGGTCGCCCGCTCGATGGTCGTCGCGCTGATCCCACGCGCCGGCGTGTTGATGATCCGCAGCAGCGAGACGTCGTCGTCCGTGTTCACCAAGCACTGCGCGTAGGCCAGCACCTCCTTCACCTCGCGCCGGTCAAAGTAACTCTTCCCACCGATCACCCGATATGGAATGCGCAGCTGCCGCAGATTCGTCTCCAGGAGCCGCGACTGCGCGTTCATCCGGAAGAGGATCGCGAAATCCTCATGTTTCAGCCCTTCGTTAACCAGCCGCTGCGCGATTTCATTCGTGATGAACTCCGCCTCCTGCCGGTCGTCCTGCATACCGACGACACGCACCTTCGCCCCACCTTCCTGCGCGCTCCAGAGCTGCTTCGGCCGGCGCCGCGGGTTGTTTTTGATCAGCCCGTTCGCCGTCCCGAGGATCGCGTTCGTCGAGCGATAATTCTGCTCCAGCTTCACCACCGTCGGATGAGGAAAGTGTGCCTCAAATTCCAGGATGTTGCTCACCTCCGCCCCGCGCCATCCGTAGATCGACTGATCATCGTCGCCCACCACCGCCACATTCGGCGCCGGCCCGCTGCGCACCTCGCCATTGGCGAGCAACGAAATCAGTTCGAGCTGCAGCCGGTTCGTGTCCTGAAACTCATCCACCATCAAATACCGGAACCGCCGGTGCCACCGCTCCCGCACCTCCGCATGCTCCGCGAGCAGCTTCACCGTGAGGAGCAGCAGGTCGTCGAAATCCACCGCATTCAGCGTCTTCAGCTCCGCCTGGTAGCGCGCGAAAACCGCGCCCGCCAGCGATTGCTCGTCCCCCGGCGACGACTCCCGCCAGCCGTTGTTTTTCGCTTTGCTGATCAGGTTCTTCGCCACACCCGCGTCCAGCTTTTCATCCTTTGCTGCTGTCCGCGTGATGATCTTCTTAATCAGCCCCATCGTGTCGCCCTCGTCGTAGATCGAAAAATTCCGCTTGTAGCCCAGCTTCCCGATGTCCTGCCGCAGCAACCTCACACAGAGCGCGTGGAAGGTGGACATCGTCACCAGCTTCGCCGGCTCCGGCGCGATCAGTTTCGCCAGCCGCTCCCGCATTTCCTTCGCCGCCTTGTTGGTAAAGGTGACCGCCAGGATGTGCGCCGGATCAACCCCCTGCGCGATGAGAAAAGCCACCCGCGCCGTGATCACCCGCGTCTTCCCCGTGCCCGCACCCGCCAGGATGAGCAGCGGCCCCTCCGTCGTCCGCACCGCCCGCTCCTGCTCGGGATTGAGATCGAAAAGTCGGAAGCCGGACATGGGACGCGTGAGCATGCCGCGCCACACCCGCCGCGCAAGATCGCGTTCGGAAAAGTAGCTTGGGCTTTAGCTCGAGGTGTCCAGACTGCAGCCAAACGTCGAAGCGGGACACCGTCCGGTTCTTCGTGTATGCCGCGTGTTTCGCAGCTCCTTCCTCATTTCATGAAAGCCCTCCTGCTTTTCCTCGTTGCCGCATCCGCCGCCCACGCCGCCGATGCCAACCGCCTCGCCTACCTCGACGACCCCTCGCCTTTCTGGCCCACCGCGCAGTCGGCGAAGTTCATCACGCCGCAATGGGTCGGCGAAGCAGGCGTGGAGGCCGTGGTGATCCTTGCCATCGATGACATGCGCGAATCCGCGAAATACGAAGCCTTCCTGCGCCCGATCCTCGACCGTCTGAAACGCATCTCAGGCCGCGCGCCCGTCAGCATCATGACGAATACCGTCGCGCCGAACGATCCGCAGCTCGCGGCGTGGCTCGCCGAGGGGCTTTCGCTCGAAGTCCACACGCTCACGCATCCGTGTCCGTGTCTCGGCAAGGTCTCGTTCGCCGCGGCGGCCAGCACGTATCACGGCGGCGTCGATTTGCTCGCGAGCATTCCCGGCAATCGCCCCGTCGCCTTCCGCATGCCGTGCTGCGATTCCATGAACTCTGCGAGCCCGCGTTTCTTCGCGGAAATCTTCAACCGCACCAGCCCGCAGGGCCGCTGGCTCGCGGCGGACTCGTCGGTCTTCATGCGATTCAGCGACCCGCGGTTCGCGAAGTATTTTCCGAGCGAACTCCGGCCGCCGGTGAAGGTTTCGCTCGCCGATTATGCGGGCTTCATTGAGGACTATCCCTATCCGTATGTTTTCGGAAAACTCGCGTGGGAATTTCCCTGCGCCACACCAAGCGACTGGCAGGCCTTCAACGCACTGGGTCCGAAAACGCCGGCAATGCTCGATGATTGGAAGGCCGCGCTCGATGCCGTGGTCCGCGCCCAAGGCGTGTTCACAAGCGTCTTCCATCCGCACGGCTGGAGCGCGCCGGAGCAGTGGGTCGAGTTTATCGATTACGCCGAGAGCACCTACGGTGCGCGGGTGAAATTTCTCACGTTTCGCGAAGCGCTCGACCGTCTCGAAAAGAACGCCCTCGCGGGCCATCCGCTGCGCGCGACGGACGGCGGCGACGCCGGCGTGCGGCTGCTCGATGTGGACGCCGATGGCTTCATGGATGTCGTCATCGGCACCGCCTCGGCGCAGCTCACGCGCGTCTGGGTTCCCAAGGAAAACCGCTGGCGCGACACCGTCACGCCCGCGCGGCTCGCGCCGGACGCGCTGGCGAAATTCGCCGTGCTGCGCGAGAGCGGCGCGGCGACGCTGCTCTCCGCGCGTCCCGAGGGAGGCGCGTGGACTTTGCGCAACGGCGCGTGGGTGGCAGACTCGCCGCTGCTTGCCGGCCTCGCCGAGGCCTTCGGCGATTTCCGCACCGATGCCGCCGTGCGCATGCGCGACTTCGATCGCGACGGACGCACCGATCTTCTCGCGAACGACAGGATTTTCTGCTGGAGCCAAAGCGACGGACGCTGGAAGGCCGCGAACTACGCGCTGCCAAAAGGTCTCGCGCTCACCGACGCCAGAGGTCGCGACAACGGGCTGCGCTTCGTCGATCTCAACGGTGACGGATTCGACGATGCCTTCCAATCGAACGAGAGCGGCTCAGCCATCCATCTCTGGTCGAAAAGCGACCGCGCGGATCTCGGCTGGAAGACCGGCTGGACGCTCCCGATCACCCCCATCCCGGGGGAAGTGCTGCCGTTCGTGAAGGACGGGGCCGACAACGGCGCGTGGTTTCACCGCGGTCATGCCGTGTGGCAAAACGAGGACACCGCGTCGCGCGAAGCCGTCACGCTGCGGCGCTCGTTTCGCGAGTTGATCCGGTTCGACATGCCGCCGCCGAAAACGCCGGAGGAATCACTCGCGGCCATGCGCCCGCGCCTTGGCTTCACCGTCGAACTCGTCGCCGCCGAACCGCTCGTGGTCGATCCCGTCGCCTTCGAATGGGACGCGCAGGGCCGGCTCTGGGTCGTGGAAATGCGGGACTATCCACTCGGGCTCGACGGCCACGGCAAGCCCGGCGGCGTCGTGAAAATTCTCACCGACGCGGATGGCGACGGACGCTACGACAAGGCCGTCACTTTTCTGGAGGGCATTCCTTTTCCCACAGGCATCATGCCGTGGCGCAAGGGCGCGCTGATCGCCGCCAGCCCCGATATTCTCTTCGCCGCCGACACCGATGGGGATGATCGCGCGGATGAACGCCGCATGCTCTTCACCGGCTTTACGCCGGGCAATCAGCAGCACCGCATGAACGGCTTCGAGTGGGGACTCGATGGTTGGATTTACGGCGCGAATGGCGACAGCGGCGGTACGATCGGCGGCGTGAAAATCAGCGGGCGCGACTTTCGCTTCCGTCCCGACAGCGGCGAGTTCGAGGCCGCGAGCGGCAATGGGCAATACGGCCGCCGCCGCGACGATTGGGGAAACTGGTTCGCGAATAACAACCCGGAATGGCTCTGGCACTACACGCTCGAAGACCGCTATCTCCGGCGTAATCCGAAGCTCGCCGTGCGCAGCGTCAAACAGCGTCTCGCGAATTACGCCGACGGCACACGCGTCTTTCCCGCGAGCACGCCGATGGCCCGCTTCAACCAGCCCGACACCTACGGCCATGTCACGAGCGCGTGCAGCCCGAGTCCCTATCGCGACGAACTTTTCGGCGCTGATTTTGCGACCAGTGTTTTCATCAGCGAGCCGGTGCACAACGCCGTCCATCGCGAAGTCCTCGAACCCGACGGCGCGACCTTCACGAGCCATCGCGCGTCGGGCGAGGAGCGGTCCGAATTCCTCGCGAGCACCGATCCGTGGTTTCGCCCGGTGACGCTGAAGACCGGCCCGGACGGCGCGCTCTACATCGCGGACATGTATCGCTTTGTGCTCGAGCATCCCGAGTGGATCACCCCGGAAACCAAGTCCCGCCTTGACCTCCGGGCGGGCGAGGATCGCGGGCGCATTTGGCGCGTGAAGCCGGCCGGCGCGCCGCTCCGCCCCATCCCGAAGCTCGCGGCGCTCGACGACCCCGCGCTCGTAACCGCCCTCGACAGCACGAATGGCTGGCAGCGCGACACCGCGCAGCGCCTCCTCTTCGAGCGAACCGCGAAAAACGCCGCGCCCGCGCTGCGCCGACTTTTTTCGACTGCGACGGATCCGAAAGTCCGCCTGCAAATCCTCGCCACGCTCGACGTGCTCGGGGTGCTGAACGATGCCGACATTCGCGCCGGCATTCGCGACGCGCAGCCCACCGTCCGAGTGCACGCCCTTCGCGTCAGCGAATCGCTCACCGCGGAAATCCTCCCGACGATTCTCGCCTGCCTCGACGACCCGGATTTCACAACGCGCCGCCAACTCGCCTTCACGCTCGGCACCTGGCGCAATGCAGACGCCACCACCGCGCTGGCACGTCTCGCAGAACGCGACGGCGCGCACGAATCCATGCGCCTCGCCATCCTCTCCTCGCTCACGCCCGACAGCGCGCTGTTCACCAAGCTCAACACCGCTCCCGTCGCCGGCGGCCCCGTGCCCATCCTGCCAAAGCCGACCTCTCCGGATCGCGCGAAAGTCATCGCCGGTTACGCCCAGGTCGGCGGGTTGCCAGGCGACGCCGCGCGCGGGCGCACGCTCTTTCAGCAGCAATGCGCCATCTGCCACCGCCTCCGCGGCGAAGGCCAGGAACTCGGCCCGGACCTCGGCATGGTCGGCGGCAAGCCGCTCGACTGGCTGCTCACCGCGATCTTTGATCCAAACGCCGCGATCGAACCGCGCTACCAGGCGCAGACGCTGAAGCTGAAAAACGGCGCGGAATTCACCGGCATCATCGTCGCCGAAACCGCCAACAACATCACCTTGCGCCTCCCCGGCGGCACTGAGCAGGCCGCCTTGCGCAGCGACATCGCCGCGCAGACCGCGCCCGGAAAATCCCTCATGCCCGAAGGACTCGAAACCGTCCTCCGCCCGCAAGACCTCGCCGACATCCTCGCCGCCCTGCACGCTCCGTAGCGGCCGGCGCAATGGAAGAAGGATTGAACTCGCCGGCTACGAGGTGCTTGAGGAAAAAGACGGCACCAAAGCCTGGCTCAAAGCCCGCGAGCTCGCCCGCATCCTCAAAGTCAGCGTCGATTTTCTGTTCGGCGAGAGGCCGCCGCGCCAGCGCGGCAACGGCCGGCGGGCAAGGCCCGGCGCGTGTTTGAAGCGGTCAGCAAGCTGCCGCGCCATCAACCGCAGCGCATCGTTTCCGTCGTCGAAGCCCTCGTCGCCCAGGCGGGAGCGACCTGAGTTTTTCTTTTAGCCGCTGCATCGAACCACCGCGCGCGCTGCGCCCGTTCAGCGCAGCGCAGCGAGCAAGGAGCGGCAGCGACTATCTCTCATACCAAACTCAGTTGAAGACTGGACGATACGAATCGGTGCGTTGCGCGATTTCCTTCGGTTCTCGGACTTTGGAAGGTGTCGGTTTTCAACTGTGTTTGGTATCACTCACTGCTCTCGCTCTCTCTCACCGAAAAAACCCAGTTCGGCGGCGAGCCTGGCTCTCCTTTGTTGCTGAGCCGGGCGCGCTCCCGAACACGCATCCAGTTGGGCGGAATGCAGCGCGCGGCGTGACAACGGCAGCGGTCGAAGGTGGGCCGTTGGCGCGGCGGGCACTCGTGGTGGGTGTGGCGCGGAGCTTCCAAAGCCCACCCGCGCAGCGCCGATGTTTGGGGCGGGCGCGACGGGTGCGGGGCGAAGGCGGTGGGCAACAGCCGGCGTGACCGCGCGGTGGGAGGAGCGGGCGGGGGTTGGCGGTCTTTGGCGCGGCTTCGCAGAGCAGCGTGACCGCGCAGGATGCGCCCGGTTAAGTGGGGCGCATGCTGCGTGGGCGCGATGCCTGCCGTGGCGGGCGGTTTTGGTTAACAGTTGCCGCGGCGGGACGCCGCCACACTTCAATGGCAAGGCGGTCAGGGAGAGCGGCGTTTCCAGAAGATGAGCAACCCCGCAAGCGCGGCGACTGCGACAACAGCGCCCGTCCAAAGCAGCAGGCTCGAGGGATCGGAACCATGAGTCGCCACGGCAACCGTGGCCGAATCACCGGATGCTGAGTTCGCAACAGGTGAGGCAGGGGGACTGGTTGCTTGCTGAGTTTCTTGGGATGGCCGTGAATCGCCGGGGACTGGAGCGTCCGCGGAAATGATCTTCGGTTCCGGCAGCTCGCGCCCAGGACGCACCGCTTGAAAGTCGCGTCGCAGAGAAGCGCCGGTCCTCGTCGTCCAGGTAAATGTTCTCCCGCCGATTCCCCCGCGCCATCACATGGTAATACGCTCCCGGAAACTCGATGCGGATGCTGCGTGGCATGCCCTCCCTTGTGGCTTTCTTAGGACCCAGGGTCAAGAATTGTTGCCTGACCCCCTATGACCCATGACCCCCTATGACCCAATTTGGCTTTTGGAATACCTGCCGCTTGAGCCATCCGCTTTGAGCTACACAGCAGATCACCCGCCTTTCTCAATCGGTGTGAACTCGTCACGATGTCGCTTGGCATACTCGACCGACCATATTTTGCCGCGTTGATATTGCTTTTCCAACTCCGAGATCACCTTGTCGCCGATCTCATCAAAACGTTCCATCTTCTCCTTCGTGTTGAAGCGTCTCACCGGGATGGACTGAAGCTCTTGGACAGTTATCGGGGTCTTATCCTTGGTGTAAATCGACCACGCTTCTAGAAGAAGCTTCCGCAACGTTGACGCATTGACCTCCGCGAGGACCTCGCAAATCCTAGTGAAAGATTCCGGAGTGAAAAATTGGTGGAAGGCGGAAACGAATCCGTCATTCACTATCGACCGGCCCATTTCGCATAGCGAGCAAAAAGTCTGCTCAGCGCTATATAGCTGCTGATCCATTCGCTGCTTCTCATGGCAATGCAAAAGCAATTCGAATGCTAACGAAGCTGGTGTCGCCGCCTCAAAGATTGTTGCTAAAGGCTTCGCCTTCGTGAGGGTCATAGGGGTCAGGCAACATTTCTTGACTGGGCGATCCATCGTTTCAAGGCGCCGGGCAGGATGGGGGACCCGTTGCGATAACGGCGGATTTGCTGGCTGGCGTTGGCCGCGCTGCGCATGGCCAGGCTCGCGGCAATCCACTTCAGGTCCATCGTCGTTTGCTCCCACACCAGCCGCGCAATCGCCACCTTCCTCGCCTCGCTGCCTGGCAGAGCCTTTATCTGCGTTTCGCTCAGCCCAGCGACGGCGAGCCCTTCGGCGATCAGCCGCCGGGCTTCCTTTTCCCCATGCGCCTGGCTCTCGCGGCTCGCGCGGCTCTCGCGGCTCGCGCGGTAGGTGCGATGGCGCGTCTTCTGAAGTGCCGCCGCCCCCAGCTGCAACATCCCTTCGGCAAACTCCTGGCTGCCCCAATACCAGCCTCGACGCAGGTGGCTGCACCGCGCATCGACCTCCGCGGCCAGCGGGACCATCCCGCAGCGCTCCAGTTCCTCTTCCACCGCCCGCCGATCCAACCGCTCCACGAAGCATCGCCTTCCGGCCGCCGTATCGGCACAGCCGAACGCCGCCAGCGC
>JBBQCM010000022.1:0-65638 GCA_038318725.1 Chthoniobacterales bacterium
CAGTGGGCCGCCGAGGCCCTGCGCCCCCTCTGGGAAGACCCCGGAGAAGTTCGCTCCCTCATCGGTCACGGCTGGCTACCCCTTCAAGTCAACGCTTCCTCCAAAATAGAATAGTCCAGATTACAACTTAGTTTGGTATTAGTGGCTGGGGAAGTGGAGGCGGACGAACCACTCCCGGTCAAGCAGCCGCGCCGACTCTTCCAACAACCCCATCCGCCGCCGGTTGTTCTCCAGCAACTCGTCGTAGGCGGAAATTGTGTCCGCGATTTGTCGTTGTTCCTTTTTGCTGGGGACAGGAACTTTTAATGTCTTTAGGTCTGCCAGATTGATTACCTGTTGAACTGCGCCTCCGGTGCGGCTGACTTGCCGGGCTATGTTCGCCCCGGCGAGTGATGATGGCGCGACCGCTACTTCACCGGGATTCCCAACCAGTGAAATCAGCTACTCTCCGCCGTGCAAAATTGTCCGCTGGTAAACTTGTGAGACATGCGGGGTGATTGTGCGCAACGCTTCGAGGGCAATACGGCCTTGGTAAAGTTCGCCGCCGCGAACGAAAACGACGCCGCCTTCCATTTTTTCACCGGGTTTGACGACACCGTATGTGATGGAGCGGTCATTTTCCGTCAGCGCATTCAACTCAACGGAGGGCCAACGCGGTTTCATACCCCCAACTCCTCAAAATTTTTCTACATCCTCTTCGCCAGCCCGGCAGCTTCCCGGTCGCGGAGCGACCCCATGATGGTAGCCGTGGGTTTCAACCCACGGTATGCGCATCGCAAAACATCCCGCGTCGCGGAGCGACGCTTGAAACTCACCGCCGGCCTCGCGTCCAAATCATTTTTCGCTCCGCGACGAACCGAATACCCCACGCGCCCGTCCGTGGGTTGAAACCCACGGCTACCGTCAAATGTCGCTCCGCGACTGGAAAGATATCGGTTGCTCATACGCCCAACTCCTCAAAGTTTTACTAAATATTCTCCGCCAGCGCGGCGGCTTCCCGGTCGCGGAGCGACCCCGTGATGGTAGCCGTGGGTTTCAACCCACGGTTCACGATCCACCAACCGCCCCGCGTCGCGGAGCGACGCTTGAAATGCACCGCTGCCGATCCATTTGCATCACCCGTCGCTCCGCGACGGATGAAATCCGGGGCGCGTTTTTCCGTGGGTTGAAACCCACGGCTACCTTCATGCGCCGCTACGCGGCGGGCGCCATCTTTGCGTGTTTTTCCGGGTGTAGAAACGCCCGGCTACCTTCGAGGGTCGCTCCGCGACCGGCACGACCTTTGAAATCAATCCCACAAATATCGTTCGTCATATTCGATTTCGTGTTTGCGAAGAAAGGTCAGGTATTCTTCCTGAAAGGTCATTGTGTGGTGATGTTGGCGCTGGCCTTGGATGTAGGCGGCCACTTCTGGCACGTTGGACTTGCTGACGGTGAACGCGCCGTAGCCATCCTGCCATCCGAAACCTTTCATCGCCGGAAACGTGTCGTGAATCCACCCGGACGTTCCGCCCTTGATCAACTGGGCAATTTTGCTCGGCGCGAGCGTGGCCGGCGCACCGAGCAGCACATGAACATGATCTTCAATCCCGCCGATTTGAAGTGGCGTCATTTTGTTCTCGTTGGCGATGCCGCCGAGATACGCCCTGATGCGTTGTTCAATGTCCGGCGCGATCCATCGCGCGCGGTTCTTCGTGCTGAAAACAAGGTGGTAATGGAGGCTGGTGTAGGTTTTCGCCATAGGTCAGACGGGTTGGCATTGTTTGGGGCAATTTTCTATCGTCGCTCCGCGACGCGGCGTGACGGGAAATCGCAAACCGTGGGTTGAAACCCACGGCTGCCATCACGGGGTCGCTCCGCGACTGGAATTGCACCGTGGAATTTCATGCACCCAAGCCCTCGAAGTTTTTCTGAATCTTCTTCGCCAGCGCCGCGGCTTCCTGATTCAAGTCGGCCAGTTCAACGTGGATGTCGCCGAGGGTTTGATCGAAATCGAAATCCTCATCCACTTCCGGCGGCGCAACGCCCACATAGCGCCCCGGAGTGAGACTCCAATCGGCAGCTTCAATGTCCTTCCGGTCCACCAGCTTCACCAGACCGGGCACGGTCACGAGTTTCGCGTCGGGAAAGCGCGAGAGCACCCAGTGCGCCTGCCGCTCGAAGTAGGCGGCGGCCTTGAGTTGCTCCACCGCCTCCTTGCGCCGCGCGTCCAGTTTCCTTCTCCCGCTTGCCAATGGCGCGGTCATCCCAGGCCTCGTGCTCTTTGGCCAGCGATCGCGGCGAGGTTCTGCTGTTGCTCCGGCGTGAAATCGTAAATCTTCCGTGTGACCTTCCGGTAGATGTTCCGCGCATCGAGCATCAGCACCAGGTCGCGCCGCTCCTTCGGTTTGCCTTTGTCGAAGAACCACAACTCGCACGGCACGGTGCGGGTGTAGAAGAAGTTCGAGCGGATCGAGATCATCACGTCCACGTCGCCGGTCTCGACGAGCTTGCGCCGCACCTCGGCCTCGCCGTGCCCCGCGCTGCTGGCCTGCGACGACATGACGAAACCCGCGCGCCCGCGCGGCCCGAGGTAGCTGTGGAAGTAGGAAATCCAGAGGTAGTTCGCGTTGGAGACTTTCTTCCCCTTGTTCACGCCCGGCAGGCCGAACGGCAGCCGGCGGTCATCCTTCACCTTCTCCGCATCGACCATGTCCACGTTGAACGGCGGGTTCGCCATGCCGAAGTCGCAGTTGCCCCACAGCGGCTTGCCGTCGGCGAGACGATGCACGTCGTCGTAGAAAGTGTTCGCCTCGCGGATGTCGCCTTCGAGGCCATGCACCGCGAGGTTCATCTTCGCCAGCCGGATGGTCGTCGCCGTTTTCTCCTGTCCGAAAAACGTGACGCGATGCGTGGTGTCCTGCCCGTGCGCCTCGATGAAATGGCTCGTCTGCACGAACATCCCGCCCGAGCCGCACGCGAGGTCCGCGACGACGCCGTGGTCCAGCTCGATGACGTTCACGATGGTCTCCACGAGCGAGGGCGGCGTGAGGAACTCGCCATTATCCTGCGCGCCCTGCATGGCGAACTTCATCAGGAAGTATTCGTAAATGCGCCCGAAGACATCGCCGGTCGCTGTTCGGAGCGTCTCGCTGTCGAAGATGCGGAGGATGTTTTCGAGCAGGTCGTTCTCGAATTTCTCGTAGTCCTTCGGGAGCTGGCCGAGGAGCGGCTCGAAGCTCTTCTCGATGGCGTCCATCGCCTCCACCAGCGCCGTGCCGAGCTTGGCGCCTTTTGGCAGCTTGAGGATTCATCGTAGCGCGGGTCGGCCGCAGCCCAGAGGCTGTCTTCGAGTTGCGCGATGTTCTGAAAGTGGTTGCCGCTCATTCGGGACGGGGCGCGAAAACTACCGGCGTGCGCCAAGCGCAGGCAAGAGCGCAAAGCTCCAGCTACGCGTCAGCGCGGCGCAGGGTGAACTCGACCTGCAGGCCGCTCGGCTGGACGTTGCGGACCGCGACGGTGCCGCCGCAGGCTTCGATGCAGCTTTTGACAATCGCGAGGCCGAGGCCGGTGCCGCCGGTCTCGCGGGTGCGGGCCGCTTCGGGGCGGAAAAAGGGGTCGAAGAGCCGGTGCAGGGCGTCTTCGGGGACGCCGGGGCCAGAGTCAGTGACGGTGACGATGGTGTGTCCGCCGCTCGTCCGTGCAGAGACGACGATTGGTCCCGTCGGGCTGCCGTCATTGTGCTGGAGCGGGCGGAAGGAGTGCGCGCCTTCTCCGGCGGTGGCGGCGGCGCTGACCGGCGCGGCGTAGCGCAGGGCGTTGCGGACGACATTGCCGAGAGCGCGGGCGAGCAGATCGGGCTCGGCAAGGACGGTAAGTGCGGCGGGCACGTCGAGGACGATGCTGCCCTGCTCCTTGGATTCGCGGGCGATGACCCGTGCGACGAGTTCCGCCAGCGGGACGCGTTGCAGTTCGACGTGGCGCCCGCCGACGCCGGCTTTGGAAAAGGAGAGCAGTTCGCTGACGAGGCCCGCCATGTGGCGGGCCTCCTCGCGCACGTCGGCGATGTAGCCGCGCGCGGCGTCATCGGCGGCGCGCTGTTCGAGGATGCCGAGGGCCATTTCCATGCGGGCGAGCGGGGAGCAGAGCTCGTGGGCGATGTCGCCGAGGAAGCGCTTTTGCCCGGTGAAAAACTCGCGCAGGCGCGCGGCCATGTCGTTGAGCGAGGTGGCGAGGCGGCCGAGTTCGTCGGTGCGAGCGCTTTCCACCTGGGTCTCGAAGCGGCCCTGGGCGATGGCTTCCGCCGCACCGGTCATCTGCCGGAGCGCACGGGTGATGCCGCGGACGAGCGGCAGCCAGAGCAGCGCGGAAAGCGCGAGCACCGCGCCGCCGCCGAGCAGCCAGGGGGTGAAGTCGAAGAGCAGGCCACCGCCGCGCAGCGTGTCGGAGACGAGGACAAGGGTGGTCGGCATCTGCGGGCGGGCGACGCGGTCCACAACCGGCAGGCGCACGGCGATCCAGTAGCGGCGGGGCTGGCCGGCGCGGACGATGAATTTCGGGAACGCGCCGGCGAGCGCCGGCGGCGGGCCGGGACGTCCGGGCAGCGAACGAGGTGGCGGCTGGCCGTCGCGGGGCGGGCCGTTGCGTGGCAGTCCGTCCCGCGGCGGGCGTTCGCCGGGCGGCGGGCCGAAAGCCTGCGGTTCGTTGGGCGGCGGCCCGTCGTCAAAAGCTCGCGGCGGCTGGCCGCGCGGGCGCGGGCCGTCGGCGAGACGGGTCAGCAGCTCAATGGGCGGCTGCGGAAGCTCGCCCGCGATTTTCCGACCGTCATTGCGAAAGAGCGCGACCGGCAGGTGATAGGCGGACGACACCCGTGTCAGGGCGGCGGGCCATTCGCCCGGCGGGCGGTCTTTCAAATCGTCCGCCACGAGCTGCGCCATGCTCTGGAGCCGCTCGCCTGCCGGGCCGGCGAGGAGCGCGTCGTAGCCCGTCCCCAGCTGGCTGCGGACGAAAAGCCATGCGGCTAGGGCGAGGAAAGTCACGTTCACGAAAAACCATGCGAGGATCTTTAGCGAGATCGGGAAGCGCACCCGGCGGATGGGGTTATTCGGCATCGGGGTCGATCAGCAGATACCCGGAGGCGCGCACGGTGCGGATGAAGCGCGGCGTCTTTGGGTCGTCGCCGAGCTTTTTCCGCAGCGCGGAAATGTGGACGTCGATGGAGCGGTCGAAGACCTCGTAGTCGCGGTCGCGGATTTCCTCAAGGAGGTGGTCGCGCGTTTTCACGCGGCCTTTGGCGCGGGCGAGTGAGAGGAGCAGATCATACTCGACGGGCGTGAGCGTGAGCGGCACGTCGCCGAGCACGGCGGTGCGCGGGCCGGGGCGCACCCGGAGCGCGCCGATGACGATCTCCTGCGCCGCGGCGGCGGGCGCGGCGCGCGTGGTGCGGCGGGTCACGGCGCGGATGCGGGCGAGCAGTTCGCGGGTGGAAAAGGTCTTGGGCAGATAGTCGTCCGCGCCGATTTCGAGGCCGACGATGCGATCTGCCTCGTCGCCGCGCGCAGTGAGCATGAGCACGGGCACGTCGCTGGTGTGACGGATTTGTTTCAGCACCTCGAAGCCGTCGAGGCCCGGCAGCATGAGGTCGAGGATGACGGCACTCCAGACCTCGGCGGTGGCGCGCTCGACGCCCTCGGGGCCGGTGTGGACGGCGCTGACTTCGTAGCCGAGCGGCGCGAGGTAGTCCGTGATGAGGCGGCAGAGCTTGCGGTCATCGTCGATGACGAGCAGGCGCGGGCGGGCGGTGGTGGCGGGCGAAGAGTGCATGAACGGCGGGCGGGGCGAGAATAAACAGGGTGCGTCCGGGACGGCGCGGGATTTACACTTCCTTAACAAAATATCCCGCCGGTGCTCATACGATCTTTACGGGGCGGTGCGAGCTTGGCGGACATTCCGAGAGAAACGTCGCGCCATGAAAACCACGAACACCTCCCAAAAAATCCGCGCCTGCCTCCTCGCCGGGGCGCTCGCCAGCAGCCCGGTGTCGGCTGCCGATCCCCAGCCCGCACCCGACATCCAGGCGTTGATGGCGCTGCTGAACAAGCTCGCGGCGGAAGCCGCTGTCGAAACCACACCGGACTCGGAAACCGCACCTGCGCCCGCAGCCCCGACGCCCGCCCAGAAATCTTCCACCGCCAGTCAGCCGGCTTCCTCAGCCCTCCGCACCGGCGGCCTCACTACCAGCAGCCTCGCGACTTCCACTGCCCTCGGCGAACGCGGTGCTGGCGCAGCGCTCCGCCTGACCGAAGACGTCTGGCGCGCACTCTTTCCTGTCCGCACAACCCCGAAATAGAAAGACCCCACCCGAATGCACAAACGAACCCTCAGTCTCACGCTCGCGCTGGCTCTGCCGGCGAGCCTTTCCCTGGCCCAGCGCCCCGGCGGCCCACCGCCCGGTGGTGACCAGCCCCCCGGCCCGCCTCCCAAACAGCAGCCGGGCAACCGCTCCGGCGACAATGACCGGCCCAGACCTCCGCTCCCCCCGCCGCCGCTCCTGCATGCGCTCGATGCCGATGAGGACGGCATCATTTCCGCCGCGGAGATCAAGGATTCGCCCAACGCCCTGGCGAAGCTGGACAAAAACAGTGACGGCAAGCTGACGCCGAACGAATTCCTCGCCCCGCGTCCCGGCGGCCCGCCGCCCGGCGAGGATGGCGACCGCCCGCGCACCCGCAACACAAACAGCGACCGCAACCGGCCACCGGATCCATTCCCCGGCCAGAAGCCCCCGCGTGACGGAGATCAGAAACCACCGCTTCCGCCAAAAGACGGGGAAAGGCCCAAGGACGGCCCGCGAGATGGTGATCGCAAACCGAAGTTCCCGCCGCCTCCGCTCCTCGGAGCGCTGGATGCGGATCACGACGGCGTGATTTCCGCCGCCGAAATCGCCGACGCGCCGAACGCGTTGCTCACCCTCGACAAGAACGATGACGGCCAGATCGGCCCGCGCGAACTCAACCCCCGACCGCCCGGCGACCGCCCGGACGGCGATGGCCCCAAGCCCCCGCGCCCGCCGAAAGAAGACCAGTAAACCTCTCTTCTCAACAAGACCCCGCAGCGGCTTCGCGCCCTGCGGGGTTTTTTTGATGCCGGGCCGGACATGAAGTCGGACTGCTGCGTCAGGGCGGTGATCAAAGCGGAATAATGGCCGCCGGGAGAAGCACCGGCATTGAGGAAATGGTCGCTTGGCGGGGACTATGGGCGGGTCTAGGGTGCGCCCCTTTTTATGAAGAAGTCTGCCAAGAAATCCGCTGGAATCTGCTACCTCGCTGGGGCGGGACCGGGGAATTTGGGGTTGGTGACGCTGCGCGTGAAAGAGGTGGTGGAGAGCGCAGAGGTGATCGTCTATGACTACCTGTGCAACCCGGAGATCCTGCGCTGGGCGCCAGCCGAGGCGGAAATCATTTACGCGGGGAAAAAGGCGGGGGCGCATACGCTGCGGCAGGAGGAGATCGAGGAGCGGCTGGTGGAAAAGACGCGGGCCGGGAAGCGGGTGGTGCGGCTGAAGGGAGGCGATCCGTTTCTGTTTGGAAGGGGTGGAGAAGAGGCGGAAGCGTTGGCTGCGGCAGGTTTGCGGTTTGAGATTATTCCCGGGGTTTCTTCGGCGCTGGCCGCTCCGGCGTACGCGGGCATCCCGGTGACGCACCGCGATCACACGGCGCAGCTCACGATTTTCACAGGCCACGAGGACCCAACGAAGATGGAGAGCTCGCTCGATTTCGCGCAACTCGCGGCGACGCCGGGGACGAAGGTGATGCTGATGGGTGTGGAGCGCATCGGCGCGATCACGGCGAAGCTGCGCGAGCACGGCGCAGCGGCGGAGATGCCGGTGGCGTTGGTGCGTTGGGGCACGACGGGGCGGCAACACACGCTGCGGGGGACGCTCGGGGACATCGCGGACAAGGTGGAGGCGACAGGTTTCAAAGCGCCGGCGGTGGCGGTATTCGGCGACGTGGTGAAGCTGAGGGACACGCTCAATTGGTTTGAGACGCGGCCGCTATTTGGGAAGCGCATCGTGGTCACACGGACGCGGCAGCAGGCGGGTGTGCTGAGCGGCGGGCTGCGCGCGCTGGGCGCGGATGTCTTTGAACTGCCGACGATCCGCATCGAGCCGCCGAAGGATTTGTTCGAGTTTGGCCAGCTCGTGCAGGACACGCATGCGTATGACTGGCTGGTCTTCACCAGCCCAAACGGGGTGAACGCCTACTTCGAGATGTTCTATAAGATTTTCAACGACGCGCGGGAGATCGGCGGGGTGCGGATTGCGGCCATCGGCCCGGCGACGGCGGCGCGAGTGCGGGAGTTTCATCTCAATGTGGATTTGCAGCCGGAGGAGTTTGTCGCGGAGGCGGTGGTGAAGGCGTTCACGAAAGAATGCACCGTGGAGAATCTGCGCATCCTGCTCGCGCGGGCGGAGCAGGCGCGGGACGTTTTGCCGCGCGAGTTGACGAAGCTGGGGGCGATCGTCGATGAGGCGATCGCTTATCGCACGGTGCCGGAGACGGAGGATGTGAGCGGCGGCCTCGCGCGCTTTCGCGAGGAAGGTGCGGATCTGGTCACGTTCACGAGCAGCTCGACGGTGGAGAATTTCATGGCTCTCAAGCTGCCGCTACCGGCTGGGCTGAAGACCGCGTCCATCGGCCCAATCACTTCGCAGACGATGCGTGAGCACGGCTTGAAGGTGGATGTCGAGGCAAAGGAGTTCGACATTCCGGGGCTGACGGCGGCGATTCGGGATTTTTACGGAGCTTAGACGGGGGGAGTTTTGCCAGAGAAATCGCTGGGGCTGGCGTGATTTTCGCTAAATCAGCGGGAGTTATGCCCGACCACGACCAGATTGAAGACTTGGATTTCGACTCGCAACTCCGCGGACTATTTCAGGAGGCGGAGCAGAATATGGAGGGCCGCACGGTGGCGGCGCGTCGGGCGGAAGAGCCGAAGGTGGAGAAGGACCACGGTCGCCAGCAGGAGGAGCGGGCGCTGCGCTCCTACGCCAGCCTGCCGCAGATGCTGAAGCCGCTGATGCTCGGGCTGGAGGCGGCGACGCGCGCTGCGGGTGAGAACAAAATTTTGCTGAACAAGATCGGCGAGAGACTCGATCAGCAAAAACCGGAGCCGCAGAAGATCGAGCCGCAGCCCGATGGGCAGAAAACCATCCCCGAATTGGTGGACAGTTTGCGCGGCTTGCTCGACCAGAAAAACGGCGTGAACCAGAGGATGTTTGCCGCGCTCCACGAGGAGCTGAAAGGCTACAAGGACGGGTTTCTTTTGGAATCAGTCCACAAGCCAATCATCCGCGATCTCATTTCGCTCTACGATGACCTGACGGCAATCCATGGGCAGATGCAGGAGACGGTGGTCGATGCGGCCAAGACGTCGGGCATCGCCGGCGCGGCGCTGCTCGAGCGGCTGAAAACGATGGACATGAACATCGAGCACAACTGCGAGTTTCTCATCGAGGTGCTGGCGCGGCTGGAGGTCTCGCTGCTGCCGGTGGGCACCGGGAAGCTGGACATGCACACGCAGCGGGCGCTGGGGGTCGAAATCGCCGAGGATCCGGACGACGACGGGAAGATCGTGCGGACGTTGAAGCGCGGGTTCATGTGGAAAGGGCGGGTCTTTCGTCCGGAAGAAGTCGTCATGAAAAAATGGAAGGAAGGATTCCTCGTTGCACTCGCGGCTTCTTCGTCTCAAAAGTGAATGAGTAGGGTGCTAAGGTACGTATCCTGCAATCATCGAATCTGAGTTTTTTTACACCACCCCATGCGCCCTCCAGACCCCGCCATTTCCACGCGAAAAGCTGTCGGCATCGACCTTGGTACGACTTTTTGCGCCGTGGCGCATGTGGATGCCTACGGGAAGCCGCAGATCATTCCCAATGCTGAGAGTGAGAGGATTACGCCCTCGGTGATCCTCTTTGACGGGACGAACGCGATCGTCGGCACGCTGGCGAAACAGAACGCCGTCGCCGAACCGGAGAAGATCGTGGATTTTGTGAAACGCGAGATGGGCAAGAGCAAGGGGCAGTTCCACCGGGAGTTCAACGCGAAGATCTATTCCGCGGAGGAGCTTTCGGCGCTGATCATCAAGAAGCTAAAAAATGACGCCGAGCGCTATCTCGGGGAGGCGGTGACGGATGCGGTGATCACAGTGCCGGCGTATTTCAACGACGCCGAGCGCACCGCCACGCTGCATGCCGGCCAGCTCGCCGGGTTGAATGTATTGCAGGTCATCAACGAGCCGACCGCAGCGGCGCTGGCTTACGGGCTCGACAAGCTTGACTCGAACCAGACCGTTTTTGTTTTCGATCTCGGTGGGGGCACCTTTGACGTGACGATCATGAAGATCGAGCACAATCACATCCGCATGGTCGCGAGCAATGGCGACCACCGGCTCGGGGGCAAGGATTGGGATGACGTGATCGTGAACTGGGTGGCCGAAGAATTTGACAAGGTGCATGGCGAAAACCCGCTGCTCGATTTGCAGAGCTACCAGGACATGTACAACCGCGCCCTCACGGCGAAGATCCAGCTTTCGAGCCGCATGCGGACGACCATCGTTCACAGCTACGCGGGCAAGAGCGTCAAACTCGACCTGACGCGCGAGGATTTTGAACACCGTTGCCGGCACCTGCTGGAGAAGTGCAAGACGATCTGCGAGATCGTGATGCAGGAGGCCGGGCTCGGTTGGGATAAGATCGACCGCATCCTGCTCACAGGCGGCATGACGCGAATGCCATCGGTGCGCGAGATGGTCAGCAGCATCTCGAATGTCCCGATCGCGGACGACGTGAGCCCGGACGAAGCCGTGGCGATCGGAGCCGCGGTGCAAGGCGTGCTTTTGATGCTCGGCGAAGAAGACAACAAAGGCGAGCGGGTGATGCCGCAGGAGGTGCGCGACCAATTTTCGGGCGACGATGGCTCGCTCATCAAGGTGACGAACATCACCACTCACACGCTTGGCGTGGTGCTGTGGGATGACGGCAAGGTCGAGGAATACGTCTTCCCGATGATCCGCAAAATGACGCCGGTGCCAGTGGAGACGAAGAACTCGTTTGGCACGGCCAAGGCCAATATGAAGAACGCGATTGTCCGCGTGGTCGAAGGCGAGAGCACGGTGCCGGCGGAATGTACGCCGCTCGGGATTTGCGACATCGAGTTGCCGCCGTTTCTGCCGAAGGGTTCGCCCGTCGAACTCACCTACACCTATAACGAAAACCAAGTGCTCGAAGTCATCGTCGATGCTTACGGCCGCCAAAACCGGGTGCAGATTGCGCGCAATACCGGGCTGTCGGAAAGTGAGATCGAGACGGCGACGGCGGACCTGTTGCAAATCACAGTGGTCTAAGCTCCTTGGAGCGCGATTCCTTTTAGCGCGTGGCTCTTCCCAATCCCCTGCCCGACAACCCGCTCCGCTGGGACGGCTGGAAAAAGTACAATTCCGACGACTATTACGCGCGGCTTTGCCTGTCGTACGAGGGAAATCCGAACGGCGAGCAGATCGAGGAAAACTGCCGGCAACTGCTCGTCTGGTGGCAAAAAAAATTGCCGCTGAAGAACCAGCCGAGCAATCCCATCTCGCAGTTGCTGCGCGGTGGGCTCGACGAAGCGCCGGCTTTTCTCGCCGAGGCGCGGACGAAACTCCTGGATGCCGAGGGGCGGGCGATTTTCGACCAGCAACTCCATGTGAAGATCGTCGAGGAGGCGCTCGGTGAATTCAAAAAGCTGCTGTCGTTCGCGCTCGGGGACAACCGGCTGCGTGAAGAGGACGAACAGCGGCTGTACGAACGCGGGCGCGGTCTCGGGTTGTCGCGGGATGACATGAAAGCGGCCATCGAATCCGAACTCGCGCGCTTCGGGGCCGAGCGGGTCTCGGCATCGGCCCAGGCGCAGATGAGCGCGTTCCCTCTGCCCGCCAGGCCGGAGGCTGGCATGCCGTCGGACGCGAAAGACGCATTCGACGAATTCCGCCGCATGCTGCGCCTTTCCAAGCTCGGTCTCGATGGCGACGAGATGACCGACGGCCAGCGGGATGCGCTTTGCAACATGGGTGAAAGTCTCGGCCTCACCGGCGGCCAGGCCGAGGATTTGATCGACGAGTATCTCGAGGAAACCGCGGGTTTGCCGTCGGCGCCGGTCATCTCGCCCAAGCCTGTGGCGAAACCTGTCGCTCCGCAGCCGAAGCCGGGGCCGACGGTGTCAGCCGCGGCCCCCCGCAAGGCTCCAGCTTTCGTCGTCTCACCGCTGGCGCGAGCCCACGAGCGTAGGAAATTTCCGAATTTCACGAACTCCGTCGTGATGGAAATGCTGCTGGTGCCCTCCGGGCAGTTTTTGATGGGGAGCATGGCACCCGATGCGGCGGAGCACGAGCAACCGCTCACGCCCGTGTCCCTGACTGGCTTTTACATGGCGCGTCATCCCGTCACGAACGCGCAGTTCGAGAGATTCGACCCGAATCACCGCAGCAAGCGCGCTCCGTGGGCTGATGAGAATCATCCGGCGGTCTATGTGAACGCCGGCGAGGCGGAAAAATTTTGTCAGTGGCTGACCAGCAAAGAAGGGAGAAAGTATCGGCTGCCCACCGAAGCCGAATGGGAATACGCCGCGCGTGGCACCGACCTGCTGACTTTTCCATGGGGGGACCGTCTCGACGCGGGACACTTGGCGAACTTCGCCGACAAGCGGACCACCTTCCCCTGGCGCGACCCAGTGATCGACGATGGCTTCGCCGAAACCTCACCGGTCGGCAGCTACCCGCGTGGAGCGAGCCCGTTTGGCCTCGAGGATCTGGCGGGCAACGTCTTTGAGTGGTGCGCGGATTGTTTTGAGGTTTACAAAGGCAAGGAGCGCGTGAACCCGCGTGGTCCGGCGGGCGGCATGAAGCGCATGTATCGCGGCGGCAGTTGGAAGTCGCGGCCCGGGAACCTGCGGACGAGCGCACGCAATTTCAACGCGCCCGACTACTCGTCAAACGACGTGGGTTTTCGCGTGCTCGGCGAATGCACCCAGTAGCGCGGCGTATGCCTCCAAATAAAAACAACCAGCCGGCAAAGGCTGGTTGTTTTGAAAATTGAAATCCGAAGTGCGGAAACTTCGTCCGCTGGAGGACTAGGCCGGGCTGAAACGGAACTTCGCTTTCGCCCGCTTGGCATTGGCCTTGGCTTTGCGCTTGGTGCGCTGCGTGGGCGTCTCGAAGGCCCGAAGGCGGCGGACTTCATCCATGATCCCCTCGGTTTCGAGTTTGCTTTTCAGGCGTTTGAGAGCGCGGTCGATCGGCTCTCCTTTGCGAACGATGACTTCTGGCATAGTGAATTTCCCTTGGCTGGTGGTTGAACGTGAAAGGTTTTGTTAAACGGACTCGCAGGCTAGGGGGCCATGCCGGGCTCGTCAATGATGGGTTTTTGGGAAAATTTGGGTGCGTTTCTGGCGTTCCCGAGGGCCTTTTCGGGGAAGAACGGGGCCGACTCATTCGGTTTCGATCCGCTCGCTCAGTCTGGATTTAAGTCGCTGAAAATCAGCGCCTTCAATCTTCGAAACACAGGTCCTGGCCGCGTCCTTTTGACCGAGTTTCAGATACACGCGGGCCAGATTGGCTTGGGCGAAGTCCTTTTGGGGGTGATTTCGGCAAAACGCTGCCAGGCGGCGAGGGCAGCCTTCCAATCCGGTTTGGCCAGGTTGTAAAATGTCTCGGCGTAGGCGCGGGCATATTCGAGGTTCAGAGGTTCGAGCCGGCTCGCCTCGGCAAAGTGCGCGAGGGCGTGATCAAGGACCGCGGCCTCATCCGGTTGCGTGGCGTCGAGGAGTTCGTGGCGGAAGAGGAAGGTGACGTTGGCGAAGGTGAAGCGGTAGGCGGCATTTTTGGGCGCGCTCGCCACGGCCCGAGCGTAAAGCGCGGCGGCTTTTTTCACCTTGCCCGCCGCGAGGTAGCTCCCGCCGAGGTGCTCGAGCACGAGCGCATTTTCCGGCTCGATCTCCGCCGCTGCCTCCCACGTTTCCACCGCGCGCGTCTGCTCTCCGATGCTCCACAAGAACTCCGCATGCCCGTTTTTCACCGCCGCATCGCGTGGATATTTCGCGCCCAGAGAGGCGTAGATTTTTTCCATTTTCCGCCACTCCTCCGCGCCGGCTTGCCGCGCGAAAAGCGCCGTCTCCAGCAGCTTCGCCGCGCGCAATTCTTCCTGCGCCGCCGGCCCCGCCGGTGCCTCCGCAAAGCCCGGCCCGGCACCCAGCGCGAGCAGCACGGCGAGGGCGAGGGCCGGCAGTTGACGCTGCCGGGCATCGTGCTTAACTTCGCGGCGCTGTTTCGGAACGGGAGTCATTTGGCGATGGGCTGAGCGCACTTTAGGTGCGCCGGTGCTCAGTGCCACCTGCCTTTTGGCCACCCCGCCGCACGGCCGAAACCCGCTATGCAGAAACCCGATTTTGGTGAAAAGCTCGAAGACATCGTCCGGCAGGATTCCCGCTACGACCGCGAGGCTTATCTCTTTCTCCGCGACGCCCTCGACTTCACGATCAAGGCGCGCCGGAAGGCCAAGGAAATCGACCAGCACGTCACCGGCCAGCAGCTCCTCGACGGCATCCGCCAGTACGCGCTGAAGCAGTTCGGTCCGATGGTGCCGACGGTTTTCGAGTATTGGGGCGTGCGCTGCGGCAAAGACTTCGGCGAGATGGTTTTCAATTTCATTCGCGTCGGCATTTTCGGAAGGACCGAGTCGGATTCGATCGAGGATTTCAAAGGCGGCTACTCCTTCCACGACGCCTTTGTCGCGCCCTTCCTTCCGGAAAAACCGTCCGTCCACATTCGCATCCCAGCCGCATCTCCGGCGGAGGAACTGCTCTAACTCTCGGCGGCCCGCGGCCGCTCCCGTAGCCTATGGATTCTCTCACCCGCACCGCCATTCCGTCGCCGGATTCCGCGATCACTTTCCCCGCCTTCACCGCGACCACCTTCACGCTGCCGAATGGCCTTGGCATCATCGTCCAGGAAGACCGCAGTGCGCCCGTGGCGAGCGTGCAGGTGTGGGTGGAAACGGGCAGCATCCATGAGGATCGGCTGCTCGGTGCCGGGATGTCGCACATGCTGGAGCACATGCTTTTCAAAGGCACCGCCACCCGCGGCGCGAGCGAGTTTGCCCAGCGCATCCAGGACGCGGGCGGCTACATCAACGCCTACACGTCCTTCGACCGCACCGTGTACTGGATCGACATCCCGGCAAAGGGCGTGCCGGTGGCCCTTGAACTCCTCGCCGACGCCGTGATGAACTCCGCGCTCCCGCCCGACGAATACGTGAAGGAGCAGGAAGTCATCCGCCGAGAATTCGCCATGGGCAATGACGACCCCGACCGCGTGGCCAGCCACGCGCTCTTCGCCACCGCCTTCCGCGAGCATCCGTATCGCCATCCGATCATCGGTCACCTCGACGTCTTCAACGCGCTCCGTCGCGACGACGTGATGGCCTACTACAAAGCGCGCTACGTCCCGAACAACATGTTCTTCACCGTGGTCGGCGATGTGAATGCGGCCGCCGTCCGCGCGCAGCTCGCCGAGCTTTTTGCGAAACATCCGCGCCAGCCGCTGCCGCCGGTCTATCTTCCCGCGGAGCCCGCGCAGCTCGGACGGCGCGATGCGCACACCGAGTTCGCCACCGAACTCACGCGCCTGCATCTCGCGTGGCACATCCCGTCCGCCGCGCATCCCGACATCCCCGCGCTCGATGTCGCCGCGATGGTCCTCGGCAGCGGTCGCAGTTCGCGGCTTTACAAAAAGCTCCGCGAAGAACTCGCGCTCGTGCATTCCGCCGACGCGTGGTGCTTCGCGCCCGGGCAGTGGGGACTCTTCGGCGTCGATGCCATTCTCGATCCCGGCAAACGTCCCGCCGTCGAGGCCGAAATCCTCCGCCTCATCGCCGAACTGCGCGACGGCGGCGTGACCGAGCGCGAACTGTCGAAGGCCCGCAAAGCCTCGCTCAGCCATCAGCTTCAGACAGTGACCACGATGCGCGGACGCGCGTCCGACCTCGGCGGCAACTGGCTCCTCGCCCGCAATCTCGACTTCTCCCGCGACTATCTGGACGCCATCCAGCGCGTCACCGCCGCCGACCTGCGCCGCGTCCTCACCACCCATCTCACCGATCGCAACCTGACCGTCGTCTCGCTGAATCCCGAGGGTTCGCTCGCGAAAATGGGCGGGTCTGCCGCGGCGGTCATGCCCGGCGAAATTCAAAAATTCGAGCTGGCCAACGGCCTGCGTCTGCTCGTCCGCGAGGATCCGCGGCTGCCGCTCGTCTCGCTCAATGCTTCGTTCAAGGCCGGCCTCCTCGCCGAGACCCCTGCTGACAACGGTGTTACGCGGCTTCTTTCCAAAGTGCTCCTCAAAGGCACTCAGACGCGCACCGCCGAGCAGCTCGCTGACGAGATCGAGGAACTCGGCGGCAGCATCGGCAGCGAGGCCGGCAATAACAGTTTGAGCGTTTCCGTCCGCGTGATGCAGCCCGACCTGCGCGCGGGGCTTGGCATTCTCGCCGACGTACTGCTGCACGCGATCCTGCCGGAAAAAGCCATCAGCCGGGAGAAGGACGCCCAACTCGCCGGAATCAAAGCCGAGGACGAAGAGATGACCGGCCTCGCCAGGAACCTTCTGCGCGAAAATCTTTTCGGAGCGCATCCGTACGGCCTGCGCGGCTCGGGCACGCCGGACAGCGTTGCCCGCCTCACGCGCGCTGACCTCACGGTCTTCCGCGACCGACACCTCGTCGCGCGCAACGGCGTCCTCGCTGTCTTCGGCGACGTGCGGGCGGCGGAAGTGCGCGATCTCGTCGAGGAAGCGCTCATCACGCTGCCCTCCGGCGCGCCCGCCTTCACCGCCGTGCCTGAGCCACCCGCGCTCGCGGCGTCACGCGAGGTCGAGCGGATCGAGGAAAAGGAGCAGGCCGTTCTCATGCTCGGATTTCCCGGCATCGACGTCTTCAGTCCGGATGCCGCCGCGCTCGAACTCATCGACGAAGCCTGCAGCGATCTCGGCTCGCGCCTTTTTCTCCGCATTCGCGAAGAGATGGGCCTCGCCTACTTTGTCGGAAGCAGCCAGATGGCTGGCCTCGCGCGCGGCATGTTCACTTTCTACCTCGGCACCGCGCCGGAAAAAGTGGCCGACGTGAAGGCCGCGCTCCACGAGGAAATCGCCAAGCTCGCCGCTGCCGGTCTGACCGCCGCGGAAGTCGCGCGTTCGCGCGAAAAGAGCATCGGCCAAATGGAAATCCGGCATCAAAGCAACGGGGCCTTCGCCTTTCAGGCCGCGATCAATGAACTCTATGGCCTTGGCCACAGCTACCATCTGACCCAGCGCCACGAACTGGAGGCGCTCACTGTCGAGGAAGTGGCCCGCGTTGCTCGCAAATACTTCAGACAGCCCTCCATCACCGCGATCGTCCGGCCGGCCTGAAGTCAGTCCCGACGCTCCCCCGCGTGTTCGCGCTCATCTGCGAAATGCAGTGGAGCAGGTAAGGGAGGAGCTGTTTTTTGCGGGAGACGACGGTGGCGAGTTCCCAGATGTGGGGGCTGCGCTGGGGGTAGTCGATGGTGTGGAGGAAGGCGTCCGCGCCCTGGACGAGGAGGAGCGAGGTTTGGTCGTTGATGTCGGTGACGAGGAGGCAGGCGAAGAGCAGGCCCTCGCGGGCGCGGGCGGCGGCGAGGGCGGCGAGGAGGGCGTCGCGCTTTTCGTCGAAGTGCGCGAAAGTCAGCTCCTCAATCTGCGCGACGCTGAAGCGGTGCCCGTCTTCCTCGTAGGGTTTTGCGTCGGCGCTGATCGCCTGCTCCGGAGTCATGGTGAGGAGCGGGGAGCCGACGCTGAAAATTTCGGCGGCGAGTTCGTCGGGATTCACGCCGGCGATTTTCGAGAGACGGTTGAGGGCGTCGCAATCGACCGGCGTGCTCGTGGGCGAGGTCAGGTTCAGCGTATCGGCGACGATGCCGGACATGAGCAGACCAGCGACGGGCGCAGGCACGGGGATGCCGAGCTGCCGGTAGCAGAGCGAGACGATGGTGCTCGTCGAGCCGACGGGGTTGTTCCAAAACAGAATCGGGGTGTCGCTGGAGAAGCCGCCGAGCCTGTGGTGATCGAGGATTTCGATGATCGGCACCTTATCCGCGCCGCGCACGGCCTGGGCGAGTTCGTTGTGATCGACGAGGATGAGCTGGCGGGGGATTTCCTTGAGAAAGTCGGATTTGGATAAAATGCCGACGAGCGCACCGTGGTCGTCGAGGACGGGAAAGATGAAGCCGGCACTCTGCGCGGCGAGGTGGCGGGCGTCGTCGAGGAGGGTGTCGGCGTGAAAGCTCTGGTAGTCGGTTTCGATCATCCGCTCGACGCGAACCGCACCCCGCGCGAGGAGCACGGTCGTGGCGGTGTCGTGGGGCGAAGCGATCATCGTGACGTTCGCGGCGCGGGCGGCGGCGCGGATTTCCTCGTCGATGGGCAGGCCGCCCGTGACGACGATGGCGTGGACGCGCGCGGCGATGGCCATCTCCTGAATGTGCGGGCGGTCGCCGACAAAAAGGACGACGTTCCTTTCCCGATAACGATCGAGCCGCGGAGCGAAGGAATCCTGGGCCATCGCTCCGACCATCAGGAACTGCTCGGCGGGCTCGGAGGTGAGTGAACCGGTGACGAGCGCGCCGCCGAAAGTGGTGACGATGTCGGCGAGCGAAGCGGTGACGACGCGGGCGCTGCCGGCTTCTTCGCGGGACGGGAAAAGGTGGTGGCTGACTTTGAAGGCGCTGAGCAGGCCGAGGCAGCGGTTGCCTTCATCAACCACGGGGAGGCCGCGCATGCGCTTTTTGTCGATGAGCTGGAGCGCGTCATAGACCGGCGAATCCGCGCGCACGGAAATGACGCGCGGCTGCATGACATCGGCGACGCGGGGGGAGAGGTCATTGACGAGTGCGGGGGTTTCGACGCCGAATTTGTTCAGGACAAAGTCGATGCGCTCATTGGTATTGCCGGCGCGGGCGGCGAGGACGTTTTCCTGGCCGGTCAGGCGTTTCAGCTCGGCGTAACCAAGGGCCGAGCAGATGGAATCCATGTCGGGATTCCGGTGGCCGATGACGATGGTCTGCATGCGCGGCGGACAATGCACAGTCGGGCCGGGCGCGGCAAGGGTGCCGCCGTGACGATTCTGCGCGCCGGAGAGCAGCTAGAACGTCCGGGTCGCCGCGGGTTCGCGGGGGGCGAACTGGGCCTGCTTGAGCGTTTCCATCTTTCGGCGGTCGATCGGGCTCGAGGCGTTGTAGTCGGTCCCGTGGACTCGGCGGAAAATATCGTCGTAGCGAGAGTCCGCGGGCGCGGGCTTCGGCAAGGGGATGGTCGCCGCAGGCGTCGCGTGTGCGAAGTGGGCCGGGCGGATAAATGGCCTCGGTTCAGCGGGCGCGGCGGCGCTTTGGGTGGGAGCGGGTGTCACTTTGGCGATGCGGGTGACGGCCGGTTCGCCCGCTGGCACGACCGGCGTTTGTTTGGCAATCATCGCAGGCGCGGCCGGCGCTGCGCCGCCGGAGAATTCCTTTTGCTCGACGACCTCGACCTTGCGGCGCGAATAAAACGCGACCTGCCGGTTCACATCCTGGCCCGGCAGCCAGATGGGCTTGGTCAGCCGTTCATCCATCAGCCACCACGGGTTCTGCGGGTTGGAGTCGTCCTTGTAGAGCACCACGGTTTGCGTCCCCATCGCCTCATCGCGGAGCGGCGTCTGGTAGCGGTATTGGTAAGTCACCACTTTGTGCTCCACCTTTTTCTGGGTGAGCACGCGGTGCAGCTTGTCGGTGTAAGCCTGCGTGGGATTGGCTGCCGACGCCACCTTGTCGGGCCGGCTCTGGATCACGGTTTGCCAGGTGGTTTGCGGCTTGGAGGCCTGGCACGCGGCGAGGACGAGGCCAGCGGCGAGGGTGAGGGCGTAGGACCTTTTCATCGGAGAGCGCATGGCGCGACCTACGGCGGTTCCCGACCTGGCTCAACGAAATTTTTTGGGTCGCACCGCCGCTTGTGGCAGATCGCCCATTGCTTCAGAGCAGTCCGAACTGATTCTTCAAAATCCAGGTCTGCGCCTTGACGGTCAGCTCTGCCGTGTTCACGGGCTTGGCGAGGAAATCGCACCCGCCGTTCAGTTTTGCCCGGGCGCTTTGATCCGGGGTATTTTCGCCGGTGAGGAAAATGATGGGCGTCTTCTGGTAAGCGGCCTGATCGCGGAGTTGGGCGCAGAGTCCGGGCGCGGCGCTGCCGGCTTGATCGTAATCCAGGAGAACGAGGTCAAACTTCCGCCCGCGGGCTTCGGCGAGCACCGTTTCGGCATCGGTGCAACTGGTCGTCTGGAGTTGCGCCATTTCGAGAGAGGCGACGAGCATGGCCAGCAACTCGGCGTCGTCGTCCATCGCCAGCACGCTCGCGGGCGGGAGCGTTTTCGCGCGCTCGACGTGGCGCGGTTCGACGAGCCGCGAGAGCAGGTCCACGGCTTGGGTCACGGTCCGCGCGGTGGCGCAATCAAAGGCCCCGGGTCGCGCGAGGAGTTCGTGGAGCAGCGCCTCGATCGACGCCGCCACGCGGGTGATCGGGTGATCGGCCAGCGCCGCTGTGTAGTCCACCAGCTCCGTGGCCTGCGACATCAGTTCCAGCCGGGAGGCATCATCCTCGGGCACCCCGCTTAGTCGATCGAGCGCCCCGCGCATCAGTGTGAGCGTGGTGGCGATGGGCAGGAACGCGGGACCGAGTGGGAGGGTCACGCGCTGAGTGGCGTTTGGGTCCAGGGTGGTCAAAGCGGAGGACGGGTCGCGCGAGGTGAGCGCGCCGGCTTTTGGGGTGGAACGGACGGGCGCGCCATTCATGGGCGGCACCGGATGGCTTCGCGTTCCGCGGAATTCCTGGAGTTCGCGGGCAATGGAGATTTTCTCCATCTGCAAAAGCTCCAGGGCCTGGCGGGCGGCGTCGCGTTCCTGGCAGGCGGCGGCCAGTTCCTCGCGGAGATTGGCAAACTCCAACTTTAGACCGGCGTTGGAGTGGCGGAGATCGTCGCGCTCGCCGGTCACGGCGCGGAGCGTATCCTGAGCGATCACCGAGGGCGTGGAATCCGTCCGGCCCGTGACGAGCCGCGCGCTTGAGAGCATGTCCACGCGCCGCTGCTGCGCGGTCAGCTTGGCGAGCAGTTCGAGGTTTTCCGCGCGGAGAAAGGCGGCATCCCGTTCGAGCTGCTCCCTGGTGAGCAGCGACTCAGCGGCGCTGGAGGCCATCGGCTCGTAGAAACATTCAATCGTGCCAAAGGAGATTTTGCACGGCTGCTGCAGGTGATAATCGGTCACCGGCTCGCCTTCCACGAAAGTCAGGTTCGTGCTCCCCAGATCGTGCAGGCGGTAGTGCCCATCGTCCGCAATCAGCTCGGCGTGGTGTCCCGAGATCGAACGATCCATGATCTGCACCGTGTTGTCCGGCCGCCGGCCAATGGAAATGCGGTCGCCCGAGACCGTGTGCGTCACATCGGCGTGGTTCGGGAGCTTGATTCGGAGCGTGGGCATGAGCGGGGAAAGGCGGGTCGGTAAAGGTGCATCTGAGATTAGCAAATGCGATGCCGCCGCCCCTGCAACCGCTTGCGCCTGCGTAACATTTACCGCACTGTCCGCGCCTTTCTCATGCTTGCTGAAATCCGCCGTCGCCGCACCTTTGCCATCATCTCCCATCCCGATGCCGGCAAGACCACGCTGACCGAGAAACTTCTTCTCTACGGCGGAGCCGTTCAGCTCGCCGGGTCGGTCACTTCTCGCAAAAATGCGCGTCAGGCCACCTCGGATTGGATGGAACTTGAACGCCAGCGCGGCATCTCGGTTTCGTCCACCGTCCTCCAGTTCGACTACGCCGGCTACCGCATCAATCTGCTCGACACGCCCGGCCACAAGGACTTCTCCGAAGACACCTACCGCGTCCTCACCGCAGTAGATGCCGTGGTCATGGTTATCGACGCCGCCAAAGGCATCGAGCCGCAGACGCGCAAACTCTTCGAGGTCTGCCGCCGCCGTGGCGTCCCCATCTTCACCTTCATGAACAAATGCGACCGCCCGACACGCGACCCGCTCGCCCTGCTCGACGAGCTGGAGCGCGTCCTCGGCATCGGCGCGTTTCCGGTGAACTGGCCGCTCGGCACCGGCCCCAGCTTCCGCGGCGTCTATGACCGGCAGAAACGCGAAGTCCACCTCTTCGAGCGCACGCCGCAGGGCGCCTATCGCGCCCCGGTCTCCGTCAGCGGCCTCGACGACGCCGAGATCCGCGAAAAGCTCGACCCCGACGACTACGCCCGCGCCCTCGAAGAACTCGAAATGCTCGACATCGCCGGCGTCGATTACGACGAGGCGAAAGTCCACGCTGGGACGCAGACGCCCGTCTTCTTTGGCTCGGCGATGAATAACTTTGGCGTGCAGTTGTTACTCGATGCTTTCCTCGCTCGCTCGCTCCCCCCACAGCCGCGGAAAGGGATGAAGTGTGAGGTAGGAGGTATGAGTGATGAAAAGGCATCCGACCCCACCCTTCATACCTCATCTTTCATACCTCATACCTCTGCCCTCGTCCCCCTCGACGGCCCGTTCTCCGGCTTCATCTTCAAAATCCAGGCGAACATGGACCCGCGCCACCGCGACCGCATCGGCTTCCTTCGCATCTGCTCGGGAAAGTTCGAGCGCGACATGTTCGTCACCCACCAGCGCACCGGCAAACGCGTCCGCCTTTCCAGCGCCCACAAAGTCTTCGCCCAGGAGCGCGAGACCGTGGACGAGGCCTACGCCGGCGACGTCATCGGCCTCGTCGGGCACAACGAATTTGGCATCGGCGACACCCTCACCGAAGACCCCGCCATCCGCTTCGACGAAATCCCCCGCTTCCCGCCCGAGTGCTTCGCCTACCTGCAGAATCCGAATCCGGGGAAATTCAAACAGTTCCGCCAGGGCGTCGAACAACTCCTCCAGGAAGGCGTCGTCCAGGTCTTCGAGCTGCGCGATGCCGTGCAAAAGGTGCCCCTCCTCGCCGCCGTCGGCCCGCTCCAGTTTGAAGTCGTGCAATACCGCCTCGAAGCCGAGTACGGCGCCCCCAGCCGCCTCGAAACCGCGAGCTGGGAATGTTTCAAATGGCTCCCTCCTGGCACCGCGACCGCGGGCCTCAAACTCCCCACCGGCAGCCGCCTCGCCTACGACAGCGCCGGCCTCGCCGGCATCCTTTTCCCGAGCGCGTGGACGCAGCGGTATTTCACGGAGCAAAACGGGGGGCTTGCGCTACTTGATTTGCCGGGGGCGCAACGCGTTGCGCCAACCTAGGTGCAGCGGATACGTCGGAATCCGAGCAGTGTTGGCAGGCTGATAACGGCAAGCATCCCTGTCGAGGGCTCGGGAGCCGAAGTGAACTGGAACTGCGAGACGATGAAGCTCGAGTTCAGGATGGAAAGCGTCGGAAATTGGGGAAAGTTCTCCCGAGAGGTTCTAAAAAGCGTGCCATATCCCGGAGTCGCGCTGGAGGCCGAGTCCAGGTAAATGTTGGCGTCGCTCTGCGTATGACTGACGAGCAGGATCAGGTCGCCACCGACATAGACATACGGGGTGGTGAAGGCAATGGGTGCCGAGAAAGGATTGGGCGAACCAGCCGGAGAGCTGTTGGGGAAGTAGCCGGCCGGCAGCGCAAGGTCGAGTGGGGCAAACACCTCCACCGGGTTGGTCATATTGGCGGCCACGTTGGTGCCAAAATTGGCCATTGAGTTCCCCGCCTGAGCCAGGGTGATGTGCAGATGGCTAAAATGGATCCCGGGACTCGTGGTCATACCAGAATCGAGGCGGAAAGAAATTCCCGTGATTCTGTCGCCGATATTCATGTCGCTCAATTCCGAGGCCGCAATCTGCGACTGGGAAGTTCTTGATAGAGGGATTGTATAAGTATTTGAGGAGGCGTTGGCATCGGTCGTCGCCAAGCTGGTAGGCACGGTAAGGGTGCTGGCATCGACAGGAAGGGCGGCGGCGAGGAACGCGCCAAGCGCAGACGCGGCGAAAAGAAGTGGGCAGAGATTTGCTTTCATAGACGTTCGTTTTTGAAGGGCGGAGATTCGTCGATCCGGCTCCGTTCCGCAACTCCAGTGGCGGAACGCCATTGGGGCGCCACTCCATGGCGCGCCGCGCCCTCGTCCCAGCGGGACGAACGATCGTAGCCGTGGGCTTTAGCCCACGGTCTCCGGCGAAAGCGGGCCTGTCGCGTAGCGACATCCGAGCGGCCAGCCGTCGCTCCGCGACGATGCCCTCCTCCCTGCCGACCGTGGGCTGAAGCCCACGGCCACGCTCATCGCGTCCCGATGGGACGCAGGCACAGCCAGCTCCTCACCCCTTCGTGGGAGTGTCGGCACGATGGAATGGGCGGGGGTGGTCTTGCTGGGCGGTGGGTGGCTTCCGATCGTTCCGCGCAACTTGAGTCGCGGAAGGAAAGGAGCGCACCGCCTTTCACCCAACCCGGCAAAAGTCCCTGCGCCCCCACTGGCGCAGGGCCGGATTTCCCGAACGCGGCTTTTTAACTCCGCCGACGCCGGCCGAGCAGTGCGAGCGCCCCCATCGTCAGCAGTCCGCAGGCGCCGGGCTCGGGGGTGACGGTAGCTTGCAGGCTGTTGCCCACGATATTAAACGACGCTGTCCCGCCGGGGGGCAGGGAGCCGGTGGCGAAGTCGGTGGCCTCGAGGCCGGAGGGGGTGGCACCGGTCCAGTCGAGGAGAGTGTAGGTGCCGCCGTCCACGAAGCCGGAGCCGAGAAGGAAATTGACCAGCGTCTGGCCGGGGGCGCTGCCGGTGAGGGTGCCGCCGGTGACGAGGATTTCGTCGGAGAAGGTGCCGAGCTCGAAGTCGAAGGTCGCGCCGTTCAGGAGGCTGAGGCCGGCGGCGAAGGTCTCGGTGCCGGGGCTGTTGCCGGGGGCGAGGTGGGCGGTACTTTCGAGGGTGACGAGGCCGCTGAAGACGCCGCCGCCGCTGAGCGTGCCAAAGACATCGAGCGCGCCTTGCACGGTGCCGTTGTTTTTCACCGTCTGCGCCGCGCCGAGGGTGAAGATGGTCGCCGTGGTGGTGACATCGAAGGTCGCGCCGCTGCTGACATTGATGAGCGCGCTGTTGGCGATGGAGCCTGCGCCGTCGAGCTTGAGGGTGCCCGCGCCGATGTTGGTCGCGCCGGCGTAGGTGTTCACGGCGGTGAAGGTGACGGTGCCGTTGCCGGCGGCGATGGTCATGGTGGAGTTGTAGGCGGGGACGTTGAGGGTGGCGTCTTTCCAAGTGGTGGTGATGGTGCCGCCGTTGTTTATGTCCACGGAGCCGAAGTTCATGATCGCGCCGGTGATGGTCTGGCCGCCGGTGGTGTCGATGTGGAGCTGGTTGTTGGTCCGAGAGAGGAAGGACGGGGTGATGTCGCCGGCGACGGTCGAGTCATCGAGCAGATACATGCGGTAGGTGTCGCTGGCGGCGGCGGTGCCGTTGGCGAGGGAGGCATGCGCCCAGGTCTGGGTGTTGCCGGCGTAGGCGGCGTTGTCGTAGTCGGTGAGCTTGCGGCCATACTGGTCGGCATAGACTTCGGAGCGGGCGAGGGCGATGCCATTGGCCACGGCGGCGTAAAAGGAGAGCGGCGCGGAAATGAGGCTGGCGTCGGGCTGGCCGGAGCCGAGGGCGTGGCCGGTGGCGGTGTCGTCCCAAGTGATGCGGTTGCGGAGGAAGTCGGACCAGTAGAACTCGACGAAGTTAATGTCGATGCCGGGCGTGGCGGGGTTGCCTTTTTTGTAACCGGCGATCTTCGCGTTGGCGGCAGTGGTGCCGGTCTTGATGATGCCGTCGGCCATGCCCCAGGTGAGGCCGCGATATTTGTCGTTGGGCATGCTGGACTCGCCGGGCACCGTGGGCATGGCGAGCGTGCTGGGGAGGATGGGCTGGGTGCCGGGGCCGTAGCCGGGGTCGCCGGGCTGGGTGAGTTGGTTGCCATTGGTGCCGTAGAGAAAGGCGTTGTTCGCGCTCTGCCGGGCGCTCCACCAGGCGTCATCGGGCGCGGTGGCGGGGCCAGTGTAAAGGTTTTGCACGATGTGGCCGGTGACGACGTGGCCGAGGCCGGGGATGATTTCCCGCGGCAGCGGGGTGACGGCGGCGAGGTAGCCGGCGCTGGTGTGGTGGCCGTCGGTGATGTAGGCGTGCCCGTCCGGGCCGATGATGATGGGGAGGTCTTTGGCTTTCCAAAAGCCGAGCAGGTCGGTGGCGGCGGACTGCGCGGAGTAGTCGTAGGTGGTGATGCCGAAGCCGTCGGTGGTGGGCGTGACCTGGGTAAAGGCGAGGGTGGCTGAGAAGGCCGCTTTGTAGGTGACTTCGCGGTAGCCGAGCGAGCGCTGGGTCGAGCGGAGGTCGGTCAGGGCGGGGTCGTTGTCGGCGTTGAGATAGACGAAAGTGTCGGCGGCGAGGCTGGTGGAGAAGGGCACGTAGTTCGTGGTGCCGATGAGGATGTCGGTCTCGGCGGCGTGAGCACTGGCGGCGAGGATGCTGACGCTGAGGGCGGCGGCGGCGCAGCGGCCGGCGAGACGGTGGACGGGTTGGTTCATGGGTGCGTTGGATCGGTGGTCTGTGGATGTGGTTTGGTTTGGCAGCAGGAAGATCGGGAATCCCGTCTCCTGCATGACGCCGCGCAGATTAGGCGGCGATCCGCGCCGCGTGGTGGCGACGCGCAGACGATGCGGTGAAAATCCGCCGACGAATGCGCGGCGTTTTCACCGCGAAAACCGCGCGTTTATCGCGACCAGGTGCCGATTGTGTGAAATGCCCGCCGCCCCTGCCGAACCCGCGCGACTTTACGGCAGGTCGGTGCCGCCCATGAGGTAGCGGTCGCACTCCCGCGCCGCGCCGCGGCCTTCGTTGAAGGCCCACACAACGAGGCTCTGGCCGCGGCGGCAATCGCCGGCGGCGAAGACGCCGGGCAGGCTGGTCGGGTACTTTACAACCTCCGCTTTGATGTTCGTGCGCGCGTCGCGCTCGACGCCGAGGGAGTCGAGCAGCGGCTGCTCGGGCCCGGGGTAACCCATGGCGAGGACGACGAGCTGCGCGGGCAAGACCTTCTCCGGGCCGGGGACGTTCTTCGGGATGAACTGCCCTTCCCACCCTCGTCACCAAGCTCCAGCTTGGTGACGCCATTGCTCCCCGAAGCTCTGCTTCGCTGGCCCTTACGGAGCGGTGAGGCGGAGGCGGAGGTGGTGGCGGGGGACGGTGCCGAGGGCGGTGGCGTCGCGGAAGGTGAGGGTCTCGGTGCCGTCGCCGTTGTTGATGGGGCTGCCGGTTTGGACGCCGCCGCCGAGAGTCCAGCCGCCGAGGAGGTCGGCACCGGTGTCGGCGAAGGTGCCGAGGCCGGTGGCGGCGAGATTGCGCCGGAGGGTGAGGTTCAGGTAGCGGGGGGCGGTGGCGTTTTCGATGCTGAAGGTGACGGGGCTGGCGTTGGGGGTCCAGGGGTCGGTGCCTGCGGCCCATTCGCGAAAGTTGCTCAGGCCATCGCCGTCGGCATCGGCGGTGACGGCGCCGATGGTGGGGTCGGCGATCTGGCTGGGGGTGAAGTAGAGAGCGCACCAGGCGGCGTAGGTGAGGGGCCGGGGGGTGCCGGGAGTGGCGGCGGAGGTGGCGCTGGCGGTCCAATTGAGCGGGTCGTCGCCAAAGGCGCCGGGGTTCACTCTTTCCAAGGAACGTCCGGTGCCGCTGGCGGTGGTGGGCCAGGGCGCGGCGGGCGAGTAGGTGAGGAAGTCGATGTCGGTGTAGGTCGGGGCCGGTCCGAGAAAGCTCACGGGTTTTTGCAGGCTGAGGCGCTCGCCGGCGTTGTTTAGCGCGCCGCCGTAGGGGCCGTAAATGGCGATGGCGGCGGGGATGCCGTAGGTGCTGCGGAAGACGCTGGGGACGCTGGGGACGATGAGGGCGATCTGGCCGGGCTGGAGGGTCTGGCCGGGAGGGAAGCTGAAGCAGAGGCCGTCGATGCGCCACGCGTTGCCGGGGTTGTTCGGATCGTAGAGCGGGACGGGCGCGGTGGAGGTGTTGCGGATTTCGAGGAACTCCTCCCCGCCGCCGGCGGGATGGGGGAGCAACTCCGTGATGATCACGGGGCCGATGGCCGGGCCGGCATTGGCGCTGCCGAAAGTGGGGTAGCGCTGGCGGGTGAGGAAGGCGGCACCCTGGCTGTTGACGTAGCGGCCGAAGCTCACGCCGCTCTCGCTCGCGCCAAAGCTCCACGTTTGCGACCAACCGGTGAGCGCGCCGGTGATGTCGCCGGAACTGAGCCGGACCTCTTCGCCTTCGGAGGCGAAACCGAACGGATTCGCGCCCGCGTTGAAATCGCTCTCGGTGAAAACGACGTAGCCGTCGGTGGGGATGACGGTGCCGGTGGGGATGCGGTACTTCTGGGGGATGGAGGCGTTGTCGCTCAGCCACCAGTCGCCGACATCGACGGGCGTGGCGTTGGGGTTGAAAAGTTCGACGCGGTCGAACTCGCTGGTCAGCGGGTTGGCGATGAGTTCATTGATGTGGATAGTGGGGACGGCGGGCGCGGGGTCGTCGGTGCCGGGGCTGCCGCCGTTGTTGGTCGAGGCGCGCCAGAAGGAGGCGTTGTTCGGACTGGGGTTGCTGTTCGGGTTGACGGGGACGATCGAGGGTCCGTCGCCGTCGGCGCTCTGCGGCCAGGGCTGGGAGTCGAAATAGGTGGTGGTGAAGACGATGTGGTTGGAGGCGTCGGTGAGGGTGAGCGTCTCGCCGCCGTCGGAGAGCGTGGAGTCCTGGCCCCATTGGCCGAGCGGCGTGACGGCGGGATATTTTTCGAGGAAGCGAGCGGAGTTGCGAGCGAGCACTTTCAACTGTCCCGGTCCGATCGTGGTCCCGCCGGGAAAGGTGTAGTCGAGCCCGGCGGTGAAGCGCATGCCGGCGAGGGTGACGGTCTGGGTGCCGGTGTTCTTGATCTCGACGAACTCATACTCGTCGCCGGAAACCAGGCCGATGTCCGGGGGATGATACATGACTTCGCTGATGAGGAGCGGGGCGACGGTGCCGGGCTCGAAGGTGGCTTCGGTGAGCGGGCTCCAGACGCCGCTCCCCGTGCGGACGCGGGCGCGGACGGTGGTGGGAAAATGGATGACGATGGGGCTGGCATAAGCGGCGCCCTGGATGGCGCCGCCCTCGGCGCGGGGGTCTAGGCCGTTCGTGGTGTAGTAGATGATAGTGCCTCCGCCATTCGTATTGCCGATGGTCAGGGTGGAGCCGGGGGCGACAGTGCCGCCGAAGGTGGAAAAGGTGGGCGGGAGAAGTGTTGTCCAGAGGCCCTCGGCAGCAAAGTGGGCGGGGACGGGGCCTCCGATGGTGTCGTCGTCGTAGCCGGCGAAGAGGACGTTGCGGCGGCTCGGGGAGTTCACGACCGAGCCGGTGGCACCGCCGGAAAGGGTGTAACGCGTGGCGTCGCCGACCCCATTGAGCCAGGGCGTGACGCGGTCGGTGACGGCGGTGGGAGCGATGACCGGGGCGAACTCGCTCTTGAGTGTATTGAATTCGGCGAGGGCGTTGGCCTCGGTGAGGGCGCCGCCGTTGAAGAAATGCCGCTGGAGCCGATCGGCGAAGAGCAGCCGGAACTCCGGGCTGACGCGCAGGTAGGTGTAAAGGATGCGGATGCCCTGGTCGAGGCCGGCAGTGCTCTGGGAGGTGGTGACGATGGACGCGGTGGCGGCGGGGTCAAATGGATTGCTGCGGACGTTTCCCCCGAAATCGCCAAACGCGCCCTCGGCGTCCCACAGGTAGTAGCGGTAGAGGCCGCTGGTGGAGCGTTCGCGGGCGGCCACGAAGTTATTGTGCGGCCAGTCGCCGGTGACGCCGAGGACGTTGACAATGAGGTAGTCGATGAAGTTGACCATATCGAGCCGGGTCTTCATCGCCTGATAGTTGGCCAGCGTGGACGGGGAATTGTTGCGCAGGAAAGTGATCATCTCCTGGAAGGCGAGGCCATCGCCGCTGGTGACCACATTCACCTGGCGGACATCCCACGCGAAGTCGCTGTGGTGGTGGCGCTGCATGAAGTCCTCGCGGAGATGCTCGCAGAGGTTGTAGTAGCCTTTGTAAACGCCGTTCACGTAGAGCGTGTTCAACAGGCCCCGGCTGCCGACCTGGCCGGTATTGATGAAAAGCCGGCGCATGTACTCATCCTCGATAAAGGGGTTCGAGAGGTCGTTTTTCCCGGCGCGGATGCGGAGGTCGTGAAATTGGGTCACGGGGTAGCCGGGGAAGAGGGCGTAGTCCAGCGGGTCGCCGCCGAGGTCGTCGCGGAAGAAGAAGTTGAACGACGGCTTTTGCGTAAAGTCCGTAGCGCTCCAGGCGCCGGCATTGGGCGAGGCGCTGTTCTGGTTGGTCAGTTTGTAGCGCGGCCGGGCGTGGCCGCTGCCGGAGATGCGCATGCCGAAGGCAACGTTTGGCCCCGGGGTGCCATTGGCCCGGAGCAACTCCATGGTCGCCGGACGCTCCATGAAGCGGCCGCGGTGAATGGGGTTGTTGTAGGCGGTGAGATCGGCGGCACTCCCGACGCTGGAACCGGTCTGGGTCCAGATGGAGTTCTGGCCAATATTGTCCGGTGGATTGACGAACGCCGTGAAGGCTCCGCCTTTGATCGCCATGATACCAAAGGGCTGGTAAAGAGAGCGCCCTTGATCGCCGCTGATGCAGAGCGCCGGAAGAGCCTGGCGGTTGGCGGATTCGGCGATGAGATAAGTGCGGGTGGTGGTCGGCGAGGGGATGCTGCCGACCTTGAAAGCGCGGGCCCGCAGGGCGGAGGAAGTGCTGACCGTGGCGCTGCTGGCGGTGCTGCCGGTGGTCTCGGTCGGCTCGCTGCCGTCCGTGGTATGGCGAATGGTCGCGCCGGGTGTGGCGCAGGTGAGGGCAACGGTCCGCGCGCTGGGATAGAAGCCGGCGGCGACGCTCATCACGGGAGCGGCGACTTGGCTGGTGTAAGTGATGCCGGCATTGGCCGCGCCGGGCGTGGGGCTTTCGTAAAAGAGGTAGCTACCGAGGCCGTCGCGCCCGTAGCTTTGGAAGGGTGTCTGCGCTGGATACGTGACTTGACTGGCGGTGATGCCGGTGTCCGTGGTCAGGGTGAGGGTTTCGCCGCCGGAGTTCAGCTTCAAGCTGGTGTGCAAGAGCCCGCCGCTGCCGGTGTAATTCGCGTCGAGACCGTCGCAGGCAATGAGTAGGTGGCCGCCGGCGGGCAGGCTCGTTCCCGTGGGGAATTTCCATTTCATCGGCTTGCCGGGCTCGTCGCTCAGTCCCCAGTCGGCGAGCGCGACCGCGGACGCGCCGTTATTGTGCAGTTCGAGCCAATCGAGCGAGGAGTCCGGCGCCTCGGGATTGTCTTCCGTGGCCTCGTCCGCGGTCACGAGCGGCTCGTCGGTGCCGATGAGGTATTTCCACGTCGAAGTGGCGGTGACCAGCGTGTGGTTGATCCCTGCGGAATTCGTCCTGACCTGCGCCCGAAAGAAAAGATCCGCGTCATTCAGCGAGACATTGTGGATTTGCACGGCGAGGACGTTTTGCCCCTGGATCAGCAGCTTCGCCGGCGGGTCGAGATTGTAGGTGGCGTAGCTGCCCGGCGTGCGGGCGCTGTCGGCCACGGCATTATGGGGGGTGAAAGTATTGGCCAACCCGAGTCGGTCCCGAGCCACCTCCACGCCATTGAAGTAGGCGACAAACGAGTCGTCGTAATCCATCAGGAGTTGCACAGCCAGCGGATCGGCGATGTCGGCGGCACTGGCCGTGAAAACGATGCGCGCATAGACGGAGCTGGCCTGGTTGACGAGCAAGCCGGTGAGGTTCGTCCCGAGGATCACGCCCCCAGGCGGAGTCCCTCCGCCGATGGGGGCCGCTCCACTCAGCCAGGTCGTGTCCTCAAAGCTCGGCCGGCCCCACGGGACGGTCTGCTTGGCCGAAAAAAGGAGCGTCGGATCGTAGGTCCCGCCAGACGGCTCGGCCACGCCGGGGAAATAGCGCCAGGTGGTGTTGTTCAGCACCAGCGAAACGGGCGACGCGCCGCCAATGACAAGGTCGCCTTTGAAGAGAAAATTGTTTTTGTTGTCGATCGTGGCGAAGGCCAGCGTCGAGGTGTTGTAAACTACCGAGGCCTCCCAGTAGTTCAGCGCTTGAATGGCCAGCGTGTTCGTTCCGGTAAGGAGCTTCGTGTTCGCCGCGCCGAGATTGAGCGTCGCGCTGCGCGCGTACGGCGTGGTGCTGATCTCCGTATTGGCCGGCGTGCTGAAGGCCGCGAACTGATCGTGGTAGAGAAAGGCGTTCATCGGGCCGGCATTGCGCCGGGCGACCTCCACGCCATTGAGGTAGGCGACAAAGCCATCGTTGAACTGTACCGTGAAGGTCAGCGGGTCCGTCTTTGCCGCATCGGTCGCCGAGACGGTAAAAGTTTTCCGCAGATACATCGTCGGCGTCAGATTCTGCATCTGCGTGGCCGTGTTGGTCCCAAAAGTCGGCATCGGGGCGACATTCGTGAACGTGCCAAACCCAAACGGCCCCGCGCCCGTCTGCCAGGAGGCGTCATTGAAAGCCTCGCTTTGCCACGGCGTCCAAAAACCCAGCGTCGGCACCCCCGCGGGCGACCAGCGCAGCAGCCGCTCCGAACCGTTGGCCATGATCTCATTGATGACCACATCCGCCGTTGCGGGCAGGATGAGTTGCACGGCGAGCAGTGCGGAGATGGCGATGCGGGCGGGGAACGGCATGGGGGGTAATATCTCTTCCTTCACCCCCGCCGGGGCGACAACGCCAAAGATGTTCTATCCGTAACCCGCGCCAGGCCGGGGACTACGCGAGCAGTTCCCCGATCACATGCCCATGCACGTCCGTGAGCCGGCGGTCGATGCCGTTATTCCGAAACGTCAACTTCGTGTGGTCGATGCCGAGCAGGTGTAGGATCGTGGCGTGGATGTCGTACACCTCGGTCGGCGCGTTGCGGTCGAGCGGCTTGTAACCCCACTGGTCGCTCTCCCCGGCCACGACGCCACCCTTGATGCCGCCGCCGCACAGCCAGTTCGTGAAGACATACGGGTTGTGGTCGCGCCCGCGTCCGCCCTGCCCCGACGGCATCCGCCCAAACTCCGTGGTCCAGAGGACGATGGTGTCGTCGAGCAGCCCGCGCTGCTTCAGATCGCGGATCAGCGCGGATGCGCCCCGCGCAAAGCCGCGCGCCAGCGGGCCGTGATCGCGCTCCACGTCCTCGTGGGAGTCCCAGTTGCGCCGGGGGAAGCCGTTATCATTGCCGCTCCAGACCTGCACGAAGCGCACGCCGCGCTCGAGCAGCCGCCGCGCGGCCAGACATTTGCGGCCAAAGTAATCCATCTCTTCGGCGGCGTTGATTTCCTTCGGCCATGACTTCACGTCGCTGCGGATGCCATACATTTCGAGCGTCTTCGCCGACTCCTTGGAAATATCCAGCGCCTCGGGAGCGGCGAGTTGCATCCGTGCGGCCAGCTCGTAGCTGCGGATGCGCGCATCCAGCCGCTCGTCGCCTGCGCGGGTGGCGGCGTGGGCCTGGTTCAGATGCGCGAGGAGTTCGCCGCCCTCGCGCTCGCTCGCGGGCGTGATGAAATCCCCGCGTTTGTCCGGGAAGAGGTCGGTGATCGGTGTCTCGCTGCCAGGATAAATGATCGTGCCCTGATGCTGCGCCGGCAGAAACGCGGCGTCCCAGTTCTTCGTCCCGTTCGACGCCAGCCCGCGATGATCCGGCAGCACCACGAAGGTCGGCAGATTGTCGTTCATCGACCCCAGCCCATAGCTCACCCACGCGCCCGCCGCCGGAAACCCCGGCCGGTTGAACCCCGTCGTTTGCAACAGCGTCCCCTGCGAATGCACGCCGGTTTTTCCGATCAGATTATGCACCCACGCAATCTCATCCACCACCGCGCCCAGATCGCCCACGACTTCGCCCAGCATCTTGCCCGACTGCCCGTACGGGGAAAATTTCCACACCGGCTTCAGCCACGGCCCGAGCCCGTTTTGAAACGCCTCCACTGGCTCGCCGAAATCGCTGGGCTGGCCGTGGCGTTTCACCAGCTCCGCCTTGTAGTCGAAAAGGTCCAGATGGCTTGCCGCGCCCGCCATGAAAAGCTGCACCACGCGCTTCGCCTTCGGCGGATGATGTAGTGTGCCGCCGAGCCTGCCCGGCGTGTCCGCCAGCAGTTTCTCTCCACCCAGCAGTGCCGCCAGCGCAATGCCGCCCAGCCCGCCGCCGCTCTGCCACAAGAAATCGCGGCGGGTCAGCGGAGTGCCGTGCGCGGATTGGTGAAAGGGGGAGCCGTGCATGGCTTGAGTCAGTCAGCGAAGGCGAACTCGTTCAGATTCACAATCAGCCGGCAGGCGTTGGCGAGGCCGTGCTGGGTGGCGTAGGCGGTGACGGTGGTGAGTTCGTCCGCCGTGGGCGGGCGTTGCAGGGCGAGGCGGAATGCGGCGGAGATTTTCGCGGGCAGATCCGCGCCGGCCTTCTCCACGCGGGCGGCGAAGTGTTTCGCCATCACGACCATCAGCTGGTTGTTGAGCTGCGCAAGCGCCTGGAGCGGCGTGATCGTTTGGTTCCGCTTGTCCACGAGCATCGACGGGTCGGCGCAATCCAGCGCGGCCATCCACGGTTGCTGCTGGCTGCGGGCGAGAAAGCGGTAGATCGAGCGCCGGTGGATCGCCGGATTCTCCGGATCGGCGAGCTGATATTCGTAATGCGGCGAGTGCTCGGGATGCGTGATCACGAAGTCCTGGAAACTCGGTCCCCCCATCGTCAGGTCGAGCTTGCCGGCCACGGCGAGCACGCTGTCGCGCACGGCCTCCGCCTCCAGCTTGCGGCGGTTTTGCCGCCAGAGCAGCGTGTTGCCGGAGTCGAATTGCGCGGTCTTCTCATTGATCGTGGCGGACGACTGCCGGTAGGCCGCGCTCGTGACGATGCGCCGGTGCAGTTGCTTGAAAGAGCCGTTCATCTCATCGCGAAAAGTCACCGCGAGCCAGTCCAGCAATTCGGGATGCGAAGGCAGCGCGCCCATGTGGCCAAAGTCATTCGGCGTCTCCACCAGCCCGCGGCCAAAATGATACTGCCACACGCGATTGACGATGCTCCGCCAGGTGAGCGGATGCTTTGCATCGGTCAGCCATCGCGCCAGCGCCGCACGGCGTTCGCCTTCCGGCGCGTCGGGTGGCAGGTCGAAGCGCGCGGGCAGCGCCTCGATGCCGCTGATTGCGCCGGGGGACATCTCGCGGCCCGGTCGCTTCACGTCGCCGCGTGCCAAAAGAAAAATGGCGCGCGGCTTCCCGCCCTTCGCGCCGGTTCCGATGAAGGTGCCGCTACCCGAATGCACCGTCCCCGCATAGACGGCGCTCGGCGTGGGCAGCGCTTTCAACTCCGCGGCGACCCGCATTTGCTCACTGAGCAGCGCCGCGCGCTGGGTCTTCGCGGCCTCATTCGCGAAGCTTATCAGCAGCGCTTCGCGCTCCTTCAGCAGCTTGTCCTTTTCGTCCACCGAAGGCGCGACCGGCGCGACGCCATCGGTCAGATTCGTCTTTCGCCAGCGCGGTGGCGCTTCGATCGAATCGAACGCCGTAACCGGGCGGCCTTGCGCGACATTGGTCCCCGCGGTGTCGAAGACCTGCATTTCCGCGAGCGCGAAAATAAAATCGTCCTTCCGCGGCGCGAGCTTCGTCGCGGTCACGCGCACATAGCGGCCGGCGATACCGTCGTCCTTCGCGCCATTCGTAGTGAAAGATGCGAGCGCGGGATTGGCAAAGTCCGCCATGAACGTCTGGTCGTGCTTCTGCCAGAAAAGCGTCACGCCGGTTTTGAACTCGGGGTCATCGCTGGCCTCCACCTTGAACCGCACCGGGAAGCCGAAGCCCGCGCCGATCGCATTGAAGTCGTCGTAACACGGCCGCAGCGTCACGCGTTCGAGATTCATCCGCTGGCCGAGATCCACCTGCACCCACTTGGTCGCGTCCGCCGTCGGCGAGATGGCGCTGTGATAGCCGAAGTCCGGGCTCGCGTTGCCTTGCTTCGCCGCGGACGCGCCTTCGATGCGGCGCGTCAGCGCGATGAACGCCTCGCCCGCGCGCTGCCGCAGCGGCCCCTCAATGACCGCCAGCGCAGCATCAGTCGTTCGCTGCTCGCGCTGCAATGTCTGGAAGCGCCCGTTCAGCGCATCGTCGCGGTAGTATTTCCGCTCCGCGCGGTCGAGCGCCGCAAAGACCGACTGGAGGCTGTAGTAATCCTCCGCCGAGATCGGGTCGAACTTGTGATCGTGGCACTGCGCGCAATGCACCGTCAGCGAGCAAAACGTGTTGATCGTATTTGCCACCATGTCGTCGCGGTCGAGATGCCGCGCGATCTTCCCGTCAGTCTTTTCCTCCGCCACCTCCGCGTGCCCGATCAAATCCCACGGCCCGGCGGCGATGAAGCCGAGCGCCTCGAGGCCATCGCGCGTCCCCGGAAAAAGCACATCGCCAGCGACCTGCTCCTGCACAAAGCGCGCATACGGTTTGTCTTCATTCAGCGCGCGGATCACGTAGTCGCGATATGGCCACGCGTTCGGCCGCGGCTGGTCTTTGTCATAACCGTGGGTCTCGCCGAAATGCACCACGTCCAGCCAGTGCCGCGCCCACCGCTCGCCGTAGCGCGGCGAGCCGAGCAGCGCATCCACGAGCCGCTCGTAAGCGTCCGGAGATTGGTCGGCGACGAAGGTGTCCATCTCCTCCGGCGTCGGTGGCAGGCCGGTGAGATCGAAATACAACCGCCGGCAAAGCGTGTGGGCATCAGCCTCCGGCGACATCGCCAGTCCCTTGTCCGTCAGCTTCGCGGTGATGAACGCATCAATCGGATTCCCCGCCGCCGCTGGCACCGCCGGTTTCACGACGGGCTTCAGCGACCACCAATCCTTCTTGTTCACCACATTCGCTCCCGCCGCCTCCGGCCAAACCGCACCGTCGTCGATCCACCGCCGGAGCAGCCCGATCTGCGCCGGCGTGAGCCGCGCCTTGTCGCTTTTCCTCGGCGGCATCAGCAGGTCTGCGTCGAGGCCGGTTACGAATTGCACGAGCCGGCTCTCCGCTCCTTGGCCGGCGACAATCGCTGCTTCTCCGGATTCTCCGCCGCGCATCGCCGCCTCCCGCACGTCGAGCCGGTAATCGCTCTTCTGCTTCTTCGGTCCATGGCAGTCGAGGCAGTGCTCGCGAAAGATCGGCTCGATATCGTGCGCGAAGTCCGTCGCCTTCAGCGCTGCTGGCGGAACTTCCGCGGCCTTCAGAGCACCGGCGAACGCGAGCAGCAGAATGACCCCGCGCTGCATCATCCAAGGATTTCCCGGATCACCTGCCCGTGCACGTCGGTCAGCCGGCGGTCGATGCCGTTTTGCCGCACGGTCAACTTTTCGTGGTCGATGCCGAGCAGGTGGAGAACGGTCGCATGGAGATCGTAGCAGTAGGTCTTGCCCTCGACGGCCTGGTAGCCCCAGTCGTCGCTCTGGCCGTGGGCGACGCCGGGCTTGATGCCTGCGCCCCACAGCCACGTCACGAAGGAGCCGCCGTTGTGATCGCGGCCCAGCGAGCCTTGCGCGAAGGGTGTGCGGCCAAATTCGGTGGTCCAAATGACCAGCGTGTCTTCGGCCAGGCCGCGCGATTTCAGGTCGCGCAGCAGCGCGGCGATGGGCTGGTCCACGCTCGCGGCCATCGGCGGGAGTTCGGTCTGGATGTTGCCGTGATTGTCCCAGTTGTTGACCGCACCCTGCGGCCCGCTCCAGACCTGCACGAAACGCACGCCGCGCTCGATCAGCCGTGTGGCCAGCAGACAGCGGCGGCCAAAGTCTTCGGTGACTTTGTTGCCGAGGCCGTAAGCCGTCCGCACGGACTCCGGCTCGCGCATCACGTCGAAGGCTTCCGGCGCGCTGAGCTGCATTTTGGCGGCGAGTTCGTAGCTGGCGATGCGCGCGTCGAGCCGCGAATCGCCGGGATGCTCCGCCGCGTGGGCGCGGTTCATTTTGTCGAGCAGCGCGAGGCCCGCGCGGTCGGCCTCGCGCGTGGCGAAGGCGTATTTTTCATCCGCAAAAAGATCCGGCACCGGATGCGGGCTCGCGGCGTTGATGACCGTCCCCTGATGCACCGCCGGCAGGAAGCCGCTGGAGAAGCACCCACGCTGATTGTAAGGCAGGCCGCGCGCATCCGGCAGCACCACGAAAGTCGGCAGGTTGTCCGCGAGATTGCCCAGCGCGTAGGAAATCCACGCGCCCATGCACGGGAAACCCGGCAGCAAAAAGCCCGAGTTCATCATGTAGGTGCCGGGGCCGTGGATGTTCGTCTTCGACTGCATGGCCATGAGGAAAGCCATCTCATCCACGAGCTTCGCCTGCTCGGGAAAAACGCTGCTCACCCACCGCCCGCTCTGCCCATGCTGCGCAAATTGGAACGGGCTTTTCATCATCGCCCCCGGCATCGCGGTCTGCCCCTCCGGCTTGTCCTTCGGCCCGAGCATCTGCCCGTGGAGTTTTTCCAGCGCCGGTTTGTAGTCGAAAGTATCCATCGGGCTCGCCCCGCCCGTCATGAAAAGCTGGATCACGCGCTTCACCTTCGGCGAGTGATGCTGCACGCCCGCCGCCAGCGCCTCGCGCGAGAAGAGCTGCGAGAGCGCCAGCCCGCCGAAGCCACCGCCAAGGGTGCTAAGAAACGCGCGGCGGTGCAGCGTGGGAGCGTTGGGTGCGGCCTTCATGGTCACAGCGTAGAGCCGGGTCGTGGCTGCGAAATTAGCCGCGATGACGCTAAGATCCGACGCGGACGCGGATGAAGAATCTCGGGTAGCCGGTGATCGGACCGACGCCGATGGTGAGCGGGCTGCCGGTACCGGGGCCGGGGCCGAGGTTCGTCCAGCCAGCGAAGTCGATGGAGTATTCGAGACTGTAGGTGCGTCCGAGGACGGTGGGGAAAGTCACGTCGAGGTTCGGGCCGTTGCGCACGATTTGCGTGATGCGATGGTAGCTGGCGGGGTTGCCGGGGTCGGTGAGGGCGAGCCATTCGTTATGGTTGGTCGTGCTGTCGCCGTCGGGGTCCGCGTCGGCGGCGTGGCTCGCAGTGGTGGACGCGAGGGTTTCCCAAATCCACGCGTCGTAGTTGGTGAAGGTGCCCGCTTCGTAGGCGCCGATGTCGGGCGTGCCGACGATAGGGAAGCCGCGCTGGTCGGCGGTTGCGAAGCTGCCGGTGGCCATGTTGCGGGCGGGGCTGCCGGGCAACAGGGCCGTCGTCTGCGTGGGGCCGCCGTAGTTGCCGAGCGGGGCGAGGAGCGGCGCGGTGGTGCTGATGGTGCCGCTTCCGGTGACGGTGCCGCCGTTGGCGTTGACGAGCGACTGGACGAGATTCGCGCCCACCCGGGTGACGGTGGCTGGGCTAGAAACGCCGTCATTGTAGATGTCAGCGCCGTGGTTGGGAGGGGCGGTGTTTCCGGCGACGATGCTGTAAGCCAGCGTCAGCGTGCCCCAATTCTGAATCGCGCCGCCGTTGAGGCTGGCGGAATTGCCGGAGAGGGTGCAGTGCTGCAGCATCAGCATGCCGCCGGAGTTGCTAATCGCGCCACCCAAGCCGCCGGAATTGCCGGAGAGGGTACATTGCGTCACCGTCACCGTGCCGCCGAAGCTGCCAATCGCGCCGCCCGAGTTGTTGATGACGGAATTGCCGGAGAGCGTGCAGTGCGTCAGCGTTAGCGTGCCGCCGTAATTCAAAACCGCGCCGCCGGGACCGTTAAAGTTCGCCTCCGAACCATTCCCGCGGGTGAGCGTAAGGCCGAGGAGCGCGAGGCTTTTCCCGCTGCTCACATTGAAGATGCGGGTGGCGTCGTTTCCCGAAATCGTCAGCCCGCCGGACAGGCCCGTGGCGTCGAGAGTGACGGCACTGTCCACCACAATTTCGCTGGCCAGCGTGATCGTCGCGCCCGAGAGGGACGGATGGAAGCTGATGACATCCGGGCCGGCTGCCGCGGCAGCGTCGAGTAGGGCCTGGCGGAGCGAGCCGGTGCCGGAGTCATCGGTATTCGTCACCTCGAAAGTGCCGATGAGCGTGAGGGTCACGTCATTGCCATCGCCGCCCGCGTAGTTGATGCGCGCGCGGAGCCCTGGCGAGCCGGGCCACGCGAGCGTCTCGCCTCCGGCCAACCCGTAAAAGATTCCGGTGACCGCTTCCGTGCCGTCGTTGTCGAGGATGGTGAAAATGTCACCGACATTCCCGGCGAGCGTTGTGCCGGTGAGGTCGAGCGATGTGAAATTAAAGATCTCCACTCCACCTGCGATTTTGAGCTGTGGATAGCCGGTGTCTGGGGCGACCCCGGTGACGGGCATGGCGAGCCGTGTATTGAACAAATAGACCTTGCCGGAGCCCAATGAAACGTCCGTACCGGCCGTGTTGGCTCGGATTCTTGCGTTGCTGAAGTTGGAGGAAAAACCGAGATAACTGCCATTGGGACGAGTCACAGGTGCGGTTAACGTAATGTCTCCGGTGCCAAAGGTTGCAATGATGAGGTTGTCCGTGAAAACGCGTTCCAACTCCGCGACTGACAAGCCCAGAACGCCTGGCGCATCCGCACCGCCCACATCGATCACTGTCGCGTCTGTGTACTTTTGCAGCCTGATGCTGGCATTTGGATCAGCAGTCGTGATGTTCGCAGTGGCATCAATCAAGATACTGTCGGCTGCGATCGTGGCCTGCCGGTATTGAGTCGGAGAGACGAGTTCCTGAATGCCGATTGTCGCGGAGTCTGCCGCCACGATTCCCCAACTTCCGCTAGAGCCGGAGGGGGAGCCGGGGCCGGCTGTGCCAGAGACCGAAAGTGGGCCAAAATACGTCATGATGCGAGAACCGACCCCGCGGATTTCGACCCCCGCATTGAACCCACTGCCGACCATACCAGCGCCCGTGCCGTTAACAACAGCTCCGCTTGTGCCGTCGCTGCGGATCTCTCCGCCATTGAGGACAGAGATTCCGATCCCGTGGGAGCTTCCATCCGCACCAGCGGTCCCCGTTACGTTTAAGAAGGCTCCTTCTGAGTAAATCGCCGAGCCGTCACCTTCGACGGTCACGCCGCAGTTTGCCATGCCCGTGCTCGCCCCACCCGTGCCTGATATAGAAACTTGATTAGGCGTTCCGGTGCCAATGATTTGCGCGCCGTTGCCCACGTAGATTCCGGTTTGAGAGCCTTCCGGATCGTTCCCGCCCCGGCCCCGCACGCCGACGTTCCCGAGGCCGCTGCTCTTCAGCATGGTCCCCGCTCCATTCAAACTGACTCCGATGAAACTTCCCGAGGTGGGCGTGGGTTGCTGATTCGCCTCGATGCCGATGCCACCGTTAGAGGTCTCAAAGCTCGCCCCGGGGTTGAATGTCACGTTCCGGCTGCAAATCACCGAGATGCCACCGTTCACAGTCGTGATGTTCGTTCCCGCTGCCACGATCAGCGTACCTGCGCCGGGCGTCGGACTGTCGTCCTGCACGTAGATATTGAGGTAAGAGTTCACGAAGAAGGTGATGTCGCCATTCAGGTTCACCGTGTCGTCACCCGTGCCGCCGTTGATGTAGAGGCTGGGGAACGTTGTGCCGCTGAATCCGCCGACATTGATCGTGTCGCTGCCCGCACCGGCGTTCACGGTAATGCTGCCGATGCCGGAGAGCGACAGATTTCCTGAATCCCCCGTAATGAAAGGACCACCGTTCACGCTGAATGTCCGTCCTGCGGCCGCAAGCTTGATGCTGCCCGCGACGGGTTCGAAAACCTCAAGCGTGTCGCCAGTCCCGTAGTTATCTGTGACCGTGATGGCGTCGCCCCTGGTGTCAATGGTGTAGTCCGGCTCAACCTCGACGGAGATTGTCATGCTCCACGACGTAGCTGTTGAGAAGCTGGCGTAGATGTAACCTTCGTAGTTACCTGCCGATAGTGGATACGGCTGACCGTTTGCTCCTGGAAAAATAGCGGTGCCCGTGCCGAAAAGTTGCTCGGTGTTGAATCCGGCCGCACCGGTAAATCCACCACCGGTTACCGTCCTCGACACGTTGTTGATGCGCATTCCAACTGGCACCTCCACTTTGAAAACGTCACCTGAGTCAGCCGGTATCGACGTTATAACAGTGCCGGAAAATGTGTTGATCCCAAGATCGAGAATATAGGGTGTTCCAGTACTGTAATTCGGAAAATCCGGCCCCTCACTGACCGTGATGGCCCAGAGCGACGGTGGCACGAGGCAGAAGAGAAAAGTGACGAAGCGCGCGAGGATGCAGAGGCGTATGGGCATCGGAGGGGGGCGTGTTAGTGAATTTGCGATTGGTTTGAGAGGCACAAACGCAGGCATTCCTCCGCATGGGCTGGAGCGTGGCTGAGATCCGCCACGCGGAACAGTGAAATTTTCCAACGGAACGTGTGTTCCATGGTCACCGCACCGCCGCGACGAATAAGGGGTGTGCGGATGGTGTTCATACGCCGGGTTGGAGCGCTTTTGCGAGGACAAATTTCCCTCACACGGCACCGTCATTTCCTTGTCCCGCACCGCGCGAAGCCTTACACGCTTGGCCGATGCGTGCCGCCTTTCTCCGCTTTCTTGCGCTCGTTCTCGCGCTGGGCGGCACGGTGCAGGCGCAGGCGATCCAGGAGTGGCCGCGGTGGGATGTCTTCGCCAGACTCGATAACGATGGCGCGGTGAGTGTGGTCGAAACGCTGGTCGCGCATGTGAACGGGCGCGCGGAGATGCTCGACCGGCTGTTTGCGCCGGGGCCGGGGCAGGAGGTCGTGCTGCGGAAAATCGTGCGCGTGGAAAACGGCCAGGACCTTGAGGTTGCGGACGTGCGTTTCAGCAACAACGAGCTGTTCTGGCGGATCAAGGCGGAGAACGATCCCGAGTGGAAAGACGCGACGCTCACTTTTCGCCTCGAGTACGAGTTGCGCGGCGCGATCCAGCCGGCGTGGGATATTCCCGCGGGGCCGGGGAGCTTTCGTTGGGGCGAAACGTTCCCGCATTTCCGCGAGCGGTGGCGTGAGCTTTGGGCGGCGTGGCGCGAACCGGCGGGGCGTTATCGATTCGATCACGATGTGCTTTTTGCGCGGTTTTCGTCGGAAGGTCCGCGCGAATTCAAATACACCTTCGGCTACGACGACGCGTGGAAGCATCCCCAGCCCGGTGCGGCGCTGGCCGCGCGCGTGACGTCCGGCAGCGACTATCGCGTGACGGAGTTGCGCGATTACCTGCGCCCCGGCCCGCCGCCCGCGGTGGCGGTGTGGAAATCCAAAGTGCGGGTCGGTTCGATCGCCGCGTTCGCCGTGGTGGCGCTCGTGCTGTGGTTCGCTTTTGCCGTCGGCGAAGTGCGGCGGCGCGGGTGGTTCGGGCCGCGGCTCACCCGCGCGTGGTTTCAGGAAAACCTCGCGCCGCTGCCTGCCGAAATCCTCTCTCGCGACGCGCACACCGACCACCGGGTTCCCGGTTTTCCGCTGCTCCTCGCGCGCTGGCGCAGCCGCGGCGTGGTCGAGGTCTATGAAAGCGCCGCCGCCCGCCCAGACGACGACCCGGTCGTGCATCTGCGCCTGCTGGGCAATGAAGCGCAGCTCCCGGCGCACGAACGCGCGCTGCTCGCGAAGCTTTTTCCGCAAGGCGGCAACATCAGTTCGACGGAGCTGCAGCAGAAGTATGCGCAGGAAGGTTTCTATCCCGAGACCATGCTCGACGAGGCGCTGGACGAACGCGAAGCGCATTCCCCCACACGCGCCCGCCCGGATTTGACCTGGTTTTGGAAAGTGGGGAAACGCCTCGTGCCGCTGCTGCTCCTCGGCGGATTCGGACTGATGGTCGCGGAGGCGTTTCGCTCGGAATACAACGACTCGATCGAAGCCGCTTTTTATCTCGGCCTCTGGCTCGTCCCGGCGGTGGTCATCGCGTGGAATCTGCCGCTCGCGCTCGGGGGAGTCGCCGTTTCACTCGCGCTGCTCGTACCGGTTCTGACCGCGATCCCCGGGATGATCTCGCTGCATTTTTTCCACACCCTGCTTCTGCTGCCGGAGGGCAGTGTCGGCCTCGCGCTCATGGCGATCGGCAGTGTCGCCGGCACCCTCCTGGCCGCGCGCCTGAAAGCGGAGCATCTCACGCCGGAGCGCCGTCGGGCGGTGTGGGCGGAGAAATTCGTCCGCCGCGAACTGCGCCGCGCCCGCCCGAATCTCGACGACTCCTGGCTCCCGCAAATCGTCGCACTCGGCTGCGCGCCGACCGTGGTGAAATGGCGTACGCGCCGCGCCCCGGATGCCGGCGAGGTGCCGTTCACGGTGCCGTCTGGCGAGAGCGAATCGCACCGACCTTTCACCGGCAGCGTCCCGCTGCTCGAGGAGCGCTGGGCCGGTGCCCTGGAGGTGCTTTCCGCCGAAGACCGCAAGGACCTTGCGGAGGAGGAGGAAGCGGACGGGAAGGACGAAGGTCGCGAGGGAAGCTGAAATCCTGCGGGGCCGGCGTGTCAGTTGGCCGGGGCCGGTCAAAGGGCGAGCGCTTGGCCGCTGTAGTCGTAGGTCTGTGCATGCAGTGGATCGGTCGTGTTGCCGTTTCCGGCGGTGGGCGAGCTTTCCCAGAGCAAGGGGCTGTAGTTGGTGAACGTGCCGGCTTCATCCGCGCCGTTGTCCGGCGTGCCGACGATGGGGAAGCCGCGCTGGTCGCTGACGGGGACGAGGGTTGGCGCGCTGTCGCGGGCGATGCTGCCGCGGGCTCAGGGCCATCGCAGCCGCCGCCGGAGATGTTGCTGGGAATGTTACCGGCGGCGATGCTGTTGTTCAGCGTCACCGTGCCTTCGTCGATGAACATGGCACCGCCGGCCTCGCGATCTTCGCTGCAAGCCGGGCCGCAAACGGTTGGCCTTTCCCCGAAAAAACGATTAGACTTTCGACGCCACTGCGCATGAATCCCAATCGTCTTTTCTCCGCGTGTTTTGCGTTCTGCTTCATCTTCGTGCTCGGCGGCGGCGCGGCCGAACCGGGTGTGTTCAAATTCACGATCAAGAACGGCGGAATGACGCAGGGAGACGATGTGCCGGCGGATTGGGCGAAAGGTTACTCCGTTTTCGCCAAAGCGCTGCAACCGCTCATGATGGAGATGCTCGGAGAATGAGTCACATGTCCGCTTCAAGATTTGCTGCCGCACTGCTGGGTAGCTTGGTGTTAGGATTTGTAGGTTTCGCGGAGGCACAATCGACGGTCATCAAGTCAACGTGGCGGGGGCTCGATGCCTTCACGCTTTCCGATGGGCGCTGTGAAGCGGTGGTAGTTCCAAAACTCGGTGGGCGTGTCGTATCTTACGGCCTTATCGGCGGGCGGAACTTCATTTGGACGGGCCTGCCCGGCGCGGAGCAAAAGCTGCCGGCGCTGGCTTGGGGCGGGGACAAGACTTACATCGGGCCGCATACCTTGTGGAAGTTAACGCTGCCGACCATGTGGCCTCCGCCTTCACCCGACGCGGCGGAGCATGTCCCCGAAGTGCTCGCGGACGGACGGCTGCGCACGACCAGCCCGGCTTGGGAAGGCTATGACGGTGCGCGCATCGTGCGTGAGCAAGGCTTCGACGCTCACGGCGACTTTGTCGTCACTCACACGATTGCGAAGGTGGTGCAGAGCCATGCCCTCGGCGCGCTGTGGGCGATCACGCAGACGATCCCCGCATCGTCGTTCTATGTGCCGCTGAATCCCGCCAGTCCCTACAAGGATAACTTCTTCTGGTTTGGCTTTGCGCAGCCCAAAGACGGCCTGGGTGCCAGCGTTCTCAGCCCGACGCTGCTCGAACTCCGACCCAAAACCGGCAAGGGGTTCAAGCTCGGCGCGCACCCACTCCAGCCGGCGCTCGCCGCGGTGCAAGACGGTGTCGCTTTCGTCCAGCGCGCCGATCCGCAGGAGGGTCCGTATCCGGAAGGTGCCGATGGGGCGGGGCTATCGGTGGAAGTCTATCATCACGACTTGGGCGGTGCGGGTGAATACGTGGAGATGGAGTTTCTTTCGCCGCTGCGGAGGCTGGATCAAGGCGCGTCGCTGACCACGCGCTGGAGCCTGCACCGCCTTCCGGAAAAATGGACGCCCTCCGATGTCGAGACACTCCTTCATCCAGCCCTCGCGGCGGTAGATCGCTGATGTTGCGGGTGTCCCACGCATCTTTTTGAACCCCCGGCCACCACCGGCCTCGCCTGCCTTGCCGGCGGATACGGGCATGTGCGCGGACTCGGGCTTTAACCCTAAGCCGATGGCCAAGGGTGGCGATTGATTTTTGGAAAAGGCGATGGTTTTCGTGTCAGGATTCTCACCGCCGGGTGTCCTACTTGTGTGTCACAGCCACCGCTGCCGCAGAACGAAACCATCCGCACGCTCCTCGGGGCGCGGGCGCGGTTGAGCGCGGGGTTCTTTCTCGTGCTGCGCGATGCGCATCTCGCGGAGGATGTTTTTCAGGAAGTCATGGTGAAGGCTTTGGAACAGCCGGACCTTTTTACAAATGAGGCGCAGTTGCTTTCTTGGGCGCGGGCGGTGGGGCGAAATGCGGGGCTAAATCTGCTGCGGAAATCCGGGCGGATCAGTGTGGGCCTGCCGGAGTCGCTGCTGGAAACGCTGGAGCACGAGAGCGAGGCGGAGGGCGGCAGCGAGCGCGAGGCGGCGCTGCGGGGCTGTCTGGATGGGCTCCCGGAGCAGTCGCGCGAGTTGCTGGAGCTGCGGTATTTTCACGGGCTCGCCTGCGCGGACGTTGCGGCGCAAACGGGCTCGGCTCTGGACGCCATTTATCAACGGCTGTCGCGGCTGCATCGCGCGCTGCGCAGATGTGTGGAGGATAGACTCGCCACCGCGTGAACGCAGAATCCCTTTTGCCCATGAACGAACCGGAACTCGATGCGCTGCTGGCGCGCTACCTCGACGGCACGCTGGACGCGATCTCGACGGAGCGGCTGACGGCGGAGCTGGAGCGAAACGGGGAAGCGCGTGCGCAGTTGCGCAGCATGGCGGAACAGGCGTTTGCCGTGGCGGAAAGAGGGCGTTGCGCCGAGGCGCGGACGACGAGCCAGTTCACAGTGCTGCCGCGGTCGGAGAAACAAACGCGCTGGCTAGGCTCTTGGCCGGTGTGGGCCGCCGCCGCGATGATGCTGCTGAGCGTTGGCTTTTGGTGGAAAGCGCGCACGCGGGTGCTCATGGAGGTGACGCAGGTGAATGGCGCGGTGACGTGGACGGACGCGGATGGCACAAGGCGCGGAGCTCTGGCGGTCGGCATGGCGCTTCCATCCGGCACGCTGGATCTGGAGTCGGAAACCGCCGTGGCGCAGATCCGGTTTCTCGATGGCACCCTTGTTTCGCTTCATGGCCGGGCGGGCGCGACTTTCTCGGACGAAAATGGAAAACGCGTGCGGCTGCGACAGGGCGCGTTTTCGGCGGAGGTTAAGCCACAGCCAAAGGCGCAGCCGTTGCGCGTCTTCACCCCGGCGGCGGAGATCGTGGTCGTGGGGACGGCGTTTTCCCTGGAAGCGCGCGCTGATGAAACCAGTCTCGACGTGGCGCATGGCGTCGTGACGATGCGCCGCCTCGCCGATGGCCGGGAGGCTTCCGTGGGACGGCAGGAGCGGCTCGTCGCGACGCTCAATCCGCAGTCGGCGTTGATTCCGCAGGCTCAAGTGCGGCCGGCGACCGTCTGGCGAATGCAATTTGCCACCCGGCCCGCGCATGTGGATGGCGAGTGGGTCGCGCCCGGGCTGCGGCACGCGAGCGGTGCACTGGCGGCGCAACCCTTCGTGGCGGGCAAGGAGCATGATGGACGCGTCATCGTTCATCACGGCGTCTGCGTGCGGGATGATCCCGGCATCGCCTCGCTCACCGCCGCTTCCGAAGTTCGGATGAAGGTGCGGACGGCGCGGGACACCGGGCTTCAACTCATCGTCGGCACGCGCCAGTCAGGCGGCGGTTTTGGCGGAAACTTTGAGCTGAATTCCCTCCAGTGCGCGCGCTCCGGGGATGACGAATGGCGCGAGCTGCGCGTCCCTGTGAGCCAACTCCGCAGCATCACGCCGGAGTATGCCTCCAAGGCCGACGACCTCATCGCGGATTTCATCATCGTGACCTCCTTCACGAACTCCGCCGGACTTGAAGTCTCAGAACTCTCCGTTGTCCCCGCCCCTAACTCACGCCCGTCACCGTAAGATACTCACACCCTCCAATGTTAGCTAAGTCAGTGCCATTTCTTCGGAGCTTCTCCACGCTGGTTACCGTCACTGCGGTTTGCTTTGTCGCTCATGCCGTGCCGGCAGGCGCAAAAGACGACCCAGACTTCGCGAAGACCGTGCAGCCTTTCATCGAGAATCATTGCATCGACTGTCATGATGCGGACTCGGCGCGGGCGGGTTTTCGCATCGATACACTCGGCACCGACTTCACGGCGGGTAACACTGCGGACCTTTGGAAGGAAGTTATGGACAACATCAACTCCGGCAAGATGCCTCCGAAAAAGAAGGCGCGGCCGGATGCCAAGGAAGCCTTTGCGGCGGCATCGTGGGTGGCGGCGAAGCTGCGGGAAACGGAACTAACAGCCCAAGGTGCGGGTGGACGGGTGCCGATGCGACGGATGAATCGCGTGGAGTATGCGAATACGGTCCGCGACCTGTTCTCGCTCGATGCGAACTATGCGCGGCGTGTCGAGAAGGAGTTACCCGCGGATGGAAAGGTGGGCGGGTTCGATCGCGGCGCCGCAGGCCTATTCATGGATGAGTCCCAGCTCGGGCAATATATGACCGTCGCAGACATGGTGCTCGGTGAGGCCGTCTTCCTGGAGAAGCCGAAGCTCACCAAGCTCACTTGGGATAATACCAAGGAGCGATACATCCACGGTATCGGCGTCGCGTATCAGGACGAGACAGGTAAGATCGTGGATAACAATCCCATTGTCGGGCTAGCCGCGTCCGTGCCGGAGCCATTAGCGAAGATCAAGCTGGAAGGTGACAACAGCGACGATGCGAAGAAGGTCCGCTACGTGCCGCATGGCCCGCTTTCCTTTGCGGTGAAGAATGGCGGCGTCGAGTTTCTTTCGGGAGGTAACAACTACCGAAATCCGGGCAATCTGCGGAATATTTTCTTCCCACATGATTGGGCGAAGAAGGGCGTGACGCGCGATGGCTGGTATCGCTTTCGCGTGCAGGCCGGTGCCTTCGCAGGTGCTGGCGTGGAAGCGCAGAAGGAGGTGCGTCTCGTGCTGGAGTATAACTACGGCTCGCCGATCCAGGTGGTGCAGAGCGTGGTGATCGACGCGCCGCTCGACGCGCCGAAAGAGTATGAGTTTCTGATGTATCTCCAGGCTGGTCCGGCGGACATGAACCGCTCCTGGGAGTTGGGTTGGGACAATGGCGGAAAGGATGTGGTGATCACCAATCCCGAGTTCCAAGTCCCACAATGGAAGCCGACTTTGGCCGGCGGCGCATTGCAGGAGGCTGGGATCAAGAAGAAGCCGGCGGAAGAAATCGCGGAGTTGCGCAAGAAATCCGAGGAGGCGCTCGCCGCCGCTATCGAGAATCGGAAAACATTTCCGGGACCGATGTTCATCTACGATCCCAAGCTCGACATCGCCAAACGCCCGCGGCTCTGGCTCGGCAATATGGAATGGGAAGGGCCGCTCGTGGAGTGGCCTCCGGCGGGACAAAGCGCGCTCTTTTTCGCGGGAGTCGAGAGGGCGGATGACGACTATCTGCGCGAGATCTTCGCGCGCTTTCTACCGCGCGCCTACCGACGGCCGGCGAGCTCGGCGGAGGTGGATGCGATCGTGAACTGGACGCTCAAGCTGAAGGCCGAGCGGCAGTGGAGCTTCACCCAAGCCGTGCGCGAAGGAGTGAAGAATGTCCTCTGCTCGCCGCAGTTTCTTTACCTCGGAGGCGAGGGCGCGCCGCTCATTGCGAAGCAGAAGAGCGGGCCGCAGCCGATTGATGGCTGGCAACTGGCGAACCGCCTTTCCTATCTGCTCTGGAGCAGCGCGCCGGATGCCGCGCTCGAACAAGTGGCCGCCAAGAATAGCCTCGGCAATCCCGCCGTGCTCCGCGCTCAAGTGAAGCGGATGATTGCCGATCCGAAGTCGGCGGAGTTTGTCCGCAGCTTCACCGGTCAATGGCTTGGCGTCAGGAATTTCGACAACGGCACGCCGCCGAATCGCGACTTTTACAAACACTATGACGACGCCCTGAAGGAAAGCTCGCGCCGCGAACCACTGGAGTTTTTCACCGAAGTGCTGCGACAGGATTTGTCGCTGCTGAACTTCCTGAGCAGCGACTTCCTGGTGGTGAATGAGCGCCTCGCCAAGCACTACGGATTGACCGGCGTGGAAGGTGAAAGCTTCCGGCGGGTCGCCGCGCCCGCGGATGGCCGCCGCGGCGGGGTGCTCGGCATGGCCGGCATCCTGACTTATCTCGCCGATGGCAACCGCACGCTGCCGGTCCGCCGCGCGACGTGGGTGCTGGATGCGCTGTGGAATCGCCCCGTCCCACCGCCGCCGCCAAATGCCGGCGAGCTGCCGCCGATCAAAGGCAAGAACCTCAGTGTGCGCGAGCGACTCGATCAGCATCGCCTCTCGGAGAATTGCGCGAGCTGCCATGAGCGCGTCGATCCCTTTGGCCTGGCGCTGGAAAATTACGACGCCACGGGGCTCTGGCGCGAACGCCAGAACGGCGAGGGCATGAAGGGCAGCGACAACGATCCCGCGCTCGACGTGAGCGGACGTCTGCCGAGCGGCACCGCGTTTCAGAACGTGCAGGAATTCAAAACCGCGTTGCTCGCGGAGAAGGACACCTTTGTCCGCGGCTTTACAGAAAAGCTGCTCTGCTACGCCCTCGGGCGGCCCATTGGCTATGGCGACCACGCGACGGTTGAGCAAATCGCCGCTCATGCCGCGACTCATGATTACCGGATGCAGGAAGTCATCCAGGCGGTCGTCGCCAGCTCCTTCTTTCAGACCAAATGAACTACTCTCCTTCTACTCATACCCGCGCGTTGTTACTGGCGCTGGCCTTTACCGTTGCAGGTGTCTCCGTCCTACCTGGGGCTCAGCCATCAGATGCCTTCGCCGAATCGCTGCGGACGCTCAATCCCAAGAACAAGCTCAAGCTGAACGACAGTGGGCAGATCATCGAAATCAACATCGCTGATTCATCGGAATTCGACGATGAAATGTATCGTCAGCTCGGTCAGGTCGCCTCGCTGCAAAAGCTCAATCTCGGCACCACGAAGGTCACGGATGAACAACTAAAGCTACTCGCGCCGCTCATCCAGCTCACTGCGCTTGAACTGAATGGTGGCGCACTCACCGACGCGGCCTTTGCCTCACTTGCGGGCCTGGCCGACCTAAAGGCCCTGATCTGCTGGCACCAAGGCTGGCAGCGCGAACCGACCATGACCGGCAGCGGCATGGCTCCACTCGCCAGCCTTCAGCATCTAACGCATCTGGTTCTTGCCGGGTCGCGGATCACCGACGCGGCGATCGACTCCATTGTGCGAATCAAGTCCTTGGAAAATGTCGAAATCTTCCATTGCTGGAAACTCTCGGATGCCGCGCTGCTGCGCCTCGCGGAACTCCCCAACTTGCGTCACCTCGCAGTCGGCTCGGTGCGAGGTGAACCGAAAGGGAGTGAAGGCGTGCACGTTAACGACGCCTTTGTCCGGATGCTCAGCGGGAAGCCTACGCTGGAGAGCCTCTCCCTGTCCGAAGGGATCCTGACTTACGAGGGAAGCCTCAAGACTTTGAAGAACCTTCCAGCGTTGAAGAAGCTGGAGCTATCGGAAGTGCTGCTCCCGCCTGGCGACCTGGAGAAACTTCAAGCCGATCTCCCGTCAGTCGCCATCAAGCACACGGTTCCCAAAGAAAAGCTGGCAGCCCAGCTCAACGAGATCCAAGCCCCGCGGGCGGCGAAGTAGTCCACGTCTCTAACGACACCAACTTACCCATGAACATCCAAACCAACCAATGGCGCATGGAGCGCCGCACGTTTCTCAAAGGTCTCGGTGCGTGCGTCGCGCTGCCGTGGCTCGAAGCGATGAGCGCGCAGGCGCAGAACATCACGACCGCGGGCTCCATGGCGGCGGGCGAAATCCCGCGCCGCGCGATGTTTACTTATTGGGGGCTCGGTCTGGAGATTCGCGGTTTCACGCCGGTGGACACCGGCCGGAACTACACGCTCACGCCATCGCTCGAGCCGCTCGCGCCCTTCAAGGATGACTGCACGGTGATGACCGGCCTTACCGCTTACAGCGGCGGTCACGGCTCGTGCAGTTGCCTGCTCACTGGCGTGAACACGGTGCGCAACGGGCAGGCGCTTACCTCGCTGGATCAGCAGCTCGCCGGCTTTCACGGCAGCGCCACGCGCTTTCCTTCGCTCGTGCTCGGCACAGTGCGCGAGACCGGCTTTGGTGGGCCTTTTCCGATGACCCTTTCGTGGAGTCGCAACCGCACGCCGATCACGCCGGAGAACCGGCCCGAGGTGCTCTTTGAAAAGCTCTTCGGCTCCGAGGATAACAACTCGCTCGCCGCGGCCAAACTGGCGCTCGCGCAGCGCGGAAGCCTCCTGGATTCCATCAGGGAACAAGCCGCCGCCCTCCAGCGCCGCGTGGGCAAGGATGACAAGGAACGGCTGGAGCAATACTTCACGTCTATCCGCGATCTCGAAGACCGCATCAAGGTCGAGGGCGAGTGGATCGATCGGCCGAAGCCGAAGGTAGCGAAGCCCGACTTTGGTGTTGGCTCTCCGCGCGACCGCATCGCGAGCGATGGCCGCGGTTACTCGGAATACACCCGGCTGATGTTTGACATGATCGCGCTCGCGTTTCAAACCGACAGTACCCGCGTGGTAAGTCATATCCCGCGAACCGAGGGCGACGAGGCCCAATGCTATAACTATCTCACCAAGAGTAAGTGGAACCTGCACGGCATCACCCATCATGATGAGCAGGAGGATAAGATCCTCTTCTGGCGCAAGCTCGATGCGCTCTACATGGCGGAGTGGGCTTACTTCCTCGGCAAGCTCAAAGGGGTGAAAGAAGGCTCGGGCACTCTGCTGGATAATACGATGGCGGCCTGGGCGACGACAAATGGCGGCTTTGGCGCGCATGATTCCAACATGCTTCCGCTCATCCTCTGCGGCGGCTCCGCGCTTGGTCTGAAACATCAAGGCCACCTCGTGCAAAAGGATGTGCCGCTCGCGAACGTTTGGAAGACCGTGGCGAACAAAGTCGGCCTGCCGCTGCCCGACAACTTCCAAGGCGGACAAGCCAAAGGGGTCATCAACGAGATCATCTGAACTTGCATGAGCTGCTTTCGCAAAAACACACGCACTTCCAAACCTTTGTTTGCGACTTCCGGCAATGGTCTTGTGAAAAGCCGGAGACCCTCCGACTTGTTCGCCTTACGAATCCAAAAAAACCATGAAGCCTGTTATTAACATCTTCTTTTGTGCCGCCGTCGGCGCACTCCTGACTCTCGCTGCGTCGGCCAGCGACACAAGCCCACCGCCCACCCGCAAGAAGTTGATCGAAGTCGGCTGGGACATTCCAGACACCACCTTCCTCCGCCAGCACTGGCAGGAGATGGAGGGCGCAGCGCCGTTTGATGGACTCAACTTCTACGTGGCCGTCACGACCCCGGACGGCGGACGCGCGGACTCGCTGAAGATTTGGGATGGCGTCCCCTGGCAGCGGGATTGGTTTACCGGTGCCATCGCCGATCTCAAAGCCTGCCAGTTTACAAAGTTCACCGACAACTTCCTGCGCCTCGACGCCACACCCGGCTCGCTCGATTGGGCGGATGACAAGGCTTGGAGCAACCTGGCGGAGAAGCTTGGCATCTGCGCCTGGATTGCCCGCGAAGGTGGCGCCAAGGGTGTGTGCCTGGACCTCGAAGGCTACGATGTGAAGTCATTCAAATTCGACCCAGCGAAAGGCTTGTCCTTCGCCGAGGCCGGTGCATTGGCCCGCAAACGCGGTGCGGAGAGCATGCTTGCCATTGCCCGGGAGTTTCCCAACCAGGTGCTGTTCACTTACTGGCTCAACAGCATCAACGCCAATGCTGGAGGCGCTTCTAACCCCGACGCGATCCTGACCACCGAGCCCTACGGCCTCCAACCTGCGTTCATCAATGGACTGCTCGACGCCGCGCCCCCGGAGATGACGCTCGTGGACGGCTGCGAGAACGGATACTACAAAGACAGCGAGCGGGAATACCAACTCGCTGCCGCCGAGATGCGTCAGTGGCATGGGCCGGTGGCGCAGCTCATCGCGCCGGAGAACCGCCGCAAGTGGCGTGCGCAGGGCCAGGCGGCGTTCGGTTTCTATCTCGACATGTATCTCAATCCGCTGGGGGATCCTCAATCCTTCCCGCCGCTCGACGGCTCAAGGCTCAAAAGGTTGGGGCGGAACCTAACGTCGGCGTGCGCCGCGGCAGACGAATACGTGTGGATCTACGGCGAGCAGTGCAATTGGTGGGGAAATTGGGAACTCAACGACTGGAATCGTGAGACAGTAAAGAAGACCACCGGTCAGGGTCGCCGATGGGAGGCAGCATTACCCGGCATCACGAGGGTCATCCAAACGGTTCGCGATCCGTTGAGTGCCGTTCGTGACGTTATTGAGAAACAGCGCGCCTCGGGCACGTTGACGAACCTCGCCCGCAACGGCGATTTCAGCGCCGCCACTGCGGACAAGCAGCGCCCCCCCGAATGGAATACGTGGCAGGACGAAGGCTCGAAGGGCCGCTTCGAATTCGACGCCAAGGTGGGCGACGGAGCCGGGAAGGCGACGGGAGTGATGAGCGGCTGTTATCTCCAAAAGCGACAAGCGCGGCCTGGCGAAACCTACGCCATCCAAGCCGAGTGCCGAACCACTGCTGCGACCGCACCGAGCTTGATGATTCGCTGGCAGCGGGCCGACGGTTCCTGGGTGCGCTGGGACGCGGATGCCACGTTCACCTTTTCCGGTTCGCGTGATGGCTGGGCGCAAGCATTCGGTGTCGTCACCGTGCCCGACAACGCGGGCAAGATCGTCATTCTACTTAACGCGGAGCACCAATTGAGCGACAGCGAAACCTGCTGGTTTGACAACGTGGCACTCTATCGAATGGAGGAAGTGAAATGAAGTGGAAGTGGTTGTCCAACTCCCCCGTCTCCTCGCAATGACGAGGCTCGCGCGAACCGTAAACCAAACCTGTTTTCCTGATGAAACCTATGATGAAACGACTTATCCCTCTCGCCCTCATGCTCTGCTTCGCTGTGCCAGCTCGCACGGCTGAGCCTACTCCGCTGCGCATCGTCTGCATTGGCGATTCCATCACCCAGGGCCGTGGCGACCACAGCGGCGGTGGGGGCCAGTGGACTCCCACGATCAGCTATCGCTACCCGCTTTGGAAACTACTCGTCGATGCCGACGCCAAGGTGGATTTCGTCGGCTCGCTGAAAGGAGGCTTCGAAGGGAATCCCGACTGGGCGGATTACAAAGGCCAGGCCTTCGATTCCGACCATGAAGGGCACTGGGGTTGGAAGGCCGTGGATGTGGCGGCGAAGCTGCCAGCCTGGATGAGTGGATATACGCCGGATGTCGCGCTGGTATTGCTCGGCACAAATGACGCCAGTGGCAAAACCTCGGAGGAACAGCAGGCGAGCATCGAGCGGGTGCGTGGCGCGATCAGCGACATCGTTACTACCCTGCGGAAGAAGAACCCGAAAGTGGCGATCCTGCTCGGCCAGTGCTTTCAGGAATGGGCGCCCTTCCCCGCCATGCGCACGGCCATGACGGAACTGGCGAAGGCGCAAGGCACCCCGGAATCTCCAGTCACGATCGTGGACCACTCGCCGGGTTGGGTGAGCAATCCGAAGCAACCGAACGCTACCACGGTGGACTGGGTGCACCCTAATCTAGTGGGCGACGAAAAGCTGGCGCGGAACTGGTTCGCGGCGCTCACGCCATTCCTAGGCGGGATCAAGGCCCCGGCAGAAGCTTCCGCCGTCACTTCAAACCCAACGGCGGAAGCGGCGTCGTTTCCGCCGGTGAAGTTCCCAGACACGAGCAGTTGGGGTAAAAACATCCAGCGCACGATGCGGCTACTCGCAGAAAGCACCGCCGAGAAACCGAACACAGTGCGCGTGCTTTTCTACGGCCAGAGCATCACGGAGCAGAAGTGGGCGAAGCTCGTTGAGGACGATCTGCGGAAGCGCTTTCCGCATGCAAATCTGGTCGTCGAGAACCGCGCGCTCGGCGGGTTTGCATCGCAATTGCTCGTGCGCACCGCGGAGACGGACCTCTATCCGTTTCAACCCGACCTGCTCATCTTCCATGTCTATGGATCGCACGATAAATACGAGGACATCATCCGCCGGACGCGCGAACGCACCTGCGCGGAAATCCTCATGCAGACGGACCACGTAACGAAGGTGGCGGACCTCACGGAGGAAACCGATCCGGCGAAAGTGCCCATTCAGAGCGGGAAGTGGGACGCCTTCATGAACCACAACTGGCTCCCTTCTATTGCGCAGAAATACGGCGCCGAACTCTGCGATCAGCGCGCGATTTGGAAGCAATATCTGGCCGACAACGCGCTGCAGCCAAAGGCGCTGCTGAAGGACGACGTGCATCTGAATGCGCACGGCGAATACCTCATGGCGCAATGCGTGAACGCCTATCTGCGCCGCGATAAGAAGTTTGATCCCGCGCCCGCGGAGCAGTGGGTGCGCACGCTTGTCGTGGGCCAAGACATCGCGTGGAAAGGTGGCAAGCTGACCGTGGATTTCGAGGGCGCGCGCGTAGACGTGGTGGTGGGCGCGGGGGGCGATGGCCGCACCGCGGCAGTGACCATCGACGGGCGCAAACCGTCGGAGTTTGCGGAACTGAACGGCTTCACGCGCGCGGTCACCAAGCCCGAGGGAAAGTGGCCGGTGAAATGGCCCGTCCTCGCGCCGATCAGCTCGGAGAAACTGTTGCTCCTCGAGGAGTGGACGCTCGAAGCGCACAAGGACGCGACCAATGAAAAGCGTTTCACCTTCGCGCTCACCGGCTCGAAGACCGGCCCCGATGGCGAGGGACGCAGCGATGTGAAATTCGTTTCAAAATCAGGCCGCGTGGTCATCGCGCCGGAGGACTGGAACGTGAACTTCGCCATGAGTCTGGCGGGGATCAAACCGGTCCCGGAGCAGTTCGCGGTGAAGTGGAAAGTCGAGCCGCGCTTCGTGGATGAACTCAAGCTGCCCGCTGCGAAAGCAACTGGTCGCGAGAACGTCGTCACGCTCGCGAGCGGTTTGCCGAACACGAAGCACACGCTGGAAATCGCTGGAAGCGACGCGACACCCATCACGGCCCTGCGCATCTACCAGCCACCACTCGGGCGGAAGTGAGCGTTGTCCATTTTCGAACTCAGTCAAACCACCATGAAACGATTTCGCATCTCGTGCCGCTCATTCCTCCGCCAAGCCACCGTCGCTGCCGCTGCCACGGACATTCGGTTCGCGACCCTGGCTACGCTGGGGGTTCTGGCGGCCTCTTCCCTTACCGGTTCCGCCGCCGAGTTCGATGTCGGTGGCCAGCGGTTCACTGTGCCCGACGGATTCGAGGTGACGCTGGCGGCAGGCGCCGACCTAGTCCCGCGCCCGCTCAGCGCGAGCTTTGATGATCAGGGGCGGCTCTACGTGACGGATTCATCTGGATCCAATGAGAAGCCAGATCAGCAACTCAAGAATCCGACCCACCGCATCCTTTGCCTCACCGACACGAACGGGGACGGAAGCTTCGATTCCGTGAAGGTATTTGCCGACAAGGTGATGTTTCCCCAAGGCTGCCTCTGGCATGCCGGATCAGTCTATGTCGCCGCGCCGCCGAGCATCTGGAAATTCACCGACACAAACGGCGACGGCGTGGCGGATCAGCGCGAGGAGTGGTTCAAAGGCGGCACCCTGACCGGCTGTGCGAATGACATTCACGGCCCCTATCTCGGCCCCGATGGCTATCTCTACTGGACTAAGGGCGCATTCGCGGAGCAGACGCACACGCTGGGAAATGGTCGCGTGCTCAAGGATCGCGCGGCGCACATCTACCGGGCGCGGCCGGACGGTTCCGACCTCGGCGTGGTCATGTCTGGCGGCATGGACAACCCGGTGGAGGTTGCATTCACGGCTGAGGGCGAAGCGGTTTTCACCAGCACGTTCATCGATTTCAGCCAGCCTGGTTTTCGCGATGGCATCGGGCACGCCGTCTATGGCGGCGTCTTCGGCAAGGACAACGACGTGCTCGAAGATGGCAGCGTGCCACGCACCGGGCCGGATCTGCTGCACCCCTTCCATCAGGCGGGGCCGGCGGCAGAGTGCGGTTTGACCCGTTATACAGGCAGCGCCTTTGGCCAAGGCTATCTCGACAATTTGTTCGCCTCGAGCTTCAACCTGCACAAGGTCACCCGGCATGTCCTTCGCCCCGGTGGTGCCAGCTATGCCAGTGACGACAGCGATTTTCTCGTCAGCGACGCGCTCGATTTTCATCCGACCGATGTGTTGGAAGATGCCGACGGCAGCTTGCTCGTGCTGGATACGGGCGGTTGGTATAAGCTCTGTTGTCCCAGTTCACAGCTTTCCAAACCCGAAGTGCTCGGGGGAATTTATCGCGTGCGCAAGACGGGCGCGCCCAAACTTTCGGCGGACGAACTAAAGGCCGCCCGCCAGCGCATCGCCCAGCCGCCCGCCCTCTCCGACTACACCCTTACCGCCGCGCTGCGCCGTGCGGTGTGGAAAAACGACCCGGCTAATGCGCCGTGGTTCCGCACCATTCTGGCGAAGGCATCGAAGGATTCCGCGAGCAACACCCTCTTCGCGCACGAAGCCCGTGTGGCGGCCGAAGGTCTGGGAAGTGTCCGCGACACGGCGGCTGTGCCAGTCATCCTCGACGCTCTGAGCCAGGGGCCGAAGAGTGATCCAGTTTCTCAACACAGCTTGATCTACGCGCTCATCGAGATCGCCGCGCGGAAAGAAACGCGCCTGGGTCTCCAGAGCGGTTCCGCCTCCACTCAACGCGGGGCCCTCATCGCGCTCGATCAGATGACCGGTGGCGATCTGACGGCGGCAGACGGGCTGACTTTCCTGCGCAGTCCAGATCCCGGGCTGCGATCCGCCGCGCTCTGGGTTTTCCGCCACCATGCCGAATGGGCTGGGGAAAGCGCGGGTCTGGCCGGAGAAATCTTTGCGTCGCCCGCTGCCACGCCCGAAGCGCGGGAGGAAAAAGCGGCTCTGCTGCAAATCCTCTCGGTGGCGCCAGCGGTGCAAACGCGCCTCGCCAGGCAGGCCGCTTCCGCCTCCATGGACGACCAGCTCCTGTGCTTCAAGGCTGTCGCGGACGCGCACCCGAAGGAGTTTTCACCGGAATGGATTTCAATGATTCGCGACGGGCTTCATCACCAAAACGTCCAGCTCGTTCGCGCCTCCATTACCGCAGCGCACGATCTCACCGTTAATCCGCATGAGGTGAATCCGCAGGTGGCGGAACTCAAACCGCTGCTGTTGAATCTGGCCAGCGACGTTGCGCAGCCGGGCGATCTGCGCCTCGATGCGCTGCTGGCCACGGCGGGAAAGATAGACTTGGCGAACGTCGCGTTGCTCGACCTGAGCGTGGAGAAGCTGGATTCAACCCAGCCGTTGGAAACCCGCGCCAAAGCCCTCGCCGTGCTGCTTCGCGCGAACCTCGACCGGGCGGGACTTGAAAAAATCGCTGGAGTCATCCCCCGCGTAAGCCCGCTCGAATTGCTCCGCCTGCTCGCGGTCTTTGAAGGGCAATCCGATGCCGATGTCGGGCAAAGGCTTCTGGCCGCACTCCGCGCCACCAAGGCCGCCCAAAGTCTGCCGACTGGCAACCTCCAGGCGCTCTTTGCCAAATTCCCTCCCTCGGTAAAGTCTGAAGCCGCGGCTTTCCTGCAAAGCCTGCATGCGGATGTAGCCGAACAATCCGCGCATCTCGACGCCTTGCTCGCTGAACTGAAATCCCTCGCGGGCGACACCCGGCGCGGACAGATCGTCTTCAATCAGGCCAAATCGTTATGCACGGCCTGCCACAAGCTCGGCTATCTGGGCGGCAATCTTGGCCCCGACCTCACCACCATCGGCGGGATCCGCAGCGAGCGCGACTTACTCGAAGCCATTGTCTATCCGAGCGCCAGCTTTGTGCGCAGTTACGAGCCGGTGATCGTCGCAACGAAGTCGGGTGAGGAATACTTCGGCGTGTTGCGCAAGGGTACCGCAGATGAACTCGTGGTCGCGACCGGTCCGGGCGCGGAGACGCGCCTCGCCCGCACCGACGTCGCCGGGATGCGCCCGGGCCCGATCTCGGTCATGCCGCAGGGACTTGATGGACAGTTCAGCAAACAGGAATTGGCCGACCTCATCGCGTTTCTCAAGAACACCAAGTGGGGGCCGCAATAACATCAGACACCAAGACCAGTAATTTCTGAAAGCGACGCCTACCACTGCCCTAAGCATGTAGCAGCCAGCACTTGACCGGAAGTGAACCAACTTCAAATACCAACTCATACGACTATGGAACGACTCCACACCTCACGCCGCGACTTCCTGCGCTGCACCACCTTCGCTGCCGCCGCCACGGGCATTCCTCCGTGGTTCCTCACACAGACGCTCGATGCGGCGGAGCCCGCGAAGCCGCTTTCGCCGAACGACAAGCCGGGCATCGCGCTCATCGGTTGCGGCGGTCAGGGGCGTTACGATGCAAAGCTCGCCGCCGAATTCGGGGATATCGTCGCGGTGTGCGATGTGGATACGACGCGATCGGGTGAGGCGTCGCAGCAGTTTGGTGGAGCAAAAGTGTTCAGCGAATTCCGCAAAGTGCTGGAGCGCGACGACGTTCACGCCATCATCAATGGCACGCCGGACCACTGGCACACGCTCATCAATCTCGCAGCCATAAAGGCGGGCAAGGACGTGTATAGCGAGAAGCCGCTGACCCTCACAATCGACGAGGGACGGCGGATCGTGGAGGCCGTGCTGACATCAAAGCGCGTCTTCCAGACCGGCAGCCAGCAGCGGAGCGATGCCCGCTTTCGGCTCGCGTGCGATCTCGTGCGCAACGGTCGCCTCGGCAAACTAAAACATATCCAAGTCGTGCTACCGGTGGGCAAACAGGGCGGGCCATTTGCCACGGCACCGGTGCCACAGGAACTGGATTGGGATACCTGGCAGGGCCAGGTAGCGACGCACGATTATGTGCCGGAACGGTGTCATCGCACCTTCCGCTATTGGCTCGATTATTCCGGCGGCACGCTGACGGATTGGGGTGCGCATCATCACGACATCGCGCTCTGGGGCGCGGGCTACGAGCGCAGCGGGCCGGTGAGCATGGAGGGCAAGAGGCTTATCGAACCCATCGTCGGCGGTTACGATGCGCCGAGCCAATACGAGGTCCACTATGTTTACCCGAATGGCGTGACCCAGACGACGATCAGTACGCTGCGTAATAACTTCGATGGCTCCACCGCGAAGGATCAAAGCCCGGATCTGCCCGAGCACGGAGTGAAGTTTGTGGGCACCGACGGCTGGATCTTTGTCACGCGCGGAAAGATCGAAGCGAGCCGCCCTGAATTGCTCTCCGACCCGCTCACGGAGCGCAAGGTAGAGCTTTACGTCAGCAACAATCACATTGGGAATTTCTTCGACTGCATCCGCTCACGAAAGGCACCCATCTGCGACGCCGAAATCGGCCATCGTTCCGTCAGCGTGTGCCATCTGGGAGTGTTGGCGATCCGTCTGGGGCGCAAGCTCACATGGAATCCGGAGACCGAGCAGTTCACTGACGATAAGGAGGCGAATGCCCTGCTGAGCCGCGAGCAGAGGAAACCCTTTAGTTACGATGGGATAGGCTGACGTCGGCTTGCTCGCTGAAAATCTGCGCGTCGTCGGTGCCGACACTGGGCACGTGCTCGACCACCTCCATTGACGCCGACTGCCTGTAATCCTACGGCGACCCGCAACCCGCGCTTGATGAATAAGGCGCGGCCTTCAACATCAGATAACTATGAAATGTTTGAGCCGCTGAAATCCTAGAGCCATGAGTAAATTTGGAAAGAATTCCCCGTTACCGTGTCAGTGGCAAAGAAGATGGCGTTCCTGGGCGTGCCGCATGTGGTGGGGTGGCCTGATGCTGGCTGGGGCGCTCTGTGTGACGGAGTTCTTCGGCAAATTACAGGTCGCCCAAGACGTCGAGAAGGATAGTTCGGTGGCCGGCCCTCATGCCATCCCCGGTTTCTGGGCCGTGAATGAAGTGCGCGGGGGAACCGCTGCGACCAACAACGCCAAGTTGAATCCCAACGGCGGCTACCTCAGCCATCTGGATAACATCAAGCATTACAAATACCCGGGCGGACATGGAAACACTTGGGGTAAAACGGCGTTGGTGAATGACTGGAATGTCTGGGACAAACCCGGCTTCCACTGGGACCAGAAATATCCCACTGCCAGTCCGCTGTGGGACTCCCTGCCGGACCATTCGACCGTCTGGCTCGAAACGGGAGAATGGATGGACTTTGATATCAAAGTCGCGGAGGGCGGCCTTTACACCGTGACCCTCCGCATGGCTTCCGGTCAGGGGCCTGATCCGCTGCCACATGGCCAGGCTCGTCATCGAGTGCGCATTGACGTTGATGGCAAGGATGAGAGCGGCGTCCTGCCGGTGCTTTGGACAGGTGAAGGCGCTTACCCGGTTGATCCGAGTCCTAAGTTCAACAAAGGGCCGTATGGCTGGAGTTGGATTCACCATTTCTTCGATGTGCGGTCCCCCGGCATCAAGCTGGCGACCGGGCCGCACACGCTCCGCGTGTTCATGGTCGATGGCCCAAGAGGGGAAACTTGGCTGGAACATATCACCGTAGCCCGGCCGGGCGATCCGCTGCCGTTAGTCGCGCCGCGCGCAAAATCACCCTTGGTAGAAACGCCCGCGGGCGAAGTGGCCTGTGAGTTGACCGAGCTAAAGGCGGGCATGCATTGGCAAGGCGGAACAACGCCAGGTGATCTTGGCAGCCTTGTTGACGGAAATCCCTTTACTCAGATCGCGCTGGCGGACCCGATGAGTGCCCAGCAAGCTGGGGATTTTATTTCCGCTCGCGTAACCAATGCCGTGTCGGGCTACAGCCATATCCGGCTGATCGCTCCTCCCGAAACCAAGGATCTTCCGCAGCGCTGGGAAGTGCAGACCTCGCCGGATGGGGTTACTTGGTCGAAGAGCATCGCGTCTGGCGCCGGCACAGAGAACGTGACGGACATTCGTTTTCCACTCCAAACGGGGCCGAGCGCGCAATACGTGCGAGTCGCGTTGACGGAGAGCGGGCAAGGTTGGTGGCGGATTGGTGAGTTTCAGGTATTCGGGCCGGCCAGAGTCGCCGCGCCTGTCGCCCTGCCCGAAAACACGACGAACAGCGGAAAGCTCGAATAACTCAGCATCTCGACCGCGACCGGTGCAAGACCGGGCGCCCGAATGTGATCGTCGCCGGTCTGAGCTCGAGACATTTTCCAAACAGCCCGGAAAAGCCCAAGAGCAAATCGGCGAGGTGAGTTTGGAAAAGAGCGGTGCGCATGGAGGTCATTGCGCCAGCCAAACGGGCGCTTCATTCTGCGGCATTTTGCAGGGCACCAATCGTTCCAGGCTCGCCCGCTGACGAAAGCGGCGTGCCACTGAAATCGTGAGGACCGGCATTCGCATTCATTCGGATGGCATGACGCAACGGTGAACTGGCAGTCGGGCGGAAATCCGAGCGTTTGGTGCGGGCAAAATCCTCCGCATAAGCAGGGGCCTGCCCGGGCAGGACGATGCGTGGATCGGTTTCGATATCGGCTCGTTCGCCGGTTTCCAGTTTCGCGGCGGCGCGCCAGTCGGCGAGCGCGGCGTGGTCGGTGCCAGCCCACCGGAAGCGCGCGGGCGCCCCGGCGGACCACCAGGCGTTGCCGCGAAAGGTGAGTTCGGGTTGGGCGCCGCCAGCGATGAGCAGCGCGCCTTTTCTCGCGAGGAAAAGATTCCCGGAGAAATGCACGCCACGCGCAGTCCCGCCGCCGACGAGCCGAAGGGCGGAGCGGCCGTCGCCGGAATTGACCACGGTGTTGTGGAGAATCTCGACGCCGTTGAAACGTCCACCGTCGTTTCCGAGGGTGATGCCGCCGTAAGATTTCAGCCGTGCGTCGTCGATCGAGACGTTGAAGCGGATGATGTTTCTGCCGTGGAAGCCGGGGGAACCGGCGTAACTGTAGATGAGGAAGCCGGCCCCGTCATTGCCGTGCGAGTAACAGTATTGCAGCGTGGAATCGCAGACGCCGCCGTCGAAATCGAAGCCATCGCCATCGAGCGATGCGGTGCGATTGTCCCACGATTCGCACCACTGTATGACGACGCGCCGTCCGAGCGCCGCCCAGATGCCGCACGGCCCGCCGGAGGTCGCGGCGCAGCGGGCGCCATTGTTCCAAGCGAGGCAGTGATCCACGAGCGCCCCGTCCACATCCTGCACGAAAATGCCGCTGCCCAAGTGGTTTTGCATGAAACGCGGGTCGCCGGGATTGTCGTGCGCCGAGCAGTGGAGAATGCGCACGTGCTGATTGGTGTGGCGCGTTTCCTCCCCGGCATCGGCGCGAAAATCGGCGGTCTCACGGCCGGCGACGCCGATGCCACAGAAGGCATTATTGAAAGCCACGCAGCGCTCGATGAGCACGTCGCGGAATCCGCTTCGGGTCTGATTCTCCGCCCGGCACCCGACAAAAATCCCTTCGCCAAAGTCGTAAAACGGAATCTTGAACCCGCTCATTTTTTCGGAAATGCGACCGCCAAAACCGCTGCATTCGACATCGAGCACGCGGATGGCTTCCAGCTTCGAGCCGTCATCACGGGTGTTTTCAAAGCGCACGCCGCTCCCGACATTTTGCTCTGGGCCAGCGCCGATCACCACCAGATCGCGCACTACGATTCCACCCGCATCGCGCACGAAAACCCCGGTGCCGGCACCGCCGTCGATCCGCGCCCGGCCTTCGCCGTAAGAGCCGATGGTGACGGGCCGTTCAGCCGTGCCGGCGTCGTGGGCATCGAGCGCGAGATTTCCGTGAAACATCTGCCCGCCCTGAAAGAGCAGTCGATCGCCGGGGGCGAAGTCGTTCGTATTGGCCCGCGCGATCGTGCGCCACGGACGATCGCGGCTGGCCTCGGCGGTATCGTTGCCGCTTTCGGCATCGAGAAAAAAATCCTTTGCGGAGAGAGGCCCACCCGCAGTGAGCAGCAGCACGATGAGCGCGGCGAGCCGGTTCAAAAACCGGACGTCGAAGCAGTCTGTATTGGAGATTGAGAGCCGCCTTTTCATCCGGCATCGAGGGAGAGCGTGTAGAGAAAGGCCTCGGCGGCGTGCCAGGTGTGCGGGGCGGAGAGCTTTTGCTGCACATAGATTGGGTCGAGTAACTTGAGTCCGTCGTAGCTAGCCTGACTCGCGTTTTGCTCCCAGGTAAGTGGGTAGTCGCGGTTGCCGATGGGGCTTTTCCTGG
>JBBQCM010000023.1:0-65272 GCA_038318725.1 Chthoniobacterales bacterium
GGTAGTGTCCTGAGAGTTCTGCAAAAAGAAAGCGGGTCATGGTAGGGACGGGAGCGACCAAGCAACCCAAACCCAGAAGAAAACCATGACCCGAAAGAATGATAAGCAGAGCGTGCCGGAACTCAAAGCACTGATGACGCAAAACCAAGACCTACTCCAGCCGCTGGTGCAGTGGCTCCTGCAGGAAGTCCTTGAGCAGGAGATGAGCGACTCGATCGGTGCCGCCAAGAGCGAGCGCACCGCAGGCCGGCAAGGCTATCGCAGCGGCTCCTATCCGCGCCAGTTGGTGACGCGCGTGGGCACGATGGAATTGCGCGTGCCACAGGACCGGCAGGGGCGCTTTTCCACGCTGCTCTTTGAGCGTTACCAGCGTTCGGAGAAGGCGTTGGTGGCGGCACTGGTGGAGATGTATGTGCAGGGCGTCTCGACCCGCAAAATCAAGACCATTACCGAGGAGCTGTGCGGGCACGATTTCAGCGCCTCGGCCATCAGCGAGATGAACGTGAAGCTCGATGGCGAACTGGAGCGCTTTGCCCGGCGGGCGCTGGAAGTCGAGTTCCCCTACCTGATTCTCGATGCCCGCTACGAGAAGGTGCGCGAGGAGGGCGTGATCCGCTCGCGGGCCGTGCTGGTGGTCATCGGCATCGACTGGGAGGGCCGCCGCCAGATCCTTGCCGTGGAGATCGCCAATCGCGAAAGCACCACGAGTTGGCGCGACCTGCTCCTGAGCTTAAAACAGCGCGGCCTCAGCGGCGTGCGCCTGGCGATCAGCGACGACCACGCCGGCCTCAAGCGCGCCCTCGCCGAAGTCCTCCCCGAAGCCTGCTGGCAGCGCTGCTACGTCCACTTCCTGCGCAACGCCCTCGACCACCTCCCGCGCAAAACCGGCGACGACTGTTTAACCGAACTGCGCTGGCTCTACGACCGGCGCGACGCCGCCGAAGCCCGCCAGCACCTCGCCGCCTGGCTCGAACACTGGCAGGCCAAACACCCCAAACTCACCACCTGGGTCGAGGAGCAGATCGAGGAAACCTTCACCTTCTACCGCTTCCCGCAGACCCACCACAAACACCTCAAAAGCACCAACCTCCTCGAACGCTTCCACCAGGAACTCAAACGCCGCTCCCTGGTCGTACGCATCTTCCCCAACGACGCCAGCTGCCTGCGCCTCCTCCGCGCCCTCGCCGCCGAGCAGCACGAGGACTGGCTCGATGGTGCCCGCTATCTCGACATGCAGCCGCTCGCCGATCTCTCCAAAACTCAACTCCAACTCGCCGCCTAAAACCTCGCCAGCTCCGCCCTTCCCAACCCGCTTTTGCTGAACTTGACGCACACAACCGGGTCAAAGGGGCGACGGCGAAACCATCACCGTCCCGGTAAAAACCGGCGGAATGGCATGTGGTGCCATTCCGCCCTTTTGGCTGCCCTCGTTTCAGCGCCTCGGCGAAAAACGAAACGCCCCTTGGGAATTTCTTCCCAAAGGGCGTTGAACTTTGTTTCGCGGTCTGACCCGGTGATCAAACCCGCGGATGCCTTATGAGCGGCGCGTGCCCAACCGGCGGAAGCCCAGCAGGCTCATCGCACCCAGTGCCACCATCCCAAAAGCGGAAGGCTCAGGCACACCGACCGATACGGGGAGGCCAAGAGTCGGACCCTGCCCCACTGGATTTGTGGAAGTTCCAAGGCTTTTTGAAACAGTGGCCGTGGCAGAACCGTCAAGCGAAAAGGCCGCTGAATTGATGATTGTGGTAGTCTGCTGGAGAAACTGAATCGTCGCACCGCCCGCACCGGGAGTCCCGGGGTTGATTACAGTGTAGGTGAAATGAAACAGCTTAAATTCAGTTCCGTTCGGGATGGCGGTACCCGCTATTTCAAAGCCGGGCGCGGCCGGTGTGCGGGGGAACCAAAGACCGGCAGTGGAAGAGGTAGTGGCAGCCGTAGTTCCCAAGTCCATAAATCCGTCCGCGTTCAAATCCTGAATGGTAGGAAGAGGGCCGCCGGGAGGAATGACGTTGGATTCATACGCAGGCGCACCCTGATTGCCGCCGGCACCTCCAAAGTGAGTGGTAATGGTCTTGCCAAGACCGGACTGGAAACCCTCCGCTGCCGCCGAAGACCCCGTGATCATTGCCCATAGGCCAATCGTAAGCACATCACCCGCGACAACGGTCGGAATTGCTTTCGCCTGGCTCGCATCAAGAGGCACGCCATTCAGGGCAGTCGCGCGAAGATCCCAAACAAAGGCGGCGGAAGCATTCTGCGCGGCGAAGCCAGCCAGAAGCATGCCTGCGACGGCAATCCTGGAGATGAGAACTTTTGGGAATGAGATGCTGGTGGTCATGATTTTGGAGGTGGTGGATGGGGAGGAGAGTTTCATTGGGCGGAAGAATTAAGGGAAGTAAATTAATGAGTGCCTCGTTGCTTTCACCGGCGACGACGATTCACAAGACCAAGGGCTCCGACGAGCAACAGTCCCATGGAGCCGGGTTCAGGAACCAATCCTCCCCCACCTCCGCCCGCAAATGATGCGCCCAGCGGTACGCCTTGGCCCGAGAAGCCTGCATCAATAAACGCGTAATCAGTCGCATCCACCGTAAAATCGTAGTTGTAATCCCCCAATACCCAACTCATCCCACCACCACTAAAGCCCGCGTCAGTGAATGCGTAATCTGTCGCATCCACCACCCCATCGACATTCGCATCTCCGTAATAAGTGAAACGCAGCAGCGCATCATCTGCACCCACAGCAATTCCGAAGAAAGTCGCAACACTCAGGATGCTGTTGTCGATGTTGGCAACTGCGGTAGGAAAAGCCCCCGCCGCAGCAATCGAACTATTAACTCCAAACCCAGTCCAAAGCCCCCCCGCAAAGCCGGACGCCGTGTACCCATTGACCGTCGCAAATGGCGTCGTGCGGACGATCACTGCATTATTGGTGATGTTCAGGTCATCCACGGGCCCAATCGTCAGCAGTCCGGTATCAACCACTTTCACGACCCCAGTGTTTTCGGTGATGGTCACCGTGGCCGCCGAAGCCTGCTGGGCGGCAAGCGTCAAAATTCCGGTGGCGAGAATCGTGGAGAGTGCTGGTGATTTCATAAGTTTATTCATGGGTTTCATGGATTTCAGGGGGTTGATAGAGGGAGTTCTCGCTGGGAAGTTCGGGAGGTGATGGAGATATAGGTTGGTCACGGAGAATTGAAAAGAGTTTTTTTGCATTTTTATCAGTTATTTTTTTCACCTCTGTAAAGCGGGGCGGAATGAATGGAACCTGAGCCCCTCAACGCGACAAGCAAAGATCTTGTTGGCGGCCTCCACCAAGCGGTTGGAATGCAGTGTGCGTCAGGGGATTTGGCGGTGTTCATGGGGAGTTGGATAATGTGCCATTTAAGAAACGGCTGCTTGTGCGGATGCAAGGAGTTTTATTTTTTTCTTCTTGATGTTCCCCGACGGCGACGTCCGAGCAGGCCGACGGCTCCGGTGAGGAGCAGGCCGATGGAACCGGGCTCGGGAACCACGGCGGAAGATGCGACCGCTCCCTGGCTGGCGGCGCTGACGAAGCTGGTGGGGAAGCCGGGAGAGAACCGTCGCCGATGATGAGCGCGTCAGTCGTGCTTGAACTCGCAATGTTCAGGAATGAAGAAATTCCCTCGGTGACAACTTTGACGAGAGCCATTTGCGTGAACCCTCCGACATTGAGGGTGGAGCCGCCTTCGACCTCGATGGTGCGATGGCCGCCAGCGGCGGTGCGGAAGAGCGTGCCGTCGCCCGGATCGATCGTACGCAAGACTTGGGTGCCGTCCAAGGACATTGGTGCCGTCCGGGCTCACGGGGCTCGGGATCGGATACGGCCTGCCGAATGGCTGGTTCGCTGCCGCCCCGACGTTGACGAAGCCTCCGGGATGCATGACTCCACCTGCCTGGACCAGGATGCTTGCTCTCTGAGGCCGGGACTGTCGGCGCCAAACTGCTGGCTGACATTCGGGAACATTTGGCCGCCGGGTATGATGACGAAGGTCAGGTCGCCCGGCAGCGAGATCGGCGCGTCTTCGTTGATGTCCACGCGACCTTCGATGAACATATTGATCGCTCTCCGGGCAAGATTGTTGATCGGCCAGCCGCCGACGGAGCCGGTCGAGCCGAGGGCGTAAGTGATGTAGCCGACGAGGCGGCGCGCTTCCTTCACATGCCTCATCGCCCGTGAATCGCCTTGGCAAGCCCTTTCCCGGTCGCTAGCTTCCGCGCTTTCCCAACTCCCCGGATGAAACTTCGCCTCTCGCTCGTCGTCCTCTCGTTTCTCGTGAGCATCGTCATTGGCCTCGTTCTCGCGCGCGATGGAAAACCCACCGCTCCTGGCGCGCGAGCCAAACCGCTCATCGGTCTCTCGCTCGACACCCTCAAGGAGGAACGCTGGCAGCGCGACCGCGACACCTTCGTCCGCCGCGCCACCGAGCTCGGCGCGGAGGTCAAAGTGCAAAGCGCCAACAGCGACGACGTCCGCCAGATTGCCGATGTCCAGGCGCTCATCACCGAGGGCGTGCAGGTCATCGTCATCGCCCCGCACAATGGCGACGCCATGGCCAAAGCCGTCCAGCTCGCCCATGAAGCCGGCATCCCCGTCATCGCCTACGACCGCCTGATCAAGAACTGCGACCTCGACCTTTACATGACCTTCGACAACGTTCGCGTGGGCGAACTTCAGGGCCAGTTTCTCGCGGACGCTTTCGCAAAAATGGGTGGCGGCAAAAAGCGCCTCCTCCGCATCTACGGCGCGAAGACCGACAACAACGCGCTGCTCTTCAAGCAAGGCCAGGACAAGGCCCTCGAGCCGCTGCTCAAGAGCGGAGCAGTGGAAGTCGTCCACGAAGACTGGGCCGACGACTGGAAACCCGAAAACGGCAAAAAGATCGCCAACGCCGGCATCAACAAAGCCGGGCACAACTTCGCCGCCATCCTCGCCAGCAACGACGGCACCGCTGGCGGTGCGATCCAGGCGCTGCTCGAAGAAGGTCTCGCCGGCAAAGTCCTCGTCACCGGCCAGGACGCCGACCTCGCCGCCTGCCAGCGCATTGTCGGTGGCACGCAAACGATGACCATTTACAAGCCGCTCAAACTCCTTGCCGAGCAGGCCGCCGAAGCCGCCGTCAAAATGGCCCGCGGCCAGCCCATCATCGCCCGCGCCAGCCTCGACAACGGCCAGATCCAAGTCCCCAGCATCTTCGTGGACATCCTCGCGGTGACAAAGGAAAACATCGCCGACACCGTGATCAAGGACGGCTTTCACCCCGCCGACGCCGTCTTCAAAGGCACCCCGAAGACGATGGAGGATGGAAGATAGAGGATGGAGTAATTTGATGCCGGCGATTCAGAGTTTTCGGGATCTGAAGGATTATCAAGCCCCACGGCTGGAATCGGCACGGATCTTCGCCCGGTCCCAACGTTTTCTCAGCGAGGAGCGCTATACGGCTCCATGCTCCACGCCATGATCCAGCGAGCCTCGACCTTCACAACGCGGGACTGATTTTCCATCCTCCACCCTCCCTCCTCTATCATCGCCCCCGTCCTGACCGCCCGAGGCATCACCAAACGCTTCCCCGGCGTCACTGCCCTGCGCGACGTCTCCTTCGACCTCCGCCCCGGCGAAATCCACGCTCTCTGCGGCGAAAACGGCGCGGGCAAAAGCACGCTGATCAAACTTCTTAGCGGCCTCCACGCGCACGGCAGCTACGAGGGCGAACTCGAGGTCGCCGGCCAGCCCGCGCACTTCCGCGGCATTGCCGACGCCGAGCGCGCCGGGCTCGCCGTCATCTATCAGGAACTCGCCCTCATCGAGCAGATGACCGTCGCCGAGAATATCTGCCTCGGCTCCGAGCCGATGCGCGGCCTCTTCATCGACTGGGGCAAAGTTCATCAGCGGGCTCGCGGGCTTCTCGAAAAATTCGGCGTTGCCATCGACCCCGCCACGCCCGTCGTCCGCCTCGGCATTGGCGAAAAGCAACTCGTCGAGATTGTTAAAGCCCTCGCCAAAGACTCTCGCATCCTCATCCTCGACGAACCCACCGCCGCCCTCGCCGAACACGAAGTCCGCGTTCTCCTCACCATCCTCCGCGACCTCCGCCAGCGCGGCCTCGCCTGCATCTACATTTCGCACAAGCTGGACGAAGTCTTCGCCCTCGCCGACCGCATCACTGTCCTGCGCGACGGCGCGACCATCGGCACCTGGGACGCCGCCGCCGCGAGCAAAAGCGAGGTCATCAAAAACATGGTCGGGAGAGAAATCGGAGAGCTTTTTCCCCGGCGGAAAGGAAATGGGGAATGCGGAACGCGGAGCGCGGAATCTGCCCCCCACTCCCCACTCCCCACTCCCCACTCCGCACTTCATGTCGAGCACCTCACCGTCGCCGACCCGCGCACGGGCAAGCCGCGCCTGCACGACATTTCGTTTTTGCTCATTCCGGGCGAAGTCCTCGGCATCGGCGGCCTTATGGGGGCGGGCCGCACCGAATTGCTCATGCACCTTTTCGGCGCTTGGGGCGAAAGGCGCGGCGGCAAAGTGTGGCTCGGCGCGGACGAACTGCCCGCGCTTTCCCCCGCCGAAATCCTCCCGCGCGGCCTCGCCCTCGTCTCCGAAGACCGCCGCCGCTACGGCCTCCATCTCCCCCAGCCCATCGCCTTCAATCTCTCCCTCAGCTCCCTCCGCAATCTCACCGAAGCCGGCCGCATCGATGCCGGCGCGGAATTCCACGCCAACGACACGCAGTTCCGCGCCCTCCGCATCAAAGCCCCCGGCCTCGACACCCCCGCCGGCGAACTCTCCGGCGGCAACCAGCAGAAAGTCGTCCTCGGCAAAGCGCTCATGACCCAGCCCCGCGTCATCTTCCTCGACGAGCCCACCCGCGGCATCGATGTCGGCGCGAAACAGGAAATCTACGAACTCATCAACCAGCTCACCGACGCGGGCAAAGCCGTCGTCCTCGTCTCCAGCGAACTCCCCGAACTGCTCGGCATGAGCGACCGTATCCTCATGCTCCACGAAGGCCGCATCGGCGGCGAATTTCCCCGCGCCACCGCCACGCCCGAGCGCCTGCTGGCCGCGGCGATGGGCGGCCTGCACTAGCCGCCCGGCGGACTTAGTCCCACAGGCGGCCAGGCGCTGCAGCGAACCGCTCCGGGGGTCACGGCACCTGCTCCGCTCCGCCTCTTCGGCCCTCGCAGTAGCCGGGCCCGGGCGGTGGGCGCGCGTTCGCCGGGCTAATTTGTCCGCTGGCGCGCAGTTGATTCGCGGTAGAGTCTGCGCTGTTTCCTTTATGTCTCATCACGATCACTCGCCACGTCTGGCCGACCGCTTTTTCACCCGCCGGGATTTCCTGCACCGCTGCGGGATGGGGATGGGCGCGCTGGCGATGGGGAGTGTGCTGGGGCCGGCGCTGGGGGTGAATGCGGCGGAGTCTTCGGAGCTGAATCCGCTGGCGCCGAAAGCGCCGCATTTTGCGCCGAAGGCGAAGCGGGTGATCCATCTTTTCATGAACGGCGGGCCGTCGCATGTGGATACTTTCGACCCGAAACCGCGGCTGACGGAATTTCACGGGAAGGCTCTGCCGATGGATTATCTGAGCACGGAACGAAAGACGGGCGCGGGTTTCAAGTCCCCGTTCGCTTTCAAGAAATACGGGAAAAGCGGGATCGAGGTGAGTGAGCTGTTTGCGAAGACGGCGGAGTCGATCGACGACATCTGCGTGGTCCGCTCGATGCGGGCGGATGTGCCGAATCACGAGCCTTCGCTGCTGCTGATGAATTGCGGGGAGTCGCGGCTGGTGCGACCGAGCATGGGCTCGTGGGTGACCTACGGGCTGGGGAGCGAGAATCAGAATATGCCGGGCTTTATCACGATGTGCCCCGGCGGGTATCCGATCCAGGAATCGCAGAACTGGCAGTCGGCGTTTTTGCCGGGCGTGTATCAGGGGACGTATATCGACACGCGGCACACGGAGATCGAGAAGCTGATCGAAAACATCCGCAGCAAATACGTCTCGAACAAAGAGCAGCGGGCGCAGCTCGATCTGCTGAAGCTGCTCAACTTCGAGCATCAGCGGCGGCGGCAAAACGATGCGCAGCTCGAGGCGCGGGTGCAGTCCTTTGAGCTGGCCTACCGGATGCAGATGGATGCGGCGGACGCCTTTGACATCCAGCGCGAGCCGCAGGGCATCCGCGATCTGTACGGCCCGGGCGTGCAGGGCCGGCAGATGCTCATCGCGCGGCGGCTGATCGAGCGCGGGGTGCGCTTCGTGCAGGTCTGGCACGGGGAGGGGCAGCCGTGGGATTCGCACGACGACATCGAGGTGAATCACCGCCGGCTCGCGGGCGAGTGCGACCAGGCGATCGGCGCGCTTTTGAAAGATCTGAAACAGCGCGGCATGCTCGAGGACACGCTGGTCATCTGGGGCGGCGAGTTTGGCCGCACGCCGACCGTCGAGCTGCCGACGCCGGGCTCGAATGCGGGCAAGATCAACGGACGCGATCACAATCATCACGGCTTCACCATGTGGCTGGCGGGCGGCGGGGTGAAGGGCGGCTACGTGCATGGGGCCACCGATGAGTTCGGCTTCAAGGCGATCGAGAAGCCGGTGCATGTCCACGATTTGCAGGCGACGATTTTGAAGCTGCTCGGCTTCGATCACGAAAAGCTCACCTACCGTTATGCCGGCCGCGACTTCCGGCTGACCGACGTGCATGGCAGCGTGGTGAACGAACTCATCGCCTAAAAACCGCTTGCCATCAGCGTGGCGTCGGGCAAAGTGCGCCCCCGTCCGACGGGAATGGCTGGATAGCTCAGTTGGTAGAGCAGAGGTCTGAAAAACCTCGTGTCGCCGGTTCGATTCCGGCTCCAGCCACTTTTCGGAAGTCTCGACCCACAACGAATCGTTTGCGGAAAAGGGCTTCTGAAACTCTGACCTTAGTCACTGGCTTGTTGATGCCAGCAACGCGCAAGAGCCGGTGAAAACTAGGCGCGGCGGCGGCGGCCAAGAACTCCCAGCGCGCCGAGCAGGAGCAGGCCCAGCGCGCCGGGCTCGGGGACGGCGGCGGTGGAAAAGCGCTGGAGAATGGCGGCGTAGCGACCAGCGTAACGACCGCACCACCGCCAATATTCAAAGCCTCCAGCGTCTGGCTGGTGGTCCAGCGCGGCCAGGGCACCCATTTACCGATCACCCGTTGAAAAAACCGGGTCCCACCGGGAGATCGAGGAAACTCTCGACATGGCTCACGGCGACTCGGCGAGAGTGTGGATTTCGAGCGCGTCGAAGACGGCCCCGCCATCTTGCGCGAAGAGGAACAGGCGGTCGCCGCGCGCGCTGCCGGCAGCGCGCACGATGAGGGTGCGGCGGCCATCGATGCAGACGTCGAGAAGGTCACCCTTGGCCACGAGCTCGACGGTGAAGGGGCGGTCGAGTCCGTCCACGCCGTAGATCGCGGAATGCTCGTTCTCCGGCAGGGTCCCGGTGTCGGGCTTGCGCCAGCCGGCTTTTTCGCGCGCGGGCTCGAAGCGCAGCTCGTGGCCTTCGGCGTAAGCTCCCGAGCCCCGCACGCACAGCCCGAAGCTGCCGGTTGCCGTCGCAGGAATGATCGTCATTTTCAAATGAAAATCCGCCGGCAATCCGCGCAGCGCCTCCGCCGCGAAACCCGCGCCGGCCTTGATTTCGACGCGCTGCGCTTCGGCGGTGACACCGCCGCTGAGGGGCTCGAATGCAACTGGCACCGCAGCGCCGAGGCGCGGCCGCAGCTCGGCGGGGAAGGCGGTGCCAAGCGTGCCATCGGTATGCCGGACGATCTCGCGGAAGACGAGATCGCCGCCGTAACCGCTGCCCGTCGCGGGGAGAAAAACCGCGCCGAGCCGACGGCCATTGGTGAACTGCGCGGTCTTCATCACCCGCGCCTGCGGGCCGTCGAAGGCGTCGCTCTTCGGCTTCAGCCAGGGGCCGTCCGGTTCCCGAGCCATGCGGTAGCGGGCAACGCCGTTGTTGCTGAAAATGAGGTATCGCCAGCCGTCCCAAGTGAAGTAATCGGGGCACTCCGGCTGGTCGCGAAAGCCGGGCACGATGAACGGCTCGCGCTGTTCCCACGCGCGGAGATCCTTCGAGACAAGCGTCGCGAGGCAGCCGCCGCGCCCGGCGAGCGGTGGCGCGAGCAGCTCGGTGGTGACGAGCATTTCAAAGAGGCCGGAGCCCGGATCGCGGAAGACTACAGGATCGCGCGCAGGCGGGCCGCTGTAGGGCTCTCGCAGTGCTATCGACCAGTCGGATTTTTCAAAATGAATGCCGTCCTTGCTGCGCGCGGAGGTGAGCCGCGCGGGCGAGCCATCGGCGGTCCGCACGGCGTAAAAGGCGTGGTATTTGTCCCCGGAAAAAAAGAGGGAGCCGGTGCAGATCGAGCCTTCCTCCTGACGCGAGATCGGGACAGCCATCGGATGCTGCGTCCATTCGATGAGGTCCGTGGTCGAGGCATGCGCCCACTGGTGCGCGCCGAGTCCCCATTTGCTGGCGTGCCCGCGGCGATCAAAAAGGTAGTAGAGATGGAAACGACCCTCGTGGAAAAAAGGCATGCAGTCGCCGACGCCGGTGTTCCAGCCGGGCGGCTTCCAATACTGCGCGAGCGGACGCGGCGGCCCGAGCATCTCCCGCTCCCGCCCGGCGATTTTTTGGGGCCCGCCGCTGAGTTGCGCGATCTCGTCGTCGGTGAGCGCGCGATTCCAAAAGACGACTTTTTGGAGGTTGCCGGTGGTGAGGAGGAGCGGTTCGGCTGCCGGTGGCGCGATGCGGCCGACCGGCCATTCCTCGTCCATCAACACGCCGTCGATCAAAAGGTCGAGCTTCGGACCGGTAAAGCGGATGAGGATGTCGTGCGCCTGGTCAGCCCGCAAGGCGCGCAGCGGCGCGGCGACGCGCAGTGCATGATTGTTGCGCGGGTGCTTCCAGTCGAATGCGGCCTCGAACTCCAGTATGGCCGTGGGTTCCCCGGTTTTGGTGTGCAGACGGAAGCCTTGTTTGCGGTCCGCAGTTTGCCACGCGGCGAACGTCATGTTCGCCGCCTCTTGCGGCAGACGCAGGCGGAAGAGCGCGGTGAAAGTTTCACCGCCGAGGGCGGCGAGCCCGGTTTCGGTCGCAGGAACGGAGATTTGCGGCTCGCGCGAATCGGGGAGGTCGCGCTGGAAAACTGGCGCATCCTGGGCGGCGAATGTTGCGTCATACAGAAGGAGGAGAGCGAGCGTGGTCGCGAGGCGTGGGAGGCGTCCAAACGTGATCATGGGCCGCATCCTTAGCGACGAACCTGCGGCGACACAACAGGGTTGGCGGGGAATGCCCCTGAGGACTGTCGCAGGCGCTTCTCACTTTTTCTTGCAGCCCACCTACGCCGCCCCAAGACTCGCTTCGCGTCACCGACACCCCTCTCGTTCAAACCACGTTCCTTCCCATGCGCCTCCTCAATTTCCGCCATTCATTCCTCCTCACGCTCGTCCTTTTCGCCACTGGCTGCGGGCCGAAGACGCCGGGCACCAGAACGTCCGCGGAAGGCAAAGGCCGCCTCTTCGCGGTTTCTTTCATGACGCTGAACAACCCGTTTTTCGTCGATCTCGGCGAGGGCATCCGCAAAGCCGTCGAAGCGCGCGGGGACCGGCTGGTGGTGCTCGATGCGAAGTTCGATGCGCTCAAGCAGAAGAACGACATCTCCGATGTCCTGCAGCAGGAACCCGCGGCCATTTTCATCAATCCGGTGAATTGGGAGGGCGTGCGCGCGACGCTCATGGAGGCGCAACGGCGCAAGGTGCCGATCATCGTCGTGGACACGCAGGTGTCGGACGACACGCTCGTGCTCACGCAAGTCGCCAGCGACAATGTTGCCGCCGGACGGCTCGCGTGTGAGGCCCTGGGGAAAGTGAAGCCCGCCGCGAAGGTCGCGATCCTGCATCACTCGGTCGCCAAGTCGTGCATCGACCGCGTGCAAGGCTTCAAGGAGGCGATGGCGAAGTTTCCCGAAATGAAGCTGCTCGACACGCAGGAAGGCAAAGGTTCGCGCGAAGGCGCGCTGCCGGTGATGCGCGATTTGCTCGGCCGGTTCCCGGAACTCGATGCGGTCTTTCCGATCAACGACCCGAGCGCCCTCGGGGCTTCGTCAGCCATCGAAAGCGGGGGCAAAGCCGGGCAGGTCGCCGTGGTCACGGTGGACGGCTCGGACGACGGCATCGCGGCGGTACAAGCTGGCAAGCTGCTCTCGACGAGCGCGCAGTTTCCGAAAGAGATCGGCCGGATCGCGGCGGAGAAAGCTTACGAACATCTCGCGGGAAAGGCGGTGGAGAAAGAGGTGAAGGTCGAGGTAAAGCTGGTCACGAAAGAGAACGCGGCGGAATTCACCAGGAAGTAGATGGCCGGCGGCGCGCCATTGCTGGAGCTGCGCGGCATCCGCAAGCACTTCGGCGGCGTCACCGCACTGGGCGGCGTGGACTTCGAGTTGCGCACAGGCGAGATCCACGCCCTGCTCGGCGAGAACGGCGCGGGGAAGAGCACGCTCATTAAGATTCTCGGCGGCATCCACGCGCCGGATGCGGGCGAGATTTGCGTCGGCGGAGAGCCCGCGGCGATCCGCGAGGTGGCCGACGCCGACCGGCTGGGCATCCGGCTCATCCACCAGGAACTCTCGCTCGCGCCGAACCTGAGCGTCGCAGAAAACATCTTCCTCGGGCGCGAACCCACGCGCTTCGGGCTGCTCGACCAGCATCGGCTCATCGCGGAAGCGGAGGCGCTGCGCGACGAACTCGGGCTGCCGGAGATCGGCGATGTGCGGGCGCGAGTGGGGACGCTGAGCGTGGCGCAGCAGCAGCTCGTGGAAATCGCGCGGGCGCTTTCCGTGAAGGCGCGCGTGCTCATTCTCGATGAGCCGACGGCGTCGCTCTCCGCTGGCGAAACGGTGGCGCTTTTCGCCAAGCTGCGCGGGCTGCGCGCGGCCGGCACGGGCATCATTTACATTTCGCATCGGCTCGAAGAACTGGGGCGGCTCGCGGATCGCATCACCGTGCTGCGCGACGGGCGCTCAGTCGGGACGCAGGACGCCGCGCGCCTCGACCTGCGCGAGCTGATCCGCTGGATGGTCGGCCGCGACCTCAAAGATCACTATCCACGCCCGCCGCACCGCCCGCGCGAAGTGGCGCTCGCCGTGCGCGACCTGCGCGGGCCGGGCGTCCACGGCGTCTCCTTCGAGCTGCGCTACGGCGAAATCCTGGGCCTCGCCGGACTAGTCGGCGCGGGGCGCACCGAACTGGCGCGCGTGCTCTTTGGCATCGAGCGGATGAGCAGTGGCGAGGTGCTCGTCGATGGCCGTCCGTTCCGGCCGCGCTCACCGGGCGACGCCCTCGCCTCCGGTGTCGCGCTCGTGCCGGAAGACCGCAAGCGTCAGGGCCTCGTGATGACCAACTCCGTCGGCTACAACCTCGCGTTGCCGTGGACGCGCGAGTGGCTGCGCGGCCCGCTCGTAAACCGCGCCCGGCGCAGCGAGATCATCGCGAGCGCGGTGAGCGGCTTCGCCATCAAGACCACCGGTCCCGCGCAGCCGGTCACGGCGCTTTCGGGCGGGAACCAGCAGAAAATCGTCGTCGCCAAATGGATGGAGCATCCGCCCAAAGTGCTGATCCTCGACGAGCCGACGCGAGGCGTGGATGTCGGTGCGCGCGACGAAATGTTCGTGCTCCTCCACCGGCTCATCGAGCGCGGGATGGCGATCCTGCTCATCTCCTCCGACCTGCCGGAAGTGATGGGCCTTTCGCACCGTCTCGCGCTCTATCGCGACGGCAGGATCGTGCGGGAGGCGGCATCGGCGGAGATCACGGCGGAAGAGGTGATGGCGGTGCTCACGGCAAGCGTGGGAGCAGCGGAGGAAACTGAAACTTTACGCGCATGAACACCGCTCCCTCCACGCGCCGCTCCCCGCTTTTCGTCCTTCTTTTCCGCCACCCCGCCGCAGCTCTGCTTGGCGCGATCGTCCTTCTCCTCGCGCTCTTCGCCATCTGGGTTCCCGACGGGCGCTTTCTCACAACGGCAAACCTGCTCGACCTCGCGCAGCAGATTTCGGTGAACGCCATCATCGCTTTTGGGATGACGCTGGTGATCCTCATCGGAGGTATTGATCTGAGCGTCGGGGCGGTGGTTGCGCTGGTCGGCGTCGTCACCGTGAGTTTTCTCCCGCACGGCCTCGGCGCGGGCTTGGGCATGGGGATGCTCACCGCCGCGGGCATCGGTGCCGCGAATGGCGCGCTCGCCGCGCGCACGCGGATGCCGCCCTTCATCATCACGCTGGCGATGATGCTGGTCGTGCGCGGCGCGGCGATGCGCTTCAACGAAGGCCGGCCCCTCGCCGCGCCAGCCGACGCGCAGACGTTCTTCGCGCTCGGCACCGAGCGTCTGGGCGGCTGGCTGCCAACACCGGTGGTTTTCATGGCCGCGGTCTTCGCACTCACGGCCGTGCTCCTCCATCGCACGCGCTTTGGCCAGCACCTCTACGCCATCGGCGGCAACCGCGAGGCCGCGCGCTTCACCGGCATCCCGCTCGCTCGCAATGAGACGGGAGTCTATCTGCTCTCGGCGTGCTTCGCCGGGTTGGCGGGCATCATTCAGGCATCGCAGCTTTTCTCGGGCGAGCCGTCGGCGGGCCAGGGCTTCGAGCTGAATGCCATCGCCGCTGTGGTGGTCGGCGGCACGAGCTTCACCGGCGGCGTCGGCTCGATCCCCGGCACGCTGCTCGGCGCGGTGATCATCGGCATTCTCGACAAAGGGCTCAACCAGGCCGGCGTCCACTTTTCGCTTCAGTACATCGTGAAGGGACTCGTGATCCTCGCTGCGGTCTTCATCGACGCGCGGCGTCGGCGGTGAGCGTTTTGGGAGACGACGATGCACGCTGAGATCCTCACCGCTGCCGATGCCATCGAGCGCGCCGTCCGTGCTTGCGACGCCAGGTTCGTCGCGCTCGCCGGCATTCCGGGCTCGGGAAAAAGCACGGTCGCCGAGGCGCTGCGCCTGCGCTGGCCCGGTGCGGTGGTGCTGCCGATGGATGGCTACCACCTGCCGCGGCGGCTGCTTGATGCCGAGGGCATACGCCGCCGCGGCGCGCCGCACACTTTCGATCCCGGGCGGCTGCGCTCCGATCTGCTGCGGTTGAAGGCGAAGGGTGCGGGCGAGTTTCCGGCGTTCGATCACGCCGAGGGCGATCCCCGCGAGGCCGCAATCCGCATCTCTGCAGGCGTGCGCCCCATTTTCGTCGAAGGTCTCTACGTGCTACTCCGCGACTGGCGCATGGAGGCATTCTTCGACCTGCGAGTGTTTCTTGATTGTCCGCTCGACCTCGCCATGCGCCGCGTTGCCGCGCGACACCTCGCCTGCGGGCTCGCCTCGGATGCTGCCGCCGCGCAGGCGCGCGTGCAAAGCAACGATCGTCTCAACGCCAAACTCATCCTCACCGACGGCTGCCGGGAGCGCGCGGACGTCGTTCTTCAAACCGCGCACTGAAGGAGCATCGACACACGCGTTGGCGCGGCCGATTCACTCCGAAAACTTGAGCTTGCGCGTGTCGCACTCATTGCCCGTCGGCACCGTCAGCGGGGCGTAGAGCTCGGGACGGCGGGCGCGCAGCCATCCGCGGCCCGTGCAGCCCTGGAAGAGCGCGGGGTCGAGATCGGCCAACACCAGTTCATCCGCGGCGGCCCTCGTCTCGGCGAGGATGCGGCCGTAAGGATCAAGGATCATCGCGTTGCCCGTGCGAATCTCATCGTCGTCAATGCCGACGCCGTTGCTGAAGATGAGGAAGAGGCCATTGTCGTGCGCGCGGCTGGGCAGCCAGCGCAACAGCCAGCCGCGGCCCTTGTCACCGCGCAGTTCGCGCTCGATCGCCTCGGGGTCGGCGTGGCGATTCTCCCAAAGTCGCCGGTCGATGATGCCCATGTGGTGCGGGTTCACGCTGCGCACGGCACCGGTCTGGTGCGGCGCGAGGAGTACATTCGCGCCGCGCAACGCGGTTATGCGGACGTTTTCGATGAGGTTGCAATCGTAGCAGATGAGCAGCCCACAACGCCATCCCTCCGGCAGCTCGAAGACGGTGAACTCGTCGCCGCTGCGGATGGCGGGATGCTCGAAGGCGTGCAATTTGCGATGCCGCTGCAGCGTTCCATCGGGCAGCGCGACCATGTAGGTGTTATAGAAAACGCCGGCGCCCGCGTCCTCGACCAAACCCGCGCCGATGCTCAGACCGAGCCGCTGCGCCAGCGCGATGAGCCGCTGCGTGGACGGCCCTGCCGGCACCGGCTCAGCGAGCGCCGCGAGTTGCTCGACGGAGAGATTGCGAATGAACCAGTAGCCCGTGATGCAGCATTCCGGGAAGATCACGAGCCGCGCACCGCGGGCGGCGGCCTCGGTGGAGAATTGCTCGATCTTGGTGAAGTTCCCCGCCTTATCGTTCGCACGACTTTCCATCTGCACTGAAGTGACACGCAAAGTGGCCAGGTTCATGGGCCGAGCATGAATCCGCGGCACTCGCTCGCAAGCCGGATCACTCGCCCGGCGGGCCAAGTTAGGCCGAGCCATCGCCTTGTGGAGTTGGAGACTTTGCTCGTGCCGGTCGATGAAGTTTGTTCCACGCTCGCAAATATCATGCACTTCAAAAAACTCTCCGCACGGTTCGTGGCCATTCTCCAAATGCTTTCCGCGAGTGCATCGGCCGAACCGTTTCGCCTCGCGAGCGAAGGGCGCGCGCTGCGGCCCGTCATCGTCGGGGAAAAGGCGTCCGCCTCGACCAAAGCCACGGCGGCGGAACTGGCGCGCCATCTCGGGCGGATCGCCGGCGCGGAGTTCATCGTGGAAACCGGCGACGGCAGCCGGGGCATCGTGGTCGGCAGCGGGGCGGATTTTACGAAACTTTCGGTCGCGACCGAGTTTGGGAACGGGGCGTTCGAGCGCGAGGACTACGTGCTGCGCTCGGCGAAGGACGGCCTGTGGCTGATCGGCGCGAGCGACCTCGGAGTGGCGCACGCGACCTGGGATTTGCTGCACCGGCTCGGCTACCGGCAGTTTTTCCCCGGCGAAACGTGGGAGGTCGTGCCGGACTTGCGCGAGCTGTCGATCGATGTCCACACGCGTGAGAGTCCGTCGTTTTACGCGCGGCGGATTTGGTACAATTGGGGGACGTGGGGCTACAACGACGAGCCTTACCGGCAGTGGTGCGCGCGCAATCGGGCCGTCAAAGGCTTTCAGCTCAATAGCGGCCACGCCTATGACGCGATCATCGCAGAGAACCGCGCGGAGTTTGAAAAGCATCCCGAATGGCTCGCCCAGTTGGGCGGGAAGCGGGAGCTGCGCGGCGACGCCAAGTTTTGCATCAGCAACGCGGGCCTGCGGAAATGTGTTACCGAGTGGGCTGTCGCGCAGATGAAACGCGAGCCGCAGCGCGACTCGATCTCGATGGACCCGAGCGACGGTGGCGGCTGGTGCGAGTGCGAGGATTGCGCGCGCATGGGCAGCGTGAGCGACCGCGTCATCACGCTCGCCAATGAAGTCGCCACCGCGATCAACGCGCTGCAGCCAGGGCCGAAATACGTCGGCCTTTACGCCTACAATCAGCACTGCGCACCGCCGAAGATCCGCGTGCATCCGCGTGTCATCCCGAGCGCGACGACGGCGTTCATCACCGGCGGCCTCACCTTCGACCAGGTGCTCATCGGATGGCAGAAGCAGGGCGCGACGATGGGCGTTTATGATTACCTCAGCGTCGTCGATTGGGATTGGAACCTCCCGCGCAACGCCGCCGCGGCGCGCCCGAAGCGTGTGGCCGAGTTGCTCGCGCACATCCACGGGCAGGGCGCGCGCTTTTACGATGCGGAGTCGGGCGACTGCTGGGGCCCGTGCGGCCTCGGCTACTACGTCGCGAGCCGCGTGCTGTGGGACGTGCGTGAGGCGGGGCGCGTCGAGGCGATCATCGGGGATTTTTTAGAAAAGGCGTTTGGCGCCGCCCGCGCGCCGATGCAGGAATTCTACGCGCTCATCAACGAAGACACCCAGCGCCGTTCGCCTTCCGATATCGTCGGCCGGATGTATCGCCACCTCGCTGCCGCTCGCGCCGCGACGACCGATTTGAAAGTGCACCGGCGCATCGACGACCTCACGCTCTACACGCGCCACGCCGAGCTGATGTATGCGCAGCAAAACGGCACCGCCTCGAAGGATGACGTCGCCCGACACGCCTACCGCATCCGCAAGACCATGATGGTCCACAGCTACGGATTGTGGGCGCGCCTGCTCAGCCAAAAGGACGCGCATACCGAAGGGCATCCGCTCAAGAACGAGGATCCATTTTCCGCCGCGGAAATCGCCGCACTGCTCGACCACGGCATCGCCAGGAACCAGCCGGTCGAGCCCGGTTTCACGAGCGTGGAATTCAGCAAAGAGCTGGTCCCGGCGGCGCCTCGTCTGGCCCTCGCGAAGGTTGCGCCGGGCAGCTTTCCGAACGAGGCCCAGGATCGGCAACGCTATTTCCTCTGGGTGGAAAGGCCGGGCGCCATCGACCTGAAAGTCACGGTCAAAAAGCTCTGGGCCAACCGCCCGCCGAAGCTCGAACTTTTCTCTCCGCTCGAAGTCACGCTCGCCCCCGTCGCCGTGCGCGAAGATTACCAGCCCGACAACGAAGAGCGCGCGCTCACGCTGCCGACCCCGCACCCCGGCCTGCACCGTATCGAAACCTACGACGGCGGCGATCACACCTTCATCGCGTGGCCCGTCGGGCTGCGCGTGACTATCGAGAGCGGCCTCGACACGCCTGACATCACCAGCCATTTCCGCGGCGGATGGACGCTTTATTTCTACGTCCCGCGCGGCACGAAGCTCGTGGGCGGCTGGGCCTCCCGCATTGCCAATTGGGCCGGAAAAATCTCCGGTAAACTTGTCGCTCCGGACGGGCGCGAGATGCTCGATTTCGCCAAACTCGACGACGGCTTCTTTAAAGTCGAAGTCCCGCCCGGCACCGACGGTGCGCTCTGGAAATTCGAGAACTCCTTCGGCCAGCGCCTACTCATGACCGTTCCCCCGTACCTCGCCCGCAGTGGCGAAGAGCTTCTGCTCCCCCGTCAGGTCGTGGAAGCCGACAGCGAGAAATGAAGCGCCACCGGATTTCGCTTCGGCCGGCGAGAAGAAGTGCGCGAAGCCGTGAGGGCCATCAGTCTCAGACCGTCGGTTCCCATCCTTTGCGATACTCGCGGCGCCAGAGTTTTTCGCCCTCGGGATTGTCGATGAGTTTGCCCGTCTTGGGATCGCAGCGCACGACCGTATTTGTGCGATAGGCGATGTTCCCCAGATGGCAGAGCATCGTGCTTTTCTGACCTTCCTCGATGGGGCTGTTGAGCTGGGCGTGGCCGCGAATGGCTTCGAGGAAGTTGCCAATGTGCGCGGCGTCACCACCACCGGGCCCTTGGCCTTCGCCCGTCTTTACACCCTTGCCGTCGTAGATCGTCCACGCGCTGCCGTTGATCGCAAAGGTTCCGTCGTCGCCGTAAAAGACGCACTCACCAAGGGGCTTCTCCGCCAGGCGCGGATGACAACTGCTCTGCAGCCATTCCATGCCCACATTTCCGAAGTCGAACACCGCTGTGCCCGTGTCCGGCGTCTCCTGCTGGTCATCGAACGCATACCGACCGCCGCTGTAAGTCACGCGCTGCGGATATTCCACCTGCAGACCCCAGCGGAGGATGTCGAGAAAATGGATTCCGTTGTTGCCCAGTTCGCCGTTGCCCCAATGCCAGAGCCAGTGCCAGTCGTAATGAACGAAAGGCTTGATCTCGCGTTCGTCCGGCACCGGACCCTGCCATAAGTCCATGTCGATCCCGGACGCAGCCTTGTTCGCTCCCTGACCCACGGCGCCGCGGGCGTTGTAGTAAAAGGCGCGGCCGAACCGAAGCTGGCCGACGGCTCCACCATGCAGCGCGGCGACGGCCTCCTTCATCCACGTCCGCCTTTGATTGCCCATCTGCACGATGCGTCCGTATTTCTTCGCCGCGGCCACGATCATTTCCGCCTCATGAGGATTTTGGCTGCCGGGCTTTTCCACATAGACATGCTTGCCTGCCTGCATGGCGAGAAGTGCCGCGGGCGTATGCCAGAAGTTGGGCGTCGCGATGAAGACCGCGTCGAGGGTTTTGTCTTCCAGACATTTGCGGAAGTCCTTGATTCCCTCACAGGGTGCCTGCTGCTTCGCCGCGACGGCTTTCAGGCCGCGTTCCAAACGGGTGGGATCCACCTCGGCCAGATAGGCGATCTCCACATCCGGCAGGCTCAGGAGCGCCTGCGCATGACCCATCCCGCGACCCAGGCCCACCACCGCCACGCGTAATTTTTTGCCGGTCGTGCCCTGGGCATGAAGGCGGGACAGTGACGGAAGCGCAGCGCCAAGGGAAAGGGCGGCGGTGCGTTGCAAGGCGGAGCGGCGGGTGATATTCATGGGGTGGCTCATTGAAGTGGGTGTGCGGGTAGGTTGCAACCGCGCTCGGCCATCCGAGATTGCGGTGACGATTGGCTCGACGCCATGCCCGAAGCGCTTTCAACTGCGGCCTGAAATGAAACGTCGCGATTTCCTCCGCACCACCACCATTTCCGCCGGCGCGCTGCTCGGTGGCAGCCCGCTCTTCGCCCAAACTCCGGGTGAGCGACCCGCGCGCGCGGAGGGCGTGACGGTGCTCAACCCGCGCGCCCGCGTTCCCGTCGGCCTGATCATCGACGACTCGACCTGCCTGGTGAACCTGAACCGTTTCGCGATGCCGCAGTTTGATGCGGCGTTCGCGGGCGCAAATCCGTCTTATCACAAGCCGTGGCGCGACTGGCCGGCGGAGATTCCCGACAGCTTCGTGCGGAAGTTTGGCGAGTGGAGCGCTGCGCAAGGAGTGAAAGGCAAGTACAGCATCGTGCCCTATCCGGCGTGCGTTGGGCGCGTCGATCGCATGCTGCCCGGATGGACGCAGCAGGAGCTCGCGGCGAGCCTCGAACTCGTCCGCAGCACCATCGTGCCGAACTGGGATATTCATCCGGAGATGGTCACGCACACGCGCGTGATCGACCTCGCCACCGGACACCCGCATCCGCAGCACTCGCTGAAGTTCATGGAGAACTGGGATTGGACCACGGGCCGCAGCGCGGACGAGATCGGCGCCTATTTGGCGTATGCCCTGCGCATCTTGAAAGAGGCAGGGCTGACTTGCGAAGGGGTCACGACGCCCGGCGGGTTTGGCAATCGTGCGCTGCCGCAGCTCGCGCAGGCCAGCGCGCAGTCGGTGCGCGACGTTTTCGGCGCGGAGATCCCGCATTATTTCCGGCACTGCTACGACGGCGGCGAGCAAAGCGTCGCGCCGCGAGTCGAGAATGTGAGCGGACTCGACGGCGACGATCCGCGCTGCGTGGTCAGCATCATCGGCTGCACTGGTGACTGGACGGGCGGCTGGGATTGCTCGAAGCCGGAAGGCGCGGACAAGTTCATCAGCGAGGATTTGCAGAGCGGGCGCATGGTCGAGGTGATCGGGCGCGGCGAGCCGGCGCTGATGCTCGCGCATTGGACGGGCATTTTCTGGAACGGGCAGGAGCTTGGTTTCACGATTTTTAAGGAAGTCGTGCGCCGGCTGCAGGCGCGTTACGATCACCTGCGCTGGATGAAACTAAGCGAGGTGGCGAGGTACTGGGCCGCCAAAGAACTGACGCGCATCGAACGCACGGCGGATCGGATCTCATTCCGCGCGCCCTTTGCCTGTCCGGATTTTACGGTGCGGTGCGAGTTGCCCGAAGGCGCCCAGTTCCGGCTTAAGCAGGTGACCGGGCCGTTGCTGCTCGAGCCGGGGACGTGGTGCCGGGCGGATCGCGAGGCGACGGCTTGCGTGGCCCTGCCGCGCGGTATTTCGCATTTGGAAATCGTTGGTTGAAGTTCGCTGCGGTGTTCAGCCGACATGCAGACCGCCAAGTTCGACTCGCTGATTGTCCGCTGCTATGCCGACCGTGCCGAGATGGCGTCCGCGGCCGCCGAGTTTGTCACCGACGCCATCCGTGCAGCCTGCGCGGAGCGCGGCGAGGCGCGCGTCGTTTTTGCCTGCGCGCCGTCGCAGGACGCCTTCCTCGACGCGCTCGCCTGGCAGCAGATCGACTGGTCGAGAGTCGTCATCTTTCACATGGACGAGTATGTGGGCTTGAAGGCCGATCATCCGCAAAGCTTCCGCTCGTACCTGCGCCGGCATGTCCTCTCCCGCATCGGACGGTCGAAAGCGATTCATCTTCTCGCGGCGGAAAGGGCGCCCGTCCGCGAGGCGAAACGCTACGCCGCGCTGCTCGCCGAACGGCCACTCGATCTTGTGTGCATGGGCATTGGTGAGAATGGACACATCGCCTTCAACGATCCACCCGTGGCGGATTTCAAAGATCCGGCTAGCGTGAAAGTCGTGGCGCTCGACCCGGTCTGCCGGCAGCAGCAGGTGCATGACGGCTGCTTTCCCAAACTCGCCGCCGTGCCGAAAAAGGCGCTGACGCTGACCATCCCGACACTGCTCAGCGCGCGCGTGATTTCCTGCGTCGTCCCGGGCGAACGCAAAGCCAGGGCGGTGCGGGCGACACTACTCGGGCCGATCAGTAAAAGATGTCCGGCTTCCATCTTGCGCCGGCATCCGCGCGCCGTGCTGGCCATCGACAAAGCCGCCGCGTCGTTACTGGGCTGATGGGGCGTGAGGTCAGCCGAGCTGGGCGAGCGCGGCTTTGATGGCGTCGAAATTGGGCAAATCCTTGGGCGTCGGGGTCTGCTCGCTGTATTGGATGATGCCCGCTTTATCGATGACGAAGGCGGCGCGCGCGGAGACGCTGCCGAGGCCAAGGAGATCGTCGAGGAGGGTGCCGTAGTTTTTCGCGGTGGTCCTATTCATGTCGCTGGCGAGGGTGATGGCGATGTTCTCCTTTTTTGCCCAGGCCTCCTGCGCAAAGGGGCTGTCCACGCTGATCGCGATGACCTCAGCCCCGAGGTCGCTATAGGCGCCGAGCCCGCCGGAGACGCTGCACATTTCCTGGGTGCAGACACCGGTGAAGGCAAGGGGGAAGAAGAGCAGCACGGTGTTCTTCTGACCGAGGTTGGTACTGAGGGAGACATCCTTGAGGCCGTCGGCGGTTTTGGATTTGAGGGTGAAGTCGGGGGCTTTGCTGCCGGTGGAGAGGGCCATGGGAATTTATGATAGAGGATTTAGGATTTAGGAAGTGCAGCAGTGGTCATACGTTCCGGCGTTGCCAAGCGACAAATCCTAAATCTTAAATCTTAAATCCTCAATTCTCCGATGACCGTCACTCTTTGGTGGACTCTCACGCTGGTGCTCATGCTTGCGGGCTTGGTGGGCACGGTGCTGCCGGTGCTGCCGGGCACGACGATCATTCTCGCCGCGGCGATCATCCATCACCTCGCTCTCGGTGAGGCCCGGAGCATCGGCGTGTGGGGCATCGCCGGGCTGGTACTGCTCACCCTGCTCAGCTTTGTTGTCGATTTCGGCAGTGCTTCGCTCGGCGCGAAAAAGTTTGGCGCCACGCGATGGGGTGCGGTGGGAGGTGTCCTTGGGACGATTGTCGGGATGTTCTTTTTCCCGTGGGGCATTTTTATCGGCCCGCTGATCGGGGTGCTCACGGGGGAACTGATCGGTGGCCAGGGGCTGCTGCCGGCGGGTAAATCGACGTGGGGCACCTTTCTCGGCACCACGGCGGGAATCGCCGGAAAGCTGACCATCGCCGGGTTGATGATCGGGTGGTTTCTCCTCGCGGCGCTGTGGCGATGAACACGGCGGGCACCATCGCCGCGGATCGCGCGCACGCGTGGCATCCCTTTACCCAGCATCGCGACTGGGCTGCGCCGGAACATGCGCCGCTGGTGCTGGTCGAGGGTGAAGGCGCGCTGCTGCGGGACAGCGAGGGGCGCGAATACATCGACGGCAACTCCTCGATCTGGACGAACCTGCACGGCCACCGGCATCCGCGGATCGACGCCGCGATCCGCGCCCAGCTCGACCGCGTGGCGCACACGTCGTTCCTCGGCTTCACCCATCCGCCCGCGGCGCAACTCGCGCAGGAATTGGTCGCGCTTTGGCCGGCGGGCTCGCTGACGCGCGTGTTTTTTTCCGACGACGGCTCCACGGCGATCGAGGTCGCGCTGAAAATGGCGGCGCAATTCTGGCAGCAGACCGGCCAGCCGCAGCGCACGCGGTTCGTGGCGTTCTCCGGCGCGTATCACGGCGACACCATGGGCGCATCCAGCCTCGGCGGCATCCCGGCATTTCACGACCGTTTCGCCGCATGGCAGTTTCCCGTCACGCATGTCGCGAGCATGGAAGAGTTGCGCGCGGCCTGTAGCTGTAGGGGAAGCAGTCTGCTTCCCCTACAGCTACAGCCGCGCGAAATCGCCGCGGTGGTGATCGAGCCGCTCATCCAAGGTGCGGCGGGCATGCGGCTGTGGCCGCGCGGGATGCTCGCGGAGCTGCGCGCATTGTGCGACGCGCAGGGTGTGCTGCTTATTCTCGATGAGGTGATGACGGGCTTTGGCCGCACGGGGACGATGTTCGCCTGCGAGCAGGAAGGCGTGATCCCGGATTTCATCGCGCTGGCGAAAGGGCTGACTGGTGGTTATCTGCCGCTCGCGGCCACGCTGACCACGGAGCGCATCTTCTCCGCCTTTCTCGGCGACCCTGAGCGCACGCTCTACTACGGGCACAGCTACACCGCCAACCCGCTCGGCTGCGCCGCGGCGCTCGCCAGCCTCGCCGTCTTCCGCGAAGAGCAAGTGCTGGCGCGGCTCCGCGAACAGATCGCCCATTTTGCCGAACTGCTCGCCGGGCTGCGCGCGCTGCCGCGCGTCGGCGAGGTGCGGCAGTGTGGGTTCATCGCCGGGATCGAATTGCGGCAGGAAATCGGCGCGCCCTTTTCCCCGGAGCAGCTGGTCGGCGCGCAAGTCTGCCTCGCCGCGCGCCAGCATGGGCTGCTCACCCGCCCGATCCGCGACACCGTGGTACTCATGCCGCCTTACTGCATCACCGCGGCGCAGCTCGCGCGGGCGGTCGAGGCGCTGCGGCGGGCGATCAGCAAAGTTTGCGGGGAAAGCTAGTGACGGCTCGCGGTGCCGTCCGCGCCCCCTCCCAGGCCACCCGCAAAATCAAGGAAATTCTAAATTAATGCCGACAATCGGTAAAATGCGCCGACAGTGGGGTCTGAACCCCTCCATTAACAATCGAAAGCCACAACCCCCAAAAACCGATGAATAGCCTTAAATATTTCCGTTCCTCTGCGATCACCACGATGTTCGTGGGCCTGGCAATTTCTGCCAGCCCTTGTTTCGCAATGCCCATCACGGGTAACCCCTTGTCCGATGCCTGGACTTACATTGGAAACTCCGCTTCTCCTGGCAATTTTAATAACCAGAGCGGCGGTGCCATTTACAGCGCCGACATTTATACGACACTTTTTCCGCTCACGCTGTCGACACTCTCCGCCGCGACCAGTTGGAGCTTGGGCGACATCATTGTCGGAGTGGGCGGCGTCTTCACCGCGACGGGGAACACAACGCTCACCTACGATGGCGCCGGCGGATCCACGAGCACGCGGATTGTGGTGAAATACGGCTCGCCGACGGCTACCTGGCAGCCGAACAGCCCTATTCCGGCTTCACCGGGTTATGGGTCACTCGCACATGGGGAGGCTGGCTCGGTGCTGTTGGGTACCTTCGCTTACACTTTCTCGCCGGCCTTCTCCGGTCAGTTCGCTGTGCCAAACGACTCTCCTGAGCTGCAACTGAGCGGGAGCGTCGCGCCAATTGACCCATCGGTGGGCAGAGATATTACGGAATGGACTGGCGGCACGTTGACGGGATTTGAAACATTCTTAAACCTAACGTTGCTCAGCGCGCAAGTTCCCGCCAGCAATGTCCAACCGGGTGCCAAGTTCATTTTGGATTTGCAAAATAACCACTCGGAGTATCAGGACTCGCAGGGGACCCTGGCGACCCCCGAACCGGCCAGCGCCGCCCTGCTCGCCCTCGGCACCCTTCTGCTCACCTCCCGCCGCCGGCGGTCTTGAGCGAGGGTAACTCACCATGCTACGCAGCGCGCGGCGGAGCTCGACGAATTTGGGACGACCTTGCGAGCGCCTCCCCCAAGCAGCTTTCTTGCACTGCGCGCGTCCGCTTTCGTGGTGATTTACGAAATGGATTTACTCATTCTAAATTTCACCCATGAAAACCACCGCTCTCCTCCCCGCCGTCGTGGCGCTCGTTGCGCTCAGTTCGTCCGCTTACGCCAAGATCAAAACCGAAATCGTCGAGTATAAGGACGGCGATGCAGTGCTCGAAGGCTTCCTCGCCTACGACGACGCGAATACCAAGCCGCGGCCCGGCGTGCTGGTGGTGCAGGACTGGACGGGCGTGGGCGACTACGTGAAGGGCCGCGCGAAGCAGCTCGCGGGACTGGGTTACGTGGCTTTTTGCGCGGACATCTACGGCCAGGGTGTGCATCCCACCGACCCGAAGGAATGCGGGGCGCTGGCGGGCAAGTGGAAGAGCGACCGACCGGCCTTGCGGCGGCGCGTGCAGGCGGGCCTCGCGGAGCTTTTGAAAAACCCGCTCGTCGAGAAAGGGAAAGTCGCGGCCATCGGCTACTGTTTCGGCGGGACCACGGTGCTGGAGTTGGGACGCAGCGGCGCGGACGTGCAGGGGATTGTGAGCTTTCACGGCGGGCTCAGCTCGCCGACGCCGGACGACGCGAAGAGCATCAAGGCCAAGGTGCTCGTCTGCCACGGCGCGGACGATCCGTTCGTGAAGGCGGAGGAAGTGGCCGCTTTCAAAGACGAGATGGCGAAGGCGAAAGTGAACTACAAATTCGTGGCGTATCCAGGCGCGGTCCATTCGTTCAGCAATCCGGCGGCGGGCAGCGACAACAGCAAAGGCCAGGCGTACAACGCGGCGGCAGACAAGGAATCGTGGGCGGCAATGAAGGAATTCTTCGCAGAGGTGTTCGCGAAGTAGGCTAACCAAAACCTCCCGTCATCCTGAACGCAGCGCCGGAAGGCTTTGCGACCGGCGCGGAGTGAAGGATCGCTGACAGAAACGCGGGCGGAGGCGGCGGGAGTGACCACGCGCCATTGCTCCGACCGCCCTCCGCCCATTTACAGTTTGCGATTCTTCACTCCGCCTTTGTCGCAAAGCCTGCAAAAACGGCGTTCAGAATGACGGCGCTTTTTGGTTTTTCCGCTACGTTGACTCTCGCGTAAACTTCGCGGCGAAGGAGCCGTCCACGGCGTCGAGAAAGGGGAGGGTGCGGCGGCTTTCAAGGAAGCGGAGGTCGGGGACGGCCGCCAGGGCTTGCTCGACGAGGCGGTCGTTTTCCTCGGGCTCGAGGGAGCAGGTGGAATAAACGAGGGTGCCTCCGGGTTTGAGGAGGCTGCTGGTGCGCTTGAGCAGGGCGAGCTGCTGGGCGGGCATGCGGAGGAAGTCTTCGTCGGTCAGCCGCCAGCGGACATCGACGCGGCGGCGGATGGTGCCGGTATTGCTGCACGGGGCATCGACGAGGATGCGGTCGAAGCTCGCGGGTGCGAGCGGCGGCCCAGCCTGCATGCAGTCGTGCTGGATGGCCTGGGCGATGGAGACGCCGAGACGCGCGAGGTTTTCACGGAGGCGGGCGACGCGGCTTTCGTAAAGATCGCAGGCGATGATCCGGCCTTGGTTGCGCATGAGTTGCGCGAGGTAGGTGGTTTTGCCGCCCGGTGCCGCGCAGGCGTCGAGGACGAAATCCCCGGGCCGCGGGGCGAGGAGATCGCAGGGCATGAGGGTGCTCGGATCCTGCACGTAGCAGAGGCCGCGGGCGATCCAGGAAAAAGGGAGCTGCTGCACCTTGATGGCGAGTGGATGGGCGGGCGAGGGCTCGGCGTCGGGCGCGCTGCGGAGGAGTTCGCCGACGGTGACGCGAAGGCCATTGGCGCGGACGTGGACGTCGGCGGGTTGGTTGTTCCAGGCGCAGAGGTGGCGGGTGGCGTCAGGACCGAAGTTGGCGTTCCAGCGGTCGAGAAGGAAGTCGGGATGGGAGGTCGCGACGGCGGGACCGGCGTGGGCCAGCGCATCCTCCAGCGCGGCTTTTTCGCGCAGGGCGCGGCGGAGGATGGCGTTGACGAGGCCGCGGGCGCGTCCGGCGAGATTGACGGTTTCATGGACCGCGGCGTGCGCGGCGGTGCGCATGTGGAAAATCTGGTAGAGCCCGAGGCGGAGGATGGCGCGGGTTTCCGGGTCGATGGGGCCTTCGCGGAGCCGGCCAATAAGGAAATCGAGCCGGCTGAGATTGCGCAAAATGCCGAAGAAGGTCTCCATGAGGAACGCGCGGTCCAGCGGCGGGAGGCGCTCACGGTCGAGGGCGGTGTGGAGGATTTCGTCGGAGAAGTGTTTGCCCTTTTCCCACTCCAGCAGGACTTGGATGCAGGTCTGGCGCGGGTTGGCGGGCATGGGGAAAGGATGAGGGATGACGGATGCGGGATGAAAGCGGAAAGCGGGTGGCGGAAATGAGCGCCTGGCAGCCTGTCGGACTTGGCCGGAACGATGCAGTTGGAAAAGCGCCACCGCTTGGGAACTGATTGGTGGTGAATGAAAAACACACAATTGAAAGGCGACGGCCCGGTTTCGCACTCAAATCGGGGCAAATCAATCGCGGTGGAGTTTACCGAGCCGACGCGAAGGCTCCACGCTGGATCTGGATTCGCCGCGGCTGCTCCACGAGGATGGCCATCAGCAAGGCGTCGCCATCGGTTACACGACCAAGGGCTTGAAGCCATGCCTGCATCCGCTGTGGGTCGTCCTCGCCGAAGTGCGGCCGGTCGCGCAGCTCTGGCTGCGGCCGGACAACGCGAGCTGTGGCAACAACGCGGCGGCCTTCTTTTTGGATCTGTGGGAAAACCTCCCACGCCACCTGCGCCTGCGCGCCGTGCGTGCCGACTCCGGGTTCTGCCTGCCTGAACTGCTGGCTCTCTTGGAGCAACTGCGGCTGCCTTACGTGGTGGGCGCGCAGTTGAGTGAGCCGATCAAAAACCTGCTCCGCCGCGGGCTGGAATGGCGGGCCACCGAAGTGCCCGGCACCGAAGTGTCCGAAATCGCATGCCAAGGGCTGCACTGGCCGCATCCGCGCTGTCTGATCCTTGGTGCCCACCGGGTTGCGCGAGGGCGAGGCGCGCGCGTCGGCAAGCGCCTCCTCGACGTGCCGGGCTATCGGCTCCAAGCCCTGGTCACCAGCCTGCCCGCCCGCCAGGCCGCCACTGACTGGTGTGGCGCCACTCCCATGGCCGGGCCGATTGCGAAAACGCGATCAAGGTACTTCGCGAAGGCTTCGCCCTCGGCAACGACGAGCCGTCCCCCCTTGCCATCTCCCGATGCACGGCGTACGCGTCCCGCCGTGCAATCTGCCCTCCACGATTCCCTCGCTCGACCGCTGCGTGATCTGCGGCTGTCGGTCACCGATCGGTGCAATTTCCGCTGCACCTACTGCATGCCAAAGGAGGTCTTCGGGCACGGCTACGATTTTCTGCCGAAGGAGTCGGTGCTGAGCTTTGAGGAGCTGGCACGGCTGGCGCGCATCTTCGTTTCGCTCGGCGTCGAAAAGGTGCGGCTGACCGGCGGCGAGCCGCTGCTTCGGCGCAACCTCGACCGGCTCGTGGCGCGGCTCGCCGCGCTCGACGGGCTGCGCGATCTGACCCTGACAACGAACGGCTCGCGGCTCGTGGAGGAAGCGCCCGCGCTGCACGCCGCCGGGCTGCGGCGGCTGACGGTGAGCCTCGATGCGCTCGACGACGCGACCTTTCGCGCGATGAATGACGTGGACTTTCCCGTGCATCGCGTCCTCCGCGGGATCGAGGCCGCGCAGGCTGCGGGGTTCGCGCCGATCAAGATCAACATGGTGGTGAAGCGCGGCGTAAACGATCACGAGATCGAAGCGATGGCCGGGCGTTTCAGCGGGCGCGGGTTCATCCTGCGCTTTATCGAATACATGGACGTGGGGAACTCGAACGGCTGGCGGCTGGATGAGGTGGTGCCGGCGGCAGAGATCATCGCGCGACTCGGGAAAGCGCGGCCGCTGGAGCCGCTCGCGGCCAACTACGCAGGCGAAGTCGCGCGGCGTTTCCGACTGCCGGACGGCGGCGAGATCGGGGTCATTTCCTCGGTCACGCAGCCTTTCTGCAGGGACTGCACCCGCGCCCGGCTCGCTGCGGACGGCCAGCTTTACACCTGCCTTTTCGCCAGCCGCGGCCACGACCTGCGCACGCCGCTGCGCGCGGGGGTGAGCGATGCAGAGCTCGCGCTGCTCATCGGAGCGGTGTGGCGCGTGCGGGAGGACCGCTATTCCGAAATCCGCGGGATGGCGAAACCGCGCGAACCGAAAGCCGAGATGTCCCTGCTCGGCGGATAGCCGGGCAGACTTTTCAAGCCTGGGACGCCGGTGGCGCGGAGCGTTTGCGGAGGGTGATGCGCTTGAGCCGGGAATCGTCCGGCGGGCTCCAGCTCTGGATTTCCGGGTCATCCTTGAAGGCGTTGTGGACGATGCGGCGCTCGTAGGCGTTCATCGGTTCGAGGTGGTAGGGGCGACCTGTCTGGCGCACGATCTCCGCGATTTTTTGCACGCGATGGGCGAGGCCGTCGTCCTTCATCTCACGCCAGTGCTCGATATCGACCTGGACTTTTGCGGCGAGCTTGTCCTTGGCCTGAAGGAGGCGGTTGAGGAGGAGCTGCAGATCTTCGAGGAGCGCACCGTTGCGACCGATGAGCCGGTCCTTTTCCGCCGTATAAACCATAAGCGTGAGCCCGTGGTCGTGTTGGAATTCCTTGATCTCGCAGACGAAGCCGAGATGGCCCAGCATCGTGTCCAGCGTGTCTCTTGGATTCAGGCTCATGGGAAAAAGTGCGCGCTATTTTCTCTTCGGCGGAGCGGGCTTTTTTTGCAGCGTTGGCGGCGCCTGGTTCCTCGTCGCGTAGAGTTGGGCGACAGAAAACAGATTCTGCACCGTCCAGTAAAGCGCCAACGCGGAAGCGTAGTTGTAGCAAAAGGCGATGAAGATCAGCGGCATGAACATGAAGATCTTCTGCTGCATCGGATCCCCGCTTTTGGGCGAAAGCGACATCTGCCAGAGCATCGTCAGCGCCATGACGATGGGCAGGATATTGACCGGCCAGCCGACGCCGGGGAGATGCCAGATCGTGTCCGGCAGGGATAGATCCGGAACCCAGAGGAACTTGCTGCCGCGCAGTTCGACGGCGGTTCCAAGCATGGTGAAAAAGCCGAAGAAGATCGGGATCTGCACGAGCATCGGCAGGCAGCCGCTCATCGGATTCACGCCGTAATCCTTGTAGAGCTTCATCACTTCGGTGTTCATCCGCGTGGGGTCGTCCTTGTACTTTTCGCGCAGCTCGGTCATCTTCGGCTGGAGCAGTTGCATGCGCTTCATGGACTGCGTGGACTTGTTCTGCATCGGCCACAGCAGCGTCTTGATGAAGAGCGTGAGCACGATGATCGCGAGCGCGTAGCTCCCGAGAATGCTGTGCAGCCGGTTCATCGAGTTGAGCAGCGTTTTGCTGACGAGGCCAAAAATGCCGAAGTTCATGATGTCCGACTGGTCTTCCGGCATCAGTCGGAGGAGATTGTATTCCCGCGGGCCGGCAAAGATGCGGAAGCTCTGGGTAAAAGCCTTGCCGGATTCGAGGGTCAACGCAGGCATGCCGATCGCGCCGTCCACGCCATAGTGAGTCTGCGCGCTGCCATTGCTGGAGTGCCCGGCGGCCGTCCAGGCGGAGTCTTCGATGGTGAAGCGTGTTGCCCAGGCCGAGGAGCCGCGCGGAGCCGCCGCATCCGCCGCCTGCGGCGTGACCAGGGTGGTGAAATACTGGTCGGCGACCCCGGCCCAGGCGATGCCCTGCCGGGCAACGGTGAAGACAGGCCGCACGGGATGGAACATGCCGGAATCAAAATAATTCGCGGCGATGAATTTGCCCCCCGCTTCCATAAAGCCGGTGTAGTCGGCGCGATCTTTTTGGTGCACCGGGGCTGCAGCCCCCGTGTAAACGAAATAGCCCGGCAGAGTCACGGGCTCCGCGCCCCGATTGGTGAAAGTCACGTCGAGCGTGACGAGGTATTTTTCCTTCGGCTCGGTGGACTTCGTGACGGTGAATTTTTTACTCATCTGCACCTGCCGCGCGTCGGTGCGCTCAAAGGTGACGCTATCGCCCTCGACCTTCATCTCAAATGGCGCCCGCATCCCCTCGCCCGCCGCCTCCGTCACTGCGCCGATCGGGATACTGCCAAATTCGTTCAGGACCATCGGATGATCGCCCTCCGAAGTGAAATTCCTGAGCATTGCCGTGGCGATGCCGCCGCCCAGATTGGAGAAAGTGTATTCGGCCAGCGGGCTGGAGATTGACTCACGCTTTTCCACCGCCGCCGGTTCGGTCGGAACCCTCGGCGCGGGTGCCTCGGCTGCCGCTATGGTCGAGACGGGTTCCGCCGCCTTCTCCTGCGCCGCCGCTTCCGCCACGGCGGCTTTCACCTCAGCCTGCCGCGCGGCGGTTTTGGTTATTTCCTGATTGTTCCAGTACATCCATCCGAGGAGGACGGCGATGGCGATTCCGACAGCGATTTTTCCGGTGCGATCCATAAGTGTTAAAAGGAAGATTTTGGCATCCGCGCGCCCAGAGAGCGCGGCACGGGATCAAATCCATGCCCGCCCCACGGCTGACAGCGCGCAAGCCGCTTGACCCCCAGCCAGCCGCCACGCCACACGCCGTGCGTCTCGCAGGCTTCGAGAAAGTAGTGCGAACAAGTCGGCTCAAAACGGCAACCGCCGCCCGGCCCGCAAATCCAGCGGATTAGCGGAGCCACCAGGAGCTGGTAGCTGCGAATGAGGACGCGGATCAGGAACATGCGGAAAAGATGGAACTGCGCTGCGCGAGTTGCGTCCACTCGTCGCGCAGCGCCTGAAAACTCGCCCGCGCCGCCGCCTGCCGCGCGATCAGCGCGAGCCACAGGCCGGCCTTCAACTGCGGACGCGCCGAGCGCACGATCTCCCGCAACCGGCGTCGCACCCGGTTGCGCACGACCGCTCCGCCAACGCGGCGCGAGGTGATCAAACCAATCCGCGACTCCGCTTCCTCACCGGATTTCAGCACGCTCAAAACAATCAGCTTGCCATGAAACGACTGACCCTCGCGTTTCAACTTCGCAAACTCCCCCACACGGCACAGGTGCGCGGCTTTTGGAAAACGCAGGTGGTTCAGTGGCATCTATGATTTTCGATTTATGATTGCCGATTTAGAGTCCCGGACCTGCGCAGCCCGCCCTAAATCCTAAATCCTAAATCTTAAATCCTAAATGAGCCGGCTCAGGCCTGGGTGTGGCGCTTGAAATGGATCTCCACGCCCTTCGGCAGCAGACGTTTGCGCCCACGCTGGCGGCGGCGTGCGAGGATGGCGCGGCCATTCTTCGTCCGCATGCGGGCGCGGAATCCGAACTGTTGCTTGCGGGTGCGCTTCGAGGGCTGGTAGGTGCGTTTCATGGTCGTTTGGAAAAAGAGGGCGAAGAGTAGCGGCTGACCCCCGCCTGTCAACCGGGGAGGCAAACATTCTTCCACTGCGGCGCCGGCAGCACAGTGCCCCAAACCTCCGTGGCATACAGGGACAATCCCCTTGCTTTCAAAACCCTCGCCGATAGTTTGCGCCCCTTTTTCAACAGCCATGATCGACATCCAGCCCAACTACGCCGCCGTCAAGCAGGGCCTCATCCCACTCACGCCCATGGAAAAGGCCAAGCTGGAGAAGGATGGCCTCGACGTCATCCACGACATTTATCGCTACGCGAAGACGGGCTTTGCCTCGATCGAGCCGGACGATTTTGATCGCATGAAATGGTATGGCGTCTATCGCCAAAAGCCCAAGGATAGCGGCTACTTCATGATGCGCACCAAGATCCCCGGCGGACAGGTCAACGCCGCCCAGGCGCGCATGCTGGAGTCCATCGCCACCCGCTTCGGCCACGGCTTCAGCGACATCACCACGCGGCAGACCATCCAGTATCACTGGCTGCGCATCGAGGACTTCCCGACCATCTTCGCCGACCTCGCGAGCGTCGGCATGACCACCAGCGGCGCGTGCGGCGACGACACCCGCAACGTGGTGAGTTGCCCGGTGGCGGGCATCGACCCCGAGGAGATCATCGATCCCACTAAGGAGCTGCACGAGATCTCGGCTCACATGACGGACAACCGCGAGTTCTCCAATCTGCCGCGCAAATACAAGATCAGCGTCTCGGGTTGCTGCATTCACTGCGCCCAGCCGGATATCAACTGCACGGGCGTCTTCGGCCTCAAGCGCGTCGTCAACGGCGTGGAGGAACGGGGCTACGGCATCAAGATCGGCGGCGGCCTGAGTTCCGCGCCGAAGCTCGCCAAGCTGCTGCCCGTCTTCCTCAAGCCCGAGCAGGTCTGGCCCGTCGTGAAAGCGGTCAGCACCATCTTTCGCGACCACGGCTACCGGCATCAGCGGCAGAGGGCGCGCTTCAAGTTCCTCGTCGAGGACTGGTGGTCGCTCGGGGGAAAGGAAGACGGCGGCGGCGAATACCTCGCGGAAAAGGTCGAAGAGTATCTCGATTTCAAGCTCGATCGGCACACCGACTTCCCGGTGATCAAAGACCAGGAGGCCGATCACCTCGGCATCCACAAGCAGAAACAGGCGGACCTCTACTGGGTCGGCATCTGCTTCCCCGGGGGCCGCATCCGCAACGGCCTGCTCGGCAAGATCGCCGACCTCGCCGAGAAATACTGCGCACCCGGCCTCGACGCCATCCGCACCACGAACAAGCAAAACCTGCTCATCGTGAACGTCCCCGAGAAGAACCTGGATGCCCTCAAGGCCGACCTCGATGCGCTCGACCTCGACTACAATCCATCCAATTTCCGCCAGGGCTGCGTGAGTTGCACCGGCATCGAGTTCTGCAACCTCGCCGTCGCCGAGACCAAGAACCGCATGCTCGAACTCATCACCCAGCTCGAGAACACCTCCGCCTGGTACCACGAAAAAATCCGCATCCACTTTTCCGGCTGCCCCTCGAGCTGCGGCCAGCACCAGATCGCCGACATCGGCTTCCGCGGCGCCAAGACCAAGGTCAACGGCGAGATGGTCGATGCCTACGACGCCTTCATCGGCGGACGGCTCGGCCACAACCGCCGCTTCAACGATCTGCTCAAAGGCAAGATCATCGCCAGGGACGTGCATCTCTTCATCGACAAACTTCTCCACGTCTATGACGCCGGAAAGCAGCCCGGCGAGACCTTCGCCGACTACACCGACCGTGTGAAGAAGGACGAAATCCTCGCCGCGCTGGACTGGAAGTAACGGCGGCCCGGCGCAGCGCTGATACTTGGTCAGTCGAACCACTCGTCGGCTTCGTCGAAGGCCGGGATCGCCACATTGACGATCTTCAGCCGCCCGATCGCCCGATGGCGGCAACCCGGCTGGATAAAGATCGAGCTCATGGGCTTCACCGGTACGAGTTCGCCGTCGAGTTCCATGTGCCCTTCGCCTTCGAGCACCAGATAGATCTCGGTCATCTTCTTGTGGTAATGCGTGCGGGCGTCTTCCTGAATGTCCACGACGTGCATGGTAGCGAGCGGATTGTCCGGCGTGGCAAAGGCGCGGCGGCTGAACCCGCATGGACAGCGAACGGGGTCGATGGTGTTGAGATCGGCGAGGCGGTAGTTTTTCATCGCGAGGGGAGGCTGCATTTCATCGCACGGCGGCGTTCAACAGAACTTCGTCATCCCGGGTGAAATGGCGAGTCCAGAACCGGGCATCGCTCCAGCCGGCTGCCGGACGAAGCGGAGCTTTTCGCGCCGGAAGGCCTGGCCATCGGCGACCGCGAATCCTTCGAGGTGCCGGCCGGCCGGCGCTCCGTTCGAGGGCTACCGCTGGCGCACCGCGCCAGAGCTGAACGTGAACTACGTCTGGCTTTACGTTTACAGCCAGCAGCCCGAAGGCCATCGCATCCGCGTGTGGTACAACGATGTGGTCGTAGCCACGGAATTCATCGGCCCGCTCGTCGGGAAGTAACGTAAAAGCGAACGGCCGCGTTTTCTACGCGAGGATGCCTTTCACGACCTTCCCTTCATTCGTCGGGCCGATGAGGCGCTGATTCAGCCCCTGGTAGCGGTAGTGAAAACGATACGGATCGAAGCCCATGAGATGCATGATCGTAGCCTGCAAATCGCGCACGGTTACTTTGTCCTGCGTGACGTGATAGCCGAAATCGTCCGTCGCGCCGAAGACGTGGCCGGGCTTCACTCCGCCGCCCGCCATCCAGATGGAAAAGGCGTGCGGATGGTGATCGCGACCGAGGAATTTCGAGCCGTCGCGCTCCTCATTCATCGGCGTGCGGCCAAACTCGCCGCCCCAGACGACGAGCGTGGATTCGAGCAGCCCGCGCTGTTTCAAGTCCTGCACGAGTGCGGCAGCGGCCTTGTCCACCTGGCGGCATTTGTTGGGCAGGCTGGTCATCAGGTCATCGACCGCGCCGGTGCCGTGCATGTCCCAGCCCCAGTCGTAGAGCTGCACAAAGCGCACGCCCTTTTCCACGAGCCGGCGGGCGAGCAGGCAATTGTTGGCAAAGGACGCTTCGCCGGGTTTCGCGCCGTACATTTCGCGGATCGCCTCGGGCTCTTTCTTGATGTCCATCACGTCCGGGACGGCGAGCTGCATGCGGTAGGCGAGTTCGTACTGCTGGATGCGCGTGAGCGTCTCGGGATCGCCGAAGGTCTGCGCCTCGGCTTCGTTGAGCGTCTTCAGCGCGTCGAGCGAGCGGCGGCGCGACTCGCGGCTCATGCCGTCGGGGTTGTTGGCGAAAAGAATCGGCTCGCCCGCGGCGCGGCATTGCACGCCCTGATAGACGCTCGGCAAAAAGCCCGAACCCCACAGCGATTTGCCGCCCGTCGGGTCGGTGCCGCCGCTGAGCATGACCACGAAGCCCGGCAGATCCTGATTCTCCGAGCCGAGTCCGTAGGTCAGCCACGAACCCATCGACGCGGAACCGCTGCGCATATTGCCGGTGTAGAGGAAAAGCTCGGCGGGAGCGTGGTTGAACTGGTCCGTGTTCATCGAGCGGATGAGCGTCACGTCGTTCACGATCTTCGGAAAGTGCGGCAGCAGCTCGCTGACCCACGCGCCGCTCCGGCCATGCTGCGCGAATTTGTAGGGCGACCCGAGCAACTTCGGCCGGCCCTTGATAAAGGCGAAGGTCTCTCCCTTGGTCAGCTCATTCGGGCAATCCTCCATGTTGTGCTTCACCAGTTCCGGCTTCCAATCGAAGAGATCGTGCTGCGGCGGCGCGCCGCTCATCGCGAGATAGATGACCGCCTTGACCTTGCTCGGCAGCGGCGGCGCTTTCGGCGCGAGCGGATTCGGCGAGTCGGCGGCGAAGCTTTTGCCCATCAGGCTTTGCAGCGCGATGGCTCCGAGGGAAAACTTGCCGCTGGCGGCGAGAAATTCCCGCCGGGTCTGCGCGCGGGCGTGGGTGAAGCGAAGGTTCATGGGCGGGTGGGGTGTAAAAAAATCAACCTGTCATTCTGAACGCAGCCTTTGGAGGCTTTGCGACGAAGGCGGAGTGAAGAGCCGAGTCTGCGAGACAGCGCGTAGGCGAGGGCGGGCGCAATCCTGGAAGTAATGGGCGGAGGCGGGTTGGTGAAATGTGGCCGCCATCACTCCCGCCGCCTCCGCCCGCGTTTCTGTCAGCGATCCTTCACTGCGTTTCGCCTCCGCCTGCGCCCACGGCGAAACTCCGTTCAGGATGACCGTAGTTGGGCACGCGGCTTTCATGATTCAGCTTTTGGTCAAAACGGCGTCGAGGTTGAGGAGGACATTGGCGACGACTGTCCACGCGGCGAGTTCGGCAGCGTCGGCATTGACGGGGAGCGGGCCGAGCGGTTTGGTGGCAAGCTTCATGGCGGCGTCCGCGTCGGCGCGGTAGGTGGCGAGTTCGCTGTCGTACAAAGCGGCGAGCGCCTTTACCTGCGCATCCGCCGGTCGGCGCGCGGTACAGAGTTTCAAGGCAAAGCGCAGCCGCGTTTCCGTATCCGCGCCGCCCTCGCGGACGATCCGCCGGGCGAGGGCCTGCGCACATTCGACGAAAGCGGGATCATTCATCGTCACGAAAGCCTGCAGCGGCGTGTTCGTCGGCAGACGCCGAACAGTACAGGATTCGCGGCTCGGCGCGTCGAACGTGGTCATGCTCGGATTCGGCATCGTGCGCCGCCAGAAGGTGTAGAGCCCGCGGCGGTGCCGGTCCTCGCCCTGCGAAGTCGGATACGCATTTTGCCCGCCGTTAAACGCGACCTTCCACAGGCCATCGGGCTGCGGCGGATAAACACTCGGCCCTCCCATCTTCGACGAAAGCAGCCCGCCTAAAGCCAGCGCCTGATCGCGCACCGACTCGGCATCCAGCCGCCGCCGCGACGCATGCGCGAGCAAGCGGTTGCGCGGATCTTTCTCCAGCATCTCCGGAGTCACGCGCGACGACTGCCGATAGGTCGCGCTCGTTACCATCAGCTTGAGCAGCGCCTTCATGTCCCAACCGAGGGCGGGCGGCGAGGCCTCGCCGGTCTTCGGGGATTGAAAGGTAACGGCGAGCCAGTCGAGCAGCTCGGGATGACTCGGCAGCGCGCCTTGCGTACCGAAGTCTTCCTCGCTCTCGACGAGGCCCACCCCGAAAAGCTGTGACCAAAAGCGGTTCACGGCAACGCGCGCGGTGAGCGGGTTGTCGGGGTGCATGAGCCAGCGGGCGACGGCGAGCCGGTCGATCTTCGTCTCCGGCGGCACAAAGGTCGCGAACGCGGTGAGCAGCCGTGGCTCCACGGCGTCGCCGGGCGTGAGGTAGTTGCCCTTGTTGAGCACATGCGTCGTGCGGCGCTTGCCGGCGGCGAGTTCGCGCAGCACTGGCAGCTTCACCGGCTTGATCTCCGCGAGTTCGGCGCGCTTCGCGGCGAGCTGCTGATTCAGCGCGGCGAAGGTTTTCGAGAGCGGGCGGAAATATGCGGCGAGTTCCTCGCGCTGCTTCGGCTCCCGCTCGCTCGGTTCCAGCGCGAGGATCGTCTTGATAGTCGGCGGCAGCTCGCGGATGGGCGGGTTCTGCGTGGTCGCGGAGAGGCGGAAGCGCCCGAGCGTGTGCCGGCCGCCGTAGTCCTGTTTGAGCGTGAAAGAGAGCAACCCCTGCCCGTCAAGCGGGGCAGTCGTCTCAAAGACCGCCGCGTGCGCCTGACCGGTTTGCGGCAACAGCGCCCACCCGGTCTTCTTGTCGCCATCGAGCACCTGCGCGACCGCAAAACCGTCCTGCGAAAAATCCGCACTCGCGTTGCGCAGCGCGACCGCCTTCCCCTCCGCCGGCCCGAGCGCCACGCTCGGCTTCGGCACCTCGGCGGCGACCTGCTCCCACACGGGCCTGCGCGCAGCGTCGAGGATGCTGACGCGGAAATTTGCGAGGCGTTTTCCCACCTCGCCGTCGGTGCGATTCCAAACCACCAGCCGCTCGATGTCCGCATCCGCGCCGAGATCCACCTCCCACCACGGCTCCTTGTCCTCGCCGGTATGCGTCACGGACTGGCCTTTGTAGAAGTCGCCATCCGTCTTGCCGTCGTTGCCGCGCTTCGCCTCCCCGCTAAAAGCCGTGCTCGATTGCGAGGCCACGCCGCGTCGCGCCACGTTCTCGCCTTTGCTGAAAACCTCGACCTCCGCGAGGGCAAGACCGTGCTCCGCACCCGGCAGAGTCACCCGCACGAACCGCCCGCGCACGGCCTTGGCTTCGGCATTCGCGGCGCTCACGAGCAAGTGACTCAGCACCGCGTTGCCATTGTCCGAGCGCCCCGGCCCTTGTTTTGGCAGCGAGGCGTCGGGCAGCGCTTCGACACGAAAGGCGGTGATCTTTTCCCGCAGGCCGGCGCGCACTTTGAGCATGTAAGAGTCCGCGTCCGGCCGCTCGCCGGGTTGCGCGAGCAGCGAACCATCGGGCTGCACGGCAAGCACCGTCCCGCGCGCGGTCTTGATCTCCACCGGCACGAGCGGCTGCCATTTGACCGTTCGCAGCATGTCCGCCTCCCACGCGTGCTGCTCGGCTTCCAACTCCGGCAGTGCGGATTTCATCTTCGCTTCGAGCGCGGCGATCTCTTTATTGAGCGCCTCCGTCTTCGCGAGTTGCTCGGGCGTGGGCAGAGGCATCGTGGGCGCTTCGTCCTCGCGGTCGCTGTCCTCGGTCTGATTGAAGACGCCGAAAAAGCCGTAGTAATCCTTGTGCTCGATCGGGTCGAACTTGTGTGTGTGGCACTGCGCGCAGCCCACCGTCAGCCCCATCCAGACCTGACCCGTCGTCGCGATGCGATCCTTCACCGCGGCCACGCGATACTCCTCGTCGATCGTCCCGCCCTCGACGTTCGTCATCGTGTTGCGGTGGAAAGCGGTCGCCGCGATCTGCGAGGGCGTGGCGTTGGGCAGGAGATCGCCGGCGAGTTGCTCGATGGTGAACTGGTCGTAGGGCAGGTTGCGGTTGAAAGCATTGATCACCCAGTCGCGATACGGCCAGATGTTCAGGCGAAACTTGTCCGAGCCGTAGCCCGTCGAGTCCGCATAGCGCGCCAGATCGAGCCACATCTTTGCCCACCGCTCTCCAAACGCAGGGGACGCGAGCAGCCGATCAACGACCTTCTCGTAAGCATTGGCGCTGAGATCGTTCGCGAACGCATCGACCTCCGCGAGTGTCGGCGGCAGGCCGATGAGATCGAACGAAAGCCGGCGGATGAGCGCGGGCCTGTCCACCTCGGGCGAAGGTTTCAAGCCCGCCGCGGAGAGCCGCGCGAGGACGAATGCGTCGATGGGATGGCCGGCTCCTGGCACCGGCGGCCGGGCAGGTTTCGTGAATGACCAATGCTCTTGATACTCCGCGCCCTCGGCGATCCACTTTTTGAAAAGCGCGATCTCCGCCGGACTCAACGCGTGATCCTCCTTCGGCGGCGGCATCACTTCGTCGGGGTCGGTCGAGGTGATCCGTGCGATCAGGTCGCTCGCCTCCAAATCCCCTGGCACGATGGCGCGCACGTCCTCGCGTTCTTTCAGCGCCTCCTCCCGGAGATCGAGCCGCAGCTTGGCTTTGCGCGATTTTGCATCCGGGCCGTGGCAGGCAAAGCACTTCGCCGAAATGATCGGGCGGATGTCGTAGTTGAAATCCACCTTGTCCCCGGCGCGCCCCGGCAGGGAGCCGAGAGCGAGGAGGGCGAACAGCGTGGCGGGAACGGATTTCATGGGCGGGCGGGACTTTCGCGAATGCCGCGAAAGTTTCAACAACGTCATCCGCGAGGCTTTTCCGGGCTGGGAGGCGATTGCCCGGAGCGGCCCGCTCATGCGCTTCATGCGTTTGACATCCAGGCGGCTTTTCTCAGAAAAACGCCCGATCCCAATGCACACGCTGGCCGCCCGGCTCGAAGGCCGCTAAAGCACCGCCGGATCGGCGTAGAGGGAGAAGCCGCTCGAATGCTCGATGCGCACGTCGAAGACCTCGCCGATGTGCCGTTCGCCGCCTTCGAAAATGACGATCTTATTCCCCGGCGAGCGTCCCATCAGCCGCTTCTCGTTCGTCTTGCTCCGGCCTTCGCAGAGGATCTCCACGGTCTTCCCAACCAGTGCCTCCCCTTTGGCAATGGCCAGTGCATCGACCACGCGGAGGATGTCCTGGTTGCGCTCCTCCTTCACCGTTTCCGGCAATTGTTCCGCCATCTCCGCCGCCGGCGTGTCTCGCCGGGGCGAGTAGCGAAAGACGAAGGCATTGTCGAAACCCACGCGCTCCACGAGCGTGCGCGTGGCGGCAAAGTCTTCGTCGGTTTCGCCGGGAAAGCCGACGATGACATCCGTGGTCAGCGCGATGTCCGGTCGCGCCGCGCGCAGCTTCTCCGTGAGGGCATAATACTTCTCCGCGGTGTAGGCGCGGTGCATCGCCTTGAGCATGCGATCCGAGCCCGATTGCATTGGTAGATGCACATGCGGCATCAGTTTCGGCAGCTCGGCGAAAGCATTGACCAAATCCTCCCGAAACCCGATCGGATGCGGCGAGGTGAACCGCAGCCGCCGCAATCCCTCGACTGCATGCACCGCCTCCAGCAACTGCACGAACGGCGACTTCCCTCCGACCTTTTCCATCTCGTGCCGCCCGAAAAGATTCACGATCTGTCCCAGCAGCGTCACCTCCCGCACCCCGCGCGCCACCAGCTCCTCCACCTCCTGCACGATCTCCGCGATCCCTCGCGACCGCTCCGCCCCGCGCGTGCTCGGCACGATGCAAAACGTGCAGTGCATATTGCACCCCTGCATGATCGAGACGAACGCCGTCGCCTGCCGCGGTTTCAGCACATGCTCGCGGATGGTCTCCTGCGAGCCGGCCTCCTCCGCCACATCCACGATGGAAAAGCGCGCGTCATCCATCAGCCGCTCCCGCATCGTCCGCTTCCGCTCCAGCAGTTCCTCCACGTAGTCCGCCACCTTGTGAAACTTCTGCGTCCCCACCACCAGATCCACATGCCCGATGTCCCGCACCAGCTCCTCCCCGCGCGACTGCGCCATGCACCCGAGAAACCCGAAAATCATCTCCGGCTTGTTCTGCCGCAACCGCCCGAGCAGCCCCATCTTCCCCAGCGCCTTCTGCTCCGCCAAATCGCGCACACTGCACGTATTGAGCAGCACCACATCCGCCTCCCGCTCACTCGGCGTCATCACATGCCCCCGCGCCACCAGCATGCGCGCGACCTGCTCCGAATCGCGTTCATTCATCTGGCATCCGTAGGTCTTGAGGAAAACTTTGGGCATCGTGGAAAGGGGCCGCAGCATAGCCAATCCCCCACCCCACGCAATCCACGCAACATTTTGAAAACGCAGAGGCGCAGAGATCGCAGAGGAGTGCCCGCTTTTCTCCGCGACCTCTGCGCCTCTGCGTTTCTGCGTCTCTGCGTTTGAGAATCAGCCCGCTCCCCCGCTCGACATCCCGCCACACGCCACCTACAACCCCCGCCCGTGTCCGACCTTCAGCATCTCATTGAAAACAACCGCCGCTGGTCCGCCCGCGTCCACGACGAAGACCCCACCTTCTTCGCCGCGCTCGCCCAGCAGCAATCGCCCAAATATCTCTGGATCGGTTGCGCCGACAGCCGCGTCCCCGCCAACGAGATCGTCGATCTCCGCCCCGGCGAACTTTTCGTCCACCGCAACGTCGCCAACGTCGTCGTCCACTCCGACCTGAACTGCCTCTCCTGCCTCCAGTTCGGCGTCGAAGTCCTCAGCGTCGAACACATCATCGTCGTCGGCCACTACGGCTGCGCCGGCGTCGCCGCCGCCCTCACCCAGCGCCGCATCGGCCTTGCCGACAACTGGCTCCGCCACATCCAGGACATCCGCCTCAAGCACGCCACCCATCTCGACGCCCTCCCCGACGAGCGCCGCGCCGACCGCCTCTGCGAGCTAAACGTCATCGAGCAAGTCGTCAACGTCGCCCAGACCACCATCGTCCAGGACGCCTGGGACCGCCACCAGCCCCTCGCCATCCACGGCTGGGCATACACCCTCCACAACGGCCTCGTCCACGACCTCGGCATCGACCTCACCAGCCACAGCACCATCACCCCCGCCTACCAGCGCGCCCTCGCCCAGTGGGGGTAAAGCGCTCGCGCCAAGTAGCTTGGACTTTAGTCCAAACACCCCGCCGTTGGGCTGAAGCCCAAGCTACTTTCCGCTCTCCTCGCGATTGAAAGACCGCGTGGCTTCCGCGTATCATCCCGCGCATGTCCGACGATACTCATCCCCGCGTAAGGACGTCGTTACGGTTCCTCTTCGGTCTATTCATCGCCATCGTCCTCGTCGGGCTATTACCTCATTTTATTCCGCCAAGTTATACACCCTCCCGCGGAGGTGAGGCAGTAGCTGGTACCGTCAATCTGGTGTTTGCGCTTCAAGAATACCACACCCGATACGGTCACTGGCCCGACTTCACCGGCGACGGCCTCTTTCTCGACGAACAGCGCCAAGCCCAGCTCATGCGTGTCCTCCTTGCGAAAGACGCGGTCAACAACCCGCGAAAAATTCTCTTCATCGAGTTGCCCACGGCCACTGAAAGCCACAGCCATTACCATGCAGGCATTGATCCCAAAACCGACGCCTTTATCGACCCATGGGGCCAGCCCTACCGCATCGCCCTCGACACCACCGGCACCGGCACCATCACCAACCCCGACCCCGACGGCGTTCCCATTCACGCCAGCGTCATCGCCTGGTCCCTCGGCAAAGACGGCCAGCAAGGCGTACTCGCCAACCCCGGCACCCTCAGAGGCTCCGACGACGTGACGAGCTGGCAGTGAGCATCGACGAGCGTCCATAGAGACTGTGAAACAAGTCCGAGCGCAGGAGCCCCACGTAGTCGCGCAGGAGCGCTCGGCTCCGCGTGAAAGCAGCGGAGCCCAGCGCTCCTGCGCGCTCTTGCCGGCGCTCCTGCGCCCGTCCCACCGCTTTTTTTTACGGTTTCACAGAGCGCAGCTCGGAAAACACCGAACCGCCCTCCTTTTCACCAAGGCGTGAAGCGCAGCCCAAAAAGCGCGAGCACGCTCACCACGAGCACCCCGATCGCCGGTGGGAAGAAGGGACCGTAGTGATCGGCAGCCTGCGGTTTCTTCTCAAGCACCACGACTTTCTTCATCTCGTCGATCCGCTGAAAGACGGTGGCCAGCGCCTCGGGGGTCGCAGCATTGAAGACTTCCCCGCCGCTCCCGCGCACGATGCCGGTGAGCGAAGGCTGGATCGGCTCCTCGGTCAGCAGGATGGCGAAGACGGTGATGTTTTCCGCCCGCAGGCGCGCGATGATTTCCTGATCTTTCGGCGGCAGGATGTCGCTGCTTTCGCCGTCGGTCATCAGGATGATCATGCGGTCGCCCGTGGGGCGCTCCGCGAGCAGGTCGGTCGCGCCGAGCAGCGCCTTGCCGATGAAGGTGATGCCCCAGAGCTCGTCCGGCAGACCGTGGCGGCCCATGGACGGCGGATCGAGCTTGGGGTTGTTCGGCTCGATGAAGCGCTTCGACAGCGCGATGGATTGGGTGTCGAGCGTGAGCGGCAGCCAGTGGATGAAATGGCGCGAAAAGATCGTCAGGCCAAAGGCGTCGCCCTGCCGGAAATTCACGAACTGCTCGATCGCCGTCATCGCGGAATCGAAGCGGCGATGTCTTCCCTCGGCCTGCGAGCCGTGGTTTTCCGCCATGCTCCCCGAGGTATCGAGGACGAACTGCACATTGCTCAGTTGCCGCTCCACCACGGGCGGCGTGAAGGTCAGCGGGTGCGCGAGGAAAAGGATGGCCAGCGCGAGCAGCGCCGCGGGCAGGCAATTGGCGCAGAGCACCAGGAACCGCAGCACCAGCCCGCGCCGCTGCCGGCCGTGATCAAACGGCAGCGCGATCGGTTGGCCGCGCCGCACCCATTCCCAAAAGGCGAGGATCACCGGCAGCGCGAGCAGGCCGAGCCATTGAGGATGCAGGAAGATCATGACGGGCTGGTCGCCGGCTCCGGTTTCGGAGCTTCGACGGTGTACGGTGTGATGACGGCCGCGATTTCCTCGCGCCCGACCCGCGACGCCGGATCATGCAGCCAGCGCTGCAACTGCCGCAGCGGGTCGCGGGTTTTCTCACTACGCCCGATGGCCTCGAGCGCGGCGCTCATCGGCATACCGGCGAGCGCCAGCTCCTCGCACCAGCGGCGGAGGAGGACCATTTCCAATTTCGCCTTCGCTTCGGCGTCGAGCGTGCCGGCTCCGAGTTGGGCGAGAAACGCGCGCAGCATCTCGGCCAGCGTCGGCTCGGGAGGGGCGGCGACCGCAGCCTGCGGTGGTTTCGGGCGGCCGTAGAAGATGATCAGGAGCAGCCAGGCGATCCAAAACACGGCCAGCCCGGCGAGCGTGGCGTAGTAGTGCCCGCCCACGTCCACGCTGACTTCTTCGGTCTCCCGAATCCGCGTATCGAGACGCTTGGAAAGTTTCGGATCGCCGTTGAATTTGAATGACGGCAAGCCATCGAGGCGGCTGCCATCCGCCGCGGTGAGGTAATCTTTGAGATCGAAGGTGCCGGCGCGATTGACGATGTAGCGCACGTCATAGACGCGCGTGCCGGGCTGCTCGATCACCTTCGCGATGCGCACATTCACCGCCACGCCCCATTTGTAAGGCGTCACCGCGACGGGCGGCCCGCTGTAGGTGACGATCGCCGCCTGCTCGACGCCGAGCGGTACGTTGAGCGAGTCTGGATTCTTCGGCAGACGGAAAAAGAAGAACCACACCGCCAGCGCCACGACGACAGCCGCGAGCAGCCCGCCTCTTCTGATCCATTCGAAACGTGGCGGCTCCGTGCTCATCGTCCCGCGCTCCCGCCGAAGCCGCGGCATTTGAGAAAGTGCCGCAGTTTACCGAGGATCGGCTTTTCGGTCGGCAGATGGAGATAGTCGATGCCGAACCGCGTGAGCTCGCTCTTCCAGCCTTCCGCATCGACCCACGCCCGGCGTCCGTGGCCCGTGAACGCGCGGCCCGACTCGGCCTCGACGCCGCGGAAAAGGCCCGCGCCCTTAACCCGCAATTCCGCCGGGTCCTGAAGGTGCAGCACGATGCAGTCGTGCTCCTGCGCGAGGACCTGGAGCGCGGGAAAGGCCTCGGGATCGTGCAGATCACTCAGCACGATGACCATCGTCCGCCGCTTCAGCGACGGCGCCACTTCGCGCGCGCGGTGCGCCAGCGAAGTGTCTTCGAGAAAGTCGTGGTGGCGGAGCTGATGCGACCATTCCATCACGACATTGCGCGAAAGCGTCGGGCGCACATGCAACTCGCGCGCGCCGCAGCCAAGCAGGCCGACCGGCGTCACATTCGCCTGCGCCGCGAGCGCGATACCCGTGGCGATCCGCACCGCCCACGCGTATTTGCTCAGCGCCTGCGAGCTCACGCACATCGACGCCGAGGTATCGAGCAGGAGGTAGAGCGGGATCTGTTTCGGCTCCTGAAACTCCTTAATGAAGAGCTTCCCGACCCGCGCCGAGACCTTCCAATCGATGAACTTCACCGGATCGCCCGGCACATAAAGCCGCGACTGCGCATACTCCAGCCCCGCGCCATGAAACACCGACTCCTCCTGGCCGAAGTTCAGGCTATTGGCGAGGTGCTTCACCGTGACCTCGAACTGCCGCGCATCCACGGGGTCCTGGTTAAGTCTTACTTGTCGGCGCATGGGGGTGAGTTTTAGAGGAAACTGCAAGTAGGGGTGCTCACGGCAACGCTGCCTGTTTGCTCGGATCGTATTCTAAGTTGCGAGAGCCATGCTTGGGATTCACGAAGTAGTGAAGCGAAAAGACAGCAGCACCTTGGTAGTTCGCATGTATCTCTACGACCATTGACGCAAACTGAGTTCCATTCCGCGACTTTACATAGAAAGTCTTGCGTACCACTTCGCTCCATTCGTGATCCGTTGCCTTCAGCTCTTTCGAAAAATCTGGCTGGTAACCTTCGTCCGGCGCTTCGTTCAGATACTGCTTTTGGGTGGGTTCTACCAGGCCGCCGGCAATTGCCTCGATTCTGAATGACCAATCGAATGGCTTCCCGCTTTCGATCCGTGGTGGCTGGCTAATGCTGACAAGCAAGTCCCCATCCGTTCCGCGCCCTTCGCTCTTACGACCTTTAGCTAGATCGATCGTGAATGGGGTTCCATCGCCCTTGATTCCGAAAAACTTATCGCCTTTGATCAATAGCTCAGGTCCCTGTTGCTTCCACATGGTGAAGATAACCGGCATTTCGCGGTCCGGTTTGTGACGCTCTTTTTCAGGTGTCAACGAGGAATAGGCGAAAGACATTGAACTGTAGTTTGATTCGTATCCCTCTTTACTGGGTGAAACGACTAGACTCTGCCCGTGCAACCCAGAGAAATGGAAGTAACCGTCGCTATCGGAAGTGGTGAAATTCTCTCTCCATTTCTGATCCATCCAGTACCGAACAATTTCGGCGGAACCTCGCACTTTGGCATTGGGAACGGGCTTGCCGTTCTGGTCAACGACTCGCCCGTAAAACTCAATCGGTTGCATACTCGTAATGGCGAGTATGGCCGACATCCCTAGCTGCTTGTTACAAGTAGCGAAGAGCAAGGTGGCGAAAGCTGCGCCGCATAATATGCACAGACTGATCTTAAATGCTTTATTCACCGGATACACGTAGGCGGGTTGCCTGAACGCCAACGGCGTTCCATCCATCAGCCCAGGGTTGCGAGACACGAGCTACCCTGGGAATCAATCCAGTTATCGGACCAACCCCAACGGGGTTGCATCCGCGCGATTGTCCGAGGTGATGCAACCCCGTTGGGGTTGAAGACGTTTGTTTCTCCAAACCCCAGGGTAGGCGCTCCTGCGTCGCGCCAACCCTGGGCTGGAGGATGGAACGCCGTTGGCATTCAGGAAGGTGTGTAGAGGCGGCTTTGTCCGAAGGACGTGTCGCCTTGACCGAATCGCCATGGTCAGACGCTCCGCGGACGGATGAGGCGGCACCTGCTTCGCAGAGAGCCGCCTCTACACATTGTTGGATCGCATTCTCCATATGCCTACCCAAGATCCGCGAGGATCGACTCCAGCACCTGCGCGCCAGTGTGGCCGGCGGCGGAGGCTTCGTAGCTGACGCGGATGCGGTGCAGGACCACGTCTTCGGCGAGGTCGAACAAATCCTCCGGCGTCACGTAATCGCGACCGTGGATCACGGCGCGGGCGCGCGAGGCATTGATCAGCGCAAGCCCCGCGCGCGGGCTGCAACCGAAGTCCAGATGCTTCGACTCACGGGTGCGGCGGACCAGCTCCACGCAATGCTTCACGAAGACCTCGCTGACATGCACGGCCTGGACCGCTTCCATCGCGGTGACCAGATCCTCGACCGACGCCCCGGCATTCTCCTCGATCATGTCGAACGCCGAGCGCGGCACAGCGCCGCCGCCTTCGCGCCGCAAGCCCATGCCAAGCTGGCGCTGGAGGATCATTTGCTCGTCGTCGCGCCCCGGATAGCCGAGCCGGTGTAGGAGCATGAAGCGATCGAGTTGTGCCTCCGGCAGCTCGAAGGTGCCCGATTGCTCGACCGGATTTTGCGTGGCGATGACGAGGAACGGCGTGGGCAGTTTCAAGTTCTGCCCGCCGATGGTGACCTTGCGTTCCTGCATCGCTTCGAGCATCGCACCCTGCACTTTCGGCGCGGCGCGATTGATCTCATCGGCGAGCAGCAGATTGGTGAAAACGGGGCCGCGGTGAATGCGAAAGTCGCCGCTCTTTTGATCGATGATCTCCGAGCCGATGATATCCGACGGCAGCATATCGACGGTGAACTGCACGCGCTTGAACTCGAGGTTGATCGCCTTGGCGATGGTGTTGACGAGCAGCGTTTTCGCGAGGCCCGGCAGCCCTTGCAGCAGCAGATGGCCGCCGGTCATGAGCGCGATCATCACGCGCTCGACGACGACATCCTGGCCGACGACGATTTTGGCGACGCGCTCGCGGACTCCGGCGACGAATTGCTGGGCGTTCTGCGGTTCTGCGGTGGGGGTGGGAGACTTGGTTTTGGTGGGCATGAAAATCGGTTAGTTGATTGAGAAAGGAACACGCCGCTGCCGCGAAGAGCACCAAAGGTGCGCCCACAAGCCAGCCCAGGGCAACGCCCTGGGATTCGCGCAACCCGAGGCCAAGCCCTGACGGGGCGGGACAAGGTAAGCGTCCGTCAGTTGTTCCGCCCCTTCAGGGCTGACGCCAAATGGTGATCGGTAGTCCCAGGGCGTTGCCCTGGGCTGGCTTGTTTTCGGGCCCTTGGCCCTCCGGAGCGGAGTGCGGTTGAAAGGATCGCTCATGGCGGGTCTTAGCACGCCAGGTGCAGCCACTTTTCGGCGACGGTGCGGAGGTCGGCTTCGGACATCGCGCCGCCGTTGGTGTCGAAGCAGGCTTGCTGGACGCGCTGGAGGTCTTGCTGGAGTTCCTGTTGCTGCGGCTCGTGCAATTTGACGAGCGGACTCGTGCGCAGTTTGCGGAGCAGCGCGACGACAGCGAAGCCATCGACTTCGCGCGGCATTTTGAAGACATCGCGTGCGGTGGCGGGTCGGTCGCCGTCGCCGATGCGGCCTTTCGCAAAGGCGAAGAAGAGGCCGCCGCCGAGGAGTGCAAGCACGACGCAGACGCCCAGCCAGAGGCCGAGGTGCGACTTCGGGTTGGCCAACACTCCGGTGCCCGAGACGTCGCGGCCAATCTTCACCGACGGCTGCGGGAGAGTAGCGAGGTTCATATCGTCGTAGGTTTGGTAAACGACGGCGGAGTCTTTGAATCTCGGCTGCGGGAATTGGAACTCCGTCAGGCCTTCCGCGGCGCGAATCGGATCGCCATTCAGCGAGATGGTCCAGAGCCGCTCGGAGCGAGGGGCGACTTGATCGCCCCACGTGTTGATCTCCTTCACCTGCAAGCCCTCGTGCGGGTTGATCGCCTTTACGCCGACCGCTTTCTTGAGCGCTGCGAGATCGAGCAATTCGTCGAGTTCCGGCACCAAGCCGTTGGCCGTGGCTTTGATCTCGAGCGGAAGTGAGCCGTTGATCTGGAACTGGCGCGTGTCGAGCGTCTCCGCGACTTCGATCTTCGTGGCCGGCCGCGGCGGCACGTCGCCGACACCGACTTTGATCACCGTTTCCGCCGACTCCACCGGGATCGTGACCGGTCCGCTCAGATCCACGAACTTCAGCTCCATCTCGACCGGTGGGATTTTGTCCACGCTGGCGTCTTTTACCCGCACGAGGAGATAGGCCAGCACGGTTTCCTCCCAGCCCGGCTGAGCGGCCGGGCGCGGCTTCACTTCGGGCGGCGCGAAGGTGATCGATTTGATGTCGAAGAATGGCGACAGCGTTTCCGTAAAGCTCAGTTCCAGCTCATCGCGCGCCCCCTGCACCTCGCGCATTTTGCGCGCGAGCGGCGCTTTCTTCTTTCCCTTGCCCGCCGCCACTCCGGGGTCGTTGGAAAGGTACTGGCCGAACTGCGCGACGCGGCCCATGGCCTCGGTGTGGATCACGCTGACGATGATTCCGAAGTCCTGATCGCGGCCCACGGTATTCTGACCGTCCACGCGGGTTTGCAGCCGGATCTCGCTCAGCAACTCATCGAAATACGCGACTTTTTTTTCCGCGCCGAGGGTGAAGGGATCGTCCTTCGTGATGACCAGCGCGCTGGCGAGGTAGCGGTATTTCAGGTCTTCGTGCAGCGGCTCTTTCTCGTCGGCGAGGCGCGCATTTACCACCTTGGCAAACTGGCTCAGATGCGCCTGCGCGGCCTTGCCCGGCAGCGCCAGCAGACGCTCGCGGATCTTCGTCAGCGCCGCGCGGTTCATCGCCTTGGAAAGGTTGAGCTGCCCGCCGGAGCCGATGCCGAGCAGGCCGTGGAACCAGCCGAGATACGCTTCGATTGAATAGTCCGCGGGCGCAAGTTTCGGCACCTCTTTCGCGTAAGCTTCGGCACCCCGCTGGAAGTATTCCTGCGCCTGCAAATTCTTTTCCTTGTAGCCGATCATCCGCTTCCGCGCGTCGCCGGTGACGAGCTCCTGGAAATACTCAAAGTCGCCCCAGTCCGTGAGCAGTGTGCCGGCGAGCGTGAGCGCGCGCGAACTGCTCGCGGGATGCCCGGCGAGCCAGCCATCGATCATGCTCAGGGCACCCGCGTAGCCCGCGCGCACCATCTCCAGCGTTTGCGTTTCGTCGCGGCGCGTGAGGCCGGCTTTTTGCACATCCATCTTGCGCCAGCGCTCGCTGAGATTCGCGTTCATGCGCGAGAGGATGAGGAAGAAAAGCGACTCATCCATTTGCTCGAGCGGGCCGAAAACCTTCTCGATGTGGCCGGTGCGATACGCCTCGGCGTTGCTGTAGGCGAGGTCAAAGGCACTCACTACTTTTTCGTAGTCTTTCGGCGCGATGCCCGCCTGCCGGAAGAGCGCCATCATCCGCGCGAGGCTCTCGATGTTTTTCTCCATCATGATCGGCGTGACGGGGATACGGGCGTCCTCCGCCAGCTCGTATTTCTTGCGCAGCGCTTCGGGGATCTGCGGGTTGTGCGACCTCGCCCAGACGCTGAGAAAATCCTCGGCGAGCGCCACACCGGCTTCCGCATTTCGTTTGCCGATCTCGACGATGTGATCGGCGGCCTGATCAAAATTCGCGCTGGCGAGGATGATTTTGGAAAGCGTTACGTCAAGCCGGTCGCGGAGGCCGACTGGGAGCGCGCCCGCCCATTTTCCCGCCGGCGCGGTCGCGAGCATTTCTTCGGGCGCAACGAACTTCTGCTTGTCGTTCGAGGTGCTGGCTTTTTGCGTGAAAGTGTTCTCCGCTTCGGTGATCCAAAACTCGGCCATCATCTGGGAGAGCTGGTTCCAGGGCTGCGTGCTGAGATCGGCATCGGCGGCGAGCAGGTTTGCGACGGACGCCTGGGCCTTGAGATTCTCCGTGCGCACGAGAACGTCGCCCCGGGCCTCGTTCTGGAGCTTGATCCCGAGACTGCTGATCAGGCGGACGGCGCCCTCCGGATTGCTCTTCACCACCTCGCCGAAAACCGGGGCGAGCGTGGTTGGCGGGATTTGCGTGATGACCCTGGCCAGCGCCTGCGCGGCTTTGGTTTTTTCCCAATCGTTGACCTTCGGGAGCGTGAGTACGCGCAGGTTTTCGTCCCAGATTTTCTGCACCTGTCCGCGCTGCGCCGCTTCGCTCTCGCGCTGCGAGGTGAGGAAAGAGGTCAGCTCGTTGCGCACGCCTTCGTCCGCGATTTTCTCGATCTGATCGAGCGGCGGAAGGTAAACGCGGGCAATCTCCTTGAAGCCCCCGGCGAGCGCGACGCGTCCGGCGAGCAAACGTTTTGCAGGGTCCGGGCCGCCCAGTTTGTCGGTGCCTTTCTTCAGCCGGTCCGAGAGCCAGTAGCTTTCGTTGGCGGGCACGGCGAGGCCGAGGAGTTGCCCCAGCCTGTGCACCTGATCCCAAGTGAACTCACCCGGCACCGCGTCAGCCAGGCCGAGCACATCGTCGAGCCGCACGTTGGGCTTTGGCTTTTCGGTGAGGTCCGCGAGCATCTTATCGTAAATTCGGCGCGCCAACTCCGGCGGCATGTCCGCCAGTTGCCCGCGGATTTTTCCCCAGTCGCCTGTGCGGAAATCCACAAAAAAGCGTTCCGTCGCATTTAGCGAATCCGCCGTGCCGGCCCGCTCGAGACCGCGAAAAATATCCGCTGGCTCACGCGTAAACTTTTGGTTCAGGATGGCCTCGAGCTGTTTGAGAACCTTCGGGTCGGGCGGTGCAGGAGTTGCCATGGCCGGCGCGTCTGCGGGTGCGGGCGGGACCGCCGGTTGCTGCGCTCGCGCGGTGGCGAGAAAAGTGAGGACGCACGCGGCGGTGATGAGGTGATGGCGGGAGAGTTTCATGGATGCGGAATCAGGAGCCGGCGTTTTGGAGTTTCTCAAACTCTTGAAAGCCGGCGCGGCCGTCTTCCTTGGTCTTGGGGCCGAGCTTTCCAGGCGGTCCTCCCAACGCGGCCGCAGGGGCTGTTCCTTTGCCGTCATGCGGTCCCTCTTCGTCCTTGATCCGCAGCGCGGCTTCGAGGTTCTGCAATTTGGCAGCGTTGATGCCAGTGACGCCATTGACGGCCTGGATGCTTCCCGCGCCGGAGATCACGGGCGGCACGGGCACGACCGCGGTGCGACCCTCCGTCTTTACGCCATTGATTGTGTTGATGCCGTCGATCTTGTTCACGCCTTGCGCGGTACTCTTCGTGCCGGTCGCGATTCCGGGTTCGACGTTCCTGACCTTCGCCACGGCCTCTTCTTTCACGCCTTTGACGCCCGCGACCGCCGCGGTAGCCGGGGGCTTTTCCTGCGCGACCACGAGGCCGCCAAGACCGAGCCAGACAGGGATTGCCCAGAGGGCGCTTCGATTTTTCATGGTGTTCTCCTTCGCAAAGTTTTCGCGAACTCCTCCTCCACCCGCTGCTCGTATTTGGCGAGCGCAGCCGGTTCCTGATGCTCCGCAAGGTAGCGGAAAATTTGCCGCGTCCGCTCGGCGAAAGGCCGCCACTCATCTTCGGCGGCACCGTTCGTTTTTAACAGATACGTCGCGTAATAGTTGGCCTTTCCCAGCAGTTCGCGCACGGCGCGGGTGATCTTCGCGTCATCACCGTGAATCTGTGCGACCTCCTGCAGCAGCACGTTCAGGTCGGTGATGGCGCCGACGACATCGAGCATTTCCAATCGCGCTTTGGACTTCGCGAGCCGAATCTGATGCCGGACGAGTGGCGGCTCCGCGGCGGGCAGTTCGGAGGTGAGCTTCTCGTATTCCTCAATGACCTTTTCCCAATCCGGTTCCTTGGCCGTTTCCAGCTCCCGAATCGCCGCCATATGGCCGCGCGCCTTTTCCCGCGCGATCTGATTCTGCCCTTCGTTAAAATGGTAGTAGAGCACGGCCACGGGGAAGAGCAGCCAGAGCAGGGTGAAAAACTTTCTCATCGCGCGGTCAGCGGTGTAGAGGCGGCTCTGTCCGCAGGACGTGTCGCCGGTGGCTTCTCGGCACTGCGCGAGATGGAGGCGGCACCCGCCTCTACACGGGGGATGCCCACTTTCCAATCGCTGCCGAAAAACTCCAGCGCGACCGGGATCAGCGCGTAAACCGCCGCGCCCACAGCCATCGCCAGCACCGCGAGCTCCGCCAGGGTCAAGCCGCGCTGAAGCAAGGGTGCCGCCACCACTAAGTCGCCCAGCGCTGTGGTCGGGAGGTGCTTCTCATTCACATCCGTGTAGGTTCCCATAAGCGCGGTCGCCACCGTCCGCAGCGTGTCCCCTTCCTGTCGCGATTGATGCCCGTCGATGAAGCTCCCCTTGTGCGGATTGCCGAGGCCGAGAACGAGCACCTCCTTAACCGACTTGGGCCGCGGCGTGATCGGCACCAGATTCACGGAATCGCCGTCGGTGAAAATGATCAGCCGCGTGCTTCCTTCCGGAAAATCGCCCACCAGTTTGAGTGCGGCATTGATCGCCTGGCCGAGATCCGTCTTCCCCAGCGGCATCGCGTAGGTCAGCGGCAGCCCGTTGAAAACATTGCGCACCAGTTCAGGATCGCGCGCCTCCATCACCACCGGCAGCGACTCGGTGTAAAAGCCGATCACGCCGAAGCGCAGATTCCCGCTCACGCGCTGCAAGATCGCCTCAACGACCTCCTGCATCCGCGCCTGCCGCGTCTGTTTCCCGTCCGGCCCCGCGTCTTGCAAATACATGCTCGGCGAAAGATCCGCGACGAAGACCAGCCGCGTCGCTTCCTTGCTCCCGCCATCCTTGCCCTCAGCGGGGGCGATTTTCAGCATCAGCAGCGTGGCCAGCCCCCACGCAAACGCCGCGAGACAAAGCGGACGCAGAAAAGGCACGATGCGCGTCCAGCGATGCGGCTCGCCTGCCGGACCAAACGCCAGCCGTCCGACTGCACGAATCCGCCGCGTGTGCAGCCATTCGGCGAGCGACGCGAGAAGCAGGACAGCAACAGTGGAAATAAGGGGGATCAAGCGGATCGAATGGGGAAAACCATGGTAACCGCCAGGACTTAGGAGGGACCTCCACGAGCCGTAAAATGATGGCGTCGAACCCGCAGAGTATCGCCAGCTTGGCGGACACGATGCGACCGTCAAGGTTCGGGTGTCTTGAAACAGTGGCGAAGCCCGTCTTTCGTTTCCGACGGTTGCCTAATTCCGCGTTCCCGCGCATCTTCCGCGCGCCTGTGGAAACCACCGCCCTGCCGCTTTTCGACTCCGCCTTTCTCGCCAAGCTCGAACAGCTCTACCTCCTCTCAAAAAAGCTCTTCCGCGGCGCCCACCGCGCCGAACGCCGTTCCCGTCAGATCGGCTCCAGCCTCGAATTCGCCGACTACCGTAACTACACCCCCGGCGACGACCTTCGCTCCATCGACTGGAATATCTACGGCCGCCTGGATCGCCTCTTCATCAAACTTTTCGAGCAGGAGCAGGATCTCGATATCTCCTTCCTCATCGACGCCAGCGCCTCGATGCGTTGGACGCCGCCCGACGCCGGCGCGCGCCTCAGCAAGCTCGACCAGGCCCGTCGCATCACCGCCTCCCTCGCCTACATCGCCCTCGCCAATCTCGACCGCGTAAACGTCCACTGGTTCGCCTCGCAGCTCGGCGACGACATGGGCCTCTCGCGAGGAAAAAGTCAGTTTCACAAAGTCCTCGATTTCCTCCGCGACGCCCCGGCCCTTTCCGGCGAAACCCGTCTCCTCCCGACCGTCCGCGCTTTCACGCAGCGCATGAAACGCCGCGGCCTCGTCTTCCTCCTCAGCGATCTCTTTGATCCCGCCGGCACCGACGAAGCGCTCGCCCTCCTGCGCTTTCAACGCTTCGAGGTCCACGTCATCCACATCCTCGATCCCGCCGAGCTGCGCCCCACCACCACCGGCGACCTCCGCCTCGTCGAAAGCGAAAGCGGCACCGCCTGCGAAGTCACCGCCAACGAAGCCCTCCTGAAACGCTACCACGCCGAGATCGACGCCTTTCTCACGCAAACCGCCGCCCACTGCGCCGAACGCGGCATCGCCTACGCCCAGGCCACGACGCCGGTGCCCTTTGAAGACCTCGTCCTCCGCGTCCTGCGGGATGGGAGGATGGTGCAGTGACTTTCCTCAACGCTTGGGCGCTCGGCTTCGCGGGCATCGCCCCCGTCATCGTCCTGCTCTACCTGCTCAAGCTGAAGCGGCAGCCGGTGACCGTCTCCACGCTCATGTTTTGGCAGCGTGTGCTGCAGGAAAGCCACCGCCGCCGCGCCTTTTTCCAGCGCCTCCGCCAGCTCCTGTCCCTGCTTCTGCACCTGCTGATCTTCGCCCTCATCCTCGGCGCACTCCTCCGCCCCACGCTGGACCGCTTCGTCCGCGACGGCGCCTCCACCGCCGTGATCCTCGACACCCGCGCCCGCATGCAGGCGACCGAACCCGACGGCCAGAGCCGCTTCACGAATGCCCGCGCAGAAGCGCTCGCACTCACCCGCCAGGCCAGCGCCCAGCGCCAGTTCGCGATCATCAGCGCGAACGCCGCACCCACCGTCATCGCCCCATTTACCGACGACGAAACCACGCTCCGCCAGGCTCTTGACGCCCTCGCTCCCACCGACGCCACCGGCTCACTCGACGCCGCCATCCACCTCGCCGACCAGCTCCTCGCTGCGCGCAAAGGCGACCGCCGCATCCTCGTCCTCACCGACCGCGAAACTCCCCCAATCTCCGATCTCCAATCACCAATCACTTTCCTTCCCCTTGCCACATCCCGCGACAACGTGGCCATCACCCGCCTCGCCACCCGTCCGCTCCTCAACAGCCCCCAGACCAGCGAAGTCCTCCTCGAAATCGCCAACTTCGGCCGCACCGCCGCGCGCGGAAACGTCGAGCTGACCTTCGACGGACGCCTGCTGGAGGTAAAGCCTTTCGCCCTCGAACCCGGCGCGAAGAAAACCGAAGTCTTCCCCACTGTCCCTCGCCCGTCCCGCAACACCCGCGGCTGGCTCACCGCCCGCCTCGACACGCCCGACGCCCTCGCCGCCGACAATATCGCCTACGCCGTCCTCCCCCCCGATCCGCCCCGCCGCGTGCTCCTCGTCACCAAAGGTAACTGGTTTCTCGAAAAACTCCTCGCCGCTGACCAGGGACTCAGTTTCGAACTCATCGCACCCGACGCCTTCGCGCCCGACCTCGCCGCCAAGTTCGACGCCATCGTCCTCGACAACTTCCTCCCCGCCGGCTTCGACCTCACCACCGCGCGCGAAAACTATCTCTTCCTCAAACAAACGCCTTTCGCTGACAACGGCCCCGCCCTCGATCAGCCACTCATCTCCGAAACCGACGCCCAGCATCCCGCGCTGCGCCTCGTCAATTTGCAACACGTCACCTTCCTCCGCGCAGCCTCCCTCGCCGTCCCGAAGCTCGACGGCTGGACCTGGCAGACGCCGATCCGCGCCTTCGACCACCCGCTCATGATCACCGGCGAACGCCGCGCCACGCCGCCCCAGCGCGTCGCCGCCCTCGCCCTTGATGTCGCTGACTCCGACCTGCCGCTCCGCGTCGCCTTTCCCCTGCTCGTCTCCAACACACTTCACTGGCTCACGGGCAAAAACGTCGTCTTACCGACCCGCCTCACCGCCGGTGAAACGCTCGCGCTCGCTGCGCATGAAGCCGTCAGCCCCCAGCCGCAAACGCTGACACCGCCAGCATCCTCCGGCGTTCCGCCAAAAACCGCGCACGATTTTTTCCAACCGCTGACCAACGGCTTCTACGCTCTCACCGCTACCGAAGGTCCGCGCTGGCTGGCAGTAAACACCTTCAGCGAAGCCGAGTCCGACCTCCGCGCCGCGCCGGCTCCACCTTTCATCGCACCCACTCTCCCCGCGATTTCGCTCATGACCTTCACCGCCTGGCCGATCTGGCGCTACCTCGCCCTCGCCGCCTTCGCGCTCCTCGCCTGCGAATGGTGGCTCTTCCACCGGAGGCGCACGGAATGAACGTAGCTTGGGCTTTAGCCCAAAGACCGCGTCCGGCGGCAGCTCGTTGGACTGAAGTCCAAGCTACTTTCCATGGTTGAACTGACGCATCCCTGGTTCCTCGCGCTCGCGCTCATCGTCGTCTTCCTCGCGTGGACGCAGCGCCGCTCGCTCGCCGACATGACGCCGGCCCAGCGCCGCGTCTGCTTTACTCTGCGCACGCTGCTCCTGCTCCTCCTCATCCTTGCACTGGCGGGCATCCGATGGCTTCTACCGTCGCGGGAACTCGCGGTACTTTTCGCCGTCGATCACTCCGCCAGCATCTCCGCACCGGCGCAAAAGGAAGCCCGTGATTTCGTCGCCGCCTGCCTCGCGGCGCAGGGTGCGGCCGATGTCACCGGCGTCCTCGGCTTCGCTGGCCAGGCCGAACTCTGGCAGTCGCCGCTCGCGGCGTTGAAAGTCTCCAAAGAGTGGCCCGCGCTGCCCGACCGCAGATCCACCGACATCGGCCAGGCGCTCGATTTCGCGAGCGCGATTTTTCCCGCCGGAAAAACGAAACGCCTCGTCCTGCTAACCGACGGCAACGACACCGCCGGGCACGCCGCTCAAGTCGCAACGCGACTCGCGAAGCAAGGCGTGGAGCTGTTCACGGTGCCGCTGCACAACGAATCCACGCCGGAGGTGCTCATCGAAAAAGTGGATGTCCCGCGCCGGCTCAAGCAGGGCGAGCCTTTCGATCTCACCGCCCGCATTCGCAGCAACACCACGACGACGGCAAAGGTGAAGCTTTACCAGAACCAGTTCCTCATCGAGCAGCGCGACGTTTCGCTCAAGCCCGGCGACAACGAATTCCGCGCACCGAACCTCAAGGCCGACGGCAACTTCATTTCCTACGAAGTCGAAGTCGTTCCCGCGCTCGACACCGTCACCGATAACAACCGCGCCGCCGCCACGGCCAGCCTGCGCGGCCAGCCGCGCGTGCTCCTCGTGGATGCCGATGAAGCCAAAGCGCGCCCCCTCACCAACGCGCTGCAACGCGAGAAGATCACCGTCCAAACTCGCGGACTGAGCGGCCTGCCAAAGACGCTTGAAGACCTCCAGCAGTTCGACCTATTTCTCCTCAGCGATGTCTCCGCGCTAAATCTCGGCCGCGAGCAAATGGACCTCTATCGCCGGTGGGTGCAGGACTTCGGCGGCGGCTTCGCCATGCTCGGCGGGGAGAACAGCTTCGGCGTCGGCGGCTACTACCGCACACCCATCGAGCAAATGCTCCCCGTCCGCATGGAGCACGAGGACCGGCAGGACGTGCCGAGCGTGGCCGTGCTCGTCATCCTCGACCGCTCCGGCTCGATGACTGCGACGGTCGCCGGGCAGACGAAAATGTCGCTCGCCGATCAAGGCGCGGTCTTCGCCATGAATGCGCTCCAGCCAAAAGATTACTTCGGCGTGACCGCGGTGGATGTTCGCCCGCATGTGGTCCTGCCGATTCAACAGGTCACCGCGAAAGGCGCCGCGGAGCAAAAAATCATGAGCATCACCGCCGGCGGCGGTGGCATCTACATTTACACCTCGCTGGCCGAGGCCTTTCAGCAGCTCCGCGAAATCCCCGCTCGGGTGAAGCATCTCATCCTCTTTTCCGACTCGGCAGACGCGGAGGAAAAGTCCGCGGGGGAAATGGGCGACGGGGCGCGCGGCGGCGGCACCTCTTTTGACCTCGCCGCGGCGATGCTCGCGGCGAAGATCACCACGACGGTCGTCGCGCTCGGCTCCGAGCAGGACAAGGACACCGCCTTTCTCCGCCAACTGGCCGAGCGCGGGAACGGCCGCTTTTACCTCACCGATGACGCGACCACGCTGCCGCAAATTTTCAGCACCGAGACGATGAAGGTCGCGCAATCGAGCCTCATCGAGGAGCCTTTCCTCGCCACGCCTGCCGGCCGGAGCCCGATCATCGCCGGCCTCGACTGGGCGCAATCACCGCTGCTGCTCGGCTACAACGCGACCAAGCCGAAACCCACCGCCGAACTGCTCCTCACCACCGAACGCGGCGAGCCGCTGCTGGCAACGTGGCGCTACGGCCTCGGCCAGGCTGCCGCCTTCACCAGCGATGCCAAAGCGCGCTGGGCGGCGGAATGGCTGACGTGGCCGGGTTACGGAAAATTTTGGACGCAGTTCGTGCGCGGCCTGATGCGCAAGAGCGATCAGGCCAGTTTCCAAGTAAATACCCGCGAGATCGCCGACCGCCTCGACATCGCCATCGACGCGATCAAGCCCGACGGTTCCTTCCGCAACCAAATCCCCGTGAGCGTGCACATGCTCGGTCCGGATGGCGCGACCCAGACCGCCGCCGCCGTGCAAGACGGCCCCGGCAGCTATCGCGCCGCTTTCGACCTCCCGCCGGAAGGGACCTCGATATTTTCCGTCAGCTCGCCCGATCTGCCAGACGGCGGCTACGTCTTCGGCCACACCCGCAGCTACCCGCGCGAGTTCCTCAGCACCGAGACCAATGAGCCATTGCTCCGCTCGCTCGCCGCGCAGGGGAGTGGAAAATTCGCCCCCAAACCGGAAGAGATCTTCGCACGCCCGACCCACTCCTCGAAGCAGCACCGCGACCTCTCCGACGATTTCCTGATTGCCGCGCTCATCCTCCTCCCTCTCGACATCTGGCTCCGCCGCCGGACTTGGCGCGCTTAGAAAGAGTGAGGAACTGGCGTGGTCCCATCCAATCGCGGTGGCACATGCGATGCTGAGTTTGGATGACACGTCTTCTCGCCTCCATGTCCACAGTTCAAAAGCCGCGAATATCGAACACCAATCATGCGTCTGAGGTCAGGTAGAACGGAGCCACGCATATGCTGTATCTAAGCCAACATCCACGCCCCTGCACCACTGAGACCCAACGCGCCCTGCACGCGGCCGATGGGTATCTGTTCTTTGGCCTGACCGGGGAGGCGCTCGCCGCATTGGACGCCGTCCAGAGCAGCGAGCAGGACGACTCGGCTGTGCTACTCGCGCGCATCCGGGCGCTCTTGCACGCCAGGCAATGGCACGCGGCGGAGTCGCACTCGATCCGCGGTGGCCGCCTCCATCCCGACGAGGGTGAGTTCACGGTGCAGCGGGCCTTTGCGCTGCAGCAGATGCAAAAAGGCGACGAAGCCATTGAGGCCTTGCTCGCGGCCCCGGAGTGGATCCGGCGCACCGGCATCCTGCATTACAATCTCGCCTGCTATGAGGCGCGCCTCGGTAATCTTTCCATCGCGCGGCAGTGCATCGACGCCGCGATCCAGATCAATTCCGGCATCAAAAAGAATGCCCGGCTCGACCCCGATCTGCAGGGTCTGTGGAATTGAACCGTCCCTGAATTAGCGATGGCTTGGTGCCCAGAGGGTGCGGATGTATTCCTCCACCGCTTCCTGCCACGGGCGGGGCGTGAGACCCGTGGAACGCTGGAGCAGTGCGGTGCTCATCGCAGTATAGACCGGGCGGCGCGCGATGAAGGCTTTCAGTTCGGCCATTTTCAAAGCGCCGACGCTGCGCCCCTTGAGGGGGACACCGGCGGCGAGCGCGCAGTCGATGGCATGCTGACCATACTCCTGCCAGGTGCAGGAACCAGCGTTGCACAAGTGCATCACTCCATCGAAAGAAACCTCATCGAGCAGCGGGCGCAGGAGGCGTGAGGCATCGAGCGTATAAGTCGGGACGGCGACCTTGTCGCCAATGGCTTCGACCGTTTCGTGCTCGAGGGCGCGCTGCAGAATCTGCTCGACGAAGCTCGGACGATCCGGCCCGAAGACCCACGAGACACGCACGACGAGATGTTTGTCTGAAACGGCGTGCAGGCAGCGCTCGCCGCCGAGCTTGGATGCACCATAGACGCTGATCGGCAATGCTTCGTCCTGCTCGGTGTAGGGCGCGCGTTTTTCGCCGTCGAAAACGTAGTCCGTGCTGATGTGAACGCACCGCGCCTTTTTGCGCGAACAGACGTCGCCGATGGTGGCGACGGCTTTGCTATTGAGCAGAAAGGCCTCGGCGGGCTCCGTCTCGCACCGATCCACGTTCGTCTGCGCCGCGCAGTTCACGAGAGCGTCGAACTCCAGTTCACCGAGCGTTTCATGCACCTGCTTGAAGTCGCCGATGTCGAGCAGCGCGCGATTAAAGCCAATAACCTCATCGCCCGCCGCGCGCCATTCACGCAGCAGCGCCGAGCCGAGCCGCCCGCCACTGCCGATGATGACGATTCTGCGCGCCATGACTCAGCGTTTCAGCAGCGGCTGCCACCACTCGCGGTTGCGGACATACCAGTCGATGGTTTCGCGGATGCCCGGCTCGTGACGGTGCCGGGGTTTCCATTCCAGGGCGCGGTGCGCCTTCGAGGAATCGATGGCGTAACGGCGGTCGTGCCCAAGCCGGTCGGGGACATAGTTGATGAGGCTCTCGGGCTTGCCGAGGTGTCCCAGGATCATCCTTACCACGTCGATATTTCGCATCTCGCCATCCGAGCCGACATTATAAACCTCGCCCGCCTTCCCATTTATCAGCGCGGAAAAGATCGCCGCGCAGTGATCCTCGACGTGAATCCAGTCACGCACGTTCAGCCCATCGCCATAGACCGGCAGCGGCTGGTCGGAGAGCGCGTTGATGATCATCAGCGGGATGAGCTTTTCGGGAAACTGATAGGGTCCGTAGTTATTCGAGCAGCGCGTGATCACGACTTCCAGGCCATAGGTGTGATGATAGGCGAGCGCGAGCAGATCGGCCGAAGCCTTGCTCGCCGAGTACGGCGAACTGGGTTCGAGCGGCGAGGTCTCGGAAAACTTCCCCTCGGGCCCGAGCGAGCCATAGACCTCGTCGGTCGAGATCTGCACGAAACGCCGGACGCCATGCCTCCGCGCCGCATTCAGCAGGGTGGAGGTGCCCACCACATTCGTGTGGATGAAATCCCCCGGCGAATCGATCGAGCGATCGACATGCGACTCGGCGGCGAAATTGATCACCGCCGAGAACTGATGCCGGGACAGCGCGGCGTCGATCCTGGCCGCATCGCAAATGTCCGCCCCCAGAAACTCATAGCGCTCCCCATACTGCTCCGCCACGCCCGAGAGATTGGCGAGATTGCCCGCGTAGGTCAGCGCATCCACATTCGTGATCATCGTCGTCCCGTAATGATCGAGAACGTAACGGATGAAATTGCTGCCGATAAAACCGCAGCCGCCGGTGACAAGGAGTCGCATAGGGGCGCGTTCTTTAGCAGCCACCGAAAGGCCGCGCTACCATTTTCCCGCCCCCGGCAGCCCTTCCGGCCCGCCGACCTCGCCGCCCTCAAGACCGCCGACGCCGACATCGACCCCGCCGAAGGCGCCCGCGCCGCCGCCACCCTCATCCGCCGCGCCGCCCTTGATGAGCTGGAGCGCCAGCTCCGCGGCGGATACCGCGTCATCAGCGGCCTCGATAAGACCACCATCACCCAAGCCCAGCGCCTCTAGGTCTTCACCGCTTACGAGTGGGAAAGCGGCGAACTCCGCCGCTTCGACGACACCCGCACCATCGGCCTCGCCCGCCAGGCTCCCACCGTCAGCGCCGCCCACATCGGCGGCAACGCCACCTACCTCTACGCCGCCGCCCCCCCTCACCCGCACCGCCGCCCAGCTCGCCATCGTCGATGCCAGCGGAAGCACCGCCTCCGGCGCCGACCGCCAGCTCTTCACTCTCCGGCGCGATACGGCCCTCTCCCTCGCCGCCACCACCCTCCTCCGCGTCCGCTTCCTCTACTATGAGCAGCACGCACCTCGAAACACATAGTCTAAAGTTGGTCGCCCAGACTCGCGAGGAGGCACGCGTGTCTATCGAGCAAATGCAGCCGCACGAGGGGGCAGAGGTTTCACCAGCATGGCTGGCATTACTGGACGGTTCGAGTTCAATCGATCCATGGGTTCATGGTTTTGTGCTGTTGCATCGGGCCACCGAGGGCGTCATCGGCAAGTGTGGCTTCACGGGGCCTCCTGGAGCCGACGGCGCGGTTGAGATTGCTTACGGTGTGGCGCCCGAGCATCAGGGCAAGGGTTACGCGACCGAAGCAGCCGCCGCGCTGGTGAGCCACGCCTTTAGCCACGAGCAGGTTCGCGTTGTCCGAGCGCACACTCTCCCGGAACCGAATGCCTCGACGCGAGTCTTGACCAAATGTGGTTTTCGACGAGTCGGAGAGGTTGTTGACCCGAACGACGGATTAGTCTGGAGATGGGAGACACCATGAATCGGCCTAACAATGGCGCTGCAGAGAACCGCTCCGGCTGTCACGGTAGCTGCTATTCTGGCTCGAACCTGTCTCGTTCGGACGTGGCGTTGTCCTACGTTCCGTCGCCTGCTTCTTCGCTCCACCCTCGCAGCTACCGCGGCAGCCTCCGCGGTCTCTGAGCTTGAGGTCGTTGATATGGCTGGCTGTTTGGCAACAGGAAAAGTGAGTTTCATCATTACTTGAGTGAGGAACGTCGCGTGAGGTTTTGGAACGGTGGCCGGGGAGGTGGAGCGGCGGTGCATGGCGGGTGTTCAGGTCCCCTGCGG